>NZ_JBHLTL010000005.1:0-261831 GCF_042434435.1 Novosphingobium aquiterrae | reverse complement strand
GTCGCGGGATTTACTTGCCATTCCCGAGGTGGCGACGGTCGAGCAGCAGATTGGCCGGGCCGAAAGCGGCGAAGATCCCTTCCCGCCCAACCGCAGCGAGATGCATGTCGAACTCAAGCCTGGCGGTGCTGGCGGCGAAGACCGCGCGCAGGCTGAAATTCGCAAGGTTCTGGGGCGCTATCCGGCCATCCAGAGCGCGACGCTGACCTTCCTTGGCGACCGGATCGGCGAGTCGCTCTCCGGCGAGACCGCCCAGCTAGCCATCAATGTCTATGGTTCGGACCTCGACGTGCTTGACCGGATCGCAGGCGACATCGCGCGGGTGGTCAAGGCGGTTCCCGATGCTGCGGACGTTCAGGTTAAGTCGCCGCCCGGCACGCCGCTCCTGTCGATCGCACTCGATCCGGCCCGCATGGCGGTGCATGGCGTGACGCCAACTGACGCCAACGATGCTATCGAGATCGCCTTCCAGGGCCATGTCGCCGGAGAGGTCGCCGACCCCGACCGGACAACCGACGTGGCGGTGGTTCTTCCGCCCGAACTGCGCCAGGACCCCGAGAGCGTAGCGGCGATGCTGGTGCGCGCCAGCGACGGGTCCTCGGTCCGCCTCGGTGACATTGCGACGCTGTCATTGGGCGAAGGACGCGCTTCGATCGCCCGCGCCGGAGGTCAGCGGCGCCAGGTCGTCACGATCAATCCGACGCGATCCGACGTCGCGGGTTTCGAGCGCGATGCGCGTGCCGCGATTGCCGCCAAGGTCAAGCTGCCCCCCGGTGTATCGCTGTCGTTTACCGGCGTGGCGGCAGGCCAGGCTGCGGCGACCCGCCAGATTGCGCTCAATGTCGCGGTGGCCGCCATCGCGATCGTCGGCCTGCTGATCCTTGCCTTCGGCGGCGCCCGGGCGGCAGCGCTGATCCTTGCCGGAACGCCGTTCGCGCTGGTGGGCGGTGTGATCGCAATTGCACTGACTGGCGGCGTTCTCTCGCTCGGGGCGCTGGTCGGGTTCGTCACGCTGTTCGGTATTGCCGCGCGCAATGCGATCCTGCTGGTCGCCCATGTCGATCACCTCGTTGATGAGGAAGGACTGCCGTTCGATCGGGCAACCGTGATGCGGGCCGCCGAGGAACGGGTCACGCCGATCTTGATGACGGCACTCGTTACTGCCCTCGGCCTGTTGCCGTTGGCGATTGAGGCGGGACAAGCAGGCCGTGAAGTGCAAGGGCCCATGGCCGCGGTCATCCTCGGCGGACTCGTGACCTCGACTGTCATGAGCCTGATGTTGCTGCCGGCCCTGATCCTCAGATATCGTCATGCTCAGGGTAAGGAGCAGGCAGCATGACCGGCAGCACAGTAAGACGCGCGATCGTCATCGTAGCCCTGTGCAATCTTGCATATTTCTTCATCGAAGGGACGGTTGCGCTGCGCATCGGCTCGGCATCGCTGCTGGCAGACAGCGCAGATTTCTTCGAGGATGCAACCGTCAACTTCCTGATCCTGATGGCGCTCGGATGGAGTGCGCTGGCGCGCCGCAGGGTTGGTTACCTGCTGGCTCTGGTCCTGCTGCTGCCTGCGATAGCGTTTCTGGCGACCCTGTGGAGCAAGGTGTCGCATCCACTCCCACCCGATGCCTTCGCCCTGTCGATCACCGGGCTGGGTGCGCTCGTCGTCAATCTTGGCTGTGCGCTGCTCCTGGCCCGGGTGCGGCATGTTCACGGCAGCCTTACGCGCGCAGCGTTTCTGTCGGCGCGCAATGATGCGTTCGCGAATGTCGGCATCATCGGCGCCGGTCTGGTTACACTTGGTTGGTCCTCGGTCTGGCCGGACATTGTTGTCGGTCTCGCCATCGCCTGGATGAACCTCGATGCGGCAAAGGAAGTCTGGGAGGCCGCCCGAAGCGAGGGAGAAGAGCTCGAACCTGAGCCTTGATTGCAATGCGATGGCGAACACCTGGAAATGGGCGGCGGCCGCGAAGCTACGGGTTGACGGGTTCGATGCTGATCTTCGAGATCGCGGCGACATTGTTGGTTGGCAGAAACGCCTTGAAATAGGCAAGGCGAAACCGTCGGCTCATGAACTCACCCCACGGCACGTCCGCAGTCGCAACCGCGTTACCCGACCCGTCCCAGCCGATCACATGAAGATGACCGGGAATCGCCCCTGCATACCCATTGCTCCGGTGGACATCCCCTCCCACCAGAATGCCGTCCGGTTTTTGGCGGGCCGACGCACTGACGACGATTATTTCGGAATTCGAAGCAATCGTGATGGGACCGCGGAATTTCTGACCGGTGGCGCATCCCGAGACTGTGATCGAGAGTGCCAAGCAGCAGGAGAGATAAGTGGTCGGAGAATTTTTCAACATTGCGCCTACTGTCTACTCCATAACAATGTGCCGACCAAGGGTTAGGATTCCCGCCGTTACTGATGTGGCCTGGAATGGCAGGTTTCAGGAGCCTCTCGATGGGCAATGAACGACCGCTATGTTCGCGCGAGCTGCCGGTCGTTCAACGATTGAGCAGCTGTGAAATGAACCTGCTCAATCGCCGTGAAACATAAACCTCGGAATCACGCTGATCGTTCGCGAGCTGTCTCGCCAACTCCGCCGGAATTTCAGCGTAGGGGGCGGCCACATTCTGAAGTTCCTCAACCGTGACAAGGTGGTTCGGTTGTCCGCCATACCAGTACCGCACAATGGGATCGCGGGCGGCATCGGGAACGCCAAACACCATCACGAAGAACGTGCCCAGCCCCGGGTCCCAACCAACAGCCACCTCGAAGATGTCCGAGTGCTCCGGCAGAGGCTTCAACGAATACCGGCTCATCGGCTCACCAGTCGCTCGCCAGCATGATCGTGACCACGCGGAAGCTTTGCTGCGCGTCCCACGGCATCTCCGAGCCCCAGGAGAACGTCCCGTCATTGGCGTAGACGTCGATCTTCCAGAAGATCTTGTGGCCCTGAAACTCGACCGCGCCGAAGTCGCGCTCGCCGTGAGGGTCGTTGCCCGGCTCGATCGGGGTCTCGTTGATCAGCCTGCGCAGCGCCGCTTGGCCCAGCATCAGACTGGCTTGGCGGGCGCCGGGTTCCTCGGCGTCGCCAGCAAGGATGTCGGCCAGCGTCCGGGTGAAAACGGTGCGCGAGGTGACCAACGAACCATTGCGGGCCGCGTCATTGAGCCTAGCGATCTCAGCCGTGTGGTCAGCATCGGCCGGCGTAGATTGAGCAAGCTGAGACATGGGCTCTTCCTTTCAAGGTTGATCCCCAGCCGAGTGCCCCCTCCCCTCCGCTGTCCGGTTGACGGGGTCTGAGCGTTCACGCTACGTTCTTTTGGAAAGGATCACGCCATGCCCGCTCCCAGCCACCTCGAACACTTCGATCTCGACATCGGCCTGCGCGATGCGTCGTGCGACGAGAACCTGCCGCCGGTGCGCCGGGCGATCGCGGCGCTGTGCATCGGGGTCGGCGTGGACGACGCCTATCTGTCGGTCCGGGAACTGCGCGAGGCAGTGTCCCTCGTGCATGAAAACGCCCCCAACGGCCGGGCGAAGCTCGCCGGTATTCTCAGCACGCAGTGCGACGATTTCCAGCGGGCGATCTACTACTGCCTTGCCGGGCGCGGCGTGGTCGAGATGGCCGAGGCGATGGATTGGCTGCTGACGATCCTCAAGGCCCGCGGTCGCACAGCCGCCTGGCTCAGCCGGTCGCGGGTTCGGCGGAAGGACCTCGTTTCGCCCTATGTCAGCGAAGCGCCCGACGGACCGGTGGTATCGGCCAGCGCCGATTTCGAGCTCGGGCAATCGTGGTTCGTCGAGCGCGGGCCAGGCCCCTACTGATCATCCGGCTCGTCATCGTTGCAGGTGACGACCCGCGAGACGGTGCGCCCCGGCGCCGCCTTGCTCGCCAGCACCACGCGAAAGGGCTGCAGCGGGTTTCCGGTCTTGACCACGGCGGTGTCGCCCTGGACGTGCTCGGCGACCCGGGTTGCGATCCGGTTGGCGTTCTCGATGCTGCAGAGGCGCGCCCGCTTGGACGAGCGCTGAGGTGGTGCGGGGTCGGTCATGGCGCTACTCGTTTGGGTGCCAGGTCACGAAGCTGACGGGGCCGCAGGCGGCGGCACGATCGTCCAGGCGCGGCTCATCAGCTTGCTGATCTTCACCCCGACCCCGTCGCTTACCCGGCGTAAGGTAGTCTTGCGGCCCGACTGGACCACGCGGAAGCTTCGCTCGCTCTGCCCGTCGGTGAAGGTCAGCGGCTCGGCCAGCACCAGCATGTCGCCCGGCGCCGGCTTGCGGCGCGTGGTCAGGGCGAGGCGTTGGCGGCAATGCTCGCGCCACTGCGCAGCATATTCGTTGCCAGGTGGCCCGAGCAAGTCGAGGATCGATGCGGGGCAGTCGTAATTGTACGGCCCCATCGTTTCGCTCAGTCGGGTAGGATTGGTGCTGCTCATGGAGTCAGCCCTGATCCCCCCGCCGAACCGCACGTGCAGCTTTCACCGCATGCGGCTCTCCACTGTGACGAACCATCACTTTGCCGTAGATCGGGCAGGCGGCCTCTGTGAGTATCCCAGTGGCATTGCTCGCACAGGACCACCGTCCTGCGGGCGCGTGCCACCTTCATTCTCACGACAAAACCGCGGTGCGAAACATCGGCCATCCCCCGGATATGGTGCACCTGACACGGAACATCGGATCGACCGCAAGCCTCGCATTGCTTGGCATTCTGACGATCAACCCAGTCCGTACGTGAGTGGGTGAACACCTGCGTCCAAGGCTGGATATCAATCCTGGACGAGGTGGCCGGATCACGTTTCAGATGAGCCAGTTTCCAGACTTTGACCGATCGGGGCTGGCCATCGACGTCGTAGCCGATGGTGAATTCCTGCCCCGTCCTCATGCGGGCCACGACCGCTCGCACATTGGTTTTGTGCTTGCTGGCCAAGGTCTTGAACAAGCTCCACCGCTGGAGAAACTCAAGCCTGTTCAGCTTGAAGCTCACATCCTTGGCGAGAGCATAGTAGTTCGCAAAACCCCGCAATTCGGCGTTGTAAGCTAGGACGATCTCAACGTCGCTGCAGCTGAGCAGCAGGCTACGATGACGCGGCTTCAACACCGACAGATCACCATAACCTTTTGCAGAAGCGAACGCGTGGACCTTCTCCCAAGGGACATGCAGCTGCATCACTTCCGACGGCGGCCTACGAAGGAAGCTGACGGAACCTTGTCGGCTCCGGACAACCCGTTGGCGTGTCGTATATGTGCGGACCTCATATCCAAGGAAGGCGGCTCCATCGCTCGCCTTGCGGATACCGCTTTTCTCCTCGGACACCGTGAGCGCCAGCGCCTCGGTCAGGAATGCCCTGACTTCGGCGAACACGCTTCGTGCATCCTCCTTGCTACCGATAACCCCAATCATGAAGTCGTCCGCGTAGCGACAGTAACGAAGTCGGCGATAACCGGGGTCCATCGCGTCTCTCGACGGGATGGACCGCTTTTGCGGCAGTAAGGTTTGGATTTTGGCCAAGGAGGCCGCAACCTTCACCTCGTCGACATTGTCTTTGGCCCGCAGCATGGTGACGCGCTTCCGTTGTTTCTGGATGCGCCCAGCCAGTCGCCCATATTCCGGGTTCGTGGCACGGACCTTCCCCCTCTCGAAAGCCGCGATCCGTTCCGCCATGAACATATCGAGTTCATGGAGGTAGATGTTGGCCAAGATTGGAGAGACGATACCGCCCTGCGGAGTGCCGCTGTAGGTCCGGGTGTGAACCCGGTCTTCCATAACACCCGCCTTAAGCATGCTGCCGATCAAGCCGATGAATTTCTCGTCATCGATCCTTTTCCGCAACAGCCGCAGGAGGATGTCGTGGTCGATGTTCTCGAAGAACCCCGCGACATCCACATCTACGAGCCATTTCACCCCCGTCCATACGGCTTTGACGTGTTCAAGCGCCGTATGACACGACCGGCCCGGCCGGAATCCATGGGAGGCGTTCGAGAACACCGGTTCATAGATCCGTTCGAGCAGTTGCCGCGCCACTTCCTGAACGAGGCGGTCGTCGCGCGTGGGAATGCCCAGCGGACGCCGTTTGCCCTTGCCTTTCGGGATAAACACCCGACGCACTGGTTTGGGATCATAGGTCCCTGCCGTCACGCTGGCGATAATCGGGTCGAGGTCTTCCGGTCCGAAGTCCGCGAAGGTCTCGCCGTCAATACCCGGCGTCATCGCACCCTTGTTGGATCCGATCTTCTGGAGCCCCTCCTCCCAAAGGAGGCGAGACCCCATCAGACGATAGAGTCCATTCACCCTTTTGCCCGACGCAACGAGCGCCGGAATGGCCTCCAACCGGCCTTTCACAGTTTCTGGCAGCATCAGCACACCCCATGATCGGTGGTTGAAGAATCACAGCTGCCGCCCTTCCCCCGGTCTTCCCCGCTTTCGGCCCGATCGCTCGAGACCTTATACAGTTGCACCGCCGCCTCCGAAGAGGTCGATGTCCCGGGCATTACCCCGGGCATTTGAGTAATATGGCGGCTCCGTACCCATGCAGGCCGGCAGAAGCCGCCTGTTTAGGGCATCCCGTAGTTACGCTGAATGGAGATGCGGCGCGGTTAGGTGTCCCGTTCGTCCACTAAACCCCTCGACGAGAGGCGCACCGGATGGGCTGAGAAACAGGCGGCCAAGACATGAGACCGCTGTCATCATCCGGACCTGGCGTGACAGTCGCTTTCGCCAGTATCGCTATATAGATTGCTGCAGACTGGGATTTAAGCAGTGTAGCCTTCACCATACGCACCTTGCCCTGACCGTCATCGCCTCCATTTGCGACTAAGACGCATCTGGCCTTTTCCGAACATGCTATTGTTCCCCGTCCCTTTCGGGATTTCAGACCTTGTGAGGCCCGAGGTTAGTCCGGCGAGCAGAGGCATTCTCAACTTACCTCATCATCACTGATACTCCATTTCAGCGCCGCAACGGCGCACTGTCCTTGTACCCAAACTCCTCACCGCTGCGCGCGCCGGGGTTCCATTTGACGAGGC
The DNA here is from genome assembly GCF_042434435.1 of Novosphingobium aquiterrae. NCBI lineage: Bacteria > Pseudomonadati > Pseudomonadota > Alphaproteobacteria > Sphingomonadales > Sphingomonadaceae > Novosphingobium > Novosphingobium aquiterrae. The sequence continues at coordinate 254,799 of NZ_JBHLTL010000005.1, read as the reverse complement.
AGATGATCGCGAAGGTCTCGCGCGGGGCCTCAAGGTCGTAGCTCTGGCAGGCGGCGTAGTAGGCGCCCGAACGCACGGTGGATTTGAGGACACGCAGCCCCGTCGCCCGGCCCTTTTCGGGGTCGGGCGGATATGTGCACTGGTTATCGAGATAGGCCTTTGGCGTGGCGAACGGGGCCATGCCGCCGCGGGACATGAACAGCCAACCCATAACGGTTCTCCTAGACGAGCGCCTGTTGGCGTGGGTTGATGGAAAGGCCGGTCTCGCGGACAACGAGCGCGCGGAAGCTCTGCGGCGCGGCAAGGACGGCGATGTCGCAGAAGTGATTTCGGTCGCCGAGGTAGTCCTGGCGGCCCTTGCAGCGCCGGAACATGACCTCGCGGCCCGGACGGATGCAGGGGATCGAGACCTGGACGTAGATCTCGTCGCCGTGGAGCGTGATCTCGCCTGAGACCGCAGGCCCCGCAAAGTTACTGCGCAGGTCGTACTGATCCGGCTCGAGACCGAGATAGCGCGCCGCCACCCGCAGCGCCGAACGCGCCTCGCGGTGGAAGGCGCGCTTGGCTTCGGGATCGTAACCGATGCCGCGGCGGGCAAGCGCCACGAGCGCGGGCTTCGACTTCAGTTCGTCGATCTTGGCGAGACATTGCCGACGCAGCGGCAGGTCTTCGGCGAAGGTTTCATCAGGCGCGTGGCCGAGCGCGATGCGGCCGACGTGACGCGCGAGCAGGATGGTTGCGGGATCGCGGGCCGGGTCGATCCCGGCATTGCGGGCGTCCTGCATCGCATCGACGACGGCCTGGGTGGCGGTGGCAATGCTCGCGAGCGCGTCGGGCTGCAGGGCACGGCGATAGCGGAAGTCGAGATCGTAGTTCATCGGTGAAATCTCCCTTTGCGCCCCCTGGCGCATCGGACTTCCACCCCCTCCCCTTCCCGCTCGCCATGCGAGTGATCGCAGTGCCTCGGCTTTCCGGACGCCGTCAGGCCGCCTCCTTGAGTTCATCCGGCAGGGGCGAACCGAGCGCCGGATCAAACTGGCGCAGCCACTTCACCGCCTGCTCGGCCTTGGCCGCCGCGTGAAGGATGGCAGTCTTGTCGCCGCGCAGGATCTTCATCCAGTGGTGGATGTAGGAGGCGTGGCTGTCGTGGAGTTCGTTGGGGAGGCCGTATTCGGCGCAGAGGGTGGCTTGGCACAGCGAGGCGACGATCTCTTCGAAGGCATAGGCATCGTCCCCGAAACGCTTGCCGAACTGGCGATTGAGCCGCTTGACCGCCCCCGTGGCGTGGCCGAGTTCGTGACAGCGGGTCGAGAAGTAAGCCTCGATCGAGTGAAACGCGCCCGGCGATGGTAGCGTCACCGTGTCGGTGCTCGGCGTGTAATGCGCGCTGTCGCCGCCGTGGACGACACGGATCGGGATCGCGTCGAGAAAGGCCTGCACCCCGGCCGAGAGTTCGCCGATCGCCTTGGGGTCCGGCGGCTCGGGGTAGTAGTGCGCCGGCAGCCCCTCGATCTGCGAGGCGTTGAACACGTGGTTCCACTTCATGAACCGGATCGTCTTCTCTGTTGTTTCACCGGTCTCGCGATCGGTGTCGGTCTTGCGCGCGGAGCTGTAGAACACGCTGAACGAGCCGCTCTCGCCCTTGCGGACATGGGCGCCGAGTTCGAGCGCCTGACGGAAGGTCATCCAGTAGGGGCTGGCGTAGCTCCGGCTTTCGGCGACCGCCCAAAGGAAGAAGGTATTGATCCCGGAATAGGGGACTCCGTTGTGGCGGAGCGGCCGTGTGCTGGTCGAGGTCCAGGGTTTGAGCCACGGGGCGGTGCCGGCGGCGATCTTCTCGAGGATCAGGTCGGTGATGACCTGCGCGACGTCGGGTTTGGGATGACGGGTCATTGGGCCGGGCCCTCCTGGGCAGGATCGAGGGTGATGTCAGAGGCTGCACTCGACCAGGAGAGGCGCAGCGTGCGCCCGTGCGGAATGCGCCAGGCGACCCGGTCGGCGAAGGCCATGCGGATGCCGGCAAGGATCGCCGCGTCCTCGCCTTCGAGGATGGCATGGGCACGCACCGCCGCATCGTGGCGGAAGCGGGTCTCCTGGGTGTCGTAGCTGTCCGCATCGGAATCGTCGGAAGGGCTGAACACCGCATCGATGATGAGGTCGGTGAGATCATCGGGCCCAAGCGCGGTGTTCCGGGTCAGCGCAATGCGCGCGCAGTCGGGATCGCCCCATGAGTCGGCATCTTCCATGATCGCAAAGTCGGTTTCGAGATCGAGCCGCTGGTCGTGCTGGTCGGTGAGTTCGATGGTGATCGCGTCTGGGCGCAGGGTGACGGCCTCGGCTTCGCCCGCAGGCATGCCGCCGTCGAAGGTGAAGCGCTCGCCGGTGCGCACAAAGGCCGGGAGGGCGTCGTACCAGGGATAGCCGATGAAATTGGTGATCGGCTCGTAGAAGGCGCGCGGTTCTGGGCCGCCCAGACGATGCATCTCGCCGCCGTTCGAGCGCCGCAAGGCGCGGCCGAAGGTGACCGCGTCAAAGGAGTCGGTGTCATCGTAGATCGCCGCACCCGCCTCGAGGTCGGCAAACCGCGGCACCTCGCGGTAGCTGTCGCGGGCGAGGGTCGGGTACCACAGCGGCAATTGCCGCGCCGCCTGCGGGAAGTCGTCGTGATGCAAGCTCGCCTCGAGCCAGTTCTCGAAGCTCAGGCGGTGGAACGGTTCCTCGCGGATGACCGAAAAGATCGCCTCGCGGCAGAGTGCCGCGAGCCGGTCGAGCGCCGCGTTGCGGTAAATTTCCTTGCGTGCGGGCAGGACCAGGACAAGATCCGGCGCGTCGATGACGTCGACCTGCACGGACCACTGGGTGTGATGGACTTCCTTCACGACCGGGAAGGCGTGTTTGAGGGTCAGGCCGTGGAAGTTGAGCGTCGCGATATGTGGTGAATGCCGGTCACGGAACACGCCGATGCGGAAGCCGTCCCGCTCGATGACCTTGTGCGCATCGGCGAGGAAATCGGCGCGGGCGAGGTCCTTGCCGTTATAGCTGACCGGGACGGCCAAGAACCGCGCCGCCGCCTCGACGCAGCGTTCGAGCTTACCGTCAGGCTGCGGATCGAACCGGAACGCGATTGCCGTGCCGCGCGGCCCATCGAAGGGCAGAACATCGATGTCGGCCTCGCCGGTCCAGGCATCGCCTGTGATTACCAGCGAGAACGCGCCGCCCGCGCTCCGCGAACTGACGACAGTATCGAGGCCGGCCAGGCTGAAGAAGCCCATGCCCGCCGGGTCCTCGCGGGTACGGCACTCGTCGGACCAGTCGGATTGGCCAAGTGAGAGAAGGTCGACCGGGTCGGCAATCCCGGCGCCGTCATCGCCTACCGTGATGAGGCAGACATCGCCCACGTGCTCGGCGGTGACGGCAATGCTGGTCGCACCCGCGCGGCGGGCGTTCTGGAAGAGCTCATTGAAGATGTCGTCGAGGGTCCCGTTGAAGATCCGGGTGACCTTCGAGATCGCGTGCGGAGAGACCCGGGCGCGCAGCTTGGTGATCATGGTCATGAAGTGGTTCCTGGATGGACCGGCACGCTGCCGCAGGGCGCATGGGATGCGCGGGCAGCGTGCCGGCGAGGCTGGTTCAGGCGTCGGCGGTCTCGCCGGCCTCGGCGTCCTGCTCTTCGGCAGGTTCGAACTCGCCCGCATCGCTCTCGGGTTCGGGCTCGACCGGCGCTTCGTCATCGGGCTCGCTCGCAGCGAGCACCCGGAACCGCATGGCTTCGGGTACCCACGCGAGGGCGGCTTCCTTCACCTCGGGGGCGACGATGGTCTCGCCGGCGAACAGCTTCTCGCAGGAAGCCGAGAGGTCGCCCTTCTTCGAGCCCATGAAACTCGCCGCCATGGTCGGTCCGCCGACCTCGCTGACATGGGCGAGCAGCGTCTGCTTGCTGACGCGGTCGAAGTAGTTGGCAGAGGTCGGCCGCCAGTGGCTGGCGACGTTGATCCCCATCAGGGCGGCGAGATGGTCGTGAAGGTCGATCGGCTCGGGTCCGGACTGGCCCGCCTTCTTGTCGATCCCCATGCTAGCCTCCAGCGTCTTTGCCATGCACCAGGCGAGCCAGCTTGCCTTGGCATCGTCGTCGAGCGCGCTGAACGCCGAGAAACGGTCGACCGTGCGGCGATGCTCGGTCCACGACAGGTCGAGCGTCTCACGCATGTCGGCCATCAGCGTATGCGCCGGGCTTTCCGGGTAGTTGGCGAGGTAGAGCGAGGGCGACGGCGCGCGGAGCGTCGTGCCCAAGGCCTGCGCGCTGTAGAGCGCGCGGGAGTCGGCGATCGCAAAGATCAGGTAGTCGAGCGCGATCGCCGGGTTCGAGGCGAGGTTGATCGCGAGAATATCGCGGCGCTGGACCGCGAGTTCCTCGACCAGCTTCTGCGAGAGCGGCTTGGGTGCGGAGGAGGCGCTACCGCCCTCCCCGGCTCCGCCTGCTCCCTCGCCCGCGTCGGACCCGCGTGCCTTGCGGCGTTCGAGCGGCTTGTCGCTGTAGAGCCCGCTGGCGACCGCGGGCTGACCGTCGGCGCCTATGATCACGAAGCAGCCGACGTTGGCCTTCATCTCCTCCGGGATCACAGGGGGTTTGTCGTGGAGCGCGTCGTAGGCGCTGCTCGCGGCATCCCAGCGCTCCTGGAACTCGGCGGCGGCAGCCTCGTCGTCCTCGTCGAGGGTTTCGCTTTCGGCTTCCAGCGCCGAGATCGTCTCGAGGAGCTTGTCAGCCTCGACCTGTTCCTCGTCGGTCAGCGGCGCCGGTTCGAGATGGACCTGGTGGAGGTCTTCGGTCGCATTATAGGTGACGCGGGTTTCGAGGATCGGGCGCACCCAGGCATAGCCGGAGGTTTGGGCGACCTCGGCCGCGTAGGCCTGGAGCTTCTCACCGGCGATGCGCTGGGCGATCTCGGCATCGATCCAGGTCTCGCCGCCATCTTCGGTGAAAAGGTCACGCTCGATCTTGCCTCCAGCGGCAAGGTATTCCGCTTCGCTGGCGAGCTTCGCCATCGGCGAGGACGAGCGGATCGCGCTGTGCGTCACCATGCGGCGGATGGAATCAGGGTTGTTGCCCTGCCAGCTATTCGACAGCTCGTTCCAGACCATCATCTGGCGGTCATGGTTGGGCGTCGTCGCATAGGCCTTGGCGACATCGAGCGTGATCTTGCCTTCCTCGAGCGCGGCGAAGATCGGATCGGCGAGGTCAGCAAGCCGCAGGCGGCCTTCGATGAACCGGCGGGTGCGACCAAACCGCTTTGCGATCGCGTCGAGGTCGCTTCCCTCGTTGACGAAGTGCTTGTAGGCGCGGATTTCATCGGTCGGCGTCATGTCGAGCCGGATGACGTTCTCGATCAGCGAGAGTTCGGACTGCTCGGCGGCGTCGATGTCAAGGACGCGGCAGGCGACGGGATGATCCTTGGGGAGCTTGCCTGCGGCGAGCAGATAGTTGAGTGCGCGCAGGCGGCGTCCGCCCGCGGTGACGTCGAACATGCCCCGCTTCTTGGCGGGCACCACGATCAGGTTCTGGAGGAGGCCCTTGGCCTCGATATTGGCGGCCAGTTCCTCGATGAAGAGGTTGCTGTCGTTTTTGCGGACGTTGGCTTCGGACAGGCGTAGCTTGCCGAGCGGGATCAACTCGATGTCGTTCATGGGAGTGCTCCTGAAGGCCGGATTTGGCCGAGCCCTTCGGCTCACCCCTTCCAGCCCCCCTCCCCTCACGGTTTCAGGATTGCCCAATTTCCCGGGAAAGACTGCGCGTGCCAAAGCGGCTCGCTCGATGCCGTGAGGCATAAATTTTAGATTTATGCCTCACGGCCCGGATCGTCCGCGGAACCCAGATTGCACAACTTAGTTGCGTTTATTGCGAATATGCGCTAGCGAATATCGCCATCAGCGGAGAGAAACGATGACACTGCCAGCCACTGCCTTGCCTTTTGGCAACAGGCTGCCCTCTGCCGACGATCGCCAGATCGCCAACCAGCTACGGCGTATTCTGGCCTCGCAGAAGGCCGGCGAAGCCAAACTGCACATACCGGATCCCAAGACCAGGAAGCCGGTCGAAATCTCGCTGACACCGGCGATGTCGGACCTGTTCCTCGAGTTGCTGCGTCACATCGGGAGCGGAGATGCCGTCACGCTCGTGCCGATCCAGCAGATGCTGACGACGCAGCAGGCAGCAGATCTGCTCAACATGTCCCGCCCTTACCTGATCAGGTTGATCGAGAAGGGTGACATCCCGCACAGCATGGTAGGACGGCATCGGCGGCTCAAGGCCGAGGACGTGTTTGCGTACAAGGCAGCGCGCGACAAGATTCGTTCGAAGGCGATGGACGAACTGATTGCGGACGGCGCGGACCTATATTGATCTGACCCTGCCATGTTCGCCAATCGTTACACCGCACTCGTCGATGCGTGCACACTGGTGAGTGTGCCTCGCCGAGATCTGCTGCTCACCCTCGCCGAGGCGGAATTCTTCCGTGTGCGCTGGTCGCAGCGCATTCTTGATGAGACTGGCGCGGCCTTGCACAAGATCTTCGCCGAGCGCGGGTTCGAGGACGCGTCCGCAAGGGCTGCCCGATCGGTCGAAGCCATGCACCGGGCCTTCCCCGAAGCCCTAGTTGAGGCGCACGCTTCGGTCGCGGCCCTGACGTTCGGACTTCCCGACGCCAATGACGAACATGTCCTGGCCGCCGCAGTCCAGACACAAGTCCAGGCTGTCGTAACTGAAAATATCAACGATTTTCCGGCAGCAATTCTCGCGCCGCTCAACATCGAAGCGCGGACCGCAGACGAGTTCATCGCAGACACCATCGCGCTCGATGAGGGCAAGGCCGTTGCCGCCATCCGCACTCTGCGTATTCGGCTCAAGCGGCCGGAAATGTCCGCTGAGGACTACCTGCGCTCTCTGGAGGCACATGGCCTGTTCGTCACCGCATCGATCCTGAGTGGCCACGCGGAATCCATCTGACCTGCAAGGTCGGGAACCGAGGCCTAGGCGACGATGCGCCCAAGGATCTCGCTCGCCCCGTCCACCGGTACGAACACGCGCGTCTTATAGGCGATGATCTCGGTGAAGCAGCCCTTTGCCTTGAGCTCGGGGATGCGCGCGGCTTCAGCGTCGACGATCTCGATCCGTCGGGAACCGTTCACCCGGGACGTCCGGATCGTAAAATTGAGGGGATGCGGCGCCTTCCACGTGCCCCCGCCAAGGATGGCCGCTGCGATCTTGGCGGGATCGGTCTGCGCCTTGCGGGCAACCCCGAGTTTCTCGAGGGTCGCATCGACGTAGAGGTCGTGGACATGCCGGCCGAGCCAGGAGGCGCCCGACTTATCGACGATGCGGTTGACCGTGAGGTCCTCCTTGGGAAGCGCGCCCCAGATCGGCAGGAGCAGCCCCGTCGCGAGATAGGCCGTTTCGGTGACCAACTGGCTCTCGTCGGCAGCGTATTCCTCTTCCCACAAGGCGCTGAACCGGGAATTGGTAACAGGCTCCCAGGCGGACTCGTCGAGCCGGTCGGCGCGCAGGTACTCGCTGCGCAGCGGCCGCACGAGTTCGTAGCGGCGGATCATGTGACCTTCCTCGTCCATGTGCGAGGGCGCCGGAATCGCGAGCGCGACCTTGCCCGACTTGTCATTGCGCAGGAACAGCTGCTGTTCCTCGAAAGATGCCATTTTGAGCACGCGCTCGAGCGAGAGGACCTTGCGCCGCTGGGTCAGCGACAGCTCGAGCAGGTGCGAGGTCGCGCCGGTCACGGGGTCGGTCCGGATCACCGTGTCGGACAGCACCTCGCAGGCCTCGACCGCCACCGTCTCGACCCCGATGTCGAAGGTCCCGGCTTCCTTGGCTGCGGAGACGCGGGTTTCGACAAGGGTCAGGAACTCGTCGAAGATGGCGTTCTGGACGGCGATCTTCATGGCGAGGATGCGGTTAAGCCAGCGCTGGATCGGCGGCAGGTCCTCGCGCAAGATCCCGTCCTGGTCGGTGAGCTCAAGCCCGCTCATCCGTTGGAACTCGGACAAAGTCGTACTCTTGAGCTTCCCCATCGCAAGCAGACCGTACCAGTCGTGCAGGGCATGCTTGGCATAAATGCTTTCGAGGTTGTCGCTGGCATCGAACATCCCCTGCCCGCCGGTCTGGCGTTGGCCGCGGGTCAGTGCGCCCAATGCGTCGAGACGGCGCGCGATCGTGCTGGTGAAGCGCGCTTCGCCCTTGCAGTCGGTGGTGACAGGGCGGAACAGCGGCGGGCAGGCCTGATGGGTACGGTGGGTGCGTCCCAGCCCCTGGATTGCACGATCCGCGCGCCAGCCAGGTTCGAGCAAGAAATGAACCCTTCGCTGCTGGTTTTTCGCATCGAGGCTGGCGTGATAGCTGCGGCCCGTTCCTCCCGCGTCGGAGAACACAAGGATACGCTTGGCCCCCGTCATGAACGCCGTGGTTTCGGCAAGGTTGGTCCGAGGTGAGCGGCTTTCGAGGCGCTGCTGGCCCGATCCATCCCGGACGAGGCGTTTGCTACGCCCGGTGACCTCGGCCACCGCAGTCACGCCGTAGTGCTCCAGCAGGGCATCAAGCGCGGTCGGGATCGGCGGCATGGCGCAGATATGCTCGATCAGGTCGGCGCGCGCGGCCTCGGCCTGCGGGTTGTGGACCGGATTGCCCGCCTCGTCCCACATCGGGCGGGAGCGCACATCGCCAAGCTCGTCCTTGTATTCCTCCATCTGCCGGGTCGGGAAGGCCCGGGTCAGATAGTCAACGACATATTCCTTACAGTCATAGGCTATGTCGAGCGCCTCACGCTCAGCCGGCTCCAGTTCATCGAGCCGCCGGTTGAGGATGGATTCGGCAGTGCTCACCAGTTGGACGACCACGCTGTCCCCCTCGCCCAGATGCTCGTCGATCGCCGGGTAGATCGACGGCAGCTTCAGCGAGAGCAGCACCTGTCCAAAGAAGCGCTGCTTGGTCCCCTCGAACCGGCTGCGGGCAGCTGCCTTGGCGCCGCTGTTGAGGGTCTTGTTCTCTAGCCCATCGACGATGCCGGTGAGTTCGAGCGCGGCCTCGAGGTTCTGGTGGATGATCGTCCAGGCCTCGCAATAGGTGTCGTAGATCGCAATCTGCTCTGCCGTCAGGTCATGGCGCAGGATATCGTACTCAATCCCTGCAAAGCTCAGCGCCCGGGCGAGATAAAGTCCAGACGCCTTGAGGTCACGGGCGACGAGTTCCATCGCGGCAATCCCGCCGTCGCGGATTTCGCTGATGAACTGCTCGCGGGTTGCGAACGCCGTGCCCGGCCCCCACAGGCCAAGCCGGACCGCATAGGCGAGGTTGTTGACGTCCGAGGCGCCAGTCGCCGAGGCATAAAGCACGCGGGCGCGGGGCAACGTGTTCTGGAGCAGGACCCCGGCGATGCCCTGGAGCGAGCCCTGCTTCTGGCCCCCCACTTTCTGGCTAAAGCCCCCTTCCCCGCCGGCGACGCCGCCCATTTCGTGGGCCTCGTCGAAGACGATCACGCCTTCGAAGTCCTCCCCGGCCCAGCGGACGATCTGGTCGAGCCGAGTGTCCTCGACGCGCGAGCTTCTGAGCGTGCCATAGGGCACGAACAGGATGCCTTCTGGCGCGGTGATCTCCTCGCCGATCTTCCAGCGGGCAAGATCGAGAATGTCTGACGGCAAGCCGCCGATCGCGGTCCAGTCGCGCTGAGCATCTTCAAGCAGCGGCGCGTTCTTTGAGATCCAGATGTGGCGGCGATTGCCCTTCAGCCACTGATCAAGAATGCAGGCCGCCGCCTGCCTCCCCTTCCCTGCCCCGGTGCCGTCACCAAGGAAGAAGCCGGTGCGGTAAAGCTGGCCCTCGGGATCCTCCTTGAGCGCGACTTCGCTGGACGAATGGCTGAAGCGACCGTGGAGATCGCGGCTCCAGGCCTCGCCCGCATAGATCACGGTTTCGAGCTGGGCGGCCGAAAGCAGCCTTGCCGTCACGGTGCGTTCGGGCAGAGAGGGCACATAGCTTGGCTTCGGCGCGGCGATCGAGGCCATGGCGGCGGATTCGACGAGGTGGGTCGGATGTTCGCCAGCCTCCGCGATCACCACGCGCGAGGGCCGGTAATCGGCATAGACCCCGCGCTGCTCGCCCATCGCGGCAGGTTCGTCCAGCACTTCGTAGGCGACGGGGCGGACGTCGTTGGTCTGGGGAGCTCGCACGATCACGGGCCGGGCTGGACCGGTCTTCACCGAGCGGAACAGGCTGAGCTTTGGTCGGGGCGCTGCCGCCTGCGTCGGGTCGCGCAACGTTGCCCGGAGTGGCACGGTAGGCAGCGCGGCGAATAGTTCGCCGACCGAACCGCGATTGATCGTGGATACGCCGATCTCGCCTGGCACCTTGTCGATCACCAGCACGCGAACGGCGATACCGGTGCCGTGCTTGGCATAGCCGCCCTTGTCCAGACGGAGCGAGAGGACGACCCGCGCGCCTTCGAGGGTGCGCCGGAAGGTTTCTTCGTACCTGGCCGAGGGCGAGAACCAGTCCGGCATGATCGCAACGATCCGGCCACCCGGCAGCAGATGGTCGAGCGCGGCCCGCAGGTGCCTGGCGGCGGTGTTCTGATCTTCCCCGCGCGATTGCGACACCGAAAACGGCGGGTTCATCAGAACAACGCTCGGCCGTTCAGTTCCGGAGAGCAGTGCGCTGAGTTTAGCGCCATCGTGGCGGTAGACCTTCTTGCCCGGAAATACGGCCTCGAGCAGGTCGGCGCGGGTTGGCTCAAGTTCATTGAGGATCAGATCCCTGACCGAGCCCTTGGCAAGCGAAGCGATGATCCCGGTGCCTGCGCTCGGTTCAAGTAACATGTCATCGCTGGAGAGCCGTGTCAGATGAACGGCGAGACGGGCCAGCGCCGGCGGTGTCGAGAACTGCTGGAATTGAATTTGCTCCTCGCTGCGTACCGTGTGGGTTGGCAGTTCGCGCGAGAGCGCCTCGAGCGTGCTGATCGCCGCGCCGACGTCCATGGGGCCGACAAGCTCGGGAATGACTAGGGAGAGAGCTACTTCCAGCGCTTCGAAACTGTCGCGCTGCTGCCAGGCGCCTGCGGCGTCATTGCCACCAGCACTCTCGGTCATGGCCTGGCTCAAAGCAGCGCGGTCGATCGGAACAGCGAGGAGCAGCTTGGCGGCAAGTGTGCGCGCAGCGCCGAGAATGGCGCTGGCGCGCGGAATCGTCATGGTCATGCGGAGAACTCCTGAGCTCGTGCCGATCAGCGGCACGCCCGCTCCAGCCCCCCTCCCCTCACCGCTTGAGGAGCTGCGCCCAGTCGTTCATGCGGCCCGGCGGCCATTCGGTCTCGATTGCAAGGCCGGGTCGGCGGTACGATTCGGCTGCGCGTTCGCGCGCGCGCCTGCCCTCGGCGTCGTTGTCGGCCAGCAGGATCACGGTTTCGACTGAGACCGGGATGTCGACCTGGTGAAAGCGTTTGGCACCCATCATCGCCCAAGCCTGGATACCGGTGAGCGATGTATAGGCTGCCGCAGTCTCGAACCCCTCGCAGATGCCGATGGTCTTGCCTGGCGGGCCGTTGGTCCATGCGGCGCCGATAGCCTGGCCGAGGACGCGCTTCTCGGTGTAGTCCGCTGTCGACGGATCGAGGAAAATCCGCTGGATCGCGGCGATCGCGCCCGCCTTGCGCATCGCAACGAGGAGTGCCGGCTCGAAGCTCGCAAGCTTCCCCTGCCCTCGTGGACACCGGGGGTGAAAGCGCAGGTCTTCGAGTGGTGCCCAGATCTGGCGCACCCCTCGCACATATCGCTCCGCCAAAGTCCCTTCGATCGGTCGACCGGCTTGCCAGATTGCGAGGTGAATTCCAGTGCTCCGCTGGAAGTTGGGCGTCACGCTGGAGGCATCGACGGTCGGCAGGTCTGCGATGCGTCGAAGAGCTTTGAGTACGTCTCGGCTGTCGCAACCTGCGTGGCATGTTACGAGAATGGCTCGATCACCTTGGCGGATGGACAGAGATGGGGTTCTGTCGGCATGGCAAGGGCACCGACACATCGCGGTATTACCGGACCAATTGCCCCCGATGCGCCGAACAAGGCTGCGTAGGTCCGGACTGGGTTGGTTGTTGACGATGGGCATGACTGCCCAGTTCGACCCTACTCCCCTCCCCCTCGTCCTGCGCTTCAGCCTAACCGAAGTGCTCGGAAATCATCGGTCAGCCGGCATCCGAATTTGCGCGTCGCTCGGCATAACGAATGACAAAGGATTCCCAGACTCTCAGCCACTCCGCATCGGTCCTCTCTTGTTTAATACCGGGAAAGCCGGTGCGGAATGCGTTCGCCATGGTGTCGACGCACCAGGGCTTACCCTTCTCAAGCCCGATTGCTCGGAACTTAGTTTCCCTTTCGCCATAGGTCAGGCTGCCCGCTGGGAAAGGGAATACGGGCTCGGAGACCTTGATGTCCCGAACAGTCGACCGAGGAGCTTTGGCGACCGATGATCTCGGTGCGGTTTCCGGGGCCGGAGCGCCCAGCAACCGCAAGTGCGGGCCAACGAGCTTCCGCTCTAAAGGTGCCGGCGAAGGCCGGAGCACTACCTTCCTGCCGCTGAAATCGACGTCAGCGTTCGGGTAGACAGCGGAGACCAATTGCATTGTTTCGCGCACGGTCTGGCGGAAGCGCTTGCTATCGGCGTCGTTCCCCAAGTGCTTGGCCAACTGGTCCCAAGATATTACCTGGCCTCGATCGCTGCTGATGCGCGGAAGTCTATACGCAAGGTAGGTATAGAGATCGAGCGCTGTGGGCGTGCCCTTGAGCTCACGGATTGCAATCTCGTTCAACGGAACGGCGTGGTCGATAAGGTGACTATAGAACGCCTCGGACATCCGAATTTCGCGGGCAAACGCGCCATTTTTTTCCAGAGATCCTGCGTATTCGTTTGAAATCTTTACGTCTCGTACGGCGAATGCGTTGTCGCCGGCGTCGTTGCCTTCCCAACGAATTTGCCATTCACACGCAAGCAGTCGGTCGACTTGCTCGCGCATCAGATTGGCAGTTCCCCGTGGGCCATAAGAGACGGTCTGGTAGCCAAGTCGGCGCATCCATTCCGTGAAATTACGGCCCAAGTACACGTCTCGCGATCGCTTGGTGACGGCCTGCGAAAGCAGATAGATCAGCGCAACGCGTGGATAAGCTCCATAGGGCACACCAACGCTTCGTAGTACGGGCTTACCGTCGACCGTCTGGAGAACCGGTCGTGGATTGATGGCCAGTGCATATTTTCCGTCTTCGCGAAGAATCGGTAGAGTGTCGTCCTTCGGACGCTTGGTCGGAAGCGACATGGCGCACAATGCGGAATGCAGAAATGCCGGAACGGGTTCTTCGTCCTGGACACGAAGGAAGGCATCCATCGTCAGCTGAGTGCCGGCAGACTGCGCTAGGGAGCGGACCCGCTCTTCACCGCCGCCTAGCATTGCTAGGGCGTATTGATGTCCGATTGGACGCAGTGTGTCTCCGCTCATTGAACCGTCCCTTCCCGACTCATTGGAGCCTCGGGTTGGTCGTTAAACAACAGGTTTGAGCTTCGAAAGCAAGGCCATTGGCAGTTTCGACGGGTTTCCGGGCCTAAAACCTCCAAGTTAGCCGATGATCTCGGAGCGGTTTGGCGGGGCGAAACCAAATCCAATCTCAATTTTGAAAAAAGCGATTCGCGAATCGGTTTTTCTAGGAGATTCCTTTAGTAGGTATGGGCTCCGAGATCATCGGTCCAAAGGGAACCGAGATCATCGGGGAAACGCACTGAATTCATCGGCTTGCACCGAGATCATCGGTGGTTGTCCACAGCACGATCAATCCGGCCATCGGGACGCCCAGCTGACTGTTGGAATGTCGCCTGCTGGTCCCCTTCCCTGGACCCGACATCATCGGTCTGAACCGCTACGTACTGCATCGGGCGGACACCTGATTCGCAAAAGAGCACGGAGATCATCGGTCAATTTGTAAGGTTGGTGGCCGAAGTTTGCTCAAAACTGCCAAGAGTGCTAATTGGCGCCCTCAATCTCACAAAGCGGTGATCATGGCTACAGACGCAGCGCTCGACGCACAACCAGATGAACTCTTGGAAGACGGCCTTGGCAATCTGCACCGCAAGGCCCTCACCATCCTGAAGCGTATTCGTGACGGTGCGCTCGATCCGGAGACCGGGCAAAAGGTTGGCCCGTCGTATTCCATCTCGAAAGCAGCCTCCCTTGTGGGGCGAACAGCGTCTGCAATTCGGGAAGCTGAGCGTGATGGTCGTCTTCCCCAGCGCGATCGAACCGCTTCTGGCCACCGGGTCCAGTACTCATTGGAAGAACTGGATCATATGCGTGCCGTATTTGGCACTCGCCCATGGCGCGCTCCGACGGACACCCCGGCGGTCATTTCCGTCTCGAACTTCAAAGGAGGCGTGGGTAAGTCGACCGTGGCCCTCCACCTCGCACAGCACTTTGCGATTCACGGCTACAGGGTTCTGTTTATCGACTGCGACAGCCAGGCCAGTTCGACAATGATGTTTGGCTATCGGCCGGATGTCGATCTGACCGAGGATGATACCCTCTACGGTCACTTCCATAATCCTGAACTGTTGGGCGTTCGCTCGATCATCCGGAAGACGCATTTTTTCGGGCTCGACCTGATCCCCGCCAATCTCAAGCTCTATAATCTTGAATACGAGATCGCGGGCTACCTGGCACAAAATCAGAACTTCGACATCATCGACCTGATTGCCGAAGCCATCGATACGGTCGTCGATGACTACGACATCGTCATCATGGATCCGCCTCCGGCACTTGGCATGGTTTCGATGGCAGTGCTGCAGGCAGCTAATGCGATGGTAATTCCTGTGCCGCCGAGCGTCATCGACTTCGCATCGACCGTGTCGTTTATCGACATGGCGCGTACAACGATGAAGCAGCTCGAGCAGCTCGCGAAGCGGGTGAAGCCTGCCTACAACTTTATACGCCTCGTTGGCAGCAGGGTAGATGAAAGCAAGTCCATGCACCGCGAAATTCTCTCGATGATGCGGCAGGTCTTCGGTGGTTCGATGGCGACTTCTGTCCTCAAGACCAGCGCGGAAATCGACAATGCCAGCTCGCGCATGAAGACAGTCTTTGAACTTGATCGACCGGTAACGTCCCACGAGGTTCACAACCGGTGTATGAAGTATTTGAGCGATGTTTGTAGAGAAATCGAGGCGGATGTCATTCGGTCCTGGGCGAGCAGGGCAGGGGAGGCGGTCTAGGGCCGTTGCCACGTGGCAACAACGGGATAATACAGTTAGAATACAACAACTAAGGTCATTTTTCGAGAAGCTCGAGTGGTGCGATAGGGCGAGATTTTATTGGCTGAACGAGGGATGTTGCCACGTGGCAACGCATCAAGAATCAGGGTGAAATTGAGGCACGGACAGGGGTTGTTGCCACGTGGCAACAAGCGGCCGACAAAATGCGATTTGAAAGGTTTGGAGTAGGCGATGGCAAAGGGTAACCGGGGCTTCGGCAGCAGTTTGACAGAGGGGCTCGACGACGACATCGACGTCGGCAGACCTGCGCCATCGGAAAGCATTATGGCGAGCCGTAGCCAGAGCCTTGCGAGAATTGCCGCCGGTAAAGTCGTCACGGATCGCACCGAGTGGGTCGACCCGGCTCGCTGTCGTCCCTGGCGTCTGCACAACCGCGATCTGGACCACTTGAACGAAGAGAGTTGCCGCGATCTCATTGACGCATTCCTCTCCGCTAAGAAGCAGCGCATTCCCGCGATAGTGCGCCGCCTCAAGGATGACCCAGACTACGACTTCGAAATCATCGCGGGCGTAAGGCGATGGTGGACCGTTCAATGGCTCCGCGAGCATCATTACCCGGAATATGAATACCTCGTCACGATCCAAAACGTTTCCGACGAGGAAGCGTTCAGGGTTTCGGACATCGAGAACCGGTCGCGCAAAGATATCTCAGACTGGGAACGGGCGAAGGAGTATTCACGGGCGCTGGAGGAGTTCTACGATTCCAACCAGAGTGAAATGGCAGAGCATCTGAAGATTTCGCGCTCATGGCTCAGCCGCCTGCTCGATGTGGCGCGGTTGCCAGCCGAGATAGTGAATGCCTTTCCCGACACGCATGGCATCACGGTCCGCATCGCAAGAGACATCAAGCCACTCACTTCCGAGAGGCGCACTCTGGACTTGATGGTCGCAGAAAGCAGGGCCATTGTTGCTGAGCGCCACGATCTGGGAACGGCTTTGCCCGCTCCCGAAGTCGCAAAGCGCCTTATTCGGGCAACTGTCGCTCCTGCAAAGCCTGCTGGCGGCGAGGTCGAAGTGAAGGGTGCCGCTGGCAAAGTGATCTTGCGCTATGCCCATTCTGCAAGAAGCGGCTATACCTTCAAGGTGCCTGCGCGTAGCGGCGCTTCGGCAACTGAAGTCTTGAAGGCCATCGAGGCTATCCTGACGTCCTGACCTTTTGGGGGGCGTCATCGGGTCCGTTATTCGCGTCTCAAATCGCCTGGGGCCGGATCGGATTGTGCGGGCAGGGGAGGGCGGTCTCGTTTGCGAACGAGGATGAGGCGGCGCGCTTTGCCCGCCAGTTGCTGCGCCGCCGTGCGGCTGCGCCCAAGCGGATCGACGTGCCCTACCGCGAGGTCGCGTTGGCGCCGCAGGAGGCCTCAGGAGCCTCTGTGAGCGCCATTGGGGGCCAAGGCATGGTCTCCGGGGCGCAGCGTCGCCAGATCGGCTTTCTCGAGCGCCATAGCGGCCTGTGAAGCGGTACGGCGGGTTACGCCGAGCGCACGGGCCAGTTCGGCGCGGGTGAGGGGGCCGAGGCCACCAATCAGTTGCCACATCGCCGGCGCTTGCGACGAGGCGTAGAGGTCCGCGAGGCGGTCTTCGCCGCGCGCCACCATGGCCGTGACGGCGGCGAGGTCCGCTCCTACGTCACCCGCCGCCGCGCCGATCGCACTCGCCAGCAGGGAGGGGAGGGGGCGTTCGGGTTCGGCGCGGAACAGCGCCCGCGGGGCAAGCCCGGCGAGCGCCAGCGGCGCCGCGCCCAGTCCGAACAGCTGCGGGCGCATCGCTGCGGCCAGCGAGGCGGCCCAGGCGCTTCCGCGCGGGGCGAACCGCTGGAATACGCGGCCCTCGATCAGCACCTCCTCGCTCCCGCCCTCGAGAAAGTCGATCTCGTCGTTGCGGAGCTGGTGGAGCCATTCGGTCAGGGCTGCCAGGGGCTCGCGTGCCGGCAGCAGGGCATCGAGCCGTTCGAGCGCCCGGTCGGCGGCCGCAAAGGTCGTTGAGAAGCTCTCGTGTCAGCCGACAAAATAGGCTACATTTCAATAATATCATGTAATATCAATATATTACATCGGATGCTCTGCGAGTAATTCTGTCTAGGGCAATATACACGTCGCGGTGTTCGACAAAATAAGCTACATTTCGCGGACAGCAAAAATCATTGGGGAGCCCGTTCCGTGATTGAGCGCAAGCCGTCTCCAGCGCCCCGGCGGAGCCTCAAATCGCTTGAGGCGGGATTGGCTCTCTACCCCCATTTCCGGCGACATATATCGCTTTCCGGCCCGGTGACAGCGGCTCAGGTTCAGGCGATTTCCGAGGCAACCGGCCTTAAAGAGCGGCAGATACGGACACTGGCCGCGCGCTTCCGGGTGCATCCGGTCGCGGAAACGCTGGCTCCAAAACCGCGTGGACCCGCTGTTGGATCGCACAGGATCGATCCCGAGGTGAGGGCCGCCATCGAGACGTTGATCGACGAAATTGCGCTCAAGATGGTGCCGCCATCGCGTGCGGAAGCGGCGCGGCAGATTTGGGGCCTGTTGCACGCGGACAACGGAGATCATCGCTTTCCCGCCGATCTGATCCCAAGCGAGAAGACGATCGAGCGGCTTCTGGCTGAGATTCCGAGCCGTGTTTGGGCGAAAGCGACGATGGGATCGAAGACGCGGAGCGCCCATGAACCGCACCCCGGCGAATATGCAAGCGAGGGATTTCTCGACCTGGTTCAGATGGATCACACCAAGGGCGATGTCATCCTGGTCGATAGTCTGCGGCGCGAACAGCTCGGAAGACCGTGGATCACCTTCCTCATCGAAATCTGGACCCGGTCCATTCTTGGTTACTATGTCAGCTTCGGCGACCCCTCGATATTCCGGTGCGGACGGGCGGTTGCGAGCGCTGTGTTGCCCAAAGAGCCGGCCCTCGCCCACCTGGGCGTCGATGTCAGCTATCCGATGCACGGTTTGTTCCGGCGCTTGCATGCCGATCAGGCCAAACCGCATCGCTCCGAAGCCTTCCGGCGCGCCTGCGTCCGCAATGGGATTGGCCCCGATGTGCGGAGGCCCGGGCCGGCCCATCTTGGCGGGCATATCGAGCGGCTGATCGGCACGATGATTGGAAAACTGCGGCTTTTGCCCGGTGCGACCGGATCGAACGTGGCGGCGCGCGACGGCTATGATGCCGAGGCGGACGCGGCGATGACGCTTGTGGAATTCGAGCGCTGGCTGCTGTGCCAGATCGCGATCTATCATCACGCGCCGCATAGCGCGCTGGGCGGCCTGTGTCCGGCCCAGATGTGGGAGCGCGAGGCGGCGAAGCACAGCCCGCTGCTGCCCGTGTCGGTCGATGCGGGCGAACTGTTCCGCCAGTTTCTGCCGTCGAAGTCGCTCACGGTCCATGCCAAGGGTATCCAGATCAGATATCGCCATTACTGGCACCCGATGCTTGCCGCCAGGATCGGCCAAAGGGTCGAGATCAGCTGGGATGAGCGGACGATCCAGCATATCTACGCCGACCTCGACGGCCGCTATGTCGAATTGCCGGTTGTCGGCGACTATCCCGACGTCTGGGAGGCGGATTGGGAGGCCGCCAGGGCAGGAGTGCGGGCGCTAGGCCGGGCCTACCAGGCCGATGGCGGTCGCGCGGCGACGGCGCGGGCGGTGGCCGCCGCCAATCAGGAAATCCACCGCGCCCGCGTTCGCACGAAGGCGGCGCGGCGCCAGGCAAAGCGCCGCGAAGGCGAGGGGACGACGCTCGCGGACCTCCGGTATGGCGAAGCGCCGGAAAAGCCGCCCATTGACTGGAAACCGGTCGCCGAGCTCAGCGAAGACGACTGGTTGCAGGAGCGGACATGAGCGCCGCTGCGACCGCGCCATCGCTGGCGCCCTCCTTCTGGATCGATTTCGAAGAAGCGCGGAACGCGGTCGAGACGATCGTCGATGTCGCGCATGACGATCCCGAGGAACGCCCGACCTGCATCGTGCTCACCGGACAGTCCGGCATGGGCAAAACCTCGATCCTGCGCGAAGCGCAGCGCCGCCTTGCCGAAGCCTTTCCCGAGCCCGCCGATTGGGGCGAGGCGCGCTATCAGCCCGTGCTGCGCACGGTCATTCCCTCGAGTCCGACCTCGCTCAAGATCAACCTCGCCCTGCTCTGGAAACAGGGCTGGCCGATCCGCACGAACACGCACAAAACCGCCGATTTGAAGGTCGTCGACCTGCTGGCCGAACAGGGCACGCGGCTGGTCGCGATCGACAATGTCCATGTGATCCTGACCGCGAGCGGCGTTGCGCGGCGCGATACGCTCGATGCGTTCCGCTTCCTGATGAGCGCGGGCAATGTGCCGCTGGTCGTGGCGGGCCTCGATGTCGCCCGGCAGATCTTCGCCGACGATGTCGAGCTGGCGTACCGCTCAATCATCCTCAAATTGCCGTTATGGGAGCCGGGCGAGCCCGCGCAGCGCCTGATCCGCGCGCTGGCCCGCGGCATGGGGATGGAGGAGCCCGACCATCTCGCCGAACCCGCGTTCGCCGAGCGCATCTGGCGGACCAGCGGCGGGGTCACCGGGAACTTCAAGCGCATCCTGCACTGGTCGGGAAAGGTCGCGCGGCGGCATGACCGCCGGTTCGTGACCCAGGACGATATCACCGAGGCGCTGCAATTGTTTACGCCTTATAGCCCGGAATGAGCGGGCGGGAGATCGAGCCGCTGGCGTTTCGGGTGAGGCCGCTGCCCGAGGAATGTTTCGAATCCTGGCTGCGCCGCCTGGCCGCGCGTCATGAGACCACGCCCAAAGCGCTGTTTCGCCATCTCGGCATCGACGCGGCGCTCGCCGATCGCGACCTGGCCGTGTCGCCCGTACCGGCCACGTCGCGCGTACCGGCCACGTCGCGCGCATCGGCTTGGTTGGCCGCGCCGGCGCCGGCGGTCGCTGGCGTGCCGGACCGCCGCCAGGTGATGGTAGAACGGCTCGCGTGGGCGACGATGGTGCCCGCGAAGGCGATTTCTAGGACGTTCGTCGGCTGTGGGCGCGGCGATCTGTTGCCGCTGACGCTGCGGTCAATCGGCTGCGCCCAGTGCTGGCTTGACTGGCTGGTGTCCGGCGCGCCGTGGCGGATCGAGCGGAGCTGGATCTTGCGCGTGACGACCTTCTGCGACCGTCATGCGCTGTTGCTGACCGATCTTGCGGGGATCAGGGCCCTGGGGCGGACGCAGGCCGCCGAGCGGGCGCTCGCGGCCCGGGTCGCGCGCACGCGCGCGCAAATGGCGCGGTTTGCCTTCGTCAAAACCCGAGTGCTGTGGAACGGGATGATTGCGCGGGAGCAAATCCGCGGCGCCCGCCCCGGTGACCGGGTAGGTTGGGAGCGGTACCGGGCGGCGCTGGTCGGCAACCGCTTCCACTACGCTCCGGTGCGTCATCTGCTGCTGGCGGCGCTCCACAGCAGTGACGGGCTGAAAGCCGGGCGATGGGAGCAAATCTTCCGCTTCGATGCGCAGCCGGCACGCCTGCCGCGAAAGGCGGCTTCCGGCGTCGGACCCCAATTATCGGATCTGGCGGAGGCGATCGCCAGGGTCGGCCTGCGGCAGCTCGACCGCGAGCGTCGCCGGCTCACCATGGTCTGCGAGCAGCTCGAGCAGGCCAAGCGCAATTATCCCCGTGCCCATTTGATGCAGGGGCTGAAGGCTCGCCGCGCGGCGCTGGCGCGCGCGGTACGAGACGCCGCCGCGACGGAGAGCGCGGCGATGTCAGCGCAGCGCCGTGGTTTCCAGGAGGCGCTGTTTTACCTGCAAGCATCGGGGATGGTGGGCGCGGCGATGTCCGCCGGCTGCGCCGAGCCGGCTTGCAGCGCGAATGGCGATCTGTGGCGGGCGCGGCTCGCCGCCTGCTTCGCCGCTCCCAGGTTTCGCATCCTGCTCGATCTGCCGGGTCATGGGCGCGGATGGTAAAGCCGGACGGCGACGGTCGCCCATTGGGCATTTCGCGCGAATTTGCCCTCAGGAGGCCCGTAGGGCGTGGTGGCGGCCTCTGGGCGCCCCCTCCTATCCGAGACCGCCTTTTTGCGCTCCCAGGGGCTTTTGCGCGAACTTTCCTTTGATCGTTCAAAGACAGGTCATGGCCTGAAACGGCGGCGCGAGTCCCGTATCGGGCGCGTCGATTTGAAGTTTCTGCCGGGGTTTCCTATCTTGCCGTGTTGCCGGGGTCATTCGCGCGCCGTCTCCATACGGGCGAGCACGCGCTCGACATCGGCCATGGCCGCGTCGAACGCGGCGAACGTCGCGCCGGAGCTGGTTTCAACGGATCTGCTTTCACCCTCGGCCGCCAGCGTGGCACGGCGCGCGCGGGGCAGGGCGCGGATGATCGTGTGATGTTCGTACGCCGCCCGCTCGGCGAGGCCCGCTTTGACGAGGGCGGCGACGAGATCGCGCACGCCGTTTTTCGAAACGCCAAGGGCCTTCTCGATCTGGAGCGGGCGCAGCGGTCCGAAGCCCGCGAGCAGCCGGTAGAGCAGCGGCGCGCGCGAGGTCGAACGCAGGACGGTCATCGCCTCATGCACTTCGCGCACGCTCGCATGGGCTGCATCGAGCTGGTCGCTCAGCCGCTGCGCAGCTTCGCCGGCGGCCTCGGCCGTGATAATGGCGCGCTCGCGGGACCAGAGCTCGGGTCTGAGCGCCTCGGCGCGCACGGCTCCGGGCAGGGGCAGCGGCCTGGTCGCTGGCGCGCTCCGCGCGATCAGGGCGCCGGCGAGGAGATCGAGCGCCCACAGCGGCGTGGCCGTCCGCGTCTGCTCGAAGGAGACCGGCCCGGCGGGCAGGGGGAGCAGCTGGTAGCTGCGCTCGGTGGGCGCGAAATGCGGCGAGGCGGCCGCGGCCCGATGCAGGCGATCGAGCGCGGCGAGGGGCCAGTCGTCCGCGCGATCGTCGGCGGGCGGCTCGGCGAGCCGCGCCGCTTCCGCTACGGCGAACGCGGGGGCATCGCCGCGCTCGCCTTGCGGGGCGCCCTCGCCGCGATGGAAATGCGCTGCGGCGCGGATTTGGATGGCCGTGTCGGCGAGCGGCGCCCAGGCCGACAGCGAGAGCTCGGCGAGCAGCGTGTCGGCGACCAGCGAGGGCGGGGCTGCGACATGGGCGGTGGCGTCGGGCACGGGCTGGAGGCCGGAAAACCATGCGGAAAACCAGCTGTTCGCGCCGGAAAAGCCGCTACCCGTGAGCGCTTCGACGAGGAGCAGGCGGGCGAGCGCGGCGCAGAATTGATGCGCAACTTGCGCGGGCACATGCGCTAAACGGCCTTGCAGCTGGCCCCAGGTGAGCGCCGCGCGCACCCTTGCCGTCATCAGGTCTTCGATCGGCGCATCTTCGTCCGATCGGAGCGGATGGAATCGGGTCGATGGATCGCAAAAATCGGGCATGTCGCAAGGGTAACCTAAACTGCCTTAACTGCACCATCCCTAGCACGCCCTTTTTTGCACTATCGATAATAGAGTGTTATCGATAGTGACTTCGGCGAAATCGGGGTTATAGTCCCCCGGTATGCGCGCCAAATCCGTCCTGTCGATCGCTGCACAGACAGAGCGTCTGCCCATGCCCAAGCGCTCGGTTTCCGCGGAGATCGTGACGATCCTGGCACCCGGCGAGGCGCCGCTGCCCCAGCGGCGGTCGGGCGCCGCGCAAGATCGCGCGGTCCAGCTCGTCGAGTTGCTTCAGGAGCTGACAGGCGAAGGCGCCAGCCTGGTCGAACTCAACTTCCAGAAGAGCATCGAGGCGCGGGCGCCCGCCAGCATCAAGGCGCTCGCGGTCGATCTCGATTGCTACGCGCGCTTCTCGGCCGAGCGCGGCGGGATCGGCCTGCCCGCCGACGAAGCGCGGCTTGTCGCCTATATTGACTATTGCGAGGCGCGGCGGCTCAAGCCGGCGACCGTGTCCCGGCGCCTGTCCTCGCTGGCGGTGGCCCATCACCTTCTCGACGTTCCATGCCCCGTCGGTGCCGTCGTGGTCCGCGATGCGCTGCGTGGGCTGCGGCGTCGGGCCGGAGTCCGGCAGCGCCAGGCCGGCCCGTTGCGGCTCGGCGAAGGGATCGGGCGGGAAGCCGTCAGGGGGTTCACGCTGTCGGTGCTGCTCGAGGCGTGTGGGCGCGACGTCGCTGGCCTGCGCGACGCGGCGATCCTGTCGCTCGGCTATGATGCGGGTTTGCGCGTATCGGAGCTGGTGGCCGTCGCCGTCGAATTGATGGAAGCGCAAGAGGATGGATCGGGGCTGCTCGAGGTGCCCCACTCGAAAACCGACCAGGAAGGGCAAGGGGCCTGGGTGTGGCTGTCGCCCGACACGATGCGGCGTGTCGCTCTTTGGCGCGAGGCCGCATCAATCCGCGCGGGCGCCTTGTTCCGCCGCGTAGCGGTGATCCGGACCAAACCCCGCGAAGCGCGCCGGGCGCTCGCGATCGAGGATCTGGCCTATCATGCCCGGGTCGATCGGGAACGCATGGCGGCGCGGCCTGCGCGCGCGGCCACGGTGACCTACGGAATTGGCGAGCGCGCGCTGACGCCGGCGGCGATGCGGCTGATCATCAAGCGCACGGCGCTCGCCGCAGCCGACCAGGGCCTGGTCGATCTCATGGGCGCCGATCTCGACCATGCGATCGATGCGCTGAGCACGCATTCGTTGCGCGTCGGCCTGACCCAGGATCTGTTCGCCAATGGCGAGGATGCGGGACCGATCGCGCAGGCATTGCGATGGACCTCGACCGCCACTGCACTCCGCTACGGCCGCAAGCTCGCTCCGTCGTCCAACGCGGCGGCGCGTATGTTGAAGGGTGTCAGGAAATAACGCCGGTGCAGAGAATTTTGTCGGTCAGGTGAATTGGCGTGGGGTGTCGGATGCAGTGTTCTTTGTCCGTTCACAGTAGCGCGCAGCGGACGGCCGGGGATCGTGACCCGGCAGCCCCAGGAAAATAGGTCAATTTCATCGACCTCGTGACCTTCCAACTGAAGAGCACGCGCATAGCCGGCCCAGGCTGCGCGGGTCTGCCACGCCGAGTGCACCAAACTCCCGGAAATTCGGCTGTTTAGCGTCACCATCACCGCGGTCGCGCGTGCAACTTCGGTGACGACCCTCGGCGTATAGCTTGGTCCGAAGCCAGCGATATCCATTGGACGAAACTAGCCAATACTGAGCTTAAGAGCAATCTGAGTTCACTTTGCTCGCACATTTGTGGGATCCCCGTCCCGGTGCGAGGTGCGGCCCCTCCACAGAGGCGCCGGTAGGCCCCACTGTCGTTCGTTCCAGCCGCAGATTTCAGCCGCGCAAATCGACCGGCGGCACTATCTAAAGGCCCGAAAGGCGCTCGCACCGCCCATGGGGCGCGGGAAAGGGCCGCGGGTCGAATCCTGGGGGACGGGGCTGGTCAAAACCGGTGCTGACGTTTATCGAACGGGAGCAACCCCTCGATTGCTCCCGTTTGATGGAATGTGACAGTGGCTCTGATTGGCTATGCCCGCGTATCGACCGAAGATCAGGATACGGCCGGCCAACGCCTTGCGCTGGAGCAGGAGGGTTGCGCCCTCATCTTCGAGGACAAGGCCAGTGGGGGAAGCCGAGACCGCCCGAACCTCACCAGGGCGTTGGCAAGGGTAGGGGAGGGCGACACCCTCATTGTCGTGCGGATCGATCGATTGGCGCGCTCTCTCGTCCATCTGCTGGAGATCGTCGAGCAGCTGCGGGCGAAGGGCGCCTACTTTCGCTCGATCAACGACCCGATCGACACTTCGAGCGCGCAAGGCATGCTGATGACCCAGATGCTGGGCGCCTTTGCCGAATTCGAACGCGCCCTTATCCGAGAACGCACGCGGGCAGGGCTTGCCGCGGCGATGGCGAGGGGCGCCAAGCCCGGCAATCCCAAGATGCGCGCGCGCGATCCGGCGGCAATCGCGGATATCGGCTACGCGCAGAAAGAGCGTTATCTGCACGCCTTGATCGACGATCGCCACCGCTGGCTTCCGACCGTAGAGCGCCTGCGACCCCATCTTCCCTGGTCGATAGTCTTGCGCCAGATCCGCGCGATAAAGCCCCCCGTCCGCTCATTTAGTGAGCGTACGCTGGTGAAGGCCTGCAGAGCCCTGGTCAAAGCCGGTTATGCCGACGCCGTTATCCTTCAGGCCGCGCCGCGCCTGCCATCGGATACCCGCGTCGCGCGCCTGGTGGCGGACAGGTTGAAGACATATCCGGAATCGTCTCTGCGCGACCTTGCGGGCTGGCTGAGCAGAGACTTGCGCGAACCTACGCCACGCGGCGGCATACACTGGTCGGCCGAGGGCGTGCGGCGTGTTCTGGAACGGGCGAGGGGGCTTGGGCTTCTCGTAGATCGCGAGGCGTCTTCGGACCCCTGTCTGATCACCTAACCGGAGCGCGATAATGTGCCGCGTCTTGTGGGGCGCGGCACAAGGCGCGGCACGCGAAGTTGAAGGGGCGCGCCGCGCGTTGTGCGGCGACCGGATTGTTCAGTCGCCAGTAGAGTTTCACGCCCTTTAGGCCGAAAGGAAGCTCGGGCCTGGCTCGTCGCCCGACAGCTTTTGGCGGACCCTATCAAGCGGCCGAGCGGCCTTCAGGCCGCTGCAGGCTTGTGCCGACGAGCAGCTAGGCCAGCAGTCCAACCCGCCCACACGGTGAGTCCACCGACAATCGTCGCGACAGCCAGCACCGGCAGCGAATGCAGTTTTCCAAGCCCGACAAATACCGTCTGCCAAACGCTGCTCTCCCCCAGCGTCTCGACCAGGACTGCCTGGGCGACCATCGCCATGCCGACGATGAAGAACGGCCGCCCGTAGCGCGGCGCCGTCGCGTAGAGGCACGCTGCGGCAACAAGCCCCCCAAGCTCCGCAGCACGCATAGTCCACGCAAATTGAGCGGGGTCGAACGCCGTGAAAGGCGGGATCAGATGCCCGAGCAGCCGTTCGATAATGGGCTCGACGAGGGGCAGGGCTGTCGCGAGCATATAGCGGGCGTGCAGCTGCACTTTGCGTCTTTCTTTCAGCGCGAAATAGAAGAGGACCATCAGAAGGATGGGCGTCGCGGCGTCCAGTATACCCAGGCGTCCGCCGTTGATCTGGTAGAAAGTGTCTGACGGCGTGCTTCGCGCCATGCTCAGAAGGACAGCAACGCTTCCCGCGAGAAAAAGCGGAAACAGAAACAAACTCACGATCCCGAAAATCCGGTGCGCGCCGCGTCGCTGATGATGAATGGTCCAGCTCTGGAGCGCCAGTAGCAACATCCAGGCGGTGGCCGTCACTCCATGAAAATGAAGTTCTGTCCGCGCGGTCCGCAAAACAGCGAAGTAGGTCGGCCAGAATGCCACGACTGTAGCGAGCACCATTGCCAGGACGAGATAATGGGCGCGGCGAAGCGGCATCCGATGATCCTGACAGACAGTAATTTCCCGGCGCCCCTTCCGTAGGGACCGCATGGGTCCTTAGCAATTGCGCAATCCGCCGAGCGGCGTTTCGTTGGCTGGAACCGGCAACGACTTCCTCGACGACCGAGCGCCCGGATTGGCTGCGAACGCTGCCGATCACAGGTCAGGCATTGACCACGAAGTTCTGTAAGAAAGTGTGTCCCCCAATCGAAACCGTGACGGGCGCATTGATAAACTCGATCTGAGGCCTAGCTTTGGGATGCGTACCGGGCCCCTCTGGCGAGAATGTCTCGTGATGTCGGACGTATCGAACTCAGGGGCCGTCTCAATCATACTCCCTGAGCTCGATCCATTGTTTGGAAAGAGGAGTATGTTGTGATCTTGTCTTTGCTTGCCTTGGCAACCGCTTCCGCTGCCCCCTTCGCTGATCAGGTTCATCGGACCAGCGTGGATCATCAAGGAAGATCCCTGGATGTGACCTATCGGGCCGATGCCAAGGTATCTACCCGCCAGATCGGCATGTCCGCGGGAACACGACCCACCACGGAACGCTGCCTCTGGGCCGCCCGGGTGGCCGTCGTTCGCGATGTTGCAGGTACCAAGGGCGCATCTTTGAGCCATCGCCTGGATGCCGATAAAATGATCCGGGGCAGCCATTTTGGCAAATGCTCGGAGAATAGGGCGCAGGTTGCGTTATCAATAGTACGTCGCAGTAATGAGGTGAAAGCTCATCTTGCGGAAGTTGCGCGAGGAGATGGCGTTCGGCTGGCGAACGACATCAGCTCAGCCAAGCATTTCGCAGCCAATTAGACGCGGACTATAATCGGTAGCAGGGGGCCCGGCGCGTGGGTCGCGTCGGGCCCATCTGATGAATATACGAGTTGCACGTCGACCGCTGAGCAGCACGACAGCAAAGGCGACATCGCAGTTTGCATTGCGAAGCGAGCGGGTCGGCCTCAGCCCTTCAGATGCTGCTCGACAGCGTCCGCGCTGTTTCCGACAGCCTTCACGGCCGCTTCCAGCCGCTCCCTGCTGACACCGAACTTGCCGGTCCAGTAATCGACCTCATAATCCTCACCGAGCGCGATACGCGCCCGGTCCTGGGGACCGCGAGCGGTCTTGTCGTCTGCCATTGCTCATCTCCTTCGACGGTGGCCTAGGTCCGCAACGCCGGGGGGACGATGCGGTTGCCGCAATCGGTGGGACGTGGGGCGTCGCTCGGCGAGCCGAGTCCGCGGCGCGCTGGAACGAGTCCGCCGCTCGCGCACTTTGGTCTCCATGAAGAACAACGGCCCTCCATCATGGCGCGCGTGAGCTCAGCGCCAGGGAAAGCGGCTTCCACCAGCCGCGCGCCGCCTTTCCGCGCAGTGCAACTCGCAACGCTGGTCGACACCGTTCCCACCGGCAATCGCTGGCTGCACGAGATGAAGTATGACGGCTACCGCGTGCTGCTGAGCGTCGGCGGGGGCGAGGCCGTTGCCTATACGCGCTCGGGTCTCGACTGGTCGGAGAAGTTTAGCGGACTGGTTGCCGACGCCCTGAAGTTGAAGGTCTCCTCCGCGCTCATCGACGGCGAGGCGGTCGTGCTCGATGCCGACGGCCGCTCGAGTTTCCAGGCTCTGCAAAACGCGCTCAAAGGGGCGCCGGCTTCGATCGGTTATTTCGCGTTCGACCTGCTGGAGCTCGACGGCGAGGATCTGACCCAACTGCCGCTCACCGAGCGCAAGGCGAAGCTCGCGAAGATCCTGCCCAAGGGCAAGTCGCGGTTGCGCTATTCGGACCACATTGCCGGCAATGGCGAGAAGTTGCTCAACCAGTTCTGCGCGGCGGGCCTTGAAGGGGTGATCTCGAAGCGGGCGGACGGCCGCTATGTAGGCTCGCGATCGGGCGGCTGGCTGAAGACCAAATGCATCAAGCGGCAGGAGTTCGTCGTGGTCGGCTGGACCCCTTCGGACAAGTCGCGGTTATTCCGATCGCTGATCCTGGGTGTCCACGAGGACGGCGTCCTGCGCTATGCCGGCAAGGTCGGCACCGGCTTCGATACCCAGGAGATCATCGACCTGATGGCGGTGATGGCGCCGCTCGAGCAGGAGGCGCCGACCGTCAAGGCGCCGCGCGCAGAAATGCGCGGGGCGCACTGGCTGCGGCCCAAGCTGGTCGCAGAAATCGCATTTACCGAAATGACCAACGAAGGGACGCTCCGGCATCCCTCCTTTCTGGGCCTGCGAGAAGACAAGAAGCCCGAGGCTGTGGTCGTCGAGACCGAGGCGCCGGTTGAGGCGGTGACGGCCGAGACGTCGTCGATCAAGATCACCAACCGCGACCGTGTCATCTTTCCCGAGGGGAAGCTTACCAAGGGCCAGCTGGCCGATTATTATGCGCAGGTCGCCCCGACCATGCTGCCCTGGATCGGTTCGCGGCCGATCAGCCTCGTGCGCTGCCCGCAAGGCCGGGCCAAGAAATGCTTCTTCCAGAAGCATGACGCGGGCAGTTTTGGCGACGCTGTCCGGCATGTCGCCATCCGCGAGAAGGACGGGCATGACGAGCCCTATCTCTATGTCGATACCGCGGACGGCCTGCTCACCTTCGTACAGATGGGCACGATCGAGTTCCATGGCTGGGGGGCCAGGATCGAGGATGTCGAGAAGGCCGACCGGTTGGTCTTCGATCTTGATCCCGACGAGGGTTTGGATTTCGAGAATGTGCGCAGCGCCGCCTTCCACTTTCGCGAGATCCTGCAGTCGATCGGGCTTGAGACCTTCCCGATGGTGACCGGCGGCAAGGGCGTCCATGTGATCGCGCCATTGGTCCCGCAAGCGGAGTGGCCGGAGGTGAAAGACTTTGCGCATCGGCTGGCCCAGGCGGTTGCCCAGAGTGACCCTGAGCATTTCACGGCCGCCCTGCCGAAAGCGCAGCGCAAGGGCCGCATCTTCGTCGATTATCTTCGCAACCAGCGCGGTGCGACCGCGGTCATGCCCTATGGGGTCCGCGCGCGCGAAGGCGCGCCGGTCGCTGTACCCATCACATGGAAGGAAATGGAGACGATCGACAAGTCGTCGCATTGGACCATTCGCGATGGCGCCGAACTGGTGAAGCGGGCCGGCTCCAAGGCGCTCAGCGGTTGGGGCCGCGCCGACCAGACGCTGCCTGACCTGTGAAGATCGCCACCTATAATGTGAACGGCGTCAATGGCCGGCTGCGGGTGCTGCTGCGCTGGCTTGAGGAAGCGCAGCCTGATGTGGTCGTGCTCCAGGAATTGAAGGCGCCGCAGGAGAAGTTTCCGGAAAGTGCGATCCGCGATCTTGGCTATGATGTCATCTGGCACGGCCAGAAGTCGTGGAACGGCGTTGCGCTGCTCAGCCGCGTCGGCGAAATCCACGAGACGCGGCGGGGGCTTCCGGAAGACCCCGACCCGAGCCAGAGCCGCTATATCGAGGCGGCGGTCAACGGCATCCTGATTGGCGGGCTTTACCTGCCCAACGGCAATCCGCGGCCCGGTCCCAAGTTCGACTACAAGCTGCGCTGGTTCGACCGGCTGATCGAGCATGCGGCTGGGTTGCTGGAGAGCGGACTGCCGGTGATGCTGGCGGGCGACTTCAATGTCATGCCGACCGACCTCGACGTCTACAAGCCGGAGCGCTGGCTCGACGACGCGCTGTTCGCACCCGAAGTAAGGGCGGCCTATTTCCGGCTGCTGGATCAGGGCTGGACTGACGCGCTGCGCACGTTGCACCCGGGCGAGGTCATCTACACCTTCTGGGACTATTTCCGGAACGCCTATGGCCGCAATGCCGGCCTGCGCATCGATCATCTGCTGCTCAGCCCCGCGCTTGCCGACCGGCTGCTCGATGCCCAGGTCGACCGGCATGTGCGGGGCTGGGAAAAGACCAGCGACCATGCCCCGGTCTGGATCGAACTGGCCGACAAGCCAAAGCGCAAGCGAGCCCCCAAGGCGAAAATATGATGGAGATCGAAAGCATCCTGCTCGGCGAGAATGACTGGGTGCCGAACAATGCGCGGTTGCCGGTCGTCATCTATCGCGCCGCGCTGGACGGCGAGGGCGAAGACCTGGCCGGCCGCTTCGAGGCTCTGTTCGAGGACCATGGTTGGCCGCCGGATTGGCGCGACGGCATATTCGACTATCACCACTATCATTCGACCGCGCACGAGGTTTTGGGTGTGTTCGCGGGCGAAGCGACGCTCGAGCTTGGCGGGCCAGACGGGCGCAAGGTGTCCGTCGCAGCCGGCGATGCGCTTATGCTACCGACCGGCACCGGCCACCGCGCGATTCATGCGAGCGAGGATTTCCAGGTTGTCGGCGCCTATCCGCGGGGACAGGGCTGGGACATCTGCCGCGAAGCTCCTGATGATGCGGCGCGCGCGCGGATGGAGGCGCTTCCCGATCCGAAGCATGACCCCGTCACCGGCGCGACGGGGGCACGGACGGGCACCTGATCTTGACCGACACTTAGGAGGTTCGGGCCTTGCTCTTGGACGGTGCGATCGAGGGTCCGGCCTGGGTGGGGAACGCGAACCCGTGCTGGACGCTTCAGCCGTTATGAAAACACAAGAGTACGCGCCGGCCGACACCGGCGAGGCAGGAACGATCGTCGATGCGCAGGAAGCCGCGGAAAATGCGGGTCTCGTCTACGTAACCGACGACAGCCCGGGAATCGTCCGCCAGTCCTACCGTGGCAAGTTTCGATATCGCGATGCCCGGGGCAACGTCGTGACGGACGAAAAAATCCTGAAGCGGATCGCTTCGCTCGCCATCCCCCCGGCCTATACCGATGTCTGGATCTGCCCCAAGGCAAACGGGCACATCCAGGCGACAGGCCGTGACGCCAAGGGCCGCAAGCAGTATCGTTACCATCCGCGTTTCCGCGAGGTGCGCGACAGCACCAAGTACGAGCACATGCTGGACTTCGCGAAGGCACTTCCTGGCGTGCGCGAGCGCATCGATGCCGATCTCAAGAAGCGCGGGCTGCCGCGCGAGAAGGTCCTGGCCGCCGTCGTGCATCTGCTCGAAACCACGATGATCCGCATTGGCAACGCGGATTATGCCAAGCAGAACAAGAGTTATGGCCTCACGACCCTCCAGGATCGCCATGTCGCGATCGACGGCGCTGAGCTCCGATTCAATTTCAAGGGCAAGAGCGGAAAGCAGTGGCGGCTGAAGCTGAAGGATCGGCGCATCGCGAAGATCGTCAAGGCCAGCCAGGATCTTCCCGGACAGCATCTGTTCCAATATGTGGGCGAAGACGGCGCGCAGTACGAAGTCACCTCGAACGACATCAATGCCTATCTTCGGGAGATCTCCGGGACGGACATTACCGCCAAGGATTTCCGCACCTGGAATGGCACGGTGCTCGCCGCTCTGGCGCTGTCCGAATATGAAAAGGTCGACAGCCAGGCTGCGGCGAAACGAAATGTCCGGACCGCAATCGAAGCCGTCGCTTCGCGGCTGGGCAACACGCCCACTGTGTGCCGCAAGTGCTACATTCATCCCGAAGTGTTCGAAAGCTACCTAAGCGACGAATTGGTCCTGGAGGCGCGGGACGCCGTCGAGAAGGAGCTACGGGAAGACCTGTCCCGCCTCCGTCCGGAAGAAGCGGTTGTGCTGGCGTTCCTCCAGCGTCGGCTCGCTCAAAAGGTTAAAGTTTCAGCCCTGTAGCGTTGTGATCGAGGGGTAGGGCTCCGACCGCCGCAGCGTTTCTGGCCGATCGATGCCTACGCTATCATGCCGGTTCCCCGCAGCCGCTGGCCGGCAACCTGCCAGACTTGTCGGGAAGCCTATCCCAGCTGAGGCTCTTGCGCCGCGGCTCGCCCCGCACTGAACCAGATGGCGAAAACCTTCTGCGGCAGCGGCTGCCAGGCATCAGCCCCAGAGATGCGCCCGATAACGTTCGAAACACCGGGCGCCGCAATTTAGGCGCATAAGCGCGCCTTCGGCGATCGCAGTCGCTAGTAGGGGCGTTTTTTCAATTGTCGGCCGGATTGCCTCGCGGTTCCAGTCGGCACTGTGCTTAACGTCGAGCACCGCATGAAGATCGAAATATCGTCGCTCACTATCTGTAAGCCCGATCCGTCGGAGCCCTTGGGCCACCATTGCCGACCGACCGGGCGCGGTCAACTCAATGACGCCGAGCGCGCCAACCGAATGCCAGGCGTAATGGCGCGTCGTCGCCATGGCCGTCATCGCGTTGGCTAGCGCCAGACTCTCCCAAACAGTCGTCTCGATCGCCGGTTCAACGCCGAGCGTTTGCACCAGGCGAGATAGCATTGGCCCGTGCATGCCCTTGGCATTACCGCGCCCCATCTCATCCCAGTAGTTTCGCGCGAGTTCGAGCTTGGCCGCCATAGGCAGTTTGACTTGGGTGTAAGCGACGAGATCGTCAAATCCCGCTTCACCAGCCGCTTCCTGCTCGAAGAACCAGCAGAGCTCCTCCCGGGTCGCCCGTTCGGCAAGCCAAGGGAACAGGGGATCGTCCTGTCCGGGTCCCGCAGCCTTCAAACCTTCGAACCACGCGATGAAGCCATCTGCATCGGTTGGCACTGCTGCGGCTTCTTCGCGAACCTCGGCGCGAAGCTCCTCAAGGAAGCCGATCTCGAGCCGGTGCATCCGGGTGTCGCGGTCCTCAATCTCGCGCCAGTTTTCCGGCGGCAGGCCCGGAGCCAGCCGTTCGTGGTTCCAGTGGGCGAGACCCTGTTGGAAGCTGTCGTTGAGGAACTGAGAGGTGCCGATCGCGGCGCGCGAATTCAATTGAGTTACCATGCAAAAAAGAACGACAGCCGTCTCAGGGGGTTCCTGACAGCTTTTGTGAATCGGCTGAGATGAGTGTGCGGGAACAGACGCGGCGGTGCGTTGTAGCACTTGGAAAATATCAGGCGGCCGCCTAGCCGGGCCGCCCGCCTTCAACGAAAGCTCGCCTTCAGCCGTGTGCCGGCGAAGCGCTGGGCTTCTCCCGCTTTACGGATCACCGCATCGGCGCTGAAGAACTAATGCGTGACGCCCGGATAGAGCTGCGTCGCAACCGGCACAGCCGCCGCGCGCAGCCGGCCTGCGAGTGTTTGGCCCTCGGACGTCAACGGATCGATCTGGGCCTGGATAAGGGTCACGGGCGGGAGTCCGCGCAGGTTTGCCGCGACGAGATTGATGCGCGGGTCAGTTGCGTCAGCCGGACCGCGCGTCGTGTGATGGAGGAACCAGGCCATGGCCGCCCGATTGAGCGGCATCGCATTCGCGTTTTCCTGATAGGAGGGGGTGTTGAGGTCGGAACCGGCGATGGGATAGATGGCCAGTACATGCGCGGGCTTTTGCAGTTTGGCATCGCGCGCGGCGATCGCGGTCGCGAGGGCGAGGTTGCCGCCGGCGCTTTCGCCCGCGAGCGCCACCTTGCGCGGGTCACCGCCGATCTCGCCGGCATGGCCGAGCGCCCAGCGGTATGCGGCGAGGGCGTCGTCGTGCTGAGCCGGGAACTTCGCCTCGGGCGCCTTGCGATATTCGACAGAGATCACGATCGCGCGCGCTTCACGGGCGAGGGCACGGGCCGAGGCGTCATAGGTGTCGATGGTCGCGAGCACCCATCCGCCGCCATGGTAGTAGACGATGACGGGGAGGGGACCTTGCGCGTCGGCAGGCCGATAGACCCGAGCTGGGATCGGACCTGCCCCGCCGGCTATCTGGATATCCTGCGTCGTGATGCCGGGTGGAGGCGCAACCGCGCGACCCTGCTTCTGGAGCGCGGCTTTTACTCCGTCGGCGAAGCTGGGTTGCAGGCGCGCTTCGGCCGGACTGAGCGTGTGGTAGGGCCGCAGGCCAAGCCCTTTCAAGGCATCGAGAACGGCCTGGTTGTCGGCGTCGACCTTGGCGCCGCTCGCCGGGACGCCCGGCTGGCCCTGCAGCGCCGCCGCCAGGACCGGCGCCGCTACGGGCGCGAGCGCGGCGAAAGCAAGAGCCGCGGAGACGAGCGTGCCGGCGGCGAGCAAAGGCGCTTTACGCATGAAGAGTGGTTCCCTGTTGCATGAAGTTGCGACAGGTGAACGGGCGCTGCGCATGCCCGTTCCCTAAGTCATTCCAGCTGCGGAAATAAATCATGCGAGTCTTCGCGCGGCAGGAACTGCGGAACCGGTCTGTCGTTCTCGAAAAACGCTGCTCAATGCAAAGCGCCGAAAAGGATGCTCCCATGATTTCGACTTCCGCTAGGCTGCTCTGCCTCCTTTCGCTCGGCCTGGCCGGCTCTGCCTTTGCCCAGAGCCCATCGAATCCCCCGCCGCCGACGCCCGCCTCCACAGGCGCGGCGATGCCCTATCTCCAGATTGCCGGGGAAAGCGATGTCTACGAGGTGACCTCCAGCCAGATCGCGGTGCAGCGATCGCAGAACCCGCGCGTCCGCGCCTTTGCGTCGATGCTGATCGATCACCATACGGAGACGACGAATGTCACGCTAACGCAGGCAAAGGCCGCCGGGCTTGTTCCACCGCCGGCAGTCCTGGGGCAGGGCACGCGCGCCCAGATCGACCAACTCTATGCAGCGAACCCGGCGGACTTCGACCGGATCTACATCGCGCAGCAAATCCCGGCGCACGAACAGGCGCTCGCGGTCCAGACTGCCTATGCCCAGACCGGCGACAAGGCGCCGCTGCGCACGGCCGCCACCGGTGCGATCCCGATCATCAAGCAGCATCTCGAGGGCTCTGTTGCAAAAATCGTGAAGCTTGAGCATGCTTGGCGGAGATTGGACGGACGGAACGATGACGGATTTCAAGTGGCGCCATTTCCAGGGTGATGTGATCCTGTGGGCGGTGCGCTGGTATTGTCGCTATCCGATCAGCTATCGCGACCTTGAGGAAATGCTGGCGGAACGCGGCATTTCGGTCGACCATACGACGATCTATCGCTGGGTCCAGTGCTACGCCCCGGAGATGGAGAAGCGGCTGCGCTGGTTCTGGCGGCGTGGCTTTGATCCGAGCTGGCGCCTGGATGAAACCTACGTCAAGGTGCGGGGCAAGTGGACCTACCTGTACCGGGCAGTCGACAAGCGGGGCGACACGATCGATTTCTACCTGTCGCCGACCCGCAGCGCCAAGGCAGCGAAGCGGTTCCTGGGCAAGGCCCTGCGAGGCCTGAAGCACTGGGAAAAGCCTGCCACGCTCAATACCGACAAAGCGCCGAGCTATGGTGCAGCGATCACCGAATTGAAGCGCGAAGGAAAGCTGGACCGGGAGACGGCCCACCGGCAGGTGAAGTATCTCAATAACGTGATCGAGGCCGATCACGGAAAGCTCAAGATACTGATCAAGCCGGTGCGCGGTTTCAAATCGATCCCCACGGCCTATGCCACGATCAAGGGATTCGAAGTCATGCGAGCCCTGCGCAAAGGACAGGCTCGCCCCTGGTGCCTGCAGCCCGGCATCAGGGGCGAGGTGCGCCTTGTGGAGAGAGCTTTTGGCATTGGGCCCTCGGCGCTGACGGAGGCCATGGGCATGCTCAACCACCATTTCGCAGCAGCCGCCTGATCGGCGCAGAGCGACAGCCTACCTCTGACTGCCGCCAATCTTTGCAACAGAGCCAGATGACTATCCATCCCAGGATCTCATCAAGGGTGAACGGCCACCAGAGAAACGGCATCCTAGTATCGGGCATGGCTCATCTGCCCTCCAGCGATGCCTCGCCGCAGGCCAATTGATGGAGCCGTGTGACCATCGTCACCATGATGCGGCGAACCGAAATCGGAGCCCCTATCCGTGGATCGCACCACAGATCGGCATAGAGGTTCGCGTAGGCGCGGAAGAATGCGGATTGGTCGCGCATGCCTGACAGATTTTCGGCTTCGACCAATGCATCGACGGCCCGCGCCGCGGCAGCTATTGGCAATCCTGAACCCGGTAGGTCCGCCATGACAGTGCGACGTTGGGCTTCCACGGTAAAGCTCGAAAGACCGGACTCAAAGACCTGGATCAGATCTTCCCGCAGCTCTGTTCCGTCGAGCCGACCTGCGCGCCGGAAGGCGAGTGCAAGCAACTGGTCATCGGCCTGTGGCGATAGCTCCAATCTTTCGATCCGACTCAAGCCATCATCCTCAACGCGCTTTGCGATCAGGATGCCGGAGGGCAGGCGCAGCACCTCATACGCACGCCGCGCGGCCCGCTCTATCAAGCCGACCAAAAGGCCGGCCTGACATACGCTATTATTCGACAATTTCTTCTCCATCGGATGGACCCAAACCAGCGGTTCACGCCGCTGTCGGCGGGTCAGGGTCCTCCTCATCCTGGATTGGCAGGGTTGGCTTGCGGCGGGACGCAAAGGGCACAACGACTCTTTCGTCCGCGATCTGCGCCTTATCGCCACCCGCCTCGCCTTTCGCGGACGCCACATCTTGTCGAATTATATTCATGTCATGCTCCTGGCGGCGATCGCCGCCTTCATCGACCTATGGGAAGGGTGATGACCCCGAGCCCTGCAATGGACTCGGGGAGGCTAGCCTCGGAGCTGGCGGCCTGCGTGGTGCGTCAAGCGCCCAATGGACACAATATCAGACATATCGCCACTCAAGATGGACCTTATGGAGTCGATGTCAATCCATTGCCCTGATCTTGACTAATCCTGCTGGAATACCGATCTTCTTGTTATGAGCAGCTTTTCTTCCCGACGCTCTCGTGAGCTTCACGCCGGCAGCATCGTCGCGGGCTCTTGAGCCCCGGCCGGTGCCGGCCTTCGCTGGCACGACCGGGGCCACTCCTGTCCCCTTGATGTAAGCCGCCGACTGCTCGTTTCTCTGGACCGACCTGCGGCCGACGGCATAGACCGGAGGTTAGAATGTTGGACTCCTTTGTGGTGGAAGCCAATCGTCGCGTGGTAGGCATCGCCATCCGCTGTCGCGGAGGCTATAAGTTTCATGCGTCAGAACCTGAATTTCGCGCGCTTGATAAGCAGACGTTTCGCCGCGCGAAGAACCTGGCGCACGGCGTCGCGGAGTATGCCCGGAAACTGCTGAAAGCGGGCGACCCAGCAAAGCTTACACTCCATTAAGCCGCGTTTGTACGGCTCACTGTCCCGCCGGAGCTGCATGCCCTCGCATGCGGCTCCGCTACGTCGATAGGCTCCCATGTCATTTCCCAGATCAAACACGGGGCCCCCTCCCGCAAAACGAGCGCCGGCTCGAACGTCGGCCGATGTCGCCAGCCTCCCACGCGCTTTGTCCAAGCTTGGCTTTTGTTCGCGAACCGAAGCCTCAGCGCTGATCGAGGCGGGCCGTGTTATGGTCGATGGCCGCGTTGCACGATCGATGCGGCAAAGAGTAAATCTGAAGACGGCGCGGATCGTCGTTGATGGCGAGCGCCTGCGCGAGGAACCCAAAATCTATCTGAAACTCAACAAGCCCCGCGGATATGTCACCACTTATCGCGATCCGAGCGGCCGTCCCACCGTATATGACTGCATGGCCGACGACCTGCCGTTCCTGTTCCCCGTGGGACGCCTCGATCGAGCAAGCGAGGGGCTACTGCTCATGACGAACGACACTCTATGGTCCGAGCGCCTTCTCAATCCCCTGAATGGGGTGAGGAAGTGCTACCATGTCAAGGTCGACCGTGCGCTCGAGCCGGACGACCTCGTCGCCATCGCCCATCCGGTCGACGATGGCGCGGAGACATTGACCACAGCATCCGTGCGCCTGCTTCGCCGCGGACCGCGCAGCTCTTGGCTGGAGATAGTTCTAACCGAGGGCCGCAATCGTCAGATTCGCCGGATCCTCGCTGCTAACGGGCTGAACGTCATGCGCCTGGTGCGCGTGGCGTTTGCGGGTCTGTCGCTTGGCGACTTACCTAAGGGCGGCACCGCCATGTTCGACGGCGTGGAAGCATTGCGCTCGATCGGGTTTTCTTGCGAGCCTGTAGTGTGAGAGAGATCAGCCGCTTCACCGTCTGGGCGCTGTGCGCTGCCATCGCGCTGGTCGCCTTTGCGCTCGCGCCGCATCATCATGGCTTGTGGAGCCTGGCCGTGGCCGCGACCGTGCTGGTTGCCGTGGGCGCCTGGGACTGGCGACAGCCCAAACATAGCTTGCGGCGCAATTATCCGATTATCGCGCATGTCCGCTGGCTTGTGGAAGCCGTCCGGCCTGCGCTGCGTCAGTATCTTTTCGAGGCGGATGAGGAGGCTGTGCCCTTTTCGAGGGCACAGCGATCGCTGGTCTATCGGCGCGCCAAGGTGGAGCAGGACGATCAGCCGTTCGGCACGTTGCTTGACGTCTATCAGGACGGGTACGAATTCATCAGCCACTCGCTCCGGCCAGTCGAGCTTCCCGATCCCAGCACTTTTCGGATCGTCATAGGGGGCGGTCAATGCGCGGCCCCCTATAGCGCGTCGATCCTCAATATCTCGGCAATGAGTTTCGGCGCGCTGTCGGCCAATGCGATCCGTGCCCTCAACCGGGGCGCGAAGCTTGGCGACTTTTATCATGATACCGGCGAAGGCAGCATCAGCCCCCATCATCGCGAAGGCGGAGGTGATCTGGTGTGGGAGATCGGGAGCGGCTATTTCGGCTGCCGCGATACGCTCGGCCGCTTCGAGCCTCAGAGTTTTGCAGCGCAGGCCGCCTCTGAACAGGTGCGTATGATCGAGCTCAAGCTCAGTCAGGGCGCGAAGCCTGGCCATGGCGGCATTCTCCCGGCTGCCAAGGTCACCCCTGAGATCGCCGCAACGCGCCATGTCCGAGCGGGGCAGGATTGCATTTCTCCCGCGCGCCATTCCGCCTTTTCCACGCCTCTGGAGATGATGATGTTCATCGCGGAGCTGCGGTCGCTCTCGGGTGGCAAGCCCGTTGGCTTCAAACTCTGCATCGGCCATCCCTGGGAGTTCATGGGGATAGTGAAGGCGATGTTGGAAACCGGGATCTTCCCCGACTACATTGTCGTCGACGGCGCCGAGGGCGGCACCGGCGCCGCGCCTTCGGAATTCTCGAACCATATCGGCGTCCCCATGCGTGAGGGCTTGTTGTTCGTCCACAATGTGCTGACGGGTGCGGGTATCCGCGACCGCATCAGTATCGGCGCGGCGGGCAAGATCATCAGCGCCTTCGACATCGCAAGCGTGCTCGCCATCGGCGCGGACTGGGTGAACAGCGCGCGCGGCTTCATGTTCGCGCTCGGATGCGTGCAATCGCTGTCCTGCAACACCAACGACTATTCTGCCCGTGCGACGACGCTGCGCGAGCATCGCGCCGAGATCGAAGCGTATCTTGGTCTGCGCGCCTTTGACCGGATCGACGTACGATCGACGCTGGCACTGGGATCAGAGATCGCCACCTCGACCGATCGGGGCGAGGCGATCGTCGCCGGCATGGTCAATCGCCTGCGGCTCGACCGGATTGTTCTGCCTGCGGCATCGACGCTGGAACGGCTCGCCCTCATCGTGCGGGCCCATGCACGCAAGGCCGCCCATGCCGGACTGATCCGCGATTGCTCGGCCGATCAGGAAGCGGCACTCGAACGCCTGATCGCATCCGATGACAATGGTCGCACCCGTCTGGGATGGCTACGCGAATGGCCGGAAGCGCCATCGGCGTCGAACCTGAAGGGGAT
This sequence comes from Novosphingobium aquiterrae, assembly GCF_042434435.1. Taxonomy (NCBI): domain Bacteria; kingdom Pseudomonadati; phylum Pseudomonadota; class Alphaproteobacteria; order Sphingomonadales; family Sphingomonadaceae; genus Novosphingobium; species Novosphingobium aquiterrae. The sequence continues at coordinate 214,489 of NZ_JBHLTL010000005.1, read as the reverse complement.
CGTCGAACGGCTCGACGCGGTGCGCGGCATCGGGATCGCAACCGATCGGGCACGACGTATCCATGCCGCCCGCTATGCCGTCATCGCCCGGACCGCCGGCATCGTCACTGCGCAACACCTCCGGCGTCTCGAACGCCCGCGCCGACTCGCGATGCTGGTCGCCTCCATGATCGAGATGGAGGCGGCGCTGACCGATGCCGCCTTGGTCATGGTCGAGAAGATGGTGGGGGCGCTGTTCCGCCGCGCCGACCGTACCCGGTCCGACCGGCTGCTCGGGCAGGCACGGATGCTGAAAGACACGGCGCGCTTTCATGTCCGGCTCGGCCGCTTGCTGGTCGATGCACGCGCGAGCGGACGCGACGCCTTTCGCACGATCGATGACCGGGTGGGCTGGGATCAGCTCGAACGCAGCATCCGCTTCGCCGAGGATCTGACGCGTGCGGCCGATGACGGTCTGGAGGAAGTGGTCGAACGCTACCCTGCCGTGCGGCGGTTCGCCCCGACCTTCCTCGCCGCCTTCACCTTCCGGACCGCGAGATCGGGCGATCCGCTGCTCGGCGCGATCGAGGCGCTGCGAACGATGTACCGCGACGGCCGATCGGTCCTGCCGAAGCGTGTGCCGACCAGCTTCATCAAGCCACGCTGGCACAAGGTCGTGCAGCCGGCCGAAGGGACAATCGACCGCCGCGCCTATGAGATCGCGGTGATCGTCCACCTGCGCGAACGGCTCGGATCAGGCAGCATCTGGGTAGATGGCAGCCGCGCCTATCGCACGCTGGACGATTACCTGCTGCCGGTGCCCGCCTTTGAGACGATGCGCACCGATAGCGATCTGCGCCTCGCCGTGCCGTCCCGTTTTTCTCAATGGTATGAGGAACGGCGCGCGATGCTGACCCAGCGCATGACCGAGGTGGAGCGCGCAGCCGCGGCCGGCGAACTGGTCGACGTAACGATCGAGCGCGGGCAGTTGTTGATCTCGCCGATCCGGCGATCTCCGTCCGACGATGCCGAGGCGCTGAAGGCCCGGCTCTACGCGATGCTGCCGCGTGTCCGCATTACGGACCTGCTGGTTGAGGTCGCCGCGTGGTCGGGCTTTGCCGACCGTTTCGTTCATGCCCGCAGTGGCGAGCCGGCCTCTGACCAGTCCGCGCTGATGGGGTCGATCCTCGCCGATGCGACCAATCTCGGCCTCGGGCGCATGGCGGAAAGCTCGCGTGGGCTGACATTGTCACGCCTGCGCTGGACTGCGGAATGGCATGTGCGCGATGAAACGTACCTGTCGGCGCTGGCGGCGATCGTAGACTGCCACACCGCGCATCCGCTCGCCCAGGTCTGGGGACCGGGCGACACATCGTCCTCGGACGGGCAGTTCTTCCGCGCCGGCGGTCAGGGCGAGGCGCGCGCCGATCGCAACGCCCGCTACGGCAGCGAACCCGGCGTGCTGTTCTACACCCACGTCACCGACCGCTTCACGCCGTTCCATACCAAGGTCATAGCCGCCAATGCTGGCGAGGCCGCGCATGTCCTCGACGGCCTGCTCGATCATGAGAGTGAACTGGTGATCCGCGAACATGCGACCGATACCGCCGGGGCGGTCGATCATGTCTTCGGCTTGTGCCATCTGCTCGGCTTCCGCTTCGCACCGCGTATTCGCGACCTCAACGAACGCCGCCTGTATAGCCTGTCGTCGCTCGATCCTTGGCCGACGCTGCGCCAACTTGTCGCGGGCCCGGTCAACGTGCGCGCGATCGAAGAGGATTGGGACGAGACGCTGCGGCTCGCCGCCTCGATCCGCGCCGGCACCGTCAGTGCCTCGGTCATGCTGCGCAAGCTGGCGGGTTTCCCGCGTCAAAACCCCGTCGCCCGCGCGCTGCGTGAGATCGGGCGGATTGAGCGCACACTGTTCATGCTCGACTGGTTCGACGATCCCGAACAGCGGCGTCGCACCGGCAGCATCCTCAACAAGGGTGAGGCCCGCAACGCGCTCGCCCGCGCCATCTTCTTCAACCGCCTCGGCGAACTGCGCGACCGCACCTTCGAGAACCAGCGCCATCGTGCCTCTGGCCTGACCCTGCTCACCGCGGCCGTCACGCTCTGGAACACCGTCTATCTCGACCGCGCCGTCCGGCATTTGCGCGCCAGCGGTGTCGAGGTGCTGGACGAACTGCTTGCCCATGTCGCGCCATTGGGCTGGGAGCATATCGGCCTCACTGGCGACTATCTGTGGAGCGAGATGGACAAGCCCCGCGAGCGGTTCAGGCCGCTCCGCCTCCATCGGAACGGTCGGGATGCTTAGCGTACGTTTTCGAACATTCTCTCACCGGCCCCCATAGAGAGCCGCCACCGCCCGGCCGATCCCGCTGTCAGCACCGGTTATGATCGCGACCTTGCCCGCGAGGCGATCGGAACCCTTGTAGCGCGGTTGCCACTCTGGCCGCGGATCGAGACCGCTCTCGTGACCCGGAAGCGCATCTTCGTGAATCATCCCCTGGGTATCGCTCATGGACATCTCCTTCTCACAAGAGAACTCGCCCACCGCGGATCGGTTCTCCGCCTTGGCGACGGAGCGAAACATTAGGAGCCCAGGCGCCGGTACAGGATGGAGGAAGCCACCGGGACGACGACGCGGCGAGGCGCCGTCATCGCGAGAATTCATCCCGGGCAACGCCATTCATGGTTGCGCGTTCTCGTCCCTGTGCCTCGAGGCATTCGAGGAACCCATCCTGAACGGTCGCGCACCGGGAAGGCGCAGATCAGCAGGAGATTATCGCATGACCGACATCGTCTTCGTCCACGGCATGTTCCAGAACCCCAAAAGCTGGGAAAACTGGATCCGTATGTTTAGCGACAAGGGGTACAACTGCCACGCCCCGGCCTGGCCGCTGCATGAAGGTGATCCGCGCTCGCTGCGCGATAATCCGCCGCCGGGTCTGGGCGAACTTCGCCTCAAGGATGTCATCGCATCTATCGAGGCTACGGTGCGTGGCCTCGACCGCCCGGTGATGATCGGCCATTCGGTGGGCGGTCTCATTACCCAGATCCTGTTGAGCCGGGGACTGCTGTCGGCCGGGGTGGCGATCGATTCCGTCGCGCCCAATGCCATGGTCGACTTCGACTGGGGCTTTCTCAAGAACAGCGCGATCATCGCCAACCCGCTGAAGGGTGACGAACCGATCTACATGGATGCCAAGACCTTCCACGGCGCATTCGCCAACAGTTTGAGCGAAGGGGAGGCAGAGCGCGCGTTCGAAGCGACGGCGACGCATGACAGCCGCAATATCCTGCGCGACTGCATGGGCGAGGACGGCCGGATCGATCTCGACGCGCCGCACGCGCCCTTGCTGCTGATCGGCGGTGAGGAGGACGAGATCATTCCGGCGCATCTGACCGAGAAGAACCACAGGGCCTATAAGGATGAGGGGAGCGTTGCGGAGTTCGTGTCCTTTCCAGGCCGGAGCCACTTCATCTGCAACGAGCCCGGCTGGGAAGAGGTCGCGCAGACGGCGCTCCAGTTCATCGAGCGCAACGGCGTTCGTGCCGGATCTGGCGCCCGCAGCATTGAACCGATGAGCCCGTCCTGATTTGACGGGGGAGGGGCTGTCTCGTTGAGAACGGCCCCTTCCATTGTCCGACGGTTGCGGAGGGCCGGGCGAGCCCTTCCGCCGATTATCAAGGACGCCCCTTGGTGCCTCTCAGGATAGCCGCGCGATCGTGACCATCCGGACGAGGTCGGACAAGGTCTTTGCCTGCATTTTCATCATGACATTGGCGCGGTAGACCTCGACCGTCCTCGCGCTGATCTCCAGGTCATAGGCGATCGCCTTGTTAGCCTGGCCCGCGACGAGGCCGTCCATGACCTCGCGCTCGCGCGGGCTGAGCGTGGCGATGCGGTCGAGGATGGCCTGCCTTTCGGCGGCGGAGGCGGCATCTCCCGCGGTGCGAGCCAGCGCGTTGCGGATCGCGCTCAGCATGACCTCGTCATCGAACGGCTTTTCGATGAAGTCCGCCACGCCGGCTTTCATGGCCTGGATCGCCAGCGGGACGTCGGCGTGGCCGGTCACGACGATGACAGGGACTCCTGCGCCCCCGTGCTGCAGCTTTTCGGCCAGCTCGATCCCGGTCATCCCCGGCATGCGCACGTCGGTCACGAGGCAGGCGCCGGCGAGCGGCGGCGATGATTTGAGGAAAGCGTCTGCCGAAGCATAGGAGCGCACCCGTATCCCCGCCACATCGAGGAGAAATTCCAGTGAATGCCGGACGCTATCGTCGTCATCGATCACATAAACGATCGGGTCACTCGCCATCGTCTGGCCCTTCCTTGTCCGCCTTGGGCAGCGTGAAGCCGAACACGGCCCCGCCGCCTTCATGAGATTCCGCCCAGATGCGCCCGCCATGGGCCTCGACGATCGTGCGCGAGATCGACAGGCCTACACCCATGCCGGTGCGTTTCGTGGTGATGAATGGTTGAAACAGCCGGTCGGCCACATCGGCCGCGATGCCCGGGCCGGTATCGGCGACCGTCACCCGCGCCATGTCGGTGTCGGCCGGCGCGATGGCGATCGTCAACGCGCGTGGCCCCGACCCGGTCCCGGCCATGGCGTCAATGGCATTGCGAACGAGGTTGAGCACCACCTGCTGGATCTGCACCTTGTCCGCGAGCACAAGGTCGATCTCAGGGCTGAAGTCATGCTGGACGCGTATGCCATGCTCCTTGGCGCCGACGAGCGCCAGCGCGCTCGCCTCCTCGACGAGCTTCGGCAGGCTTTCGACTGTTCGTTCGGTTTCGCCGCGCGCGACGAAATCGCGCAGCCGGCGGATGATTTCCCCGGCGCGCAGCGCCTCGGCGGCGGCGCGGCCGACCGCATCGATAACCCGGTCGTTGCGATCCTCCTCGCGTTCAAGCAGCATCTTGCTGCCCTTGAGATAGTTGGCGATGGCGGAGAGGGGCTGGTTCAGTTCATGGGCGAGGGCCGAGGCCATTTCACCCAAGGCGGTCAGCCGCGAGACGTGAACGAGTTCGCTCTGCAGTTCCTGCAGCCTCGCCTCGGCATGTTGGCGCTCGGTGAGATCGCGGATGAAGCCGGTGAAGAAGCGCTGTCCGTTGGCCTGGACTTCTCCGACGGCGAGTTCGAGCGGAAAGGTCGATCCGTCGCGGCGCTCGCCGACGACGACACGGCCCTTGCCGATGATGCGGCGCTCTCCGGTCTGGTAATAGCGATCGAGATAGCCATCATGGGCTGCGCGGTAGGGCTCGGGCATCAGGAGCCGGACGTTGCGGCCCGCGATCTCCTGCGCCTTCCAGCCGAACATCCGTTCCGCGGCAGGGCTGAAGTCACGAATGAGTCCCGCAGCATCGATCACCACCATGGCGTCGGGGACGGTGTCGAGGATCGAGCGCAGATGCGCCTCTCGGCTGGCGAGGCCGGCAGCAGCCTCGTCCGAAGCCAGACGGGCTCGCTGAAACCACTCGCCCCCCAGCGCGATGGCGAGCCCGATCGCCACGAAGGCCACCGCGGCAATCACGCTGCCTTCCTCGATCGGGCCTGTCAGGTGGTCGCACCACAGGCCGGCGGCTGCGCCGGCCAGCGAAGCCATCGCGCCGACGCGAAGGCCTGACAGGGCGCTCGCAGCAACCACGCCCGGGACGAAGAAGATGAAGGTCGCGCGCGCGCCGAGCTGATCGGCAAACAGGAGCCGCACCGCGAGGCCGCCGGCGATCGCGAGCAGCGCGACGCCCAGGGCAGCGGGCAGGGCGAGCCGCGGCAGGAGCCGGCTTGCACCATTGCCGCGGGCCACCTCCGGAAAGTCCCTTAGGGGCACTGCGGTAGGGACATCATCCAAATTTTCGTCCTTCCTTTCCCCGTCTACTTACGGCCCATCAGCGGCGCCCCGTCAATCGCGTCGCCATCGGAGACACGACAATGACTGCACCGTTCATCGATCTGGGCGTTCACCACAAGGCCAGCGGACTTTCCGACAAGGTCGCGCTCGGCTTCACCAAGGTCTTGCGCTGGTGCGCGGACACCTTTTTTGCCCAGCGCTATGGTCACCGGGCCGTCGTGCTCGAGACCGTCGCTGCGGTGCCCGGCATGGTCGGTGCGACGATCAACCACCTCGCCTGCCTGCGCCGCATGTGCGACGACAAGGGCTGGATCAAGACGCTCATGGACGAGGCCGAAAATGAGCGCATGCACCTCATGACCTTCATCGAGATTTCCAAGCCGACCTGGTTCGAGCGGGCCGTGATCATCGGCGTGCAATGGGTGTTCTATGTCTTCTTCTTTGCTCTCTATCTCTTGAGCGCCAAGACGGCCCACCGCGTCGTCGGCTATTTCGAGGAAGAGGCGGTGATCAGCTACACGCTCTATCTCGCGGAAATCGACGAGGGCCGCAGCGCCAATGTGCCGGCGCCCGAGATTTCCAAGCGGTACTGGGGGCTGCCCGAGGACGCCACCTTGCGCGACGTGGTGCTGGTCGTCCGCGCGGACGAGGCGCACCACCGCGACGTCAACCACGGCTTCGCCAATGAACTGGGCGGGTTGCCGGTTGGAGCCGTCGCGCAGTGCCCGCCCCACGCCGAGCTCGTCCCCAACTGGAAGAAAGCCGCCTGACCTCGGCCTGACTGCGGAAGGACACGACATGGTCTTGGATCGCCCGGTCCTGCTGTTCGAAAGCGATCAGCCTGTCCTGTCCTCCCTGCAGTTCGCCCTGAGCCTCGAGGGGTTCCTGCCCGCGGATGGCAATGTGCCGGGCGCTGATCCCGCGGCGACCGAATGTCTCGTCATCGACCAGCGATATCGCACCGATGGGATCGGCTTTCTGCAGGAGCTGCGGGACAAGGGTGTCGCCGTGCCGGCAATCCTGCTGGCGACCAATCCCTCGCGGGAACTCCGGCGACGGATGAAGCCGCTCGGAGCGGTCCTGATCGAAAAGCCGCTGCTCGGCAACGAGCTTACCGATGCCCTCCTGACCATCATCGCTTCCACCAAGGCCGCCTGACATGTCCGCTTGCTCCCTCGACGAAACCGCCATCGACCTGCTCGTGCCTGCCTTCTATGCCCGCGTCCGGGCGGATGCGTTGCTCGGGCCGATCTTCGAGAGTGCCATCGACGACTGGCCCCATCACCTGGCGAAGCTGAAGGATTTCTGGTCGTCGGTGATGCTGGCAAGCGGGCGCTACAAGGGCCAGCCGATGCCCGCCCATATCCGTCACGAAAGGGCGCTGAGTGAGGAGGCCTTTGCTCGCTGGCTCGCGATCTGGCGAGAGACCACGGACGAACTTCTCGCGCCGGCCGTCGCCAGGGCGTTCCAGGACAAGGCGGCCCGCATCGCCGAAAGCCTTCAGCTGGGAATGCAGTTTCATCGCGAACGGAGCGCCGCATGACTGCCGCGATCCTAGCGAACGCCAAACCGTACAAGCGCACCGCGACCTTTACCGAAACCACCATTCCGGCAGGCCTTCTGGGCGACCATTCGACCAAGGAGGGCACTTGGGGCCTGATCCGGGTGGAAGAGGGCGCGCTTCACTATGTGGTGACAGACGAGCGCCGGCCGCCTTCGGAGCAGATCCTCACCGCCGCGGGCGAGCCGGGCGTGGTCGAACCGACCATCCTGCACCATGTAGCGCCGGTCGGCCCGGTCCGCTTCCACGTCGAATTTCTAAGGGTGGATTGATCGCCTGACTGGCACATCCTCTCGTCCCAACCTCGATAGCCTATCAAGGAGTTCCCTTATGCGTACTGCCTCCCCCGCCGCCATGGAGATCGTCAAGGCGACGGCTCCCGCTCTCGAAAAGCACGGCGTCGAGATCACCACGGCCATGTATGCCCGGCTGCTGCAGGATCCCGAGATCGCCGCCATGTTCGATCGCGCGGCGCAGGAAAGCGGTGAGCAGCCGCGCCGGCTGGCCGGCGCGATCCTAGCCTATGCCAAGAATATCGACAAGCTCCAGAACCTTGGAAGCGCCGTGCAGCGCATGGTCGCCCGGCACGTCGAGACCGGCGTCAGGCCAGAGCATTATCCCCATGTCGCGGCCGCTCTCCTTCCGGCGATCCGTGAGGTGCTGGGCGCCGAAGTCGCCACGGACGATGTGCTGGCCGCCTGGGGCGAGGCCTATTGGATGCTCGCCGACATTCTCATCGCTGCTGAAGCCCAGGCCTATGAAGAGGCCAGCGCGGCCTGATCGGTCGCGGGGGGGCATCCTTTCCCGAGGCAGCCGACAGGAGAGCTTTAACCAAGTTGCGATATCGCGAGTCCATGCCCGCAGCTGTCCGTCTTCTCCGCGTTTCTGTGCCACGGCAGTATCTTTGGCCGCTCCTGTCGCTGCTCGGCGTATGCTTCGGTTTCATCTTCCTGCTCATCTTCCTGAGCACCCGCGCGCAGGATGCCCAGCAGCTCGAGCGGGAGCGGCAGGCGCTCGGGGGTGTGTTCGCCACCGCTTCCGCGATGGTGCAGCACGATCTGCAGGATTACGCCAAATGGGACGATGCCGTGCGGCACATCGGCTCGAGGTTCGATGCGGCCTGGATGGATGACAATGTCGTGGCCTATCTGGGCCGCACCCAGGGATATTCCGACATCTTCGTGCTCGGCGCGGACGATCGGACCCTTTACAGCTTCAAAGACCGAAAGATCGCCGCGAACACCGCTCACCTGCGTCTTGGCGCCGACTTCGTCCGCTCGATCGCCGAAGTGAGGCGCTTGCCGCCTGAGGGCAGCCCGATCGTCAGTGGCTTCACGCGCTCGGGCCACCAGGTCATGGTCTATGCCACGGCCGCCGTGGTGCCCTTGACGGGTAAGATCGCGGCGCCCCGAGGGCCGACCCGCCTTCTGGTCATCGCCCGCCACGTCGACGAGGCGTTCTTGGCGGACCTCACGAGCGAACTCAATGTCCACGATGTGCGGATGACGCTGGGGACCCGGACAGCGGGAATGGACGCCATCGCCATCAAGGGCCGGTCGGGCGAACGGATCGCCTGGCTGGAATGGCGGTCGCATCATCCGGGTGCATCGCTGAGGCAGCATCTGGTGCCGGCGATCCTGGCGGTGGCTTTCGTCGCCTTTCTGGCAGCCGGCCTAATTCTTCGCCGGGGCAGCCAGTCGATCGAGGCTTTGCGCGCAAGCGAGCTTCTTGCCCGGCATCTGTCGGATCACGATACCTTGACCGAACTGCCCAATCGCCGCGCGCTAGGGGAGCGGCTGGACGAGCTTGTCGCGGCAAGGCAAGGACTGGCCCTGCTGTTCCTCGATCTCGACGGGTTCAAGGACGCCAATGATGTCTACGGCCATAGTGCCGGCGATCTCCTGCTCAAGGAAGCCGCCGGTCGCCTGAAGGCCGCGGCGGGAGAGGCCTTCATCGCGCGCGCGGGCGGCGACGAGTTTGCCGTTCTCTTGGGATCGCCATCGCCTGGCGCGGCGGCCGCGACATGCGAGGCCATTCTCGAAGCGTTCTCGACGCCTTTCAAGGTTGGCGCCTACAGCATCACGATCGGGACCAGCATCGGTTATTTCGAGACCGACGCATCCTGCGACGGCGCGGAAGAGCTCATTCGCAAGGCAGACGTCGCCATGTATGCCGCCAAGGATGCGGGCAGGCACTGCGCGCGGGTCTACCACCCCTCGCTCGACGAAAGCCATGAACGGCGCCAGCGGCTCGAGCAGGATCTCAAGCGCGCGGTCGAGGACGAAGAGATTTATGTCCGCTATCAGCCGATCGTGGATGCGCAGTCGGGTGAAGTCGTCGCCGTCGAGGCGCTGGCGCGCTGGTCTCATCCTGTCCATGGCGATGTTCCGCCCGACGTGTTCATTCCGATCGCCGAAATCAGCGGGCTCATCAACGCCATCGGCCGCCAGGTGCTTCTCCATGCCTGCCGGGAAATGCGCGAGACCGGGCTCGATCTGGCCGTCAACCTGTCGCCGGCGCAATTCTGGGATGGCAATCTCTACGACGAGGTTCAGCAGGTCCTGGAACGGACCGGGTTTCCTCCCGAGCGACTGGAGCTGGAAATCACGGAAAGCTTGCTGCTGCGCCGTCCCCAGGTCGCCGCGGCGGTGATCGACCGGCTGCGCTCACTCGGTATCCGCATGGCGCTCGACGACTTTGGCACGGGGTTCGCGAGCATCGCCTATCTACAGCAACTCACGATCGACCGGCTCAAGATCGACAGGTCGTTCCTTGCTCCGCTGGAATCGCAGCCTGACATGCGAGAGGTGCTGATCTCCATCGTCGGCCTGGCGAAGGCCTATCATCTTGAAGTCTGTGCCGAAGGGGTCGAGACGCCGGGACAGGCGCAGCTTGCGCGCATCGCGGGTTGCGGCCGCTTGCAAGGTTGGCTGTTTGGGCGTCCGCAAGCCGCGAGCGCGTTCCAGACCGTGGCGTTGCGAGCTTAGGAGCGCGAGGGAAGCGGTCGGCCGGTCAACGACTGCGCCGATCCTGCGGAACGATCATGGCCGAACGACGGGCGAGCAATGGGCCGCCTCGATGCGCCACTGATCGCCCGGCAGCCGGTGCCAGCAGCGCGTATAGGCGAAGGTGCCGCTGAAAGGTTGCGCGTCGTATGATCCCGACAACTGGACCGTGACGCAGACCACCGCGCTGTCGCCCAGGAGGCGAATGAGGGCTGGCTCGATGGGGTCCAGTTGTTCGATGCAAAGCAGGCCGGACTGGTGAGCGCCGAGATCATCGCCCTTGTCGAGCCGCACGCCGACCTGGTTGGTAAAAATCAGATCGGGGCTGAGCAGGGCATCGAGGGTCGTCACATCGCTGGCAAGCATCGCCGCGCGAAGCCGGCCTTCGGCATGCTCGATCTGCGCGCAGTCGTCCATAAGCAGGCCTGCCCCAAAGTCGGTTGAAAGGGGAGGGCGGTCAACGGCCGCCCAGGATCGATCCCAATATGCCGCCGAGTCCGCCGGCTGATGCGGCGCTCCCGGAGGACCCGCCGCTACCGGCGAGCGCACCGGCAATGCTGCCGAGAATGGATTCCAGTCCGCCCTGCTGCCCCCCGGAGCGCTTGGCGAGGTGCCCCGCGACGAGCATCGCGAGGATAGGGAGCATCTTCTTGAGGATCGCGGGATCGAGGCCAGTGGCTTGCGATGCTTGCCCGGCGACCTCCCGGCTGACGTCCTTCGAGCCGAACAGGCTCGCCAGCAGTTGATTGCCAAGGCCGGTGTCAGTGGGGTTGGAGCCGACGACATTATCGATGAGCCCCGAGCCGCCCAGCGCCTGGACCTGCGCCGCCAGACCCGCCGGTTCAACCGGGGCCGCTGTCTTGCCGTTGATACTGCCGATGAGCGAGGGAAGAAGAGCCTGCGCCCCGCGTTCGGCATCTTCGCGTGAAATGCCAAGTTGCTGGGTCAAGGCGTCGAGGCTTCCTTCGGGAAGCAGATCGGCAAGGTTCATGTCACGTCTCCAATTCCATGTGGGGCGGGGCAGCGTTGCACCCAGGGGTGGGCATCATCGGTCAGGGCGTCAACAGGCTTTCAGCCGCGCCGATACTTGCGCAGCGATGAGGCGGACAGTTCGCTCAGCCCTGCGGCGCCAAAAGCGAGCGTGGCTACTTGGATCAAGGGCTACCGCGACGATGTCGCCGCGCCCTCGGCCCGCGAGGCGGCCAGCCAATAGAGGACCGCGGCGATAAGCCAGAGGCCGGCGAACAGAGCGCTGAATGTTCCGCCGCGCGCATCAATTTGTGCGCCCATCGCCGCGATGCCTGCCTGGGCAGCGGCAGCCGCGCCATGGGAGATCGCCATGCCCAGCGGCTTGAAGCGCGCCATCGCCGAGCCGATGAAGGCGATGATGGGCACGCCCGCGAAGAGGAGGTTGAAGGGATTGTCTTCCGACCCGATCATGCCGACCGCGAGATTTGCCCAGATCGTCAGGAAAACGGTGAGGAGCGATACCACGCCGGCCGCGCGGGACCATGGATTGGGCGAGCGCCGGACCAGCCATTCGGCGGCGAGCCCCGTTCCGCCGAGCATGAGGCCCATGACGAGGAAGTCGGTTTCGTCCCAACGCACCTGCGGGGTGTAGCTCATCGCGATGGCGGGGAGCGCGAGGAGGAGCAACGCGAGCCCCCAAGCCGAGATCCGCCACGGATTGAGCGCCTGCTTGAGCCTGCCATTGTCGGACGCTGCGTAACTATCGTTCCGATGATCATCCATGATATCGCCTCCATTCGAGATGAGATCATCAGGGTCGCGGAAAGACCGATGAGCGTCATGAGAAGCATATGAGGTTTTGCTGAAAAGTGCCGCCGCGTGGATATCATTTCGGCCAGTTCGTCCTCGATCCCGAGGATCGGCGCCTGCTGCGTGACGGCGTTCCGGTCGAGCTCAACGCGCGCTATCTCGACGCACTGGCGCTTCTCGTGCGCCATGCCGGGTCGCTCGTCGGCAAGGACCGTTTTCTGGCGGAAGTGTGGAAACATGTGCCTGTCACCGACGAGGCGCTGACCCAGTGCATCCGGCTCCTTCGCCAGCGTCTGGGTGACGATGCGAGCCGTCCGCATTTCATCGAGACGGTACCCAAGCATGGCTACCGCTTCATTGCCGAGGTCGACTGGCGCGAAAGCTCTGCCCCGGCCGAAGATGCGGCCCCCCACACCCTTCCCCCACCGGCCCCGCCCTCGGCTCTTCGCCGCATGGCGATGATGGCGGGAGCCGGGACGCTGGGTGCTGGGGGCGCCGGATTGATCGGCGGGCTCGCCTATGGGTTTGTCGCCGCGACGCCGCCGCTGCCAGGCGGAGGCGGCGCCGCGTCCTCCGTCTTCGTGTTGCTCTGGCTCACCCTGGCGGTGGCGCTCGTGGGCGGCGCGGGTGTCAGCCTGGGGATCGCTTGGGCCGAAGCCGCTGGAAAACGCCCATGGCTTACTCTTGGCGGCGCAGTCGGCGGAATGATCGTCGGCGGCGTCGTGAAGTTGCTCGGGATCGACGCGTTCAATCTCCTGTTCGGCCAGTCGCCGGCTGCGATTACCGGCGGGCTCGAAGGGCTTTTCCTAGGGGCCGGGGTGGGCCTTGGCGCGACCCTGTCCGGCATGGGCAGCTTTGATCGTTCCCTTCGCTCTGTCGCAGCGCGCGCGGCGCTTTGCGGCGGTGCGGTGGGCAGCGTTGTCGTTCTTCTTGGCGGACATCTCATGGCCGGGAGTTTCGAGCAACTCGTCCAGACATTCCCGCAATCGCGGATCGGCCTTGCGCAGATCGGCGGCCTGTTCGGTGAACAGGGTCTTGGTCCGGTGGCCGAGACGGCCTGCGCGTTCGTCGAAGGCGCGCTGTTCTCGGCGGGCGTGGTCGTTGCCATGACGCTGGCGCGCCGTGAGTTGGACAGGCCTGAAGGCCGCTCGGCGTCGTCGTCCGGCCTGGTCACGAGCGGCAGAGGCGGCGCGCCTCGGTTGGGCTAGGACCCGCCAGCCCGAAGCATGGGCGGTGAGCGCCGCCGGTCGCGTCGTTCTGGCTATTATTGACCGCCTATATCGCCCGACTTAAATGTCGCGGAAGGCAATGGATTCCTGCCTGGCATGTCGCCGAACCGCCCTCGCACGGGACGATGATTCCTACCGGCGCCATCTGGCGAAGGAGGAATCATGCGTTTGTTCTTCATCGTGTTCATGGGTTCAGGGATGGGTGGCGCGCTACGCCATCTGGTAGGTCTCTTAACGCTCCGACTGCTCGGACCGAGCTTTCCCTATGGAACGCTGGCCATAAATGTGTTCGGCTCGGCGCTGATGGGGTTGGTCGTCGGAGTGCTGTCGATGCGCTCGGGAACCAGCCATGAGTTGCGGGTCTTCCTGACCACCGGCGTCATCGGCGGCTTCACCACCTGGTCGACGTTCAGCCTTGACGCGTACAGCCTGTGGGAACGCGGCGAACAGGCCGCGGCGATAGGCTACGTCCTTAGCAGTCTCGTTCTGTCGTTCGCGGTTTTGGCCGTTGTCGTGGTGGCGGCTCGCCGCTTCGGTTGATGCAGATTAGAGGTTGGATTGAGTGTCAGCGATCATTTGCCGGCGGCCCCGACGGCGGCACGGAGCCAGAAGAAAAACGTGCTGCCAGCCCCCACCGAAATCTTGTTTTTGGCCCGACCGCAACAAAATTGGATGAACGCGGCTATGCCGCGCTGGGCCACTGATACAGGAGCGAGGGCACGACGTTGAGCAGTCCTTATGAGGTCTTGGGGGTATCGCCGACAGCCTCGGCGGATGAAATTCAGAAGGCCTACCGAAAGCTCGCCAAGACCCTCCATCCCGATCTCAATCCCGGCGACCGTACGGCTGAAGACAAGTTCAAGGCCGTCGCGGGAGCCTATGATCTCCTTCGCGATCCCGAAAAGCGGCGTCGCTTCGACGCCGGCGAGATCGACGAGACCGGCGCCGAGCGACCGCCGCAGGGCTATTACCGGGACTATGCCAGCAACGATTACGGCCGATATGCCAACAGCGGCGGCTTTGCGGATTTCGACGAGGACCTGTTCGCCGACTTGTTCCGGCAACGCGGGAGAGCGCAGCCCAATCGGCGCGGCGAGGATCTCCAGTTCCGCCTGGGCCTGACCTTGGCACAGGCGATCACGGGCGGCGAACAGCGACTGACCCTGCCGGGTGGTGGTACGCTCGACGTCAAGATTCCCGCCGGGGTCGTCGATGGCCAGACATTGCGCCTCAAGAGCAAGGGCGCGATGGGCTTTGGCAGCGGCGGCCCCGGTGACGCCTATATCATGCTCGAGGTTCTGCCCGATCCGCGATTTGCGCGAGAAGGCGATGATCTCGTTCTCGAGGTTCCGATCTCGCTGAGCGAAGCGGTGCTCGGCGGCAAGATCCAGGTGGCGACACCCACGAGCCAGGTGTCGATGACGGTGCCGGCCGGTTCGAACAGCGGCAGCACATTGCGACTGAAGGGACAGGGGGCCCCGCGTGCAGGTGGCGGCCGCGGCGACGAACTGGTCAGGCTGAAGATCGTACTGCCCAAGCCGACCGATCCGGAGCTCGAAGCCTTCGTGAAAAGCTGGGAGGCGGGCAGGGCACATAATCCGCGGGAGACAAGCCGATGATCGACCTGGACGACTTCGTGCAGCGCACGGGTATCGCACGGAAGGTTCTGACGACCTGGATCGAGAGCGAATGGCTGGTCGCCGAGCACCCCGGCACGTTGCAGCTCTCGGAGATGGATGCCGCCAGAGCACGGCTCATTCATCAGTTGGAAGGCGATTTCGGGATTAACGACGAAGGGATCGAGATCGTTCTCCACCTGCTCGACCAGATCCATGGCCTGCGCCGCGCGCTCGAGACCATGCAGCGAGCAGGACCTGCCGGGCAGGGCAGGGTGACCCGGCGTGGGAGCCGCCTCCGCCAGCGCTACTATCGCCTGGGCAAGCGCCGGCCCTAGTTGGCCATTCGCCGCCCGCCCATAGGCGCGAGCAAGATGGGGATTATCGCCAAAGGCACACCGGTGACGCGCCTGGTTCGCGCGCAGTGGGAAAGTCGGCGGAAAGAGCGGGGAAGACTGTGGAACGCCTGTGAAAAAGAACAGGACTCAACCGCGATACAATTCGGCGTGTCGTGGAGCATCATCGACAAATCGCGCGGTCACAAAATCGAAGTTAACGACGAGAGTGGCGCAAATCTGTAAGGGTCCGCTTCAGGAGTAGACAGATGCCTTACAGTTTTTCCCCCGTGTGCGTCGACACGGGCTGCGAGGATGTTCAGGGTCTGCAGGTCTTTCGGGACGATCGCCTGATTGCCCTGTTCGTTCGCCTGGACGCGGATTGTCACAGTGACCACCGAGGTTGCTGGTTTCTGGAGCCGGGCTTTGGCCGCTGCGCGGCGATGTCCGCCGGACCCTTTGACAGCGTGTTCGATGCCTTTCGGTGGACCGCGGAACAATATGAAGGCCGTCGCATCGGGGACGGGCCCTTGCACAAGCTTGGTATCCTGGCCGAGCAAGTTGCAAACTGCATCCATTAGCGCTCCGAAGCGATCGCAATAGCGATCCTGGCTCCGAGGAGACGTGACCGGGCACATCTTCGGCCAGCGTCGGCGGCGCGAGCCTCTAATCCTCGGCACCCCGCTACGCGACCCACGCCGCCGCGAGATGATTCCATAGGTATACATCTTCATTTATCCGCGCTAATAAATCAGAACTGATGTTTTAAGCATCACATCGCGGCTTGCATGCCAGCGGCTCGCTGAAAGGAGCGATCTTGGAAGACGTTGTGATTTTGGCCGGTACGCGAACGGCGATCGGCGACTTTGGTGGTAGCCTGAAGGACGTCGCGCCCTGGCAGCTTGGCCGTATCGTCATTTCCGAAGCGATCGCCCGCGCCGGGATCGCGGCCGAGGACGTCGGCCATGTGGTCATGGGGCAGGTGATCCAGAGCGAGCCGCGCGACGCCTATCTCGCTCGCATCGCGGCGATCGCGTCCGGCATCCCGGACCGGACGCCGGCGCTCACTTTGAACCGGCTATGCGGATCGAGTGTGCAGGCGATCATTTCCGCGGCGCAGATGATCGCCCTTGGAGAATGCGAGATTGCTGTGGCCGGGGGCGCGGAAAGCATGAGCCAGTCCCCCTATGTCACCAAGGCAATGCGCTGGGGACGTCGCCTGGGCGACGAGGTGATGGTCGATGCACTGAGCGCGGTTCTAACCGATCCGTTTGGCGCGGGGCATATGGGGGTCACCGCCGAGAATGTCGCCGCGCGCCACGGGATCAGCCGCGAGGCGCAGGATGCGCTAGCCGCGCAAAGCCATGCCCGAGCGGCCCGGGCGATCGCGGAGGGTCGCTTCAAGTCGCAGATCGTGGCGGTCGAAGTAAGGGAGCGGGGGAAAGTCAGGTCGTTCGAAGTCGATGAGCATGTCCGTCAGGACGTGTCCTCCGAGAGTCTGATCTCGCTCAAGCCGATATTCAAACCCGAGGGTGGTACCGTCACGGCTGGCAATGCGAGCGGCATCAACGACGGCGGCGCGGCGGTGATCCTCGCGTCAGAGCGGACGGCGCAGGCCCGCGGTTTGCAGCCCATGGGGCGGGTCGTCGCCTGGGGCCATGCCGGCGTCGCGCCGGAAGTCATGGGACTGGGCCCGGTCGAAGCCGTACCGATCGCTCTGGCCCGTGCCGGGCTGACTCTGGCCGACATGGATGTCATCGAGGCGAACGAAGCTTTCGCCGCCCAGGCCTGCGCCGTGAGCAAATTGCTGGGTTTCGACCCGGAGAAGGTCAATCCCAACGGAAGCGGGATCGGTCTTGGCCATCCGGTGGGCGCAACCGGAGCCATGTTGACAGTGAAGGCGCTCTACGAGTTGACCCGCACCGGCGGCCGCTACGCCCTCGTGACCATGTGCATCGGCGGCGGGCAAGGGATCGCGATGATCATCGAGCGGCTTGGCCCAAGGCTTTCGTGATCCACCCGCTCGGCGGCCATAGGCTAGGCTTTGATGCAAAGGCCGGCGCGCTTCCCCCCTAGGCGGAACCGCCCGGAGGGGTGGCGTCTTGAGCGCTGGCGTCAGCATCCGCGGCGCCGGCCTTTGCGCCTTCTTCGGCGGCTTCGGCCACCGATTTTTCGAACATCTTCTTGAGCACCCAGCCCACCGCGAAAGTGACGGTTGCGGTGACCACTGCCCGTGCCGCGGTTTCCTCGAGCGACCGGATGAATTTCCGACGCCGGCTCGGGGCCGTGGCGCGTTCGATGATACTGTCAGCTGCTTTCATGTCCTGCCTCGCGTGATCCTTCGGTCGTGGAACGCGCTAGGCCCGGCTGCGCTCCCGGCGCCTATGGATCATGCGCAATAAAATGACGTCGAGGAGACGCCAGTAGCCCTCGTCAGCAGGAGGGGCCCAGGTGCTTGGAATGTCGCGCCGATTGCCGACGCTACTTGCCGGCGAGCAAGGATTGGTCAGACGCGCGTCATCCGGAGGATTTTCGCGTCCCATCATCTCGATGGCGTCACGGGCTTTGACACTGCCGCGATCAGGCAGATGGCTCGTGAATCGGACAGCGGTTGTACGCGGAGCGGTAATTGGCCGACATCGGATAGGCGCTGCGCCGGACGCGATTGATGACGCCGAGTGGCTGGTGAGCAGCAAGGCCATGCCATGGACTGAACGCAAGCCCGTCGTCGATGCGACTGGCCTTCTCGTCGTTCCAGCCAGGCTGGGGCTCGACGACAATCCGGCCGATCGCGCGGAATGGGCTTTGAGCTTCGTCCCAGACCACTGTGGCATCCTCTACGGGCATCGCCTCGAGATCGGTGCACAACTGCACGCGCAATTCCCATTCCGCGCCGTGGGAGGCGATCACCGCGTCTACTTCCTCGCGCAAGCCATTGTCCCGGCCCGCCAAATCGACCGGCTGGTCTTTCAGCGCAACGAGGTGCGGCGAAACAGGAGCGAGCGAAAATTTCGCAATATGGTCGCCGAACCGAAAAGCGGTCTGGCTATAGAAGGTTTCGCCGAGCGGATGCGTGACAGGGTGACCGCCCAGTTGCTTGATCTTAGCGCTCTCGCCGCCAAGGGCTTCGATCACCGCTTCTGTGCCGCGCAGGACGGCTGACAGCGCCTTCTTGCTGCGTTCCGCCTTGTCCGTGGTCTTGGCGAGCAGTTTCAGATTGGCGAGAAAGTCCTTGGCTCGCGGCGCCGAGAAGGCCGGTCCGTTGACCATGATGATGTCCTGCGTGCTGGCATCCTCGGAACCTGGAAGCCGCTCGCCCTCGACGCCCAGGATCTTGATCGCCATCCCGCGCGGCAGGGAGACGCTGTCGGGAAGGATGTCGCCGGCGTTCGTCGAGATGCGCAGCACGACCTTGTGGTGGCCGCGGCGGGCGGCGATGCCCTGGGCAAGTTCGGCCGGCAAGCCGTCGAACAAGGTGAGCATACCCTCAAGCAGGCCGTGGCTCTTGGCATGCACGCTTCGCACCGCGTGCCCATAATCCTGCGAGGTCGTCTCGAGGATCCTGTGCAGTTCCCGGTCGATCGCCATGCTGGTCTCCGCTTCCTCCGGCTCAGGCGTCTCGACATCGGGGGAGAACAGAACCGGCTGCGGCATGAGGTGTTCCTTGGATCTAGCGTCTGTGCCGGAACCCGTCGCCGGGCAGGCGAGTTCCCGTAGCGCATCCATTATGCCGGTCGCACGGCAACCGCCGCAAACCGACCGGACCGCCCCATGCCGCACCGACCGCTTTCCGATCAGGTCTTCGTCATCACTGGCGCGAGCTCCGGTATCGGCCTGCTTACCGCGCGTAAGGCGGCAGAGGCCGGCGCGCGCGTGTTCCTCATCAGCCGGAATGACGCGGCCCTGCGCGCGATCGTGCAGGAGATCGAGGCGGACGGTGGCCGGGCGGCTTACGCTGTCGCCGATGTCGGGGATCGCGAGGCGCTGCAGCGCGCCGCTTCCTGCGCCATAGCGGCCTTCGGCCGCGTCGACACATGGGTCAGCAACGCGGGGGTCGCCATCTATGCGCCGCTGCTCGCCACGCCATTGGAGGAACATGAGCGATTGTTCCGCACCAACTATTTCGGGGCGGTCAACAGCGCGCAGGTCGCCATGCCCTATCTCACGGCAAGTGGCGGCGCGCTCGTTACGATCGGCTCGATTGCCGGCGACATGCCTTCGCCTGTCATGGGCGCTTATACTGCCTCCAAGCATGCGATCCACGCCTTCGTCGCCTCGCTGCGGATCGAACTCAAGGCCGCGCGATCGCCGGTGCGGGTGACGCTGATCAAGCCGTCGGGCATGACCACGCCGATCGCGATGCATGCCGCCAATCACCAGGACGGCCAAGCGCGGATCCCGCCGCCGCCTTATGATCCGGCGCTCGTGGCCAATGCCATACTCTATACCGCGACCCACAATGTTCGTGCCCTCACGGTCGGCGGCATCGGACGGCTGGAGGTGTTGTTCGCCAGCCATTTTCCGGCGCTGTTTGAGCGTCTCGCGCCGCTCGTCGGGCCTTTTCTCGTCGATCGCTCGAAGCCCGCGACGCAAGGTGACAATCTTTTCGGGCCGGGCGCCGATGGCGAGGCACGCTCGCGCAACGAGGAAGGGCGCCGATCGAGCCTAACCCTGGCGGCACGGACACGGCCACACGCGGCCGCGGCGCTCGTCGGCGGGGCTGCTGTGATCCTGGGCGGCCTGTTCCTGCGGAATCGGCGATCCTAGGGGAACCAGGGGGCGACCGGGGGGATTATCGAACAGAGCCGCGCTCCCGCGCGGGACAGGGAGCTGCCATGGCCACCATTTCCAAACCCGCGGCCCCTGGCGACGTCGAACCTCTCGATATCAGCCTCACCATCAACGGCGAGCGGCAGGCGTTCACGGTCCTGCCTTGGGTAACGCTGCTCGATCTGCTGCGCGATCATGCCGATTTCACTGGCACGAAGAAGGGCTGCGATCATGGCCAGTGCGGCGCCTGCACGGTGCTGGTCGGCGACCGCCGGATCAACAGCTGCCTGCGTCTTGCGGTGATGCATGATGGCGATAACATCACAACGATCGAGGGGATGGGCGATGGGGACGCGCTGCATCCGCTGCAACAGGCGTTTTTGGACCACGACGCCTTCCAGTGCGGCTATTGCACGCCGGGCCAGATCTGCTCGGCCCAGGGGCTGATCAACGAAGGCCGTGCCCGAAGCCGGGAGGAGATACGCGAGCTCATGAGCGGCAATCTTTGTCGCTGCGGCGCGTATACGAACATCGCCGACGCTATCGAGCAGGTCTTGGGAGAGCGAGCATGAACCGCTTTGGCTATGCGCGGCCAACGTCGATCGCGGACGCCGTCAGCTTGGCCGCAAAGGACGGTGCGCGCTACATCGCGGGTGGCACGAACCTGGTCGATCTGATGAAGGAACATGTCGAACGGCCGACGAGCGTGATCGACATTACCCGGCTGCCTCTGGGTAGGATCGAGGAGGCTGAGGATGGGGGATTGAGGCTCGGTGCGCTCGTGCCCAATGCCGACACCGCCTATGACCGGCGCGTCCAGGATCGTTACCCGCTCCTGTCGTCGGCGATCCTGGCGGGCGCCAGCCCCCAGCTGCGCAATGCCGCGACCAATGGCGGGAATCTCAACCAGCGCACGCGTTGCTACTATTTTTATGACACGGCGACCGCCTGCAACAAGCGGGTTCCGGGCTCTGGCTGCGGCGCGATCGGTGGGGTCAACCGCATCCATGCCATTCTGGGGGCTAGCGATCAGTGCATCGCAACCCACCCGTCGGACATGTGCGTCGCCCTGGCCGCGCTCTCGGCCCAAGTGGAAGTGGCCGGCCCGAATGGCGTCCGCACGATCGCGTTCGCGGACTATCATCGCCTGCCCGGCGAGGATCCCGCGCGCGACAACAGCCTCGAGCGCGGCGAGCTCGTCACGGCCATCATCCTTCCGCATGAGGATTTCACGCAGAACTACACCTATCTGAAGTTGCGCGACCGCTTGTCCTACGCCTTCGCGCTCGTGTCGGTGGCGGCGGCTCTGCGTATCGAGGGCGCCAGGATCGCCGAGGCGCGCCTCGCGCTTGGCGGCGTGGCGCACAAGCCCTGGCGCCTTCCCCACGTCGAACAGTTGCTGGTCGGCCGCGAGGCGGGCGAGGCGGTCTTCCGGCAGGTCGCTGACGCGCTGCTCGACGGTGCGGCCGGCCAGGGCGAGAACGACTTCAAGATCCCGCTTGCGCGGCGCGCGATCGTGCGGGCGCTGTCGCAGGCCGCGGCCGGCACGCCGCAATCGCAAACCGACAAACGCGTCGCCTGAGGACAGGACCATGGCAGCCATCATCGCTCACGACGGCATCGGCGCTCCGCTCAGCCGGGTCGAGGGACTTCTGAAGGTGACCGGCAAGGCGCGCTATGCCGCCGAATATCCCGCCACTGGCCTGCTCCATGGGGTCGTCGTCAATGCCGCGATCGCGCGCGGGCGGATCACCCGGATCGACGACAGTGCCGCACGCGCGGTCGCAGGCGTCGTCGATGTGCTCACCCATGAAAATCGGCTGGAGATCGCATCCGCGGACAAGAAATTTCAGGATGACGTCGCCCCGCCCGGCTCGCCCTTGCGCCCCCTGTGCGACGCGCAGATCCACTATAATGGCCAGCCGGTCGCCCTCGTCGTCGCCGAGACATTCGAGGCGGCGCGCTATGCGGCAAGTCTCGTCGAGCTCGGCTACGAGCAGGATGCGCACAATACCCGGTTCGAAGTCGCGCTTGCGGAAAAGTTCGTGCCCAGGAAGAAGCGGTCAGGATATTATCCGCCCAAGAACCGTGGCGACGCGCGCTCGGCCTTCGAGACCGCACCGGTCACGATCGCCGGCGATTATCACAAGGGCGCCGAGCACCATAATCCCATGGAGATGCATGCCTCGACCGTCTTCTTCGAAGGAGACGGCAGGCTCACGGTTCATGACAAGACACAGGGTCCTCAGAATGTGCAGGCCTATCTGGCCGGCGCGTTCGACCTGAAGGCCGACGATGTCCGCGTGCTCAATCCCTTTGTCGGCGGCGCGTTTGGTTCCGGGCTGCGACCACAATATAATGTGTATTTGGCAGCCATGGCCGCCTTGAAGCTGAAACGCTCGGTACGCGTCGTGCTCACTCGCCAGCAGATGTTTACCCATACGCACCGCCCCGAATGCCTCAACTCGATCTCGCTTGGTGCCGAGCGCGACGGGGCTCTGACAGCGATCCTGACCGACGCCACGACCCTGACGTCCAGGTTCGAGAATTACATGGAGACCGTCGTCAACTGGGGCATGATGAACTATGCGTGCGAGAACGCGGAAGGCGCCTCCTATATCGCGCCGGTCGACACCTATACGCCCGGCGACATGCGCGCGCCCGGCGCGGCGACCGGCATGACGCAATTCGAGATGGCGATGGACGAGCTGTCCTACGCGGTCGGCATCGATCCTCTCGACTTGCGGGTAAAGAATTACTCCAACATCGACGCGATGAACGGGACCGAGTTCACCAGCAAGGCTCTGCGCGAAGCCTATGCGCAGGGCGCCCAGGCTTTTGGATGGGACAGGCGCAGCCCGCAGCCGCGTTCGATGCGCGAAGGCAAGGAACTGATCGGCTGGGGCATGGCGACCGGAATGTGGGACGCGATGTTCTCCAAATGCGCGGCCCGTGCGACGCTCAAGACCGACGGCACGCTCGAAGTCGCAAGCGCGATGTCGGACATCGGCACGGGCACCTATACGGTGATGACCCAAGTCGCGGCGGATACGCTCGGACTACCGGCCTCGGCTATCACGGCAAAGCTCGGCGATTCCACCCTTCCGCTATCGCCGGTAGAGGGCGGCTCCTGGGGTGCGGCGTCAGTGGGCGCAGCGGTGCAGCTTGCCTGTCATGGCGTGGCCGCCCGGCTCGCCAAGGCTGCTGCGAAGATGGACGGCGATCCGCTCGAGGGCGCGAAGCTGGATGACCTGCTCTTCGAGAATGGGACCATGCGCCGCCGCGACGGCAAAGGTGAAGCGGTCCCCTTCACGGCGGCGATGGAGGCCGCGGCGCTGGACAGGATCGAGGTCGAGAAGACAGCGCAGCCTGGCCCCCTCGACATGGTCAGCCTGATGCGCAAGTCGCGCAACACCCATAGCGCGGTGTTCTGCGAGGTGCGGGTGGACGAGGAGCTGGGCGTCGTCCGTGTGACGCGAGTGGTGAGCGCGATCGCGGCCGGCAGGATCATCAACCCCAAGACCGCGCGCAGCCAGATACTCGGCGGGGTCGTGATGGGGATCGGCGCGGCGCTGCACGAGGAAAGCTTCCTCGATC
The DNA here is from genome assembly GCF_042434435.1 of Novosphingobium aquiterrae. Lineage (NCBI taxonomy): Bacteria > Pseudomonadati > Pseudomonadota > Alphaproteobacteria > Sphingomonadales > Sphingomonadaceae > Novosphingobium > Novosphingobium aquiterrae. The sequence goes on along the minus strand of NZ_JBHLTL010000005.1, from coordinate 190,756 downwards.
ACCGGCTCGGCCGGTTCATGAACCACAACTACGCGGAATATCATGTGCCTGCCCATGCCGACATCCACGATATCGAGGTGATCTTCGTCCACGAACCCGACCCCGAAGTCACCCCGCTCGGCGTGAAGGGCCTGGGCGAGATCGGTATAGTCGGCACTGCGGCCGCAGTCGCAAATGCCATTTATCACGCGACCGGGGTGCGGGTACGCAGCCTGCCGGTCACCATCGACAAGCTGCTCGTGGACTGAAGCCGCGCTTCCCGCATGGGCGCCCCCGGCCACCCTGCGGTGATCGCGCGGGGTGGCGGGTCGCATGAATGTCAGGGAGCGGGATATCGGGCGACGATTGCGGCGAGCTCTGCCGAAATCGCGTCTGCATCGCGGATAAGGTCATCGGCCTGCGCATCGATCTCCTGCTGGATGTCGCGCGGCCACTCATGCTCCATCGTCGCGGCAAGCCGGCTGGCAGAATTGAGATAGGTGCTGGTACGCGCTTCCAGCATGGTGCACTGGTCCGCGTCGGTGTCGCTCTGGGTTGTCGGGGCGGCGGCGAGCACCTTGCGGGCGGCGCGAACCAGCGCGCTCATGCGCAGACCGATCATGCCAAGATGCTGGGCGCGCCACTTGTCGACGGTCGCGTTGTCGTAGGCGGTGCGCGTGTCGCGGATTTCCTGGAGCAGGAAGTCCGCTTCGGCCTGCGGGGTCATTCTGGATTTCGGTTCGAACATAGGCTTTCTCTATGCTTTGGCGCCGCCCGTACAAGCCGCGCGGTCGCCAGGGTTTTAGGAAGGGGAGGGAGGCCGCCTGGCGGAGCAAGTCGGAGCTAGATCGCCGAAGCGGGCTTCGCGGGGCTATTTGCCGGTGATCTTCACCCCGATGATGTCGGCGAGCTCGATGAGTGCAGTGAAGGTGTCGGCATCGGCGACGATGTCGACCGGCGCTTCGACGCTGCTGAATGGATCGGGTGGCAGCCGGTCTTCGAACAGAATGAGGGCCCGCGCGCTGTCATCCTGACGCGATACCCAGCCCAGGCCCTGCACGTCCGGACATTGGGCATGGATGGCCTCCGCCCAGGCGCGGGTCTGCGGATAGATATCCTTGTCGCTCTCGATGAGATCGACCCGCGGAATGCCAAGCTTGCGCAGCGCGGTGCTGCCGAGATCGGCGAGCCTGAGGTCCGCGGCGGGTTGCAATCTGGAATAATGATGCTTCCTGAGCTTGCGTTTCGCGACGGTCTTCAGTCCCGGCGCATGAGGCACATCGTGGAAGACCGTTTCCATGGCGGCGCATTCGAGCGTCGTGCCGCCATAGAGGGTAGGGATCGCATTGCCGGCGGCATTGCAGAGCGGACTGAAGCGCGCGTTGCCGTGTGGACCGGGGTTGAAGGCATCCGGCGCATATTCATCGGGATGGATGCGATGGATGGTCACGTCCGCAGGCCAGCTCGTCCGCTTGACGAGGGCATCAAGATTATCTGGCGGCGTGGCAATAGTGCGCGAAGGAGCGGCACTCGCCGGAGCGGAGAGGGCTACAGGGGAGGCGGGAAGGGCAGCAAGCGTCCTCTTCCGCGTCGGAGCCTTGGCGGGCCGAGAGCCTGTCGGCCCGGACTTGGCGCCTTTAGCCATGCTGCACGCCGGCAATCTCGTCTTGTGCCGCTGCCAGGACGCGTCCGGGATCGCTCACGAGGAGATCCTTGGGAAGCGCGCCGCCCAGGAAACCATTGGCGGACGCAAACCAGATCGCGATATCCCAGGAGTCGAGTTCGTCGCCGAACACCTCGAGGATAGGCGCGAGGCTCTTTACGGGACGATACTGCGCCTCCGGGTCGAGCGCATAAGCTGGGTAGAGATCATTGCCATCGTGGCGCAGCGCGAAGATCCTACCTTCGCGCTTCCATTTATTCGGCTGAGCGCTCGAATTTTGCCCAGTAAACCCTGCGATTTCGGACAATTTGGCCGCAGTGACCCATTCCGCGCCTTCCAACACAGCTTTGCGCGCTTCCGCATTCATCCGCGCTTGGGTAACCAGACGCTCAGGAGGCGAAACGGCCGGTACCAGCGCATCGACCAACTTTTCGAGGGTCGTCGTCTCTCGATTGGCAAGATTGCGCAGGATCATCGGCGCGATCAGCCGCACCGCTTCGGCAAAAGCAGAGGCTGCAGCTTCACCGCCATGTTCGAGCTGAAAGGCGATGATGGGGCCGTCGTCGTCCTTTAGGCGCGCGCGTAAATCGCGCGCAGAGCCGGTAAGCGGTTTGATGCGGACATCCGAGAAATCCGATGCAGTTGCGGTGGCCATAATCGCCTCCTTGGATATGATGGATATCCATATAGCATGATATTCTAAATAATCAATGAGAGGGTCGAGTCCAAAAAGCAAGTGCCGCGCTTTGTGTCGCGCGGCACATTTCTCGCTTCGATAGCCGGGTCGATCGTCAGCATGCCCGCCGCAGAAGACGGGCGGGAGCGCAGCTTGTTAACCAAGCCATGCCATAGTGCTTCAACCAGGCTATCAACGTAGGGACATTGCATGCGGGTTTTGTTGATCGAAGACGACAATACGGTCGCGAGTGCCCTCGAGCTGATGCTAAATGCCGAGGGGTTCAATGTCTATTCGACCGACTTGGGCGAGGAGGGCCTCGATCTCGGCAAATCCTATGATTACGATCTCATCTGTCTTGACCTCAACCTGCCGGACATGCACGGTTTCGACGTCCTCAAGAAGCTGCGGATGGGCCGGGTCGAGACACCGGTGCTGATCCTCTCGGGGATATCGGAACTGGATTCCAAGGTCCGTGCCTTCGCCATGGGCGCGGACGAGTATCTGACCAAACCCTTCCACAAGGTCGAGCTGGTTGCACGGATCAACGCCGTCATCCGCCGGTCGAAGGGTCATGCCGAGTCCGTTATACGTATCGGCAAGATTGCCGTGAACCTCGATGGGAAGGTCGCCGAAGTCGACGGGGCCCGCATACATCTGACAGGCAAGGAATATGCGATGCTCGAGCTGCTGGCCCTGCGCCAGGGTTCAACGCTCACCAAGGAAATGTTCCTGAACCATCTTTATGGCGGCGTTGACGAACCGGAGCTCAAGATCATCGATGTTTTCATCTGCAAGCTACGAAAGAAACTGACCCTCGCATGCGGCGGCGAAAACTATATCGAAACGGTATGGGGCCGCGGCTACATGCTCCGGGCGCCAGGCGAGGAGGCCTTTGAGCAAGCGGCCTAAAGCTTTGGGCGTTCCACACGCCTTGTATCTTTCCAGAGCGCAGCATGTTCACCGGTTCGCCGAGAATGACGACCCCCACGAGGAAGGCGCCGACCGCGCCAATTCCCGTCCAGATGGTATAGGCGGTACCGAGCGGCAGCATCTTCATCGAGAGCGATAGCAGCGCGAAGCTCGCGATCATCGCGGCGATGGTGATGAGCGAAGGGACGAGACGCGAGAAGCCTTCCGACTGCTTCATGGAGAAGGCCCAAAGAACTTCAAGCAGACCGGCGACGGATAGATAGAACTACGCCAAGGCGACCTCCTTTCGCAAGGGTCGCCGGGCCGTCCCGGACATGAGCCTCGGCATGCCGAGGGAGGACGTGGCCTCGCGCCCGTCAGATAGGAAACGCCAAGAACGTTTCAACCCCAGGCTGGAGGCCGCCCGAAGGTCGGGCGCGCGAGGACGAGGGATCATTCGGCGCGCGATCTGCCCGTATGGCATTGCGCGAGGAAGACGTTCGGATCGAACCCGTCAGCGCACGACAATCTCTGCGCCAGCCTTGACCCGGTCGAGCGCGATCAGGCTGCGGAAGCTGGACACCGCCTCATTGTCCGCGAACAGACGCCGGGTGATGGCTTCATATTCGATCATATCGTCTGTCACGATCACCAGCACGAAGCTGATCCCGCCCGTCACATAGTAGCATTGCTGGACTTCGGGCGCCGCCAGGAAAAGGGCTTTGGCACCGTCTACGGTCTGCGGCCGCTCATTGATCAGGGTGACCTCGACGATCGACGTAATGGTCATGCCCAGCGCCTTCGTGTCAACGATCGCGACATTGCGCTCAATGACGCCGGCCGCTTCCATGGCCGCGATGCGCCGTTGAACTGCGGCAGCGGACAGGTTGACCGCTTCGGCAATCGTGCGTTGCGGCGTCTTGGCGTCGCGCTGGACGATACGGAGGATGGCGCGGTCGAAGCTATCAAGCTTGCGAGGGCTGGAGGACGGTCGAGGCATGGGTGATTTTTTGTTGCATTTCGCACCTCGATCAAGAGCGCAAAACCCGTCTTCATGATGATAATCGCTCGGTTTCAGCAAGGAGCAGGTCATGGACATCGCCATTCCCCGTTCGGCGGGGACCGACAGAATGTGGCAGGGCGTGGCCTGCGGGATGGCAGCAGGAGCACTCTGGGGGCTGGTGTTTCTTGCGCCTGAACTGGCCCGCGCGTTCACGCCGCTCGAACTCGCGATCGGCCGCTATCTTGCTTATGGGCTCCTGTCGGCTGCCTTGATCGCACCGCGCTGGCGTGCCGTCGCGTTGATGCTGTCGGCAAGCGACTGGCTCTCGCTGGTCTGGCTCGCGGTTGCCGGCAACACTCTCTATTATGTCTTGCTTTCGAGCGCTGTGCAGTTGGGTGGGGTGACCATGACCTCTCTCGTCATCGGATTCCTCCCGGTTCTAGTCACGATCATTGGCAGCCGCGAGCGGCAGGCGGTGCCGCTGCGGACGCTCGCGCCATCGCTGGCCTTGTGCATTGCTGGCGCTGTCTGCATCGGCTGGCAGGCCATTGCCAAGCCGATAACCGGATCAGGCGGTGCATCGCTGGTGGGCCTCCTTTGTGCCATCGGAGCGCTGTTGTCCTGGACCGCCTTTGCCGTGAGCAACAATCGCTGCCTGGCGCGGCTCGACCGCGTGTCGGTCCATGACTGGAGCCTGCTCACCGGTCTTATGACCGGTGCCCAGGCGCTTATGCTGGTCCCCGTGGCGATGGCTTTCGGGATGCTGCGCCACGATTCCTCATCCTGGCTGCTTTTCGGGAGCATCTCGATGGCGATCGCGCTATTTGCCTCGATCCTGGGCAATGCCGTGTGGAACCGGATGAGCCGGCTCCTTCCTCTCACGCTCTCCGGGCAGATGATCCTGTTCGAGACATTGTTTGCTATGCTCTATGGCCTGCTCTGGGAACAGAGGTTGCCAACGCCGTTGGAAATCGCGGCATTCACCTTGCTGTTCATGGGAGTCACATCCTGCCTCGCGGTGCACCGCCGCCCTGTCGGGGCCATGGGCGCCGGCTGATCGCCCGGCGCGGCCGCCCGGCACAGCTGCCTTTCCAAGCCGTGTGGGACACGCAGCAGATCTTGGCTAGGCAGGATGCCCACACCGTGTGCCGGGGGCCGCGATCGGTTACCGGCCGACGATACTTTCGGCGTTCGCAGTGAGGCCTTCCCGCATGAAAAATTCGAGCCACTTGCACCGACGGATCTCGCGGGCCGCTATGATGGGCTGGGTGCACTGCTCGACCGACTAGATCGGCCACAGGCTTCGTCCTATCACACGTCGAGCAGTCGCTCGAGGCCCTTGGCGACGCATTGCGCGGGCTCATCAGCCGTCAAGACCTCAAGACCCGTTGCGTCCGCGATCATGGTGCGCATCAAGGGCACCAGCGCGCTGCCGCCGGTCAGCAGGATGCCCTTGTCGTGGATGTCCTGACTGAGGTCTGGCGCGGTCTGTCCGAGCACGTCGCGCACGACCTTAACGATCTGGGCTACATGTTTTTCGACGACCCGGTCGAGATCGGCCATCTCGATCGCGATCGTCTTGGGCAAGCCGGTGCGTAGGCAGCGTCCGCTGACGGGTATCGCATCGCCTTGCGCGCTGCGTGCCCCCTTATGCGCGACATAGTCGAGCTTGAGCTGTTCGGCCGAGCGATCGCCGATGAGGAATTTGTGCTGGAGATGGACCTGGTCTGCGAGCGCGCGATTGAGCGTGTCGCCGCCGATCCGTACCGATCCGGTGCCGCAAATCCCGCCGAGCGAGAAGACTGCAACCTCGGTCGTTCCCGCGCCGCATTCCACGATCATCGATCCGGCGGCCTCATCGACGGCAAGCCCAGCCCCGATGGCGGCGGCGAGGGGCTCGGTCAAAAGCGTGATCGGTCCGAGCCCGGCGTCGGCGGCGGCGGTGAGCATCGCTCCGCGCTCAGCCTGGGTCGCGTCGGCGGGGACGCCAATGATGGCGGCGGGTGTGCGCCAGCGGCTCCGGCCCCTGGACTTCGACAGGGCATAGCGGAGCACCCGTTTCGCCGCATCGATGTCCTGTAGCACCCCGCGACATAGCGGTCGCGCGATACGCAGGGCCGCTGGCGTGCGGTCGATCATCGCATAGGCTTCGCGGCCGGCGGCGAACAGGCTGGTCATGTTATGCTTGCCTGCAATACAGCATAGCGACGGCTCGTCGAAAACGAGACCATCGCCGCGGCGCAGGACGCGGATGTTCGCGGTCCCGAAATCGATCGCGATCTCAGGTCGCCGCTGTGGCAGGAAGGACGTCATAGGATCGTCCTACCCGTCCCTGGCCGCATTGTCTTCCATCTTGGCGTCGTTCGAACCTATGCAGCTCGTGGCCGGCTGAAAACGGCGCTCCAGAACCTGTAGCAGCGCGGGGGGCCGGATCATCGGCTTGACGACCACGTCCCCGCGCCCGGAGCACGAACCGGAATTGTGCTATTGATGGGCGGCGACGAAGAGACCATTGGGCCGCGGGTCGTAGGCACAGGGCGGCCTATATGACGCCAAGCGCCCGCATCGCTTCGGCCACGCGGACGAAGCCGGCGATGTTCGCGCCAAGGACATAGTCGCCAGGCGTTCCGAACTCGTCGGCGGTCGCTGCGCAGGTGTCATGGATGCGGCGCATGATATCGGCAAGGCGTTGCTCGGTCTGCTCGAACGTCCAGCTGTCGCGCGACGCGTTCTGCTGCATCTCCAGGGCCGAGGTCGCCACGCCGCCTGCATTGGCGGCTTTGCCGGGCGCGAAGAGCACGCCCGCCTCCCTGAAGAAGCGTACGGCTTCCGGCGTCGATGGCATGTTCGCGCCTTCGCCGACCGCGATCACGCCGTTCTGGATGAGCGCTTTGGCGTCGCGGCCAGTGAGCTCGTTCTGGGTGGCGGATGGCATCGCGATTTCGCAGGGGACGTCCCAGATGGAACCGGTATCGGAGAAACGCGCTCCGTCGCCCTTGAGCCTGGCATATTCCGAAATGCGTTCCCGGCGGCTTTCCTTGACCTCCTTGAGGAGTGCGAGATCGATGCCGCCCTCATCGACGACATAGCCGCTCGAGTCCGAGCAGGCGACGACCTTGCCCCCGAATTCGGTGATCTTTTCGGCGGTGTAGATGGCGACATTACCCGAGCCCGACACCACCACGCGGCGCTGATCGAAGGCGAGCTGCTTGGTCGCGAGCATGCGTTCGACGAAGTAGACCGCGCCGTAGCCGGTTGCTTCGGTCCGGGCGCGCGAGCCGCCGTAGACCAGGCCCTTGCCCGTAAGGACGCCGGCTTCGTAGCGATTGGTCAGGCGCTTGTACTGGCCGAAGAGATAGCCGATTTCTCGTCCGCCCACGCCGATGTCGCCGGCGGGCACGTCGGTATATTCGCCCAGGTGACGATGAAGCTCGGTCATGTAGGACTGGCAGAAGCGCATGATCTCGCCATCCGACCGGCCGCGCGGATCGAAGTCGGAGCCGCCCTTGCCGCCACCGATCGGAAGGCCGGTGAGGGCGTTCTTGAACGTCTGCTCGAAGCCGAGGAATTTGATGATGCCGACGTTCACCGACGGATGGAAGCGCAGGCCGCCCTTATAGGGCCCGAGTGCCGAGTTGAACTGTACGCGAAAGCCGCGGTTGATGTGCACCTGGCCCTGGTCGTCGACCCAGGGGACGCGGAAGATGATCTGGCGCTCAGGCTCGCAGATCCGCTCGATAAGGGCGTTCTCGAGATAGCTCGGATACTTCGCGACGACGCGGCCCAGGCTTTCGAGGACCTCGGTCACGGCTTGGTGGAATTCGAGTTCTCCTGCATTCCGGCGCAGGACCTGATCGAGCACGGGCTCGAGCTTCTCATCGATCTTCGACATGATTTCTCCCAAGGGCGAACACCCTCAAGCGCTTAATGCGAGGCTGTACGAAAGGCCATCGCGGTGTCTTCGGTGAGAGCGGTGGGGGTGGCAGGCGCGCTATTCGCGTAGATGCGGTTTGCTAGCAGGTCATTGAGCGCCATCGCCTTTGGCTCAGGCGTTCGGCTTGTCGGCGAGTGCTGCGCAGATCGCGCTGGGGGTCCATCCGGTTTCGGTCGCGGTTTGGACGATCGTATTATAGGTAAGGTCCTTGAGATCGGCGGCTATGCGCGAGCACTCCTCGTCGAACCAGGGATCTAGTTCCTCCATATATTCCAGGAGCGCCGCTTTAACGAGCAGCATATTGACCGAGAGGGAGAAGGCTAGGCCGTCCGGCCTTTGGTGCTCGTTCCAGACGGCGATGAGAGGCATGTCTACCTGGGCCGCTTCGAACGCCTTTTCAGACTGCAGATCGGAGCAGTAGACCGGCTTCAGACCGTGGACGTCGGCCAGATGATTGAGGGTTGCCTGGCGGAAAGCCGCTCGAATTTCGTCATCGGAGATGACCAGAGCTGCTTTCTCCGTTTGCCCGGGCAGTTTCACCACCTTCGCCGATGGGGCACCGCGCAATTGCTGCTTCAGCCAGTCGAACATGCGAAATGCTCCAACCCAGGGTCCACGCCTGCCGATAAGAATATCTGAGTGTTGCGTCTTGAGAAGAGCGATAAATCACGCGCTTGGGCAAGATGCGGGCGCCCAGGGCTGGACTGGTTCCGGGAGTGCTGATCTTCTCGCAGCAAAGCATCCGTAGCGGTTGATATACCGCGTTTTTGCTTGGTTTATCTCTCTGTTCTGGATACTTCCAGGCTTGTGATGGGGGGACGTGTGGGCTTCAAGGTAGCGGCGAGGACGATTTTGGAATTGGGGGCTGAGCTGATCAGCACCGACGCCATCGCCCTGTATGAATTGATCAAGAACAGCTATGATGCCGGCTCCAAACGCGCGACGCTGGACATTCACACAGTCCTCAAGTTTAGTGAGCTGCGCAACTTCAGGCAGCGCCTGGCGGCCGCACAGCGGCTTGTCCAGGACGAGGGTGCGGACGAGGATGAGCTGGTCGACAAGCTGCGCGCGCAGCTTGTCGATCGCATGGACCCCACGGCTGCTCAAGCCGCGCTTGACGCCTTCCAGGCCGCGCTTGCTGAGGTTGATGACCTGGACGAGCTCGGGGAAGCGGTCGAGACGCAATTTGAAGCGCTTAACTACATCGATGTCATCGATACGGGCGAAGGCATGAGCCTGCGCGACCTAAGGGAGATTTTTCTCACGGTCGGCACCACTTCGCGGCTCCACGATACCGGGGGCCGCCACTTCGTGGGCGGCAAAGGGATCGGCCGGCTGTCGGCGATGCGCCTTGGTGACCGGCTGCGGGTCGAGACCGCGCGTGAGAGCGATAGCGTTTGGAATCTGCTGACCATTGACTGGCGGAATTTCACCCATGAATCGGCCGATACGCTCGACACGATCGATGTTGCGCCCAGGCGGGGGCCGCCCAAGGAACAGGTGGACGCGCACGGCACGACGATCCGCGTGCAGGCCCTGAAGGCAGACTGGGACTTCGAACGCGTGAAGCGTCTCGCCGACCGCTATTTCGACCGGCTGTTCGATCCGTTCTCCGGACGGTCACGCTACCCTCTCGTCATCCGGGTGAACGGCGCCAAGGTGCCGGTGCCGACATTCGATCGGGACGTGCTTGAAGAAGCGCAGGCGTCGGTTTCGATCCGCTATATCGTTTCGCCCGAGCCGCAGCTCACGCTGGACATCAACTATATTACCCGCGGCCGGCCAAAGGTCGAAGTCTGGAGCCGGGACGACATTCTGGGCATTACCGCTCACGAGGATGTCTCCGTCGCCGCGCTCGAGAGCCTGGGGCCGTTCAGGGCTGACTTCCACTGGTTCAATCGGCAGCGTCTCAAGGCGATCGAGGGATATGGCGACCGGGAAAAGGTCAAGGACACGGTCAACAATTGGGCCAACGGCCTCCTGATGTACCGCGATGGCTTCCGGGTGAACCCCTATGGAAATCCGGATGACGACTGGCTGGGCCTGGATGCCAAGGCGCTGGGCTCGGGCGGCTATAAGGTCAATCGCAAGCAGATTATTGGCGCGGTATATATCTCAGCCGAGGATAACCCCGCGCTGATCGACCAGACCAACCGCGAGGGTCTCCGGGCCAATGAAGAAAAATCGCTGCTCGTGTTGCTGCTGCGCAAGGCGATTACCGAGAATTTCAAGACCTTCCTGAATGATGTCGAAAAGGAGCTGCGCAAGAGCACGCGCATCGATGCGACCGAGACAGCGGCCTATCTCGACCAAATCTCCAAGCGCGTCGCACGCTCGCTCAAAACGCTTCACAGCCTGGTGCCCCGGGAGAACGAAGAGGAGGTCGAGTTCCTGGAAGAGACTTTCGACGAACTGCAAGGGCGACTGGCCGATGCGAAGGCATCGATCGCCAATGCCGAGAAAGATCAGCGGGATCTTGTAGATTTGGCGGGCGTGGGTTTGCAGGTGGAAATTGTCGCGCATGAACTCGGCCGGGTCACGCGCAGGACACTCGACCTGATCAAGACGCTACAGGGTGTGGACCTTCCGCCGCGGGCACAGAGCACGTTCGGCTCGATCGAAAGCCAGATGCTCGTCATTCGCAAGCGACTGGACGTACTTGATCCGCTGGGGCCGAGCAGCCGCAATGCCAAGGCCAAGACGGATCTCAAAGAATTAGTCGAGCAGGTGTTCGACGCGCATGTCGATCAGTTCGGCCGTTATGGTATCGGTCATGAGCTGCGGGTCTATCCGCGTTCCACGCGGTCTTTCACCAAGCGCGTCGTGCGAGGCATGATCGTACAGGTCTTGGAAAACCTTATCGACAACGCCGTCTTCTGGCTGCGCCAGCGATCACGCGCCGATCCGGACTTCGAGCCGCGGATCGAGATTGAAATCGACGTCGACGACGATGAGATCCGGGTGACCGATAATGGCCCGGGTATTCCCGTCGATCGGCGCGAGGAGATTTTCAAGCCGTTCGTCTCGTTCAAGCCGCCGGGCGAGGGGAAGGGGCTTGGCCTTTTCATCTCGCGTGAAATCGCGCGCCGGCATTCGAGCGATCTTTATCTTCAGGAGGGGGCGGACACGACCGGTCGGCTGCACACCTTCGTTCTCGACATGGCAGGAAGCTGAAGGATGGACCTGCAAAGTATCAAGCCCGTGTTCGCTACCGCCAAGGTCAGCAGCGCCTTGCTGATTGACGACGCGTTCGATCCCTTGCCGGACATCGAGCCAGATGCATTCCAGGCGGGATTCCAGCTCGTTGAAGAGGATGACGCAGTCGAGACAGCCTATCAGGCTATCGGCGGCGCCTGGCCTGTCGATCAGAACGGCTTTTCGACGGCACTGACGACGGACGACGCCTTGCGTGAGCAGATCGAGCAGGCGCTGGCGGGACCCGCGGATGCGCCGCTCGGCCGTCTGGCGCAGGCTCTGTTTGGCGTGGCTGCCGAGAACCACCGGGCAAAGATCGCCCCCTTGCAGGCTCTGTGCGCCCTTCTGAAGCAGGTCGGCATCGAGCCGACGGCAATCGGCAGCGCGGACAAACCGAAGGGCAGGAAGAAGCGCTTCCCGCTAATCTTCCTGGACTATTATCTGGGCGAGGACGGGCTTCCCTCGGTCGATCGCTCGATCGAAAAAATCAAGGACGTGCTCACGGGCTACCCCGATGACGAAAAGCCCATTGTGGTGCTCATGTCGTCCGAGCTTCGTGACGAAAATCTGGCCGACCAGTTCCGTGAAAAAGCCAACCTTTTGGGATGCCAGTTCAAATTCGTTACCAAGGACAAGTTCACAGGCGCCGCGTTCGAATTCGTCTCGAGCCTCGCGGATCGGGCGGAATTCATTGGCCAATCGCGCGTGCTCAGCGAATTCGTCAGGTCTTGGCGCGACGCGCTTGAGGGCGCGATTGGAGCCTTCGAAAAAGAGATCAAGTCACTTGATCTGCAGGACTTCTACTTCATCTGGGAGAAAGCGGGCGAGGGCAAGAACAACCGTTTTGGCGAACACCTGTCGTCACTGTTCGAGGGTTACCTGCGCAAGCAGATAGAAGACGCCGACGCTCTGCTCACGGCCACGGAGAAGGTGAACAAACTTTCCTTTTCGACGATGCCGCCAGGACCGCTCGTGCCGAGTGACACGGTCGCGCGCCTCGCTCATGCCGCGGCCTTCCGCGACATCGATCCCTTCCCGGAAAACTACACCGGTCCACCGCTTGGAATCGACCTTGGCGAACTGTTCATCCGCGACAGGACAATTCCAGCCGCGCGCGGCCGCAAAAAGGCGCGTGAACTGGTGGCGATGATGGTCATCTCCCAGGCGTGCGACCTGGAGCACGGGAAAGTCGGTACGGTTCTCATGGTCGAGGGAACGGTCCAACTGCGCACCGCTTCGACGCGCGACACGAACGAGGAAGCGCACCGCCGGCTGCGCGTCGATATCTTTCAGTATGAAAACGGCGTGGGCGAGAAGGAGGATCTCATCATTGAGTGGGACGCCCAGCGCTTGCGCACATTCAATGTCGATACCTTTCATAAGGATATGCGTGCCGCAGGCTTTGATCGGGTTGCACGATTGCGCCCCGTCCATGCCTTGGCCATGCAGCAGAAGTTCGCGGCGAACCTGACCCGCGTCGGTATGCCCGATGCACTCCCGGCCTATCGATATGGTGGTATGGAGGTGCATGTCGCAGGCCCCGGTGACAATACGCTGATCCGCCTGATGGATCCTGTCCCGAAGGCCGACAAACCAATGTGCGTCGTTGGCGAGGATCCAAGAAGGATGGTTGTGACCGATCCCGCTCTCGAGCGAGTTCGCTCGGCGCTGCGGGCTGCTGATCCTGCCCAGTTCGCGGAAGGTGCCATCGAGGCGCTGCGCACGGAGTTCGACGATATCAAGAAACTGCGCCGTATGCGCAGCTGCGAACTTCAGGCAGGCAAGCGCGATCTGGGCGCCGTTTTGATCGTCGACGGACCGTTAGGTGACGGTTTCAAGCGCCCGGCGAAGGTGAGGATTATCCTCAGTCATTTTGCGCCCTAGGTCCTTTTTTGTTCCAGCTCGTGTTGCGCCTATGGCAAATTTACCATAGGGTCGGTCAGTCCCCATTTGGGGTGCTCGAACGTAGGCGGGGGCATTGGAACATCGGCTGAAAGGCGCGCAAGCAGAGGCGCGCGAGGCGCTGATAGAGGCGCTGCGATCGGCATTATCCGAACTGGACCTGAGCCAGGTAGCCGCCGCGCGCCTGCTCGAGACCGACCAGCCGACCTTGTCCCGATTGTTGTCCGGTCAGCGCACGAGCGTCAGTTTGGACCGGTTGATCCGCTGGTTGGGCCGGCTCGGCCGGACGGTCGACGTCAAGGTAAAGGTGGCCGCGCCAGCCGGCGTGCCGCCACGCGCGAGGCGTGCTCATGGCTGAGCGTGCGGCGCCTCTACACCCTCCGGTCTATCTGGATCACCATGCGAGCACACCCGTCGATCCCCGGGTGATCGAAGCGATGTGCGAAGCGATGCGCACGCTTCCTGCCAATCCCAACAGCGTCGAGCACGCGCTGGGCCGGCAGGCCGCGGCGGCCATCGACGTCGCGCGTATCGAGGTCGCTTCGCTTGTCGGCGGGGAGGCGCAGGATATCCATTTTACCGCGTCGGCGTCCGACGCAATCCGCAAGGCGCTGGAACTGGCGATCGCCCAGCGGGGGGAACTGCGGGTTGCAGCCATGCCGGTGGAACACCCCGCAATGATCCACGCACTGCGGGCGTTGGAGCGGCAGGGCTTGGCCACGGTGCATTGGTTGCAGGTCGATGCTTGCGCGCAGCTTTGTCGCGCGAGCCTGGACGCAGCGCTGGCTGAGGGTCTGGACCTTGTGTGCATGATGGCTGCGAACAACGAGGTGGGCACGGTCTATCCTGTAGAGGAGGTCCTGAATGCCTGTCTGGAAAACGGCGTCCTTACGCTGGTCGACGCGACGCAAGCTGCTGGGCGCATCGATCTCCATCCTGTCACGCCCTTGGCGGACTATCTGGTCCTGAGCGGCCATAAGATCTACGGTCCCAAGGGTATCGGCGTCCTGAACGCGCCTGGCTCAGGCGCCGCTGTCGCCGAGGTTTTTGCCCAGGCTGGCACGCCTAATGTTCCGGCGATCATAGGCCTTGGCGTCGCCTGCCGCATTGCCGGCGAGGAGCGGGTTGCGGAGTGCGCGCATGCCCAAAAGCTTCGGGACCGGCTGGAAGCGGGTCTGCGGGCCTCGCTGGACCAGCTCGTGGTAAACGGCGATCTCCAGCGCCGCCTTCCGCACAGCCTCCACGTGTCGATCCCGGGTGTCACCAACGACGCGATGCTCGCACGGGTGAGCCATCAGTTGGCCTTGTCGACAGGCGCAGCGTGCGCTTCGGGCGCCCAGGAGCCGTCCCATGTGCTGCGGTCGATGGGGCTTGGCGACGAGTTGGCGGATAGTGCCCTGCGGCTCTCGGTGGGCCGCTTCAATACCGAACAGGACGTCGATCGTGCCGTCCAGATTCTTGTCGGCGCGGCTCGCGCCATTCTCAGTGCGCGCCAGGAGCACCATCTATGCTGACCTCTGCCCGTCCCCATTATCGCTTTTCCGGGCATGAAAGCTTTGCCTGTCGCTATGCGTGGCTGCCCAAGGCCTACCGCGCACTGCGCAACGATCCGTTGATCTTCAGTGACGAACCGCGCGCCATGGTCGAGCTGGGGCTTGGCAAAAACATGGTGCGCTCGCTGCGTTTCTGGGTGGAAGTCGCGGGTTTGGCGGAAGCTGATGCCGAGCGCGGCCGCGGGCTCCGAACAACGGCGTTTGGCGATGCCTTGCTTGGCGAAGAGGGTGCCGATCGCTATCTGGAGGATCGCCGTACGCTCTGGTTGCTCCACTGGAAGCTGAGCTCGCGCGATGAGGGCGCGCTGTTCGCCTGGGACTTTCTATTCAGTCGTTGGCCCTATCCCGAGCTGACGCGCACGGAGGCGCTTGGCGCTTTCATGCGGGAATCCGAAAAGCTTGGCCACGACCATTCGCAGGTCACCTTGGGGCAGCACCTGGACGTTTTTCTCCATAGCTATCTGGGCGCGCGGTCCGGAAAGACGGCTCTTGAAGACTCGCTCGATGGCCCGCTGGTCGAGCTTGAACTTCTTCAACTTGTCGGTGAGCGCAAGGGCGAGGGAGGCCGCTTCGAGCCGGTCTACAGCTTCCGGCGGGAGCCCAAGGGCGAAATCACGGCCGCGTTGTTCGACTATTGCGTCATCGATTTCTGGCAGCGCAACCACCCGGGTGAGAATAGCCTGACACTGCGCGATATCGCGATGGCACCGGGCTCCCCTGGGCAGGTCTTCAAGCTGCCCGAAGATGACGTGCGCGCACGCCTGGAAAGCCGGGATCATGGTTATCCGGCCCCCTATACCTATCAGCCGTCGGCAGTTCAGGGTCTCCTGTTCCGCACGTCTGCGACGGTCTCACTTGAACAAGTCTATGCCCAGGAGCTGGCCGATGCCTAAGTCCCCCGTCGCGATCTCCAGCCTGTTTCATGTCCCTGGGCGCTTCGTGCGCTCGGTCCAGCTCGAGCGCGATTTTGCGGATCCCGCGGCGCTTGACGATTATATCGCGACCCCGGCAATCGCACAGGCGTTCGCGCGCATCACCGAGGGCCTGCGCCCGGCGTCGGGTCGCCGCGCCTGGCGCATCACTGGTGATTATGGCGTGGGCAAATCGTCCTTTGCACTGGTCGTCGCCCAGATGCTTGCCCGCCGAAACGACGAGAATGTCGCGCGTATCGGCCGAGGCCTGGGATGGGACGCGGCGGGCGACAATGTTCCCCGCTTTTGGTCAATCCTTCTAACCGGTAGCCGCGGCCCCATCGTGCCGAACCTGGCGCGTGCGATCAGCGATGCGGTGGAGGCGCGCCGACCCGCGCGCGGGAAAGTGCCACGCGCTCACAGTGCAATAATGACGGAGGCGGCAGCGGTAGCCCAGTCCGGGGACGCCGGCGCGCTCGAGGCCCTGGTTGCGAGTTTTCGAGCGCTGGCGGCTGAACAGGGCGAGGGTGTCCTTCTTGTTATCGACGAGCTCGGCAAGTTTCTCGAACATGTCGCACAGAATGACGGCAACCAGGATGTGTTCATCCTCCAGCGGCTCGCTGAAGCAGCATCGCGCAGCGGCAAGCAGCCTTTTGTGCTGGTGACCATGCTGCATCAGGGTTTCCATGCCTATGCGGAAAAACTGCCCATGGCCTCGCGCAATGAATGGGAGAAGGTCGCGGGCCGGTTCGAGGAAATCGTTTTCGATCAGCCGCTCGCCCATATGGCGGCGCTGGTGGCAGGTGCGCTTCGCGTCGAAACCGCTAAGCTCCCGGCCCCGCTCCGTTCGGCCGCCTCGGGCATCGCTTCGGCGACTGCCGACATGGGATGGCTGGCAGGGGGCACGGTGAGCGCCGCGGACCTGGATATCACCCGTCTCTATCCGTTGCATCCGACGATCCTGCCGGTGCTTGTGCGGTTTTTTGCCCGCTTCGGTCAGCACGAGCGGTCGCTGTTCGGCTTTCTCCTGTCGAATGAGCCGTTCGGTCTGCAGAGCTTTTCCGCCCAGTCTGTGGCGGCCGACTGCTGGTATCGGCTCGACGACCTCTATGATTACGTGCGGGCGTGCTTTGGCCATCGGCTTGCCGGTGCGAGCTACCGGTCGCACTGGCTCCGGATCGTTGAGACGATTGATTCAGTGGTCGATGCATCCGCACTGGAACTGCGTCTTCTCAAGGCGATTGCTCTGCTCAACCTGATCGATGCGGAGGATCTTCTGCCCACGGACAGGGCTCTTGCGGCTGCCTTTTCGCCTGCGTGCGAGGCCGAGGTGGGCAAGGCTCTGTCATCGCTGCAGGCCCAGGGCGCCATCTTCCGTCGAGGTATCGCCGGCGGTTATCGCCTCTGGCCGAATGCCAGCGTCAACCTGGAAGTTGCGCTCGAAACCGCAGTGCGCTCCGTCGGCGAGATCCGGTCTGTTGCTGGCGCCCTGATCCCGCATTTGTCGACTGACCCGATCATGGCTCGCCGACACTATCTCGAGACCGGCACTTTGCGCTATTTCGAGATCGGCTTCTGCGCTGCGGAAGATCTTGGCGAAGCTCTGTGCCGCGAACATAAGGCCGACGGCTTGCTGTTCGTTGCGCTGGCTGATGATCAGGCGGGTGCCGATCAGGCTGCGACCGTCGCATACTCGAAGGCGGCTGCCGAGCGGTCCGATATCGTCCTCTGTATACCGCCGCCGGTCGCGGGATTGGCCGGTGAGTTGCGCGATCTGTCGCTCTGGACCTGGGTGGCGCAAAATACCCCCGAGCTTGCGGAGGACACGTTTGCAGCCGCCGAAGTGGCGCGCCAGGTCGCCGCCGCGCGGCGTGCTCTGCTGACGCGTGCCGAGCAGCTGATCGGGATGCGCCATGCGAGCCTGGGTTCGCAGTGCATCTGGAAGGGTGCCGATGTCCCTGGCGCCAGTCGTCGTCGCGGCATGTCGTCGGCGTTGTCGGCTATCTGCGACGAACTGTTCGGCAAGGCCCCCCGGATCACCAACGAGCTTCTCAATCGTAATGCGCTCAGCACACCTGCCGCAGCGGCGCGTATGCGGCTCATCGAGCGGCTCTACCAGTCGGCAGAGGCGCCCGACCTGGGAATGGACCCGGACAAGGCGCCCCCGGAGAAGTCGATCTACCTCTCCGTTCTCAAGGCGGGCGGCATTCACGTCGCGACGGACGAGGGGTTTGGCGTGACGCTGCCTTCGTCGGATGATCCGCTCCAGCTGGCGCCAGCCCTGGAAGAACTGCGCACGCGTATCGAAGCTGGACAGGGCGACCGTGTTGGCGTGGTCGACCTTTTCCAGCATCTGCGTCGGCCGCCCTACGGCGTCCGCGATGGCGTCGCACCGCTCCTGCTGGCGATCTTGCTGCGGACCAATGCGCATGAGCTCGCCGTCTACGAGCATGGTACGTTCCTGCACAGATTTGGCCCATCGGATTTCCAGCGGCTGATAAAAGGCCCGCACTATTTCGAAATCCAGCACTGCCGTGTCTCTGGTGTTCGCCTGGAGGTGTTCGACGCGCTGGTCTCGACTTTCGCCAAGGATGTGCAGGGCAAATCGGTCGATCTGCTCGACGTCGTGCGGCCGCTTTGCCAGTTCGCCGCACAGTTGCCGCCTTACAGTCAGAAATCAACTGGCCTCAGTCCTGCAGCGCTGGGTGTTCGCGACGCGCTCCTGACCGCGCGGGAGCCGATCACCCTTCTCTTCCGCGATTTGCCGGTCGCCTGTGGTTTTGCCGCATTCGAGGAGGGGTTGGGAGGCGACACCGTGCGCGCCTTCGCGTCGCGCCTTCAGGATGCGATCGACGAGCTGCGCCAGACCTATGACGCGTTGTTGCAGCGGATCATGGACCGGATTGCAGCGGCGCTCGACCAGACCGAGGGCTTTGATCGTGTGACGCTGGCGTCGCGAGCCTCCCGCGTATCCCTGGTGGCGCGTGAGCCGCGCCTGCGTACTTTCGCCCTGCGCCTGCGAGACCCGGGGCTTTCGGATACCGCTTGGGCCGAGGCGCTTGCGAGCTATGTCGTGGCGAAGCCGCCTTCGAAGTGGCTCGCGGCGGACGAGGCGCGTTTTGCTGAAGAGGCTGGGACTCTTGCCGAGCATTTCCGCAAGACCGAAGCGGCAGCGTTCGCCCACGCCGACATGGCGCCACAAGCCGATGCGGTGCGCGTGAACCTGACCCGGGGCGACGGTGAGGATCTGGTGTGCATCGTCGAGCCGGGCGAAGATGAGGATCTTCGCCAGCAGGCAGAGCTGCTCAGCGGTCGCCTCCCCAAGGATGCCCAGCTGCGCCGCCGCCTGCTGGCTGATCTCATGTGGCGGGAATTGCAGGCTGAAGCCGGAGAAGCGAAGGTCAGCAAACCGACAGGCGCGACCCGGCGAGGTGCCGCATGACAGCGCGCGGCGACGAGGGGGGCGAGCCCGTCCGCCATATCCTGAGTCTTTCTGGCGGCAAAGACAGCGCGGCGCTCGCCATTTACCTGCGCGATCGCGTGCCGGAGATGGAGTATATTTTCCACGATTCCGACAAGGAGTTGCGGGAAACATATGATTATCTGGGCAGGCTCGAAGCCATCCTGGGCAAACCGATCATTCGAACCTCGCCGGTCGACACATTCGACCACTGGCTGGCCGTGTTCGGCGGGATGCTGCCGTCCAATCATCGGCGCTGGTGCACGAAGATGCTGAAGCTCAAGCCGTTCGAAAACTATGTCGGCGACAGCCCGGTCATAAATTATGTCGGTCTGCGGGCCGATGAGAAGCGGGTCGGTTACATCAGCACCAAGGCCAATATCACGGCGGTCTATCCGTTCATCGAGGACGGCCTCGTGCGCAAGGACATCATGCAGATCCTCGAGGATTCAGGTCTTGGCCTGCCTCCCTACATGGAATGGGGACGTTCGCGCTCTGGCTGTTATTTCTGCTTCTACCAGCAGAAAATCGAATGGGTACGCCTCTATGAGATGCATCCCGATCTCTATGCGCTGGCTCAGGGCTACGAGGAAAAGGCCGTGGAATATGGTGAGCAGTTCTACTGGTGTCAGAACGAGACGCTGGCCGATCTCGCCAAGCCGGAGCGACGTGCGCAGATCAAGCGCAATTGGGAGATTTCCGAGGCGCGCAAGAAGGCCAAGCGCAAGAATGTGGCGCTTGTCGAGACGTTGGGCGGGTTGGAGCCGGAGGACGATCCAGGTTTGCGGGATGGCTGCCTGATCTGTTCCCTCTGAGGACCGGATGTTTGGCGCTTGCGTAAGGCTTCAGCGCGGTGTCCGTTCCGGATTCCGCGACGGCGCGGGATCGTGCGCTTCCTCGACGGCAGCTACGTCCTGCTCGGGCGCACGAACGATCTCCAGCGCTACATTGACGATCTCGTCGCCGGCGATCTGCAACTGAACGATCGGCGTAGCTTCGGATTCTAGACGTTGGAGTCCGTTGTCGGTGATCTTGACCAGGAATCTATCCACATCGTTGAGGACGATCAGCTTTATCGATTGGTCGCCATCAAGGGCGAGTTGCTGAACTGTCCCCTCATAGGCAATGGAAGAGCCTTCGTGGCTCGTTCCGGTCAACACATAGGCGACGACGAAGGAATCACCTCGTTTGACTGCCTGGACGGCCGGAGCCAGCCATCCAAACGCGACGGGATCGAGCCGATCGGTCACCCATTTTTGCCGCGACAGCCAGTAGGCCAGTGAGCCCGTGCCGATTCCGACCATCAACATCGAGAAAAGCCATATTTCGAAAGCGGCATCGGGCGCCGTCCCTGCACCTTCAACGCCTTTCACCAGAGCGCGATAGATGTTGGGATCGAAGGAGATGGAGAGGCACAGCCCGGTTCGGCACCACAGGCTCTGCAAAGTATAAGCAGTGGTGCCTAGAAGATGACCCAGAAGCGTGCCGATGACGACGATGAACAGGGTCAGTGTTGAGTTTGGAACGTCAGGCGAGGGACTGAGGAAGTCGGTTCGCTCCCCGAAGCGCCAGCCGGCCCAGAAACATAGACCCGGGAATATCAGCAGTAGGACGAGAAAGAGCGTATAGCTGAAGGCCAAGGATCAGGCCCCGGCGGGCTGCAGGCTTTCCTGGCTCGTTTTCTCATCGCCGGCAGCGCCAGGCTCGATGATGTAGATGCCATTTTCGACGCGCGCTGCCTTGCGCACGGCCTGCCAGGTGCCAAACTGGCCCTTCACGCGGCGCGCGAGCTTCATCGACTTGGCAGTGTTCAGGCGCATGTTGTGTCTCCGATTCCAATGTAGCGCGTGGAACGGAAACGTCCAATCCCTATCTCGGTGCCGCGGAAGAACCAAGCCTGCGCGAGAGCTGGCGGAGAGCCAGGGCTGTCATCGAACGTCGTCGTGTGCGATGTCAGCGGCCATGCCAATGGCCGGTTTGTCCCACCGCGTCGCCAGATGCTCAACCACTGCCTCGATGAACTCGGGCGAGGAGAACGGCACCTGCGCGTAGATGAGGTCCTGTTCTCCTTCGAGTTTTGCGATGAGATGGCCGCGCCCCAGCAACCGTTCCGCCCCTTTCTCGCCCAGCGCGATTTCGGAGGTGCCTTCGGAATCGACGCGCAGGATAAGACGGTTGCCAAGCTGGGAGCGCAATTGCATCGGCATGACATTCGCCTCGGGCCTTTGCGCCGCGAAGATGAGGTGAATGCCTGCCGCGCGGGCTTTGACGCCCAGGCGGCCGACTGTCGAGGTCACTGCAGCCTTATATTCATCAGTGAGCATCCAGTCCGCGAACTCGTCGTGGATGACCCAGTAGACCGGCAGCCGCTCATCGTCACTGACCTTGGCGTTATATGCCGCAACACCATTGGCCCGCTGTTCCCGGAACAAGCGATAGCGGCGTTCCATTTCGGCGACCAGAGCTTCAAGGCGCTCGATCGCCCCTTCCTGGGTATCGACGACGCCGCCATCCAGGTGAGGAAGGGCATCAAAGGCAAAATAGTCGACGCCCTGCTTGGGATCGATCAGGATGATACGGGCCTGCTGGGGCGTGTTGGTCGCGGCAAGACCCAGCAGAATAGACTGCATAAGAACCGATTTGCCTGATCCGGTGCTGCCGGCGATCAACGTATGGGGCGCGTGGAGATTGCCGGGGGAGAAGGTGAGGAGCGAGTTGTCCTCCTCCTTGATGCCGATGACAATGTCCTGGTTCGTTCCTTCCTGGACTTGCGGTGCCCAGCGATCCCAAACCTGTTCGATCGTCACCAGACGCCGCTTAGGACGGGCTACGGCCACCGCGACAACGCCAGGCTCTGGGCGAACGGAAATGACGTTCAGACCGAAGGTAGTCAGGAGCTCCGACCGCTTCTTGTTGACCTGATCGACGGTAAGATTTGCGCTCCCGGCAAATCGCAGGATCGCCGAGTTGGGCGTAAGCGTCTGGCCGACAGACTTTGCCTGGAGAGAAAGCTGCTGCAACGCGCTGCGGGTCGCTGCAGCAACCGAGACGAGCCACGCATCGTCCTCCTCCTCCAGCCTGAGTGTGGCACGAACGATCTGCTCGATGCCTTCCGCTTGGGCGGCACCTGAGCCGGGAGGATCCGCCTGGACGAGCGTTGGAGCGGGGTTGGCTTCCGGGTCCGGCGTGCCGGGCTCGTCCGGGACGACCGTTGGCGGGACTACCACGATCGGGGCCAAGACGGGGACGATGCCGACGGACGAGCCGGCGTCGACGCGGATCGGAGTGGGGTCTTCGTCCGCAGCGAAAGCCATGAGGAGCCGCTTGAGATCGGCACGGCCAAACACTTCTTGCTCGCAACCGTCGACCCCGGTGATGGGCGCTACATCGGTGGGACTGGCACCGTCACCGGCTGTCGGCACGAATACGTGGCTGTATCCGCGCACCTGAACGTCACAAGCACCCTCGCGAATGGCGCGCCGCCACGATCCGAGATCGACCGGGCTGGCCGCCGGAATCTGGATACCGTCCAGCACCAGATCAGCCAGACGGGAGCGCCAGGCTTCACGGTCCAGCCGTTCACCCTCGCCCAGTAATGCTTCGCGGATGCGCTTGACGGTGTCTCGCACCTGTCGGGCCGACTCCTTGCGCTTCGTCCCCAGAATGCCCGCGCTGACATATTTGGCTTCCGTCACGAGGATGGTGAGTTCGAGGCGGCCGTCTGCCTTCTCGCGCGGCGCGAGAGCAAGGATATCAGCCTGCGTTTCCTCGCGGGCGCCGAGCCAGGCCGCATAGTCATCCAGGAAATACCAGCCCACTTGCCGCTGGGTCCCCAGTTCGCGGTTCGCCAAGTACCGGCTTAGAACGACGCCGATGAGCTCGCTGGCGGCCTCTCCACGCTTGGCTGCGCGCAACACGATATCGCCCGAGACGTCATTAGCGGCATCGATCAGCTTGTCCGCCAGGGCGCGTAGCGCGTCTTCACCGATGCCAAGATTGAGGTCGGCAAGCCGTGATCGGACCATGGCTCGCAGCAAACCCAGCGGCGCTTGGGAGGAGATGACGACGTTGCGGCCCTGGGTTGCAGACTGCTTGTAGCGAATGACGCGGACATTCTGGTTGCGCAGCTGCCTCCTGTCCAGGAGTTCGTCATAATTGACTACCCATGCGCCCAGGTCGTGGGTCTCGGAGAAGATACGGGCGGTTTGCGGGTCATGAAAATCGAGTTGGCGCGTAGGGAGAAGTCGCCGGCCCCCATCTTCCAGAAAATCACCCTTAAGGAAGGTGGTGGCAGCGGAGAGGAAGGACCAGCCTTCGAGGCTTTGAACCGGGCAGCACAGATAGACGGCGGATTTGAGGTCATCTGCCGAGGCCGGTCGCCGCCGCGACCAGCGCGCGGGCAGCAGCGTCTCCAAATCCGCCGGCCGCGCGTTTTCCGCATGCCATTCGAGAGCCGCGTGCCGGGATATCACGTCCTGACTGAAAACGATGTCATAGGGGCGGCCATCCCGGGGATCGGGCGGCGGTGCTTCGTCGGCGATGACGCTGATACGCAGTCGAGCCATGAAATCCTGCGTGGCCTCCGAAGCCGAGTACGCATCGGCATCCTCGTCATCCATGAGGATCGAGCGGTAGAGTTCGCGCAGCCGCGCCGGATCGACGTGGCGGAGCAGAACCTGACACCGCACATCTTCCGCGTCATCGTTGATGCCGCCCATGCCCTGGACAACCTGCTGGGGCAGGCGCGCAGAGTCGCAGTTGAAGAGGACAACCGACATGTTGGCCCGTTCATGGGGGTGCAGCGCGAGATAGCGCCGGACCAGGTCCAAAACCGCCTGCGCGCCCTCAGCGGGATCGTCATTGACATCGGCCGAAGCGTCACCGCGCCACACGGGTGTCTCGTGCAGTGAGTAATCCGCCCGGGCATCGACGAGCGACAGGAGCTCTGCCTTGCGCTCGGTCCAGGACACGACGACTTCCGGGTAGAGGGGGTGTGCCAGGTCCGCGGCCAGATCGCGGAAATAGAGTCTGGTGTCGCCTTCCTGGACGCGGCCGGATAGCGCCATCCTTACCACGGATGCCACGAGTTGTGCCTTGCGCCACATGGCTGCCAGCCGCAGCGGGTGCCAGGGCGCCACGATGGCTGCGGGATCGCCGTCATCGACGGCCACGGTCCCGAGTTCCATCAGCGGCCGAAGCAAGGCTTCGCGGTTTCGGTCGCCCGGCGCCAGACGAATCAGAGCGTCCAGCAGCTGGGCATAGTCGGCCGCCTGCCCGCGATTGGCGGGGGCGCCCGGCCCATCCGTGCGGAACCGTGCTATCGCTGCGGCGTAAATGGCTTCGAAGCTCCGGAAACGTTCCTCGATCGTCGCTATATGGGCAGCGCTCACCAGACCGGCTCGGGCTTGCTCGGCCAGCCGCTCGGGCCAGAAGCGGGCAAGGTCGCGTTCCTTCCGGTAGGCGGGCAGCAGAGAGCCACGATCTCTATCATAAGCAGGCACCAGGGTGCGCACGTCGGCCAGATCGATTGCGCCGGCGCGTCGCCCTGCGATGGCTGGTTCACGTGCGGTTCGCCCAGCGGTGAAGGGGTGTGCTTCCAGGCGGGACCAGTCATCGACGAATTGAGACGATATGGCTTTGGGATCGTAACGCCAGATAAGCTGGGTCGACGTAGTTTGGACCGAACCGGTCGCAGTTTCGGTTTCGAAGTCCAAATGGAACCGAAGCTGATAGGCGGCTTTTGCCGTCGAGCGGTTGGGAAGGCCCTTGACCTTGTCACGGCGCCAGCTTTCGACGAGTTCGGGAAAGCTGAGCAAATGCCCGAGTTCCAGCTCAACCTGGGGTCCAAGCAGCCGCTGCAGGCCGGCGTAGCGCAGCGCGAAATACTCGCCCGCATCGACGTTCAGTCCGCGCAGGTCGCGCTTAGTAGCCTTGTCGCAGCGAATTCGGAGTTTTCGGTTCGCGCCAGGCTGCAACGCGAAACTTTCCATGGCAGCGGCAATGCCTGCCAGGAAATCGAGTGTCTCTCGCGCCTTGCCATAGATGAGCTTGTCCCAAGCCGATCTGAGCTTGCGATCGCCGCCAAGTTCCTCGCGATGCGCTTCGTAGAAGTCGATATCGTCTTCGTCGGGTTCTCCAGGATTTCGGATAGCGAGGAGGCGCAGATATTCTTCGTCTTCACTCGAGAGCAGCCCCGGCTCGCCTTCTGCATAGTATCGCAGCGTTTCGGCGCCCAGGTTGAACTTCTCGCGGACCAGCCCCTCGAAAAGGGGTTTTATCTGCTCCCAATCACATTCAGCCAAGGCCGCGGCCGCCTCGTTCCATCCCGGGTGCGCGCCAATGAATCTCTCGACGGCAGCGTGGTGGTCCTCCGGGATGACATCGCGGGATTTTGCAAATGCGGCACGAAGCTCATCTTCGTTGAGAAGGAGCTGAGAGGGCGTCTCCTTCAGCAGATAGCCGCGCCGTCGCCGAAAAAGGTTGGAGAATTCGCGCTGCCACGCCGAAGTGTGGCGCCGTGAGCGTTCCTTGATACCGGCGAAGGCCTTGGGATCGTTTGGAAGCCGCAGGGCGGGCAAAGCTGCGCCAAGCGCATCGATCAAGGGATGGCCTTCGATTTCCACGGCGTGACGAACGCGCAGGGCGTAGGCGGCGAAGCGATCGAGAGAGGTGGCCCGCAACTGCGCCAGGCCGTTAAGCGCGCGTTCGAAAATGATGCGGGCTTCTTCATCGAGCCCCAGCCCCTCGTCGATCGCTTCGACCCAGGCCGCCAACCGCTCCAGCAATTCCGCACCGCCAAGGCGGCTCAGATCCTGGAGCGACTGCCCCTCGCCATCTTCGCCGACGCTGGTGACAAGGTAGGCCAGACGGTCGCACTCGGCGTCCCGGAAGACCGTCGCGGGATGCACAGTCAGAATGTCGTCTGGCAGGTTCTCCGCCGCGAAGATGTCGAGGGGCAAGCGGATAGCGACGCGCTCCGCCAGCCAGGTATCGGCCAGAACAGCGCGGGCGACCGCAGCCGTCTGCTCCAGGCCCAGGCCATCGATGACGTAGCGAGCGGTGCCGCCATCCTCGCTACCGGCCAGTTCGCGACGAAGGTAGCTCGCTGCGACACGACCTATGAGTTCGCGGGGCGTCACCTTGCGCTCCTAGTCATGGGGTTTTCGACATAGGCGCAGGCATCCGAAAGGCGGCGCAGCATGCCCAGGGTCCGCAGTCGTCGTTCAAGCCGGGCAGAGTTGGCGGCAAAAGCTTTTTCGTCATAATCATCAGGATCGAGCGCAATTCGTGCCTCTCGTTCGCCGATCACGAGGCCATAGCGCTCGTAGAGCCGCGCCAGGAGCCCGCGATAATCCATCCGCGAACCCACATTGGCCAGAATAAGCGCCTTGAGGAGAGCGTCAGTGGGCGCATAGCGCAGTCTCGTCGTGCCGCGCCGCGACACAAGACCCGCGCCCAGGCCGTAGGAACGGTGGACATTGGCGACATGATTGCGGTGGCGGGCGACGGCGGCCCGGCGAAATTCACCAAGGAGCTGCTCAGGATCGTGAGGACCTTCATAATCCTGCGCGCTCGGCCAGCGGACGCGATCGACCAGGATGCGGCGGCAATCGGTATAAGGCGCCTCGCCAGCCTGCGCGGCTTGCCAATCGGGCTCCTCTGCTATCGCGGCGACGAACCGTTCGACCGCGCGCTCGGGCAGGGCGTTGTTGCGCTGGTAGCTTGTCACCGAAAGCTCGCGCACCAGTGTCTTGCGCGGCGCGACGATCTCGCAAATGAAGCTGGGCGCCGGGCGCTCGGTGATTTGGGCGCTGACAACGAGCTGATAGCGCAACAGGTGTAGCGCGCCCAAAAGGGCCAAATGAGGGTAGGCGTCGAACCGTGGCAGTCCCAGTTCGAGCACAGCGAGCCAATCCCGCCCGAGTTCATCGAAACAGTCGTGGGTCCGGTAAGGCAGAAATGCGTTGCCCCTGGTTTGTCGATCTTCCTCATAGTCGGGTTCCACGAGCGCGAGCAGCCGATCGCAGGGGTCCCCTCCAAAGGCCTTGGACAAGTGCGGGCGCAGGGCGGCGGCAGACGAAGAGCGGCAGAGCATCTGGTAGATGAGTTCGCCGGGCAGTCCGAAGTTGATATATTCGCGCGAAGCGGTGCCGGTCGAAAGATTGAGGTCCTCATAGAGGGCATGCCGACCGAAGGGAAAGACGAAACGGGAACTCCAGCGCTTGTTGCTACCGCTCTCGATCGTCGAAGAGCGCAGCATGCCGACCAGGTTCGCAAAATCGCGGAAGGAGGTGAAGCGGCGGCGAAGATAGCCAAAGTCACGGACAGGAACGCCCTGCGCGCGCTCGTTCATCGTGGCGATCCACTCGTCCCAAGCGGATGCATCGTTGCCCCCGCGTGCGGCGAGGCGAGTCAGGGACTCACTGTTGTAGAGAATGTTGCGTAGGTAGAGGCGGCGGGCGGGTTTGAACCGCAACGGATAAGGCTGTCCTCCGTCGTCGAGCAGCCGCCCCTCCCGTTCGCAAGCTTCTGCGACGCCCAGAAACTCCAAAAAGATCAGCCAGGGGGTCGTCGAGTCCCAGAGCCTGTGGCCCCAGATCTGTTCGTCCACCCACATGTCGTTGCGCGGATGGTCATGGACCGGCGGGGAAGGCAGGATATCAAGCATCCATGACCTCGATCACTTCGTCTTTTGGCTCGCCAGCCTCGTTCAGGGTCAGAAGCTTGAACACGAGGTCTCCATGATCGTCTGCCGGACGTACTCGCTCGAGCGCCGCCAGTATCGCGCTCTTGAAGGCAAGAATGTCTTCATGGCACTCCCGCGAGAAGCTTCCGGGAAGAGCGCCAGCAGCGACACGCATGAGGAACTCATAGCGGACCAAATCCAACGAAAGGCTGCACTGCAGGGCGTGGTCGAGCTGGACCACCAGCACCGGCTGGTCGTTCTCGAGCGCGACGTCGATGCGTTCGTGACGCTTGGGAGAGACGGATAACCGCTCCTCGAGCAACTGGCTGACGCCAGATCCGGAATAAGAGAGATTGGTTGCCAGCAGCAGCTCCCGTTCGGTCGTGACCAGCATCCCGGTGAACACGCGATTGAGCCCATTGACCAGACGCGCGACGATCCGCCTGGGAACGCGCCCGCTCGCCCGCAGCGGCGCCACAAGGTGTTCGAGATATTCGCCCGCGCGCGAGAAAACGCTTAGGTCCCATGGGCTGAGGTCTTCGATCAGCTCTTCGGGGATGCGAAAGAACATGGCGCGCCGCTGCGCCGCCATGGTCGCTAGAAAAGGATGCGGGCCGTCGGCATCACTGTCGGGGCTTTCCAGATAGGCGGCGCGCGCGGTTCGCAGCTCCGCCAGACGGCGGGATGAAGCATCCTGTTCGACCAGAATGTCAAAGTAGCGGCGCAGCGCCTCGTCTTCCGAACCGAAGAGCAGGATATTGTCGATCCGGTTCGTCGTTTCGTTGCCGATCCCGAAACGGGAAAGGAACTCCATGATCTCAAGGCCGTCGCGGCGAGCCTGGGTAAGATTTTCGCCGAAGACGTTGTCGAAGATATCAGAGCGGTGCGCCGTTCCGGTCGCGATCAGGTGTGCGACGTCGCCAGGCGTCATGAGGCGGTCCTTCACGCCCGGATGACCAAGCAGAATATTGGCGACCAGCAGCAACATGCGCCGGATGGGAACATGGAGGCCGCTGTGATCGAGCAGCTCGAACAGTTCGCGCAGCCGGCGTTGGAACAGCGGTTGGCTGAGGGTTTCGTAATTTCGGCGGATAGGACAATCAGGACCAAAGAAGCCCGCTTCGGACGCCTCGTCGTAGCTGGCCTTCCACCCTTCGTGGCCCAGAACGGCCCCCAGGACTAGGTCAAGAATTTGCGCGCCCGGCACCGTGCTCAGATTGTGGAAGGCGACCCCGTCGGAGAGCTGGTCGCGTTCCCCAACAAGGAGATTTTCCAGGAGCGCATGGGCGCGCCGGACATCGGGGTGGTCGAGCCGCCGCCAAGTTTCCATCAGTTGCCCGTCGTTGGCGGCAATGATAAAGACATGGTCAGGATCCGCGGCCACAATCGATTGGCTGATCGCGACAAGAAGTGCTTCACGGTCAACATAAGGTCCGAACGAGCCGCCGCGCAGCTTGGTCAGGTCCCGAACCACCCCGACGGTTCGCTCTCGACCGGCGATAATGGCCGAACTTTCATAGAAGACTTGATCTGCTGCCCAGACCTGCTCATCCCCGCCAATGGCAGTCCAGGCGTGGGCGCAGAGCCGGCTCTTGCCATCGCCCGCCGTGCCGGTGAGGACGATGCAGCGGGCTCTTTCTGTCTCCGACGATAGCTGATGTAGTAATTTGGCCTCTACGGGATGCGGGAAGGCGATCGGGCGCACGCCCAACCGTCGTGCCGACCGCTGGATATGTTCGTCATACATATTCTCATTCTTCGGTGCGGGCCCATAGAGCCGCAAAAACCGAAGCCAGCGTTCTCCAAGACCCGACATCAATCCCCCATCTGCGCACTTCGTTTGATCGCAATCACCTAGGCTTGTCGAGAGAAATGCTCCTTATGATGCGGTTATTTGGGCAATTGTTTGAGTTTCCGCCCCAATGAAGGCGCATGTGAACAACAAAGTGGGGGCGCTCCTAAGATTAGCGGCCCTCAAGTCGAGAAAATGCGGCGCGGCACGCTGCAGTGTCAGGCGGGCAGCGGCTCGCGGCTTACCGTCGCGATGGTGAGCAGGCGTTCATGACCATCCCGGTCGGGCCAGAGGATCGACTGTCCGGCACGCAGGCCGATGAGCCCGGCACCGACCGGGGTAAGGATGGATATACGTCCTTCGGCGATGTCGGCGTCCTTGGGATAGACGAGCTGGTAGCGATGTTCCTTGCCACTCGCTGCGTCCGTGAACTGGACGACGCTGTGCATCGTGACAATATCGGCGGGAATTCGATCAGCCTTGTGGATGGTGGCGCGTCCCAGTTCTTCCAGCAGCAACTGGCTGACCTGAGGCAGGCGGGTGGCGGCGCTGGTGGCGAGATCGGCCAGGATATCGGCTTCGCTGTCGATCATATGGATGGGCGGCCGGCGGGCCGC
This sequence comes from Novosphingobium aquiterrae, assembly GCF_042434435.1. Taxonomy (NCBI): domain Bacteria; kingdom Pseudomonadati; phylum Pseudomonadota; class Alphaproteobacteria; order Sphingomonadales; family Sphingomonadaceae; genus Novosphingobium; species Novosphingobium aquiterrae. The sequence goes on along the minus strand of NZ_JBHLTL010000005.1, from coordinate 160,473 downwards.
TTTGGTCTTGGTCATGGCTATAGCTTTCCGGAATAGAGACAAGGCGCACCAATCCTGGCGGTGCGTCACATTGCAATGATCGAGCCCCGGGCTCGGGGCAGGATGCGCCGGAACCCGGGGCTAAATGCCCGCGAGAAGCTGTCCCCCGTGGTGGCGGAACCGGAAGTGATGACGCAGCATCTGCATCGGGCGATGATGTCGCCCTTGCGTGGCCAAGTCAAACCCCATGCCAGCCTTCCGCCGAGATGTCGCTCGCCGGCCTTGCGCGTAGCACGGCGCATGGGCAACGTGTGCGGAGGGGGAAAGTCGATCGCAACCGTCAGCCCAGACCGCAGCCCAGCTGCCTTGTCCGAGCGCGCCAGTCCATTGGCGGCCTTGCCCCCGCGCGCCCATATCGAGCGCATCGCAAGTCGGAAGATCAAGGGCTTCTGCGGCACAATCGACGAGGACGGTGTTTATTACGATCCTGTCCACAAGCAGAACCAGAGCCTGTCCCAGCACATCATCGCAGACTATCACGGCCGCTTCCTGATCGAACTTATCCAGAACGGGCACGACGCGCATGATAAGGCGCGACGGGATGGAGAGATCGCTGTCCTGCTCGCGGGTGATGAAGGCGACAGCGGCACGCTCTATGTCGCCAATCGGGGGCAACCTTTTGCGTCCAGGAATGTCGACGCGCTCTGCGAAATGGGTTTGTCGAGCAAGCCGCCGGGCGAGGCGGTCGGCAACAAGGGCCTCGGCTTTCGCAGTGTCCGGCACGTCAGCGATATTCCGCAAATCTATTCGCGCCTGGCTGAGGACAGTCCGGGCGATCTCTTCGACGGCTATCGCTTCACCTTCGCCCGCGGCAGCGAACTTGATCCGCTGCTTCCCGACGAGGCCACGCGAGCACTCGCGCGCACCGACCTTCCAGCCTTTTACATCCCTCGCTGGCTGGACCAGACGCCGGATACGGTGAAGGAATTCGCGCGCAAGGGATTCTCGAGCGTGATCCGATTGCCGCTGCGCAACCAGGCTGCCCTCGATGTGGTTCGCGCCGAGATATTGAGCCTGGCCAAGGCCGAAGCGCCGATGCTGCTGTTCCTGCGCCGAATTGCGACGCTGCGCGCAGAAATCCAGGGTGACCGGATCAAGGAGGATGCGCTCGATCTGAAACTCACCCGGAGCGAGACGCCGCTCGATGACGCTCAAGGTCCAGCTTTGGTCGATTTGGGCGAAAATGGCTCCTTCTGGGTCGCGCGCGCGGAAATCCCCGAGGGCGACATGCAGGCCGCGGTTGCAGAGGGCCTTGAAAGTGGCGCACTGCCAGAGAGCTGGAACGGGTGGAAAGGCAGCGGCGAAGTGGCCGTCGCCGTCCCGATCGGCGAGACGATGCCGGACTTTCATCCTCGTCTTTACACCTTCCTGCCGATGGGTCGCGGCGCCACGTCTCCCTTCCGCGGCCATTTGCACGGCAGCTTTTTTCCAAGTTCGAACCGGACGAGCCTCGACCCTGCCGTGCGGGTCAATGCCCTGGTGCTCGATCATGCGGTAAAGCTAGCGTCTGCGACGGCGGCCTGGCTGCAGCGACGTGGCTCCGCGCAAATGGAGGCGAAGGTCCCGGTTCTCACCGCTGTGCGGGCAGCTGTCGACCTCTTGCTCTGGAATACGCCAACGAGCCTGCTGCAGGGCGAGAGTGATGGCGAGGGCGAGGAGGCGATTGACCTCGGCACCGCGATGACCGCTGCGATTGTTCGGCAGTGGGGGGCATCCTCGCTGGCGGAGGCGGACTTCGTTCCATGCCTGGCCGAATGGGCCGGGGATGCGCTCGCCCGGCCTCCCTTCGGGCCGGTTGCCTTCATCAGTCCGGCAGGTTCGCGCCGAGTGCAGGCCGCCGACACGTCCTTCTCGCTCGACGTGATCGCGCGGCACGGGCAATCCGCGGGCCTCGCCCCCTTCTGGCCGGGACTTGGCGAGCAGCGGAGCGAGAAGTTGGCGCTGTTTCTGCGCGGCCATGCCGGCGGCCATTTCAAGGATCGCCTGACTGCCTCGGAGCGGGCCATCATCGTCGAGGGGCTGGCCAAGGCGATCGCGAGGCCGCGCAGGCCCGATTGGGCGCGCTGGACCGCCTTTTATCGCGACCTGTCCGACTTCATGGGGAGCGATGCCTCGGCCCTGGCGGGCAAGACGATTCTGATTTGCCAGGATGGCTCGCTGCGCGCGACCCGGTCGCAAGCGCGACCCGAGCCGTCGTCGGGGGAGACGCACAAGCGCCGCACGCGCCGTGCGCCGCGCGAAGCTTCGGTGTTCGTGCCGCCACGGCGCGGCGACGCCGAGGACAGCATCGGCGAGGATTTCTATCCCCCGGCCCCGCTACGCGAATTCTTCGCCTTCCTGCACGACAGACTGCCCTGGTATGGGGAGCTCGCCGCCGCTCGTCAGTTCCTAGAGAAGGATCTGGCGACGGCATTCGAAAGCGAGGCGCTGCTCACCCGCATTTCGCAGATTCTCGAGCGGGACGAGACGAAGAAGGTCAGGGCAGCGGGACTGCGCTGGGCCTTCGCCATCTGGCGCCGCTCGGTAGCGATCAAGCGCGCCGTTACGCTGTCTCCCGCTTATCGCCTCTTCGTGCCGACGATCGATGGCGAATTCATCCGCGCGTCGGAGGCGGTCTTCTCCTCGGCCTGGCCAGACCGCACCTTGGGCTACGATCTGCAGCAATTTCTCGAGCTCGCGCCTGCCGGCTCCGCCGATCTAGCCGAGGTGCGCGCCCGGCGGCTGGCCGCGCCGTCCGCCGCCGTGTTTGGAACGCGGTTCGTGGACGACTGGACGGATTTTCTAATCGGGATTGGAGTGCAGCGAGGCCTCGAGCCGCGGACGAAGGAGCTTCAGCATTATGTCAGCGCCGGACGGGTGACGAGCTTCGATTTCCTCAAGGACCTCGGGTTCCCTGACAGTTTCGGATCACTGTTGAAAAAGGACATCGCGACCCGGCCGGGAGTTTCGCTCGGGCTGCCTACATCGACCGATTATGATGTCGGGGCGGTGTGGTGGATGCCAGGGCAAGCAGATGTCGACGCCTTCAGCGACGAGGCGCTCGACGCCTATGCCAAGCTCGTTCTTGCCTGGATCGGGCGTGCTGCGCACCGGCATCTCTGGATGCCGGTCAAACATCGATACAATCATCGCTCGGACAATCGCGATTGGCCCACACCGCTAGCGGCTTTTCTGCGATCCGCCGCATGGCTGCCCTGCGAAGAGCCGGGCGCCGACGGGCTGAAGCGGTCGCGGCAGGAAGGCGCCAAGGTCTGGCTTCCGCGCGGAAGTGATCGCTTCCCGCCGTTCCTTCGCCGCTTGTCTTATAAGCTCGCCCGGGCGCTGGACCGAACGCCCGACGCGGTCGCCGATACCCTGCGTAAGCATGCCGGGCTCAAGACCTTCAATGCGCCCGACACGTTGCTCGAACAGGCAGGCTTTTTGGCCGAACAATTTGCCCAAGGCTGCGTCCGGCGGTTTCACGAGCGCGAGCTCGTCAACATCTATGCACGCTGCTGGGCCCGGCTTGCCGAGAAATATGGGGCGGAAGATGCGACCGTGCCGCCGGGCAAGCCACCCGCGACGCTGTTGGTGCGCAGGCGAGGCCAGCTCGGCTTTGCCACAGTGGCGGCCGGTGCCGCCGAAACGATCTATGTTCGGGACAGCACGGATCTGATCGCGACGAGCCTTGTCGAGGTGCTTGGCGATCCGCTGCTCGACGTCCGCGGGGCCGAGCCGGAGCGCCTGGGCGTGCTCCTTCACAAGCTGTACGGCCACGGTGTGCGGCGAACCTCGCAGCTCGCTTACGCGATCGAGGTCGATGGATCGCCTCTCGAAGAGCTTGGCCTGGGCCCCAAGTTGGTAAGCTGCTGTCCCTGGCTGCGCTTGATGCTCGCCGTGGCGCTCGAGGCCCTCGACAGTGTCGATCTCAATCGCTTGCCGGCGGACCGTGCCGCCATTCTGCAAATGCTCGATCGGCTCGAGCTTCATCAGACCGCCGCGCTTCGCTTCCTGCTGAACGGCCAGGACGTAACACCGCCCACTGCGCGCGGAGCCTACCAGTTCGAGCGGGCCGAGGGCGAGCCACTGCTTGTGGTCATGGGAACCGGCCCGCTCGACTGGGCCAAGATCGAAGCGGCGTTGCCGGCGATCGGTGAAGCTATCGGGCATTCGGCGGTTGTTCCGCACATGAAGCTGCTGGCTCGCCAGCTGCTGCTCGACGATGTGGCGGTCGATGAGCAGCCTTCAGGTCAAGAGGACCTGCTGCGTCTGTGCCGCGCGCTGGAACTCACCGAACAGGCGGGCGAAGCCGCGCGTGACGCGCTTGGCGAAAGACTGGACCAGTCGGCGCCCTGGCTTCGCGCAGTGATCTTCCACCATGGCGGGGAGAACGCGTTCGAGACCTGGATGCAAGGCGAGGCCGCCGCGCTGGAGGATGCGGGCGCAGCGGCCGAGCAGTTGCGATCCCTGTTGCCTGCGGTGAGCAGCGTGGACGAAATCGTGGCGGCGGCCCGGGCTTCGCTTTCGGCAGGGGAGCTGCGCGAACGGCTGGGCCTGGAGTTCGAGAGCTTCAATGCCAGCCTGGTTGCGACGGGAAGCGCGCCGGACGTCGACCCGGAGGGCCAGCAGCAGCAGCTCGACTTCTATATCGCGGACAATCGCATCCTGATCGTCGACGCGCTTCGCAATCTGACAGCGCCGACGCTGCTCGCGTTCACGCCCGATCCGCGCTACAAGGCGGCCGTCGAAGCCTTGGGCGCCCTCAAGCCCGATCCCGATTGGCTTCTGCGATATGAGCGGATACCCGAGCCGCTCCTGGCCGGTCATGTGGCGGCATGGTTGGCGGCGACAGGCGCGCCGGCACTCGGGGAGAATCCGGAAGGGCTAGGCGATCTCGCGGCCGTTCGCACCGGCAACGCCACTATCTTGCGTCAGGTCGCTCGTACAGCGCCGCCGCTCGTGCGCGCCTGGGGCGTGCAGCATTCAGTTTCGGTGGGTGATCTGTGGCGCGACGTCGGGCAAGTGGAGACGGAACTTCGCCGCCGGCTCGACGATGCAGGCGCGTTCGACTGCCGCCTGTGGGATGAAGCCGAGCTCCTGATATGGCTGGAGAAGCTCGGCGCCTGGCCCTCCGGCATGAAGCACAGCCTTGATCGGGCCGTGCTCGGCGTTCCTGAAACCGACATTGAAGCGGCGGCGCAAAAGGCGAGGGAGGAGCGGGAGAGACGCAGTCGCGAAGCGCGATCGGTGCGGCTCAATGGGACGCTGCGCGATCCGCTCGAGGTGGACTGGCTCAGTCTTTCCGCCGAGCTGGCCGGCAGCCTGTCAAAGAAGCTTCTGAACCGGCCGATCGGCAGCTTTGCACAGCTGGCCGCCGGGGGAGGCGGACGCGGCTGGCGCCGGGGATCGGGATCCGGCGGCGGGGGCGGTGGCGGCGCCTATAGCGGAATACCGCAAGAGAAGAAGGATATGATTGGCCGGCTGGGCGAGCTTACGGTCTATCACTGGCTGAAGGCTCGGCAACCTGGTCAGGATATCGACCGATGCTGGGTGTCGGGTAATTCCGGGCCTTTCGTCGGCAAGGAAGGACGGGACAATCTTGGCTATGATTTCCGGATCAGCTTCAACAAGCAAGTCTGGTATATCGAGGTGAAGGCGAGCACCGAAGATCCTTGCCAGTTTGAGATGGGAGAGACCGAGGTACGGTGGGCGCGAGACATTGCCCGCTCTCGAGCGGCTGACCGCTATGTGATCGCCTATGTGGCCAATGTGGGCCAAACCGGCGCCACGACCATCGATATCCTCCCCAATCCGCTCGGCCCTGAGGCTGACGGCGTGGTGAACATCGCGGGCGATAGCATTCGCTATACGTTCGACCGCCGACGCTAGGACGGCAAGTGGGTTAAGGGTTCTGAACAGATAGGGTAGGATCGACGGGGATCGAGCCTCTTCAGACCCCCTTCCGAATCTCGATCTGCGGGCCGCGAGGGCGACCTTGCGGCCGGCCTTCGCATCTTATGGATCTGCGCCGCCTGTTCGTCGTCGGGCATGGCGGGCTTGTTTTTGCGTGATCAGGCCCCATATATTGCCTGCTACAGTCGCAAATAGACGGTCTTTCGGTGCTTTGCGGCTCTGCTCTTCCTTCTTTCCCTGCCCCTCGCAGCACGAGGGTTCCCGATCTCCGGGAGCCCGATCCTAGAAGGATATTTTACATGAGCACCATCACCGGCACCGTCAAATTCTTCAACGCCGACAAGGGTTATGGCTTCATCGCCCCCGAAACCGGCGGACAGGATGCGTTCGTCCACATCTCGGCTGTCGAGCGCGCGGGCTTTAACACGCTCAACCAGAACCAGCGGCTCAGCTATGAACTGGAAACCGACCGCCGCGGCAAGACCACCGCGGTCAACCTGCAAACGCAGGACTGAGCGACAAGGAGGGCGGCATGAAATGCCGCCCTTTGGTTTTGTATTCGAAAGGATTGTCACATGGCGAATGACGCCGAGCATTATCGCGGGCTGGCGGCCCGCGCCCAGGCGGAAGCTGACGCGGCGACCCTTAGCAATGCCCGCGACCGCGCACTGAGGTCCGTCGCGGCCTTCGAGACCATGGCGCTTCAGCACGAACATACCGCCAAACGGCGAGCGGAGCGCGAGGCCTCCACTGCGGCGGACCGGTTGGTCGCATTCGGCCTCCCTGTGCTGCAATAGCGGGCAGACTACCCGTGCGCGCCGTTTTGGAAGCGCATCCGCCCTCTCTTTTTCCTTAGCGTGCAACGGACCTCGGCACGTCGGATTCTCGTCCCGGCGGCAGTGCCGATGCGCTGCGCGCAGCCCGGCGCACTTAGCTGTCGAGGGGCATGGCGGCGATAAGCGCCGCGCTTCTGGGATCGATGTCCTCAAGCCCGCCTTTGGCGAGCGCGGTGTCGATGGCATGCTGAAGCCTCGCGATCACCATATCGTCGTCGATCTCGTCGAGGAAAGTCAGCGCCATGCGCATCAGACCAACTGCTACCGTCCGGCTTCGCGTGTCACTCCCATCCATCGGCTGACCTTCCTGGCAGAACCGTCGATGCGGAAGCATAAGGAGCGATCTCCCGAACTCCCGCGCACTGGACGCGGGAGCCGCCGGAGCTGCTAACATGCGAACACACATGCGCCGCCACCTTTAACCCTGAGGTCTGGACATGCGCAGCGGCACCCCGGGAACCGATGGTTCCGAGTTGCTCGCGTTCGCGGGATTAGCAGTCCCGGCGCCGCCCTTTTCGCAGCGCGTTGGCGGTCTACCAAAGCTGGCCGACAAGGCCAAGCCATGATGCCTGCCGGCGCCCTCATGGACGATATCGCTATGTCATCTTTGGGCGTCTGGCGAACAAACGCGTCTGGGCAGAAAAATGAGCCTCCAGGAATGCTCCGCCTTTAGCTCATTGGTAACGGCGGTCCTCTATGTATCGAGAAGACAGAGCGGGGGGGTCAAGCGGCTCGCGGCGCCGACCAGCGCTGCGGGCCGCACTCACCGGCTCTTCTGTTCGTGGTGATCCAGAAAGACCCTTGCGCGTCATCCGCCGTTCGCCGCGCCATTTTCGACGATTTCCCGCTCAAGCCAGGCGACGAAGCGCCCATCCTCGAAATTCGCCGGTGTCAGGGCATACGCCCCGTCCTTGGCCATCGCAGCCCCCATCTCCCCATCCTCCGCGATCCCCGCGTCGCCGGGAAGCACGATCCGCAGCTGGCCGATTGTCGTCTCTTCGCGGCGCAGACCGACCTGCCATTCACGAGCGAAGCCGTCCTCGCCAAGGTCCCGCATGATCGTGCAATCCACACCGTGACAGTCGAGCTTGTCGCGGAGCGCGATGAGCGCTTCGAGCGCGTCCCGCTCGAAGGCCGATCCCACGGGCATAAAGCAGCGCGCGCTCTTGATGACCTGCGCATAACCGCGCCGCGCCACCGCCTTGCCTGTGGGATCGACGGTACAGACGAGCAGCACGAGATGCGGACCTGGGAGGTCCAGATCACCCTCGATGCCGAGTTCGACGACCAGCGGCGAGGCATGGCCGAAAAGGACGGCGCGCGGCGTGACCGCCTGGGCGAGTAGCAGAAGAAAGCCTTGCCGCGCCTGTTGCAGGATGAGCGTGCGGGCTAGCGCGCCGTTCCAGTAGGGGCCGCTGCGGGTCCAGAGGAGTTCGCTCAGGCGGTGGCCACTGGTGAGAACCACCTGGCCGGCAGCCTCCACAAGCGCATCGAGCTCGTCCGTGAGGCCTAGTTCGCTTCTATGAACGGGGCCGGGCAACACATTGCGACCGGCGCGCGCCATCAGCGACCACAGGCCGCGCCCAAGATCCGAAGCGATCCGCTCAGGCTTTTCGCCGGGCAGCGGCGGAAGCGCGTTGTCCAGGGATATGGAAAGAAATTCAGGCGCGGAGTTCCGCGCAAAGACGTCCTGCATGATCGTCGCCCCCTCCTGCAAGTCTGCCGTCTCTCTCCAGGTTCAGCAAGTCATGGCGACCACCGAGGGTCGAACCGCGATGCTGTGACTACCCAGCCATCTAGCTGCGTGCCGGCGTCGTGCCCGTCGCCTCGGGCGCCGCGGGCCAGTCGCCATCGGCGAGCCCAGGCAGCGCCTCGAACCATGTCTTCTCATGATGCAGGGTGAAGCCCTCGCAGCCAAAGTCGAGATCGCTGCGTGCGACTGCGCGCAGCGTCTCGCCGATGCCGCCCACGCCGCCCGAGCGTATGACCACGTAGCTCACGGTGCCGTCCGCGCAGGTCACCAGGGCCTCGACCACGGTGCCGACCACATCGCCGTCCGCTGCCGTGACGGGGAGGCCGGTGATGCCGGTGGCCGTAAAGAGCGTGGGCAGCGTCGAGCGTCGGCTCGCTTCGCTGGCGGATTGGCCGCCATCTTCATAGGCGCGCTGCCGGCCGAGCCAGCGCCAGATGCCGATCAGGTTGACCAGCGTCAGGAAGCCGTTGGTCGCCAGCAGATTTGTCTGCCCGGTCGAGAGCCCGACCACTGACCAACAGATCGAGCCTAGCGTGAAGACGACGAAGCCCCAGCCCGTGACGCGAGCACCGAGATTGGCGGCTGTCATCATGGCGGCGATCATCGTGGCGATCGGGGCGATCCATCCGGCGGCGTCTTCCAGCTTGCTCTCCTATCGCTTGGCCAGACGTCCGATCGGTCGGTTGGGAGGTCCGTGACCCTGGCATCGATCGGAACCCCCGCTCCGCGGTGACGTTCCCGAACGAAGGAGATCCGCAGCCATGACAGATTCTGAAATGCGCAGTCGCACCGCCGGACAGGATGACGCCCCCGTCACCGCGTCGAAAACCGCCGATCCCGATCGCAAGCTGCTGGCCGAGGCGGTGACCATCAACCGACCAGCGCGCGAGCTCTATGATTTCTGGCGCGATCCCACGAACCTGGTTTCGTTCATGGACAATATCGTCTCGATCGAGCCGATCGACCGCGATCGGTCGCGCTGGACCGTGAAGGCGCCGGCGGGCCGCGAAGTGTCCTGGGAGTCGGTCATCACCAAGGATGTGCCGGGCGAGGAGATAACCTGGCAGTCTGCCGAGGGCGCCGACGTCGCCAATAGCGGCCGGATCGAGTTTCGCGATGCGGGGCGGCGCGGCACCGTCGTGCGCGCCGTGATCGCCTATGATCCGCCCGGCGGCGTGATCGGCGAACTGGTCGCCAAGCTCTTCCAGCGCGAGCCGAGGATCCAGACGCGGCGCGACCTGCGCCGGTTCAAGCAGCTTATGGAAACCGGCGAAATCGCCACGAACGCGCGCAATCCGCGCATCCTCGCAGAAGAAGGAAAGTAAGCGCGATGAAGGCGATCACCTGGCACGGCAAGCACGACGTACGCTGCGACACGGTCGACGATCCCGCGATCGTCAATCCGCGCGATGCGATCATCCGCGTGACCTCCACCGCGATCTGCGGGTCGGACCTGCATCTTTATGACGGCTATATCCCGACGATGCAGAAGGGCGACATTCTCGGCCACGAGTTCATGGGCGAAGTGGTCGAGGTCGGGCCCAAGAGCAGCCTCAAGACCGGACAGCGCGTCGTCGTGCCGTTCACCATCTCGTGCGGCAGCTGCTACCACTGTTCGAAGACGCAATATTCGGCCTGCGAGAATGCGAACCCGGCCGACAACCAGGATATCGGGCGCGAGGGCTATGGCCATCCGATGCCCGGCCTGTTCGGCTACAGCCACATGACCGGAGGCTATGCCGGCGGGCAGGCCGAATATGTCCGCGTGCCCTTCTCTGATGTCGGCCCGCTCGTCATTCCCGACGAAAGCATCCCGGACGACAAGGTGCTGTTCCTCTCGGACATCCTTCCGACGGGCTGGATGGCGGCGGAGAATGCCGAGATCGAGCCAGGCGACACAGTGGCGGTCTGGGGCTGCGGTCCGGTGGGCCTGTTCGCGGTGCAGTCGGCTTTCCTGATGGGCGCCGAGCGGGTTATCGCGATCGATCATTTCCCCCGCCGCCTCGAACTTGCGCGCAAATTCGGTGCCGAGACTGTCAATTTCGAGGAGAGCAAGGTCTATGAGGCGCTGATGGAGATGACGGGCGGGATCGGCCCCGACGCGGCGATCGATTGCGTGGGCCTTGAGGCGCACGGCGCCTTTGCCGACAATATCATTGACCAGATCAAGGCTTCCACCTTCCTGGGGACCGATCGCATCCACGCCATCCGGCAGGTGATCCTGGCGACCCGCAAGGGCGGGCGTGTCTCGATGCCCGCCGTCTATGGCGGCTTCGTCGACAAGTTCCCCTTGGGCGCGCTGATGGAGAAGGGCCTGACCCTCAAGACCGGCCAGACGCATGTGCAGCGCTATCTGCAGCCTCTCTATGCCGCGATCGCGGAGGACAAGATCGATTCAACCTTCCTTATCAGCCACCGCATGGCGCTCGAGGATGGGCCACTCGGCTATCAGAAATTCCACGACGAGCAGGACAGCTACACGAAGATCGTTTTGAAGCCAGGGCAGGCAGCGGGCGCAACGGCTGCCTGACGCTGCACATTCGCCTTGTCACACGCCCGCGAGCGCGTCGATGGAAGCCTGTACGTTCTCGTAAGTATAGGGCTTGGTCAGGGTCCGGGCGCCGGCATGGCGCTCGGACGGCGCCTGGAGGTTGCCACCCGTGGCAAGGACGAACGGGATGCCGCGATCCTGAAGCGCGTCGGCGACCGGCCAGGAGGTTTCCTTGCCCAGGTTGAGGTCGAGGATGGCGAGGTCAAAGCTCTGCGCTTCGATCTCGGCGAGCGCGTCGGCGACGCTTCCTACGGCCGCGCCGATCCGATGACCCATCATGTCGATGAAATCCTCGAGCATCATGGCGATGAGCGGTTCGTCCTCAACGACAAGAATGTTGCGTGTGTTTGTCATGGGGTCGGCAATATGCCTCCCTTGTAGGCGCGCCAAGCTTTATCCGGCCTGCCCGGCCTGCCCGGCCTGCACGCCTCCGCAGCCGTCGTCACTCGCTGGATCGTCGTTGCGGCAATGCGGCTGCTCCGTTGGAACAGCCGCGATGCGCAACCGCCTAATTGCGCATGTCGTCGGGAACAATGCCGCCATTTTCGGCAAGCTTGTCCATGACGGCGCGGTGAAGCGCGATATTCTGTTCGGCTGAACCGGGTTCGCCGGCATTCACCCCGAGTTCCTCGGCCAGCTCCTTTCGGGCGGTGAGACTGGAATCGAGATCGAGAAGCTTCAGGAGATCGACGATCGACGTCTTGTAGTTGCCGCCATGATCGTCCTTCATAGCGGCCATAGCCTCCAGGACGGGCCCGACGTCGACCGATGTTTGCGCCGGTGCAGCGGCGGCGGGGGCCGGAGCAGGGGTCGTGGGGGCTGGGGCGGGACTTGGCGCGGCAGGCGCGGCGGAGGGCGCAGGACTCGCGGGCGCGGCCTTGGCCGCGTTCGGGTGGAAGATCTTGCTCAGAATGTTGCCGAAGATGCTCATCGTCTCGTCTCCTTGGGTCTCATGCCGCGCGGCAGGCGGGCAGGGGTGAAACGTCCCGCGTTCGAAAAGGTCCGATGCTGGAACGATGAAGCCTGGTCCGCGTTGAGCAGGCGTCCTGCTCGAATGGGGGAGTTATTCATGAAACCGCTTCTTTTGGTATCTCTTTCGGCCGCCGCGCTCTGCGTTTCCGCTTGCGGCAAGAAAGCCGAGCCTGTCGAGAATACGGCAGCGACCTCCGCGGCCGAACCTGCCGCGCCGGCACCTGCGGTCCTGAGCCCGGGACAGGCCTTTGCAAACACGGCGGCAGCAAGCGACGCTTTCGAGATCGAGACGTCGAAGCTCGCGGCGAGCAAGGCGCAGTCCGCAAAGATCAAGTCCTTCGCCGAGCAGATGATCAAGGCCCACACGGACTCGACCGCGAAGCTCAAAACGGCGGCCGCGGCCGCGACGCCGGCGATCGCGCCTGATGCGGCGTTGACCCCGGCCCAGCAGCAGGAGCTCGCCGATCTGCAAACCAAGTCGGGCGCCGAGTTTGATCGTGCCTATGCGCGCCTCCAGGCCGATGGCCACCAGAAGACATTGGATGCGCTCAAGGCCTATGCGGCAAGCGGCGACGTTGCGCCCCTCGAGGCTTTCGCATCCGAGCTCGTGCCGATCGTTACTGCGCACCTCAATATGGCCAAGGGCCTCTAACGCCAGCCAGCTTCACGAACCGGGTGTCTGGTGGACGCCCTGACCTGCGCATCATGAGGCGCCAGCGCTCCGAACGGGCGCTGTGCGCTCGTCAGTAGCGTTTGAGCAGAGTTTCCACGGTGCGGGTGACGGTCCGATCCTTGTCGTCGTCTGCTTCATTGCGGATATCGTTTTCCAGGGCTTCCCGAATTTTTGCGATCTGGGCGTCGGTCAGATGCTCGATGCCCACGAACTCGACGCGCGCCTTGTCGAGCGCGCGGATGATTTCGTCGAGCTTGGCCTGCATCGCGGCGCCATCGCGGTTCTGGCTGTTCTGGATGAGGAAAACGGCGAGAAATGTCAGGACGGTCGTCGCGGTGTTCACGATGAGCTGCCAGGTGTCGGAGTAATTCAGGAATGGTCCACTGACGGCCCAGAGGATGATGAACAGGGTCGAGAGAATGAAAGCCAGCGGCTGGCCCATGATCGTGGCGGAACGTGTGGCGATGGCGGTGAAGAAACGATCCATGGGTGATTTTCCAAATCTTTGCTGAGACGATAGCGGTGCTTTGACGACCAGGCGGTGTGTTGCTGTACGATTGCTGGGGCGCCAGACCAAGACCATCCTGATGTCGACCACAGGCCTCGGGAATCACTGGAAAAAGAAAGGGCGCGCACCTATTTTCAGGCTGTGCGCGAGCACGCGCACATAGTCACAACCTGGCATGGAGAAGACGATGTCCGACCATTATCTGAACCATCTGCGCGAGGAGCACGCCCGTCTGGAGGCAGAGATCGAGCAGGAACTGCGGCGGCCTGTACCCGACCAGCTTCTGGTCGCCCGCCTCAAGAAGCTCAAGCTCGCCGCTAAGGATCGACTGACGGCCATGGATCGCGGTCGCGACCAGAGCTCGGCGGCCTGACGACAGGACGGCGGAGCCGAGAACGTCGGTTCCGCCTTTCCGCTGAAGCGGCCATGACAAGTATCTTGGGTTAGTGCGGTGGGAATTGACTCGCGGGTGCTACAAATGTCCCGTCGATCGCGTTAGACGTGGACCATGTATGTGCGTTGTCTTCTGGGTCGGCATAAGCCGTCTTCCGCTTCCATAGCGCGCGACAAGCAGGGCCAGTACAAAGCGTTCTGCGAGCGATGCGATTTGCCGATCGAAATGGATCACAAAGGCGCCTGGCGCGTGCCGCCCCCCATTTACGACCGGCCCCAAGAGAAAGACAGCGTCGCAGCTGACGATTAGCTGCGGGCTGCGGGCAGGATTACTGCGCAAGCAGCAGGTCCGCCTTGGCAGCGCCAAGCAGTACCCATCCTACTGAATCGGCAACGCCGAGCGCGAGGGCCAACCATTGCAGGGACAAGCAACGCGCCGCCTGCCGGGCCCCCGCGACGGATTTGAGGCTCATCATCCCGCCGAACTGGTGCGTCACTCGGGTCCTGCCCCGCGATCACGCCGGTTCCCCGGGTTGAAAAACCGGGCGGTGCCAACCAGATTTCGCCCGCCATTCCAAGGAGAGCGAAATATAGCGATGAGCACGATTACCGACGCTTCCCCCGACACGCGGTCCTTTGAAGCCGATGTCGCCAAGCTGCTGCACCTCATGGTGCACTCCGTTTATTCGGACAAGGATGTCTTCCTTCGCGAACTGGTGTCCAATGCCGCCGACGCCTGCGAAAAGCTGCGCTACGAAGCGATAGCGGCGCCGGCACTGCTGGGTGACGACCCTCAGCCGCGGATCACGATCACGCTCGATCCCGACGCGCGCCAGTTGACCATCGAGGATAATGGCATCGGCATGACCCAGGCCGAAATGGCCGAGGCGCTCGGCACGATCGCCCGCTCAGGCACCAAAGCCTTCATGGAACAGATCGCCGCCAAGAAGGATGGCGAGGGCGGCCAGCTCATCGGCCAGTTTGGCGTCGGCTTCTATTCCGCCTTCATAGTCGCAGACAAGGTCGACGTGTTGTCGCGCCGCGCTGGCGAGGAGGGGGCTGGCCTGTGGACGTCTGATGGGCTCGGAACCTACGCGATCGGGGATGCTGATCCGGCCGAGGCCCCGGCGCGCGGAACGCGCGTCATTCTTCATCTCAAGGAAGACGCGGCGGACTATACCCGGCGCTTCAGCGTGGAGCCCAAGATCAAGGCTCAGTCGGGCCATGTCCCAGTGCCGATCGTCCTCAAGGACAAACCCGATGCGGAGCCGGCGCAGATTGCCGATGGCGCGGCGCTGTGGACGCGGTCCAAGTCCGAAATCAGCGAGGAAGACTATACTGACTTCTATAGGACCAACGCCGGACAGTTCGACACGCCGGCACTGACGCTGCACTACCGCGCCGAGGGCGTGCACGAATATAATGTGCTCGCTTTTGTGCCTGAGATGCGACCCTTCGACCTGTTCGACCCCGATCGGGCGGGGCGGATGAAGCTCTATGTCCGCCGGGTGTTCATCACGGGCGAGGCGCAGATCCTGCCCCGCTACCTGCGCTTTGTGCGCGGACTGGTCGACTCGCAGGACTTGCCGCTCAACGTCTCGCGCGAGATGATCCAGGAGAGCCCGGTTCTGGCCGCCATCCAGAAGGGTGTGTCCAACCGCGTGCTGAGCGAACTGGAAAAGCTCGCGAACAGCGATGGTGACAAGTATCTCAAGATCTGGGAGAATTTTGGGTCGGTCCTGAAGGAGGGTCTCTACGAGGACTATGCCCGGCGCGAGACGCTGCTGGGGCTCGCCCGCTTCAAGACCAGCACGTCGAACAATGAATGGCGGTCGCTCAAGGACTATGCTGCCGATCTGAAAGAGAACCAGACCGCCATCTATTATGCGGTGGGTTCCGACATCGAGCGGCTCGCCTCCTCGCCGCAGCTCGAAGGCTTCCGCGCGCGCGGCATCGAGGTGCTCCTGCTGACCGACCAGATCGACGGTTTCTGGGTGACCGGAGCGCCGGATTTCGAAGGCAAGCCGTTCAAGTCGGTGACACAGGGCATGTCGGATCTGGGTCTCATCCCCCTCGCCGATGGCGAGCAACCGCCGGCGGAAACGTCGGACGAGGTCGCCGGCTTCATCGACTTCGTCAAGGCGACGCTGGGCGACGTGGTGTCCGATGTCCGCGCGTCGGAACGGCTGACCGACAGCCCGGTCTGCCTGGTCGCGCCCGAACACGGCATGGACCGCCAGATGGAGCGGCTCCTGGCGGGCGCGGGGCAGCTTGCGCAGGTGAGCAAGCCGGTCCTCGAGATCAATCCCCGGCACGCGCTCGTTACCCGGCTCAGCGCGGTAGGCGCAGAGCAGGCGGATCTGCGCGAGGATGCAGCGCATCTGCTGTTCGACGAGGCCCGCATCGCCGACGGGGAACTGCCGCTCGATCCGCGCGCCTTTTCTGAACGGCTTGGCCGGGTCCTGCTCCGCGGCAGCGGCCCGATCTGAAGGCCCGGTTGGGGCGTGTCTCAGCCGGCCGCTCATGCCAAGGTAAGATTTACTGCCCGGGTCCGCTTCGCAGTGGGTCCGGGCCATACCGCATTCTTCGGCTCCCGCCCCCTGCTGATGTATAGAACATCAAATCTCTATATTCACAGCCTCTATCGACAGATGGTACATGTATGAGCGAGGCATGATGCCTCTGTGGGCGCAAGGCTGATCTCGCAGGGAGCTGGCCCGACGGAATCCAAAAGGGCCGGCACGCATTATGATCATCGCAGCGATCGTCATCATTTCCCTGATCCTGATGGTGCTGTTCTTCGCCGTGACCGTGGCCGGAGGCCGCGCCCATGATCGGCAGAACAGGGAAGCGGCGCGTCGAGCTGACCAGCAGCCCAGTGCGGCCGAGGACCGCCGGTCGTGACGTGTCGCTCTCTGGCTGTCTCGCGCCGAGCGCCGCTGTGCGTAAGCGGGCCGGTGTGACGCGGGGGCGGGCAGCCCGCAATGTCCAGGTCAAGGCTGGCTTCGGGCCCAATTTCAAACGCAACACGGCTTTGCGCGGCCATGGCGCGGCCTAAAGTGTCCTGTCCGCCACGGGCAGATATTCTGGCGCTCGTCGATGGCGCGGGCCGGCTTCCCGTTCGCGTGGCGCCCAATGCCTCCGCCGATGCCATCATCCTGGCGACTGCGGACGGTATCTTGCAGGTCCGGACGACAGCGACGCCTGAAGGTGGCAAGGCCAACGAGGCCGTTCTCAGGCTTTTGGCAGCTGCGCTCGGTCAACCGGTTTCTGCACTGGAACTGCTGCGCGGATCGACGGGCCGAAACAAGATCGTCCGGGTGATCTAGCTCCGCGCGGGGCCCGCAGGGAGGGCGCGGCGAGTATATCGCCAAATCCTTTCACAGGCTGGAAAAAAGGGTATGACAGCCACCTTTGGCGCGGTCGGGACAGGATACGGGGTTGGCGGAAATGTTGGGGAATAAGAGCACGGCCGTTGGCACGCTGCGGCGGAAGAATAACGGGCTCATTGCCGGTCTGATCTTGGGGCTGGCTTTCTTCCTGATCAGTACCTGGCTTGCCTTTTCGAATATCCAGGCGCTGCGCGAGGCCGATAAGGCCATTCGCCATACCCATGAAGTGCTGATCGCACTCGACGAAGTTCTTTCCACCGCCAAAGACGCAGAGACGGGCCAGCGCGGCTATCTGCTGACCGGGACCAACGCTTATCTCGAGCCCTACCGGACCGCAGTCGCCGCCTTGCCCGCGCGGCTCGCGGCGCTGAAGGCGCTGACCGCCGACAATCCAGTGCAGCAAGCGAGCCTGGGACCGCTCAACCGCCATATCGATGCCAAGTTGGCTGAATTGCGCGAGACGATCGAATTGCGGCGCACGCAGGGCCTGACCGCTGCCATGGGGATCGTGACAAGCGACCGCGGCAAGGGCGAGATGGACGCTATCCGCGCCCAGCTTGACGGCATGGCTCGCGAGGAAGTGCGCCTGCGGGAAGAGCGCATGGGCGACATGACGGACGCGGCGCGCGCGGCGATCACCAGTGGCGTTGTTTCGGGTCTGCTGGGCTCCGCACTCACCATCGCGATCTTCGTGCTGCTGCTCCGTAATGGACGGGCGCGCGCGCGGCAGGAATGGCTGCAGTCCGGCGAAGTCGGCCTCTCCGAGGCGATGCGCGGGGACAAGTCCGTCGAACAGCTTGGCGAGGACATCTTGGCGTTCCTGGCCGAGCATACAGGGCTCTCGGGCGGCGCCCTGTTCAAGGGCGAGAGCGGCCACTTTAGGCGGGCGGCCGTGGTCGGGGTTCCGGCCGACGCCAATATGCCCTCCTCCTTCAACATCAAGGAGGGTTTGCTGGGCAAGGTCGCAGTCGATGGCAAGGCGCTGGTCCTGGAAGACGTGCCGGAGGGCTATCTGACGATCGGCTCGGCTTTCGGTCGCGAGAAGCCGCGCCATCTGGTCATCGTACCGGCCAAGGCGGACGCGCAGGTCAATGCGGTCCTGGAGCTCGGCTTCTTCAAGCCGGTCGATCCCTTGGTGCTCGATCTCCTGGAGCGTGTCTCGCCGGCGATCGGCATCGCCCTGCGCTCGGCGCGCTTCCGGGCCCGGCTCCAGGACGCGCTCGAGGAAACGCAGCGCCAGGCCGGCGAGCTTCAGGCCCAGAGCGAGGAACTGCGCGTCTCCAACGAAGAACTCGAAGAGCAGGGGCGGGCGCTACGGGAATCCCAGGTTCGTCTGGAACAGCAGCAGGTCGAACTCGAACAGACCAACAGCCAGCTTGAGGAACAGGCGCAGACGCTGGAAACCCAGCGGGACGAACTTGAGCGGGCCGGCGCGGCGCTGGGCGCCAAGGCGCACGAACTTGAGCAGGCCAGCCAGTATAAGTCGGATTTCCTGGCCAATATGAGCCACGAATTGCGCACGCCGCTCAATTCGCTGCTGATCCTCTCCAAGCTGCTGGGAGACAATTCGCAGGGCAACCTCTCGGACGAGCAGATCAAATATGCCAATACGATCGAGTCTTCTGGCAATGACCTGCTGACCCTCATCAACGACATTCTTGATCTGTCCAAGATCGAGGCAGGGCACATCGAGATCCGTCCCGAAACCGTCGCGCTGCAGCGGCTGACGGGCGACCTGCGGCGGACCTTCGACCCGCTTGCCGAGAAGAAGGGCCTTGGTTTCGACATCAGGCTTTCCGATGACTGTGCCCGCACGATCGAGAGCGACCGGATGCGGCTCGAGCAGATCCTCAAGAATCTCCTGTCCAACGCCTTCAAATTCACCGAGCGCGGACAGGTGAGCCTCGCCATTGAGCGCGTGGATGATGCGTCCATCCGCTTCGCCGTCAGCGACACGGGCATCGGCATTTCGGCGGAGCAGCAGGCCTCGATCTTCGAGGCCTTCCACCAGGCCGACGCGACGATCAGCCGGAAATTCGGCGGGACGGGCCTTGGCCTTTCCATCTCTCGCGAGCTCGCGCGCCTGCTCGGCGGCCGGATTGCGCTGGAGAGCCGCCCTGGCGAAGGCAGCACCTTCACGCTCACCATTCCACTGGGCTATGAGACCGTCGCCCAGCCGACCCGGCGGCGTTCCGACCCGGGTCCCGCGCCGGTCGCGGCGGCCCCCGCCATCCCCCTGCGTCCGGCGCCCGCGTCATCGGCATGGAGCCTGGAAGACGACCGGGCGAGCCTGACCGAGGGCAACCGGGTCCTGCTCGTCATCGAAGATGATGCGGTGTTCGCACAGATCGTGTGCGAGCTTTCACGCGAACTCGGCTTCCAATGCGTCATCGCCGGCAATGCGGAGGACGCGATCAAACATGCTCACGAGTTCAAGCCGAGCGCAATTGTTCTCGACCTGGGTCTGCCGGACCAGTCCGGGCTTACCGTCCTTGACCGGCTGAAGCATGACGATGAAACGCGCCATATTCCGATCCATGTGATTTCGGCGGCCGACCAGAGCCAGACCGCGCTGTCGCTCGGTGCGGTCGGCTACCACATCAAGCCGGTCAAGCGCGAAGAACTCGCGCAGGTGCTCGAGGGCCTGCAGGCGAAGCTTGCCTCGCGCATGCGCCGGGTCCTCATCGTCGAGGACGATGCGGTTCAGCGCGACGCAGTGGGTAAGCTTTTGGGCTCGGACGATGTCGAGACGATCGGCGTGGGCACGGCCGCCGAATGCCTGGAACAGCTGCGGCGCGAGACGTTCGACTGCATGGTGCTAGACCTGACCCTGCCGGACACCTCGGGGTTCGATCTGCTGGAAACGCTGAGCCAGGAGGGCGATCATGGCTTCCCGCCGGTCATCGTCTATACCGGGCACGACCTCTCCGCCGACGACGAGCAGCGGCTGCGGCGGTATTCGAGTTCGATCATCATCAAGGGCGCCAAATCCCCTGAGCGGTTGCTCGACGAGGTTTCCCTGTTCCTCCACCAGGTCGTCTCCGAGCTGCCGCCCGAGCGGCGGCGCATGATCGAAAAGGCGCGTCACCGCGATGCCGCGCTCGAGGGTCGGCGCATCCTCATCGTCGAGGATGATGTCCGTAACGTCTATTCCCTGTCGAGCGTGCTCGAGCCGCGCGGCGCGATCGTCCAGATCGCCCGCAACGGGCAGGAGGCGATCGATGCGCTCGCCCAAGCCGGAGACGATGTGAAGAAGGCCGTCGACCTTGTGCTCATGGACGTCATGATGCCGGTCATGGACGGGCTGACCGCGACGCGCGAGATCCGGGCCGATCCGCGCTGGACGAAGCTGCCGATCGTGATGCTGACCGCGCAGGCCATGCCGGACGATCAGCAACGCTGCCTGGAAGCGGGCGCCAACGACTATATGGCCAAGCCCATAGACGTCGATAAACTTTTGTCGCTGGTGCGCGTCTGGATGCCCCGATGAGGAGATCTCGGTGACAGGCGGCCTCGAGGATCTGGAGATCGGCCTCCTGCTGGAAGCGCTCTACCAGCGTTATCATTACGACTTTCGCCCCTATGCGCGCGCCTCGATCAAGCGGCGCCTCGTGCAGGCGCGGAGCCAGTTGGGCTTTGCGAGTTTTTCGGCGATGCAGGAAAGCCTGCTCCATGATGAGCAGACGCTGCCGCGCCTGCTCAATTACCTGACCGTGCAGGTCAGTGAGATGTTCCGCGACCCGGCCTACTACAAGGCGCTGCGCGAACGCGTCATCCCGCACCTTAGAACCTATCCCTCGCTCAAGGTCTGGGTAGCCGGCTGCAGCAACGGCGAGGAGCTCTATTCGCTTTCCATCCTCTTCCGCGAGGAGGGTCTCGGCGCGCGGACGATCTTCTATGCGACCGATATCAATCCCGATGCCTTACGGGCGGCGCAGGCGGGGATCTATCCGCTCGACCAGATACAGAAATATACGGCCAATCACCAGAAGTCGGGCGCGCGCACGTCGCTATCTGACTATTATACGGCCGACTACGGGCATGCCGTGTTCGACAAGACGCTCAGGAGCCAGGTCGTCTTTTCCGACCATAGCCTGGTGACCGACGCGGTGTTTGCGGAGATGCATCTCATCTCGTGCCGCAACGTGCTCATCTATTTCGATCGCGAGCTCCAGGATCGCGCCATCGGACTGTTCCGCGATTCCCTCGCCCGTAAGGGATTTCTGGGGCTCGGCTCGAAGGAGAGCCTGCGCTTTTCCCGGCACGCGGCGGCCTTTGCCGATTTCGATACAGCAGAGAAGATCTATCAGCGGGTGGACGGATGAGCCGGGATCCGATCAGGGCGGTCGTCATCGGCGCCTCGGCCGGCGCGGTGCAGGTCCTGCTGGAAATCCTGCCCGCGCTCCCGCCAACGTTCCCCGTCCCGATCTTCATCGTCGTGCATATCCCGCCAGATCGCACCAACGCCCTCACCACCCTTTTCGCGGATCGCTGCGGGCTGACAGTCAAGGAGGCGGAAGACAAGGAGACTCCTGTCCCGGGCACGGTCTATTTCGCGCCGGCCGATTATCATCTGCTGATCGAACAGGACGGGCGCGTGGCCCTGGCGATGGACGAGCCGGTTCATCATTCGCGGCCAGCGATCGACGTCCTTTTCGAGACCGCGGCCGACGCGTTCGGACCCGATCTCGTCGCCATCGTGCTGACCGGTGCGAACGAGGATGGTGCCGCGGGCCTGCGAGCCGTCGGGGAGGCGGGCGGGCTGACCCTTGTCGAAGACCC
Source organism: Novosphingobium aquiterrae (assembly GCF_042434435.1). Classification (NCBI taxonomy): domain Bacteria; kingdom Pseudomonadati; phylum Pseudomonadota; class Alphaproteobacteria; order Sphingomonadales; family Sphingomonadaceae; genus Novosphingobium; species Novosphingobium aquiterrae. Next base: position 138,682 of record NZ_JBHLTL010000005.1, on the reverse strand, counting down.
GACGAGTGCCTCGAGTTCTACCATGCCGGCCGCCGCGCTTGCGGCGTGGCCCCAAGCGCGGGCTCAGGATGTGCCCGGCATCATCGCTTACCTTCAGACCCTGGTGGCTCCATGACGAGTGCGAACCCTCTGCCGAACTGTCTTCTGGTCGACGATCTGGAAGAAAACCTTCTGGCGCTCGAGGCGCTGATGGGCGACCAGGGTGTGTCGATCCTCAAGGCCCGATCCGGGGAGGAGGCGCTAGAGCTTCTTCTCCAGCACGACGTGGCGCTCGCCCTGCTCGACGTGCAGATGCCCGGCATGGACGGCTTCGAGCTTGCCGAGTTCATGCGCGCAAGCGAGCGCGCGCGCGATGTTCCGATCATCTTCCTGACCGCCGGCAGCGCCGACCAGCAACGCCGCTTCCGGGGCTATGAGGCGGGGGCGGTGGATTTCCTCCAGAAGCCGATCGAGGCCGATATCCTTCGCTCCAAGGCCCGCATCTTCTTCGACCTCTATCGTCAGCGCCAAAAAATTGGCGCGCAGCGTGATGCGCTCGAGGAGCTGACCGGCGTGCTGCAGACTGCAGATCGCCGCAAGAATGAGTTTCTGGCGGTCCTCGCCCATGAACTGCGCAATCCGATCATGGCGATGGGGGCCGGGCTGCACCTGATGGAACGTAGGCCGGATCTCGAGACAGCCACCATGGTGCGCGGGCAGATGAGCAAATATGTGCGGCATCTTGGCAGCCTGGTCGAGGACCTGCTCGACATCGCACGCATCGACCAGGGCAAGATCGCACTCAAGAAGGAACGTCTGCTGCTCCAGGACTTGCTGAGCTTTGCTGTCGAAGGATCACGCCATCATATCGATGCGGCCAGCCATGAGCTGATCCAGCATGTCGCGCCCGAGCCGATCTGGCTGGAGGCCGATCATGCCCGGCTTGCGCAGGTTGTCGGCAATCTCCTCACCAACGCCGCCAAATACACGCCTGCTGGCGGGGAAATTCGCCTCTCCGCGAGGCGCGAGGAGGATCAGGTGCGCATCGAGGTCGCCGATACGGGCGTCGGCATCCCGGCCGAGATGCAGGCCCGGATCTTTGATCTGTTCGCCCAGATCGATGGATCGAACCAGCGCACGCAGGAAGGACTTGGGATCGGACTCGCGCTCGTCAAACAGTTGGTCGAGCTCCACGGCGGGACGATCGCCCTCAAGCGCAGCGCGCCGGGAGAGGGCAGCGTTTTCGAGGTCGTAGTGCCGCTCTGAGGCTGGCCGCGACCTTTACGGTTCATCGTCCCCAGCCTCGGCCGCCCCTGCTATTCGCTCCTTCTCGAAGCCATGCATGCCCCACCACCACTGCAGCGCGATAATTGCGCCTTTGGCGGGCTGCAGCAGGCCAAGGAGCAGAACAAGCGTCAGCGGTACGATGATTGCCATCATGGCGGTGACCGAGAGCGCGAAATCGCGGGCCAGCGCGATGATGAGGGGCGCCATGATGTGACCGGTCACGATGATCGCCACATAGGCCGGGAAGTCGTCCGCGCGTTGATGGCTCCAGTCCTGGCCGCAGTGCGCGCAGATGGTCACGGGTTTGAGAAATCGGTGGAATAGGTGCGCTTCGCCGCACCTTGGGCAGCGGCCGCGCAGGCCGCGCAGCGCGGCGGTGCCCAGCGTTTCGGGCAGAGCGCAGTCTCGCCGTTTCGGCACAACGAACTGGGCAGGCGGGGGGCCGCCCGGACGATCACGGCGATCGAACAGCGTTCGGGTGAAATCAGGCAAGATCATCTCGCTGCTATCGATGAGAGAGACAAGGGCGGGGCGGTAGACAGCAGACTGCCCCAGCAATCATAGGGCTTTTAGACTCAAATGTGAAGGCGCACTTATGATGTATAAACCATCATTGTGCCGTCCGGTGTGTGCGGTCGATTTGATTTAGAGCGGCGAGCCGAGCGCTTGCGCTGCGTCGCCCAGATCCGCCTCTGCAATGACATAGCTGTCGCCCTCTCCGGCAAAGAAGAGGTTCAGTTGCGCCTCGCTCCTCGTATCTGGTGCGGGACCATGGTGCGCCTCGTCCCAATGCGCGTCGACGAAGCTCCACAAGGCCGCGCTGGCCGCTGGCTGATCGTCATAGATGCCTACCTTCTCCGTCCCCTGGAAGACGATCACCAATACCGTAGCCAGCACAGCCTTCTTCGCCCTTGAAACGTTGCCTTTCGTGGGATTCCGCACGAACCCGCGACGCTTCAGGCACCCCGTGCGGCCTTCATTCACCCTCCGGGCAAGATGGGCAAAGAATGAGCGGGTTCAACAGGCTGAATTAAGACCATTTTGGAGCTAAACCATTTGCCAATATGCTTGTGCTAGGAAGTGTCGAACGCGCGGGAACAGGTGTCGTCTCAAGCGCGTACTGGACATGGCAAGAAAGACATAGAGAATCATGGCGCAGTTGACGCAGATGGAAATTGCCAATTGGCTTGCGATTTACGTTGGCGTCGGCCTGTGCTGCGCGCTCGCGGTTTCGCTGTCGGTCGCGGTGCTTATCGGACAGCTGGTTCAAGAGCGTGCCTGGCGCCAGATCCACGATGTGCGTGGAGCAGCATTGTTCCTGCCCCGGACCTGGTGGCGCTGGCAGAAACTCTATTTGCTGTCGACGCCGGTCACCTTGTGCATCGTGGCATGGTTTGCCGCGACGCTCCGCTGGTCCTGAGCAGAGGGGCGCGCTAGCCGCATCACAATTGTCAGATGCGCCGGGCTCACAGGCCTAGGGCGGTTCGTACGATATCCGGTACGGCACCGCGTTCGAGCGCGTCGGGCCCCAGGCTTATCAGCGGCGCGATCGTCTCGAGGCGCGGATGGATGGCGGCTTTCACCGCCAGATAGTTCTCGTCGAGCGGGCTCTGCGCCGCAACGACCAGCTGCCGGATCTCGCCGGTCTCCCTCGATAGCGCTTCAAGCCGGAAGTCGGGCCGACAGGGGCCTTGCGGGGTCAAATGGTCGAAGAGCGGCTTTTCGATCACCAGGTCGATGCCGAGACGATCGAGCGCGCGTCGCGCGTCGAGCAGGCTGCGATAGAGAGATCGCTCGAATTCGGAGGCAACCGGCACGAAACGCTGGCCTGAGACGATGGGCTGCGCATAGGCGCGCAGCGCTGCATAGCCGTCGGCTTCGGGATATTCGCCGACCACGACCAGCACCAGGTAAGGACCTTTGATCGGGTTGCCGCGGATCGATGGCGACTGCACCCGATTAGCGAGCACCAGCGGCTCGGCGCCCGCGACATGGATGGTCGCACCCTGCACCGCTGTTGCGTAGAGCGCGAGGAACGCCTGCGGTGCGTGACCCGGTGGCCACTGATGGGATAGCGCGCGCAGGCCTGCGAAAACGCGATTGCTGTGAAAGGGACGGGCGTGTGTCCATAAGGCGCGACCGAGCTCGATGCCGGGTGCAAGCTCGATCCGCGCGGCCGCCGCGCTCAAGGCCCTGAATTCTTGCGCAATGGAGCGTTCGGGCGGCTCCGCCCCAAGCGGCGGCGTGCGCTGGACACCGGCCAGGGTCATAAGCCGCCAGAGAAGTCGGGCGAGACGCGGCACCGTCGCATTGCGCGTCCTGTCGTCGATACTGTCGGCCTGCGGCTTCTGCGCGAGCTTCTCAGGGGCTGGGCGCAGCACTTCGAAATAGCCTTCCGGGGGATCGGCCGGCGAATGGGGCGTGCGGATTTCCGAAATGCGATTGGTCGCCTGCTCGCGGAAGAAGGGGCATTGCGGACGATGCTCGGGCCGGTCGGCGCCCGTCAGGCGCCGCAGATAATAGGTTTCAGCTTCTGACAGAAAGGCAGGGGTCAGGACCGGCGGCCGGGTGTCGGGCCCCAGGCAGTCGCATGCGATCCACTTGGCGCCGATCCGGGCTTGTTGGACAAGCGCGATCCCTGCCTCTTCATCGCCGCGCGAGCCTTCGCCCATATACCAGCGCACCAGTGCGGATCGCACCAGGTCGGGAAGGGGGATGCGACGACCTTTCTGTCCGTCGCCCTGCCGGTCGATAAGCCACATGGAGGAGCCCTTCTGGAGCGCAATGGGCAAAGTCTGACCAGGGGGCGCGGGATTGACAACGGGATTTGGGTTGACCTCCACTCTGGCAAGGACAGGTTTCGGGAGGTTTTATGAAGACCGCGCTCCTCGCTGCACCGCTGCTCACCATCACCCTCGCAGCCCCGCTTGCCGCCGCCAGCCCGCAAGGTTCGCCGCGCACCGTTCAGCTCATCACGATGGGCGTGCCGGCGCCGCCACGCCTGTCGGCCGCTGCGGGCCCAGATGGCACAGATCGCCCGGACAAGCCGGCGGTGGACGAAGGAGCACCACCCGCTGCGGCACGTCCAGCCGCGCTTCCAGCTTCGTTCAGCGTTCATGATCTCAGCCGCAAATGGGTGCAGTTCCAGATGGCGCAGACTTATGGGCAAGCGGCCGTGGCCCCCGGCGAGACCTCGCCGGTCGACGTGTCGGCTTCCGGGGCGGCGCCGCCAGTTGCGGCCGCGCCCGGCGTTTCTGCCGAGCCGACGCTGGAGGCGATACCCGTCCCTGCGTGGATGCGCGGCGGACTGGCCTTTGCCAGCGCCGCAACCCGCTACACGCCAGGATGCTATGCCGCAGGCTATCGGCCAGCCGGCTTTCTCAGTGCGCAGGCGGAGATCCGCCGGGCGGGCTATTACGGAATGATGAGCGCGATCGCGTGCCAATATGGCATCCCGGTCGGCCTTTTCGACGCCATGATCATCCGGGAAAGTCGCTACAATGACCGGGCCGTTTCGCCGAAAAACGCCTATGGATTGACGCAGCTCATGCCCGGCACCGCGGCGGGGCTGGGCGTGGATCGCTACGATATCGAGCAGAATCTGCACGGCGGCGCGCGCTATCTGCGCAGCCAGCTCGATCGCTTCGGCCAAGTCCATCTGGCGTTGGCGGCCTATAATGCCGGGCCGGGACGGGTGCGGGGCGGCCAGGTGCCGCGCATCGCCGAGACCCAGGCCTATGTCGACGATATCCTCCTCAACTGGCGGCGTCTGAGCGGTTTCACGCGGACGGCCAATGTCACCGGCCCATCGTTGCCGCCGGCTCCAACATCTCCGCGTTTCAATGGACGCAGCGCGATCGTTTCGCGCTTCTGAGCCGAGACCCGAGGCAACGGACGCCGGTGCGAACCGCGCGGACGGCGTCCGACGATCAATCCAGGCGGAAGCTCTGTTCCATGCGGGCGCGACGCTCGATGATCGCTATGACCTCGCGTACCACCCGATCAACGACGCCGTCGCGCAAGGGGCCTGCCCATTCGCGGCGGATCTCGGTGCCATCCATGCCTTCCACTTCGTTGAGTGCATGGACAAGCGAGAGCGGCAGGCTCGCGAACACCTCGGAAATCATCTGCATCATCGTCGAGAATCGGCCGTCATGGAGAAGATCCAGATCGCGAAGAGTTTCGACACCGAGAACGGCCTGGATGAACCCGATTTGAAGGACATGAAGGATCGTCTGGAACTCGACGAGCGTCATGCTCTCGCGGGTGGAAGGATCGGCGGTGGGCCGCAGAAGATTAGACAGGCGGTTGCGTCTGATGCCGGTCTTGAGCGCCAGTTTCCGCACGCTCACATTTTGATCCGACATCGCCTGAAGAATGTAAGGAATATAATCCCTGAAGGGGATCGCAGCGCTCTCTTCAGCGGACTTGCTTTCGTCCGTCGAGGAAGGTGCCCCGCTGCTGGCAAGGGATGTCATGAACCGGCCCCCTGATCCTGCTCCGTAAGAGCACCAAATCACAGCGGGAAACGCTTTGCAACAACCTCTGACCTGAATTTCTTTACAGGTATCGGCTAAGCCATTGGAACGGACGGACTTGTCTGTTGCGAATCGCTCGCAATTTTTCCGGCGGTCTTGGCAGGTGGTAAATCGAGCCCCTGTTCGCGCAGCTTCGCCACGACGGCCTTCGCCTTCTGCTCGACGATATAGTCGAACAGGAGAAGCGACAGCATGTCGCCGGCGGACATGCCCTGCCCGAGTTGCCTGGCCAGAATATGCTGGGCCTCACTGAGGTTCTCGGCGCTGCTTGCGGTCACGCGCAGTTTGATACGAATGCCGCCTTCGGTGGGGATCTTGTCGAGATGCGAGCGAAGCACCTCGGAATCATGATCCATGGCCGCGGCGGACGCCGCGCGCGCATTCACCAGCGTCGCCAGCGTCTGGTATGAATGGGTTTCGTTCGAGCGCAGCCGCACGCTTTCGGTGGTGAGGCGAAAGAAGTGCTCGGAAATATCGATGCTGACCTGTCGGGGGAAACCCACTCCCGCCGCGTCCTGTCCCTGTGACGTTTTGTAACCCTGCCCCACTCGACCCCCCTGGAGTGCCGGATCCCGCGTCCTTGCTACGCGGCACGAACCTCATGCCGATTCCGCGGTAGAACTTAACCGTTAACCAATCTTATCGCAAATTTTCGCGAGTCGCGCGGGTGGCTCGGATTTCGGGCCAGCGTGGCGCGCGCTGGTGGCCGTCCTGGTCTGCACGGCGGGCCACCCCGGCTCGCAGCGCGTACCGAAGCGGTTCGCGCGCAGCGCCAAGCGACTCGGGCGGGAAGAAAAATTCATGCCTCCCGCAACGCGCCGAGCCGGGGAAGGTTGCCCGGCCGGCGAGCGAGGGGACAGCCTTCGATTGGGCGCGGAACCGCCGCGTCTCAATCGGAAGGAAATGCTCATGCAACAGGTACTGAAGCATGGCGGCCGGGCGGAGCTTGCGATCCTCGTGATCGCGGCGCTGGCCTTCGCGCTGCTCATGTTTGCCGGACCGGCCTTCGCCGGCGCCGACACCACCTTCGACACCGCGCTCACCAAGTTCACCGACTTCCTCGAGGGATCGGGCGGCAAGATCATCACCGTGCTCAGCCTCGCCGGCGGCGTGGTGGCGCTCGCCTCGGGCCGCTTCTCGATGGGTCAGATCGCCATCCCGGTGGGCGTCGGCGTGGGTGCCGGCACCGGCGTGCCGATCGTCACCTCGACCGTCACCGCAACGATCTGACGTGGTTCGGGCCGGCGGCGTAGCAGCGCCGGCGGTCCAAATGGAGGGTGGTGCGATGTCTGCGGACAAATATGTCATTCCAACTCATCTGGATGATCCAGAACTGATCGGGCTGTGGACCCTGGATGAGTTCCTCGCGATGGTGATTCCGTTCACCTGGGGGATCCTGTCTCAGCATATCCTTATCGGCATTTTGCTCGCTGGAGCAGGCTGGTGGGGCTTGAAGCGCGCTAAGGCGGGACGGGCGGCATCCTGGCTGCTGCACATGGCCTATTGGCATCTTCCGGCCGGGTTTACCGGCATGAAGGCGACACCGCCCTCCTACCTTCGACTGATGGCCGGCTGACATGGAGATCGCCAACAGCCACGCGCAAAGCCAGCGCGTTCTCAAGCAGCGCAACCTCTTCGTCGCCATCGCCGGCGTGCTCGCAGCGCTTACCGCCATCCTCTTCCTGATGGTTGCGACCCGGGATCGGGAGATTGTCTTGCAACCGATCCTGCGGTCGCCGCTCACAGTCAGCAGCGCCGGGGTCAGCCGCGAGTATCTCGAGATGGTTACCCGCGATGCCGCGGTGCTGACCCTCGATCGATCGCCCAGCAACCTGGAATACTGGATGAAGTCGGTTCTCGATATCACGGCGCCAAGCGCACAGGGGCGGCTCAAGGCGGACCTTCTCAAGATCGTCAACGAGCAGCGCGGTTCCTCGATCGCGCAGTTCTTCGCGATCCAGTCGATGAAGCTCGATCCGGACAATCTGACCTCGGACGTGACGGGCGACCTGCACACGATCGTAGGCAGCAAGGTCATCTCCAAGGACCGCCGGACCTTCCGCTTCAAATGGAAATATTCGGGCGTCTCGCTGCAGCTCGTCGGCTTCGGGATGGTGTCCAAAGCCGAGGAAGGAGATCAATGATGAGTGCTATCGCCATCGGCAGCACGGCTGCCGGCGCCGCCTTGTGCTCCCGATATTATTGCCACGCGAGCCGTTTCATGGGCGCGGGTTTGGTCGCGGTCGGCCTGCTCCTGATCGCCGAGCCCGCCTGGGCGGATCAGACGATCATGGCGTCCGACAGCAGCCAGGTCGACTGCCAGGCGTCGGCCAAGGACCTGACCCGCATCAGCCTCGTCGAGGACGAGTTCGCCAGCGTCTCGAAGATCTCCACCGGCAATCCGACGGACGATTTCAGCGTCGTCAACGAACCGGTGCGCGGCGACATCTATCTGTCGGTACCCGAGGGTTTCGGGCGGCCCGCGCTCTCCTTCTTCGGCACGACCAAGCGCGGCTATGTCTACAAGTTCGTTTGCCGCATTGGCGGCGAGCAGGCGGCGCAGGTCTTCGTTTCGAATCCGGCGATCGCGAAAGATCGGTCGGGTGAGGCGGTCGCCGCCACGATCAAGGCCGGCCCGCAGGATGCAGCCGTCGAACTCGTTCAGGCGATGTATTCCAACAGCATAGTCGATGGCTACGAGATGCGGCAGCGCACTTTGCGCCCGGTCTTCGTCGGCGGGCTCAAGGTCCAGATGATCGCGGAATATCGGGGGCAGGAGCTTACCGGCAAGGTTCTGCGCATCGAGAATATGAGCAACGCGCCGATCGCGCTCAACGAAGGCGCGGTCGCGCCGCGCAGCGCGCTCGCCGTCTCCATCGCCGAGCCGACGCTCGCGCCCGGCAAGGTCACCACGGCCTATCTCGTCTCGCAGATCGGGAGGTAGTCATATGGCACTCGCGGACATTTTCTCGCGCACCCGTCGCACCCTGGACGGTCCCGACGAAGAAACAGAGAATGTTTCTCCGGTAACCGGCGAAATCGGCAGCAACGAGGCGACCCGCAAGAAGCAGCGGTTGTTGCTCGCGGGCGTTGCCGGCGCGGGGCTGGTGCTCTCGTCCTTCTGGATCTTTGGGGGCAACGATAAGGACGCGGCTGAAGAGGACGACGGCGAAAAGGTCGAGGTGTCGACCAAGGATCTCGTGAACCGCAACCTCTCCCAACAGGAGTGGATGGGGATGTCCGAGAACCAGTTCCAGTCGATGGAAAACCAGCTGAAGTCGGTGAATGCGCAGCAGAACCGCGTCGACGCACTGGCAGCCCAGGTCGAAGCGCTGAAAGGGCAGAACCAGGCCCTTCAGGCTGATGGCCAGCGGGTCTTCTCCGCCTACCAGGCCGAGAACGAACGGCTCAAGCGCGAGGCGGCGCAGCAGCGGGCGGCACCGCCGCCCCAGCCAGGTCCAACCGCGCTCTACGGACCCGGCGGGACCCAGGCCTATCGGCGGCCCGATGGCACGCCGGGGGCAACCGGGCCCGCCGGCGCGCCGATGGGCGGCGCGGAGGTCAAGATGGTGAACTTCCAGACCACCGAGACCGGCAATGCCTCGCGCGTCGCCAAGGGCAACACGGTCTATACCGACAGCGTCAATTACCTGCCGCCCAACAGCTTCGCATCCGCCAAGGTGATCGTCGGCGTCGATGCCAGTGCCGGCGTCAACAGCCAGTCCGACCCGCTTCCGGTCGTGCTGCGCGTGACGGGCCCTGCACGCAGCGTCTTCCAGAACGGGCGCCTGCTCACCACGAAGATCGAGGGCTGCCTCATCAACGGGGCGGCGCGCGGCGACCTTTCGGCTGAGAAGGTCTACGTCAAATTGCAGAAGATGACCTGTCCGCAGCCCGGCGGCCGCTATGCGGTCTCGGAGGTCAAGGGCTTCATCGCCTTCGGCGGCAAGACCGGGGTGCGCGGCCGGGTGGTCTCGCGCGAAGGCGGGCTGGTGACGCAAGCCTTCATTGCCGGCCTCTTCGGTGGCTTTGGCCGCGGTTTCTCCGCAAACGCCAATTCGGTGTTCCAGGGCACCAACATCACCACAAATGGCAAGCGCGACAAACTCTCGGCGGGCGAGATCCTGGAGGGTGGCTTCGGGGAAGGCGTCGCCCAGACCGGCGACATGGTCTCGAAATATCTGATCGAGCGCGCCGAACAGTATCAGCCGGTGATCGAGATGCCGACCGGCATCGATGTCGAAATCGTCTTCTTGGAGGGTGTCTATGTCCGTAACTGATCGCCTTCGCGCCGCTGCTGCGCGCACGCCCTGGTCCTATGGCCTCATCGCCCTGCCCGTTGTGGGACTGGGCGCTGCAGCCATCGCTGCCGCCGCCGTGCCGACCGAAGACAGCCAGGTCGCTGGCCTGCTCAAGGCCCGGCTCCCCAAGACCGAGATCAGCGCTGTCAACTGCGCCAAGGTCGCAGGGCTGTGCGAAGTGACCGCCGGCGCCAACCTCTTCTATGTCGATCGAGGCGCCCGCTATCTCGTCATCGGCCGGGTCTACGACATGGAAACGCGGCAGGACGTGACGGCCGCACGCCTCCTGGAGATGAACCCCGACATGCTGGTCGGCGGCGCGGCCAAGGCCAATGCGACGGCCGCCCTCGACGGCGAGGCGGAAGCTTCTCCCGTCGCACCGACAGCCGCCGCGCGCCGTGTCTCCGTGCCAGTGCGGCCGGCCACGCTGTCGCTCGCGGGGCTGCCCCGCGACGGAGCGATCGTCTGGGGCAACAAGGCATCGAGCCAGTCGGTCACGGTCTTTACCGATTTTCGCTGCGGCTACTGCCGCGCGCTTACCAGCGTGCTGCGCAGCATGGACGTCAAGGTCATCGAACGGCCCATTTCGGTCCTGGGCAGCCGGGATCTGGCCGACCGCGTCTATTGCGCCAAGAACCGGGAAGAGGCGCTTCACGCCGCCTATTCCGGTGCGCCGTTCGAAAGCGGCGGCAAATGCGACACGCGCGGTCTCGACGCCAACGAGCAATTTGCCCGTAGCCATGGACTGAGCGGGACCCCGGTGATCGTCCGCAGCGACGGCGCCATGCTTGAGGGCTACCGGCCCAAGGACGTGCTCGAAGCGTGGCTGAAGGGAGCCAAGTCGTGAAGGGCCGCGCCACGCACTGGCATGCTGGCCTGGCGCTCGCCGTCCTGCCACTCATGGGGGGCTGCGCATCGTTCGGCAGCAATATCGCGGGGAGTTTTTCCTGCCCTGCGCCGGACGGAATTTGCGCGCCGTCGTCATCGATCGACGACCGGGCACTGGCCCTCATCACGGCTGAAGCACCGGACGCCGTGCCGTCACGGGCGGGACCCTATCGCGATCCCGACATGGGAGCAGGAAAAGGCGCCCGGACGGCGGTGGCAAGCCCGCGGCGCTTGCCGGTGTCGATCGGAGAGGCGGGCCGCACGCGTGAGAAAGTGCTGCGGATCGTCTTTCAGCCTTATATCGACGAGCGCGGCCGGCTGCATGAGACGAGTGCCGTCCATGCCGTGGTTGCGCAGGGCGAGTGGCAGCAGCAGGCTATCGCGGACGCGTCTGGCCTGTCCTCCCGCAATGAGCGCGCCGCGGCCTATGCGGGCGAGACGCTCGCCGACGCGGTCGATCGCGCTGAGACGCAGCGCCTCTCTTCCGCCGAAGGCCTGCCTGACCCGGCGGCTGTCGCCGCCGCGCGGGCGCGCGTGACGGCGGACCCGGTTGCCAGCATCAAGAGCGATGTCGCGGCCCGGTTGACGCCAAGGCCCGATGCGCGGGCGCGGCGCAAGGTCGCGGCAACGCCCGCGCAACCCGGGAGCGCCCCGGTCTCGCCCGCCGCGCCGACTGCCCCTTCCTCAGCAGCGGCTGCACCGCCGGCGCGTGCGGTCCCGTCCGCTCCGCCGGCTGCGGCAGTCCCTGGCGCTCCCGCCAAGACGGCCGCTGGCGCGGAAGCGGCGGCGCGGGTGAAAGCCGATAGCCGGTACCAGGCGGTGGCGTCGCAGGCACAGGATGGTGCGCGGGGAGCAGCCACGGGCGCGCAGGCGCCCGATCTGCGGCCGGTGCTCAAGCCCACGGTGAATTCGGCCTCATTTCCCGGCGCCGTCGCGGAGGAGAACTGACATGGCGAAAGGCGGCTTTTTCGACAGCATGCTTTCGGGGCTCTTTGGCGATGCCGCGCGTCCTGATGATGACCGGCCCGCGCTTGGCGTTCCCATGCTGGCGCATTGGCTGCCCTATCGCAGCTACGATCCCAAGACGGGGATCTTCTACAACAGCGCCTCGCGCGGATTCGTGATCGAGGCCGCCCCGATGGTGGGCGCGGACGAGCGCACCGCGGAGATCATCACGCAGTTCCTGTCGGAAGGCATTCCCGCGCCGGGCTGCATCCAGTTTCATCAGTGGATGAGCCCGCGTGTGGGTGAGGCGCTGAGCAAATGGTATCTGCCGCGCTATGCCGCACGCGGCGTCTACGAACGGATGGCCAAGCACCGGGTCGATTTCCTGAGCGACGGCGTATGGCAGTCGCTCTCGAAGGACGCGCCCTTTTGCCTGCGCCATCACCGCGTGGCGATCTCCTATTCGACGCCCGAGAGCTCGTCGGTGTCCGATGACGACATCGTCTCGGTCATGGAGGGCCTCGTCTCCGCGCTGGCTTCGGTGGGGGTCACGACCCGGCGCATGGATCCGGTCGCGCTGATCGCCTGGATCGACGACATCACCTCACCGACCACGGCTGCCGGCGAGGACGTCGTCAGCTACAATCCCTTCGATCCCATCGCCGACCAGGCCATTCGCCGCGACATCGAGCTCCGGGTCGAACCCGACCGGATGCTACTGCGCACCGAGCGGTTCCGGCCGACCGGCAAGGTCCACGAAGGCGCCCCGGAGATCGGCGAAATCTATCCCGATGTCTTCGACGTGCGCTCCTTCTCGGTGCGCAACCTGCCCAGTCGCTGGGCGCCCTGGGACATGGCGAAGCTGGTGGGCGACATGTTCACCGACAAGCTGCGCATGCCATGCCCGGTCGCGACGAACCTGTGCGTTGAATATCCGGACACCCAAGCCTCGTCGAACAAGGCGAGCTTCAAGTTCATGCGGACGACGAGTCTCGCCGATTCCAAGTCCGCGCGTTTCCTGCCGCAGCTGCGCGACCAGAGCCAGGAGTGGCGCTTCGTCAACGACGAGATCCGGCAGGGCCGCAAGCTCGTGCGGGTGTTCTTTTCGGTCACTTCCTTCTCGCCCAAGGGACGCGGCGACGCCAACGAACGCGTGCTCAAATCCGTCTACCGCGCGGCGGGCTGGGACCTGCTCGACGACCGCTACCTGCAGGTGATGGGCCTGCTCTGCGCCATGCCCATGACGATGGCCAACGGCCTGTCGCGCGATCTCGAGCGGATGAAGCGCATGCGCACGCTGCTCACGACCACCGCCGCCAATCTCGCGCCGCTCCAGGGCGAATATCTGGGCGGCCATGTGCCGCATCTCCTGATGGTGGGACGGCGCGGCCAGCCCTTCTTCTGGTCACCCTTCGAAAACGCGGCGGGCAACCACAATGTCGCGGTCTTCGGCAAATCGGGATCGGGCAAGTCGGTGGCCCTGCAAGAGCTGTGCGCCTCGCTGTGCGGCGCTGGCGCAAAGGTGGTCGTGATCGACGATGGCCGATCGTTCGAGCATTCGGCCAAATTGCAGGGCGGCGCCTTCGTGGAATTCACCATGAGCTCGGGCTTCTGCCTCAATCCCTTCTCGATGATCGACGAGGCCCAGGCGGCGGAAGATGAGGACTATCTGCTCGACTGCATGGCGATGCTCAAGGCCATCGTGAACCAGATGTCGCGCCACATCGACCGTCTCAACGACACCGAGCGCGGCCTCATCGATGGCGCGGTCAACACGGTGTGGGAGGCGCACGGCCGAAGAGGATCGATCGACCTTGTGATCGAGGCGCTCAATGCAACCGGCAACGCGCTCGCGCACGACCTCGGTATTGCGATGCGCCCCTTCTCGGCGGCGGGCACCTACGGCCGGTTCTTCCAGGGGGAGGTCAGCTTCGAACTGAAGGCGCAGCTCACCGTCTTCGAGCTCTCGGATCTATCGGCGCGCGAAGAACTGCGCAGCGTGGTCCTCACCGCCATCATGTTCATGTCGCAGCAGGTGATGCGCAAGGTCGATCGCGCAATCCCCAAGGCCTTGCTGCTGGATGAAGCCTGGCAGCTGCTGCGCGGCGGGGCCATGGCCGACTTCATCGAGACCTATGCGCGCACCTGCCGCAAATATGGCGCTTCGCTCGTCACCGCCACGCAGTCGCTGAACGACTATTACAAGTCGGCGGGGTCGATCGCGGCGCTGGAGAACAGCGACTGGTTCGTCATCCTGCAGCAGAAGCCGGAAACGATAGCCGATTTCAAGAAGCATGATCGCTTCGAGATGGACGATTATACCGATGCGCTGCTGCGCTCCTTGAAGCGTAACGGCTTCGAATATTCGGACATCATGATCAAGGGACCCGAGACGCTGGCGGTGGGTCGCCTGGTCCTGGATCCCTATTCGGCCACATTGTTTTCCTCGAGCCCGCAGACCTTCGCCCGCATCGAGGCGCTGATCGGCGAGGGTCTCAGCATGGACGAAGCGATCGAGCGCATCGCCTTTCCCGACAATCCCGAGAAGTGGGCGGCGAACGCGGAGAGTGATCCCGACGTCGCAATCGCCGCGGAGTAGGCCCGGTGGCAACGATCCCGCGAGAAGAGACCCTTAAGCCCAGCCCATCGGCCCCGGCTAGCCCGCGCATCCGGCTCGACCTGCGCACCATCCTCTATTGGTATCTCCACCTTTTCGGTTTCGCCCTGTCGTCGCTGCTGATCAGCTGGGGACTGTTCTTCCTCTTCTTCCTCGCGATTGGCGGCTTCTCGGTCGACGGCATGATGCACCAGCTGGCCAATATGGCGAGCCGCTACGTCGCCGCGGACCCAGCGCGCATCGCATCCTTCAAGCAGGTGCTGGCCGGCGCGCAGCTTCTCCTGGCCGGCGCGATCATCGTGCTGCGCCGACATCTCATCATTCCGCGTCATGTGTCTGAAGGGAACCGTTCCCATGGCTGAGCAGGCTGAACTCGATCTTCCTCCCGTCCCCGCGCCGTCGGGCAAAGCCACGCGCTCGCGCCGCGCGGCCCTTTTCGCAGGATTGACCCGCTGGCAGATGCTGGGTGGGCTCCTGCTGCTCGCGTCCCTCGTCTGGGCGATGTGGGTGACCCGGCAGGTGAGTGCCAGGCCCGATCATATCGTCTCGGTCAAGCTCTCCGAACTGGTCGGCGAATATGTCGAGGCGCAGCGCTACTCGGCATCGCCACCTGAGCGGGTCAAGGCCGAGATGCAGGCCTTCATGGCATCGCTCGACAAGGAGCTTGCGCGTCGCAGCGCCCATGGCGACGTCATCCTCGTCGGCGAGGCCGTGCTCAGCAAGAATGTCGATGACATCACGGAAACAGTGAAGAAGGCAGTCTATGCCTCGGGCGTGCCGATACCCAAGCGAATAACGGCCGAGGAGCTGCAGCGCCTGCAGCAAATGAGCCTGCAGGCGTCGCCCGAGATGCCCGTGCCGCAGGATCCGCGGACGACCGCGCCGGCGAGCGCCGCACAAGCCACTGCCCAACCGGTTCCCTCCGTTCTTCCCCCGCCCGTTGGTGCCCAGGGAGCCACCGTCTCGAGCTTTGGAGCGCCCGATGTCGGCCCTGCTCAGTGACAAGGGCGAAACCCCGATGGTGCCGGCGCGCGCCGCGCCGGCCTGGCGACCGCGCAAGCATCTCTGGACGGCGCTGGGGCTCCTGTCGGTCGGCACCGTGGTTCTGGGCGCGATCGCGGATTGGCGCGATCGTCATGCCTTCCTCATCAACACGAGCGAGTCCCTGCCCAACTGGGCGTTCCTCATCGATCGGGGCCGACTGCCGGCCCGCGGTGACTATGTTTTCTTCGACCCGCCCGCGACCCCTCTCGTCCATCGCCATTTCGGAGCGCGGCCCGCTATGTTCGGCAAGCTGGTTTATGGTCTCCCCGGCGATGTCGTTTCCCATAGCGGCAACGACGTCCTGATCGGCGGGCGCCTGGTGGCGCGCATGAAGCGAGCCTCGCGCCTGGGCGAGCTGTTGACGCCCGGCGCGACCGGGCCGGTCCCGGCGGGCTGCTATTTTGTCGGGACGCCGCACAAGGACGGGTTCGACAGCCGCTATGCCGACATCGGATTCGTCTGCGTGCGCCAGATTATCGGGACCGGGGAGCCGCTCCTATGAGGCGCACCATCCTGCTGGCGGCGACGACCGCATGCCTGGGCGGCACGACCCTGCTTCTTGTCGGCTCCGCCAGCGAGGCGCGCGACTATGGAACGGCAGGGCAGGCCTTTCCAATCATCGAGCCTGATCTGCTCGCGACGATCGAGGCGCGGCTGCGCCGTGCCGAAGCGAGCGGCGAACTGGCGCGAACCAACGCGCTTTTCGCCAAGCGGGTCGAGGCTAAGGTGCGGCGGCCAGATCCCGTCGCCGGTATCTCGCCGGCCCAGGAGACGCGCAGCTGGGATTTCGATCCCTCGGTTCGCATCGACCATGATGTCCGCGACCAGAAGGGGAATATGATCGCAAGGGCGGGTCAGAAGGTGAACCCGCTCGATTTCGTCGGCATTCATCAGGATCTTGTCTTCGTCGATGGGGACAATGCCGAGCAGTTGGCCTGGGCCTGCGGCAAATATAGCGACGTGAAGGCGAAGATCATCTTCGTGAAGGGATCGCCGATCGAGGCGATGTCGCAGCGCAAGCGGCGCTTCTATTTCGACCAGGAGGGCAAGCTCACCGGCCGCTTCGGCATCGAGCACACGCCCGCCGTCGTCAGCCAGGCGGGCCGCGTGATGCGGGTCACCGAACATGCGCTCAAGGGGAGGGCGGGCTGATGCCCTTGTGGCTCGACCTCCTGCGCACGCCGATGGCCGCGCCCGAGACAAGCGACCTGCGCCGCATGCGCCGAACCTGGCAGGCGTTGTGCATCCTTCTCGCGCTCGTGGTCGGTGGGTTCGGCCCGCTGCGCCAATGGGTCGGCCGCCCGGCCGTGGCGGCGGTGGCCCTCGCGCTGCTCGTCGGCACGGCGCTCTACACAGCGCTGTATCTGGCTCGCAAGCAGCGCGCTGACACGGCCTATCTCGATCAATTGGGAGAGCGAGAATGACGCGCGGTCTTCGATCCCTGCTCGGCGCTGTGTCGCTTTCCCTGACGCTGATGCTTTTTGCGGCGCCAGCGCAAGCGGCCGGACCGACCTGCAACGGCAAGTTCGTCAATCCGATCACCGACGTCTGCTGGTCGTGCCTCTTTCCCCTGTCGGTGGGCGGCCTCAAGATCTGGCCGAGCGGCCGGCCCGATACCAGCAATCCCGCCTCGCCGGTCTGCGCCTGCGCGGATCCGTTGCCGCGCATTGGCATTGCCGTCGGTTTCTGGGAGCCGGCTCGCCTGGCCGATGTGACGATGAAGCCGTGGTGCTTCCCGAACCTGGGCGGTATTCGCATCGCCCCCGGGTTTGATATCGGGCAGGGCTATCTCGCCGGTCCCTCGATGGTCGGCGGGCGGTCGCAAAGCACGGCCAAGTGGCATGTGCACTGGTACGTCTATCCTCTGCTCTACTGGATGGAGATTCTGACCGACTTCGTCTGCTTCGAGCAGGCGAGCTTCGACATCGCCTATATGACCGAGATCGATCCGCTCTGGCAGGACGATGCTCTCACCACGCTGATTAACCCCGAAGCGATCATCTTCGCCAATCCGATCGCTCAGGCCGCCTGCGCGGGTGACTGCATTGCCGGGACGGTCAACCTACCGCTCGATCCGCTCTTCTGGTGCGCGGGTTGCCAGGGTTCGATGTACCCGCTCAACGGCAATGTCCCGGCCTCGATCGGCCATGTCCAGTCGTCGCGGCTGGCGGTCTCCCGCTTCGCCTACAAGATGCACCGCGAGGCGCTGGCCTGGGGGACGATGGGCTCGAAGGGCCTCTGCAAGAAGTACCTCATGCCGATCATGCGCAAGCAGCAATATCGCTTCCAGATGGTCAATCCGATCCCGACCGTAAGCGGGCGGTTCGCCTGCTCCGCAATCGGGGCTTCCACGATGCCGCCCGATGCGGGTCGCGCCTATCCCGCCGGCGGCGAGGACATGGGCTACCTCGTCTGGCGCAAGCGCAACTGTTGTGTCCTGTAGGGAGGGGTCGATGCGTTTCGCTGCCTGGGGCGTTACTGCCCTGCTTGCTACCGCCGGTGTTTCGGCGCTGCTCGCCCAGACCGTGGACGGTCTCGACGTGCAGGCCATCAAGAAGCGCTCGGTCGACCTCGCCGCGGATGCCGAAGCCTTCGTGAACCACGTCAAGGATCGTGGCGACCAGTTCCGCGAGGAAGCCGTCGCGGTGCGTGAAGCCGGCACTGAAAATATGCGGCAGGTCGCGGCCAAGGATCTGCCCAAGGGGCCGGATGGCGCGATCGATTTCGATGAGATCGTGCAAGGCGCCGCGGGCAATGCCAGCGTCAAGAGTGGCGAGGCGCCGCAATTCATCGTCTTTGCCAGTCTCTCAATGCCGCCGCAGTCGCTGAAGCCGCTTATCCGCGATACGGCGCGCGCTGGCGGCGTCGTGGTGTTCCGCGGCTTTCCGAATAACAGCATGAAGGAGTTTTCGGCTCGGCTCGGGCAGATCGTCGAGCGCCAGGACGAATTCGCCAATGTCGGCGTGGATCCGCGACTGTTCCGAGCCTTCGATGTGCAGGCGGTCCCGACCTATGTTGCCGTGTCGTCCGATTTCGACCTGTGCGCCGGCTTTTCCTGTCAGACCAAGGTGCCGCCCTATGACCGCATGACGGGCAATGTCACGGTGGAGTATGCGCTCAGCAGCTTTGCCGACGGTAATGGTCCCGGCGCCCGCGTTGCCGCCGTTGGCCTCTCGAATATGCGGGCGCAGCGCTGATGCGCCTCGCGATCGCAATCAGTCTGGCGGTCCTGGCCGGGGCCAGCTTCCCCGCGCAGGCGCAGACCACGCTGGAGGAAGCGCGCGAGCAGGGAAAGGCCATGGGAACCGCGGCCAAGGCCAATCCGGTCCTGGTGCCCAGCGACAACGCGCAGGCCGAAGCCGTGCCGGGCTTCTCGGGAACGACCCTCCCGCAGGGCAGCTATTTCGATGACCCGGACAAGCTGATCAACGATGCCCAGGCGCTCAAGTCGAGTAGCGAGCAGTACCAGATCACGACCGACAGCGGCCATGTGCGCCCGACCTTCAGCAATGCTGAGATTCTTTCGACGACCAATCGCGCGACCACCATTGAGGAAGATCCCTCCACCTATCTGGCGGGAGAGGCTTATGGCGGGACGAGCGGAAGCTGCACCGCGCTTCCGCCTGGATCGGGCACGAGCGGCTATTATGAAGCGAGTTGCAACGCGGGCGCCAAGGTAACGACCAACGCCCGCAATTGCACCGTCAATCTGGATGTGCGTACCGATAAGCGGACGATCTACACCTATTACACCGGCCGTTTAAGTTTCCTGCCGAGCGATGGCGGCCCCTATCCGGCCCGTGCCGCGTTCGACGATGAAATCGCCTCGGGAGTCTGCTGGGAAAGCCGACCCATCGACTATTGCGACAATATGGCGGCCTACGGCTACACGGCTGCCGACACCTGCAAGAGCCTGGGCCACACGGCCGTCGAAGTGAAGTGCAGCGCTGAAGCGCAAGGGATTACGGAGGGCGCCTATCACCCCGGCACGGTGATTTCCACCGGCAACTACTGGCTGACCAGGCAGGAGGAACCGGCGGTTCCCGTCATCACCCGCAACGAGGGTCTCTGCGCGGCCTATGCCGGCGACAGCAACTGCGCGCTGGAATCGGAGATCTGCACGGCAAGCGATCCGGTTACCCGGATAGTCGATGGTGTACCTGTCACGCAGCCGTGCTGGGCGTGGCAGCGCAGCTACCAGTGCCACACCATTTCGTCGGCCAACGACTGCTCGGAACTCGAAGCCAATGGCAGTTGCACCTATCAGCGCACCGAATGCCTGGACGAGGATCCTGACGGCGGCCCCTGCAAGGTCCAGGAGAAGATCTATCGCTGCCCGACGCCGTCGGGCACCTCGGCCGACGCCCCACAATATATCTGCGGCGACGACGTCTATTGCATCAACGGCGACTGCGAGCCGATCGAACGGCAGGCCTCGACCGAATTCAAGGATGCGCTGGTGGCGCTGCACTCGATCGACCAGGCCGGCAAGGAGTTCGACGAGACCAATTATCGGGTGTTTTCCGGCACACGCGAGACCTGCCACAAACCGGTATTTGGCCTCATCAACTGCTGTGCCGGCAAGGTTTCGGGATTGGTGCCGGTAGCGGCGGGCGCCGCCGCACTGGCCGGCGGGCCGGCTGCGATCGCGGCCTTCGCCACGCCGTTCCTCGTGTTGTTCGCCTGTTCTCAGGACGAGATGAGGCTCGATATCAAGGACCGGATGGGCTTTTGCCACAATCTGGGCACCTACTGCTCATCGAGTTTCCTGGGCATCTGCAAGACCAAGCGCACGGCCTATTGCTGCTTTGAGAGCAAGCTGTCGCGAATCCTCCAGGAGCAGGGCCGGGTGCAGTTGGGAAAGCCCTGGGGGGCGCCCAAGAAGGAGCAGTGCCAGGGTTTCACGATCGAGGAGTTCGCCTCGCTCGACCTCTCGGTGATGGATTTCACCGAAATCTATTCGGACTTCCTGGATGCAGCAAAGCTTCCCGACGAAGTCCAGACGATGACGGACATTCAGTCGAAGATACAGGATTACTATGATCTCCACGGCAAATGACCCGGGGCTACCCCGGGATGCCGGGGACGAAAGCGCGATGACGGTTCTCGAGCTGTCGATCTTCGTCTGCGCCTTCCGCGCCCGCACTCCCATACGAGCAAGCGAGATTTTCGCGGTCATGCATGGCTGGTTCGGCGACATGCCCGCCGATCAGGTCGCGCTGCTGGTCCCCGGCATGGTGAGCCGTGGCTGGCTGACGCCGGTCGGCGAGGCCGTGAAGGCGAGCGAGCAGGGCCGCCGCGCTGCGCGGCCGCTCGTGGAGGGAATTATCCGGATGCTCGATCAGGGCACCCGCCTCATCGACGTGGCGCTGATGATGTCGGTGCTGCGCCTTACCAGGGGAGAATTGGACAATGGCCCTGCCGATAATTGATCCCGTCATCTTCGCCTTGGTGCTGACGCTGACGGGCCCAGGCGCACAGCCGCCGCCCGAGCCTGCGCCGGCGAGAAGTTCGCCGTGCCGCGCAGCGAAGGACGCCGACTTGTCCGATTGCTGCGTCCCCCCCCGGGCGCTCGACCCGTCCGCCGTCCCCCCTTCCGTGCCTCACTTTGCCGCTGCGCCACAGCCGCAGGAAAGGATCCCGAGCCATGTCGAAGTTCACTAGGATTTGCGCAGTGGTTCTGGCGCTGATGCCCATGGCTGTTGACGCGCAGGAGGCAGGGGCAGGCCGCGACACGATCGACGGGCAATCGCCCGACGACTTCTATTGTGGCGAGCGCCGCCTGGGGCAATGGTTCTATTGCTCGAAACCCAAACCGCGCGAGACCCGCCCGGCGTCGCCGCAGGCGCCCGAGCCCTCGGCTGCCGAACGCATGGCCGCGATTGCGAAGGAACTTGATGAGCTCAAGGCCCGCGCGATCCTTGACCCCTCCGAAGAGAATGTCATCGCCTATGTGCGCTTCCAGCGCGAGCAGCTCGACCGGGCCTCGACTTTCGCCGATACGTGGCAGCGCGCTCTCTGGCAGCATCCCGACATCGACTACACGCTGCAGCGTCCGGTTTCGACGGTCGGCAAACGGGCCTGGCTCGACAATCGCAAGGCGGATCGGGATGCTGTCCTGACGAGCCTCAGCCAGCGCTACGGGCTTTTCTATTTCTATGCGCAAAGCTGCGGCGCCTGCGAACTCTTCGCGCCGATCCTGCGCTCGGTCGCCGACAGCCATCGGATGGCGGTTATGGCGGTCTCGATGGACGGCGGTCCGAACAAGGAATTTCCCAACTATGTCGTCGACACGGGCCAGCGTGCCCGCATGGGACTGACCGGCAACGAAACGCCGGCGCTGGTCCTGTTCGACACCCAGACGAAGCGGACGATCCCGGTCGGGTACGGCATCCTCAGCGCCGATGAGATCATGGACCGGATCTTCATGCTCACCAACACCAAGGTGGGGAGTGACTACTGATGGCACGCAAGAGTTCCGGACGGGCACGGGCGGCGATCCGGCGCCTCTGTCACGGCGCCGCCATATTGGCGGCATCGCATTTCGCGCTGGTGGGCGTTGCCCATGCCGATGTCGCGGGCCAGATGAACAGCTTCTTCAACGACGCGGGCGGTGCGGCCAATGTGACGGGCCCCAGCGCCTTCCAGGGCCAGTCGGCCGGCTACTATTCGATGGGCAATGTCTGGACGCGCTTCCCGCAAAAGTCGGTGTCGCCGTTCAACCTGCAGTTGCCCAGCGCCAGGGCGGGCTGCGGCGGCATCGACCTCTTTTCGGGGTCCTTCTCCTTCATCAACGCCTCCGAGATCGTGGCGATGCTCAAGGCCACCGCCAACAACGCGCTCGGCTTTGCCTTCAAGCTCGCGATCGATTCCGTCTCTCCTGAAATCGGCAAGGTGATGGACGAGTTCAGCCAGAAGGCGCAGCTCCTCAACCAGATGAACATCTCGAGCTGCGAGACCGCCCAGGCGCTGGTTGGCGGCATCTGGCCGCAGATGGACACCACCCGCTCGACCATCTGCGAAGCCATCGGCAACAGCCAGGGCATATTCTCGGACTGGGCCGCCTCACGGCAGGGCTGCAACAATGGCAACCAGCGCGATAACACGATCGCCGGAAACAGCGATGCGTCGATGAAGGACCAACTTGTCGGCGAGCCGCATAACTATACCTGGGAGGCCTTGAAGAAGGCAGGGAAGTTTGGAGCATTCGACCAGAGCTTCTCCGAATTCATCATGACCCTGGTGGGCACGGTAATCACGAAGCCGTCGGACGATCCGAGTGTCGGCGGCAAGGTCGTGATGATCGGCCCGGCCGAAGACGCCGTGGTAACCGCGCTCCTGGATGGTACGGCCGATGCGCCGCCGGTGAAGCTCCTCAAATGCAATGACGAGAACTGCTACGAGGTCGGCGAGCAGACGCTGTCGGTGCCAGCATCGTCCGCGTTGCGCCCCCGGATCGAAGCGCTGATCCAGTCGATGAACGACAAGATCCGCAGCGACACGCCTCTCGATGCCGCGGAAAAGCAGCTTCTGAACATCGCGACGGTGCCGATCTTCAAGATCCTGAGCGTCCAGGCTTATGCGCATTACTCGCTGTCGCCCGGCGAGATCCAGGCAATGTCGGAGATCGTCGCGGTCGACCTGCTCACCGCTATGCTCGACAATATGATGGACCGGGTCGAGCAAAGCCAAGTCCACTACCAGACCTTCGACCAGGCTACCGCGGCCCAGTGGAAGGCGCAGATCGCCGCGGCTCGGGCCAAATACGCGCAGCGCGACGTCAAGCTCAACAACAAGCTGCAGGTCACGATGCAGCTCATCAACCGCAGCATGATGCTCGAGTCCACCCTGCAGAATTCGATGACGCCGGGCATGGCTTCGGCGCTGAACTTCTCGCGCGGGCTGAGCTCGCAGGGGCTGAACTGAAGCCGGGGAACAGGCGATGCTAGAGGTCTTCACGGTCGGTGGCGGCGAATATCTGGTCAACACCTTCAATGCTGTAGCGGCCTGGTCGGGGGGCGGGGGCTATCGCGCTCTGCTCCGGGTCGTGATGGTCATGGGCCTCATCTATTCGCTTCTCGTTGTGGCCTTCACACTCAACTACAAAGCGTGGATGAACTGGTTTCTCCAGGCCACGGCGATCTATCTGTGCCTCATGGTGCCGACCGTCGACATCAAGGTAACAGACCGGGTAAATCCGTCGCTCGCGCCGGCGACGATCGACAACGTGCCGTTGGGGCTGGGCGTGCTGGCGAGCTTCACCACGCAGATCGGCGACTGGATGACCCGCACCGCCGAGACCGTGTTCGTGATGCCCGGCGAGCTCAATTACACGACCAATGGCATGGTTTATGGCGCGAGGCTGTTCGATGCGACGCGCAACTTCGTGATCCGCGACGCCGAGTTTGCGACCAATCTCGAGAAGCATTTCAAGAATTGTGTGTTCGGCGACGTCATGCTCAACCAGAAATCGCTGACCGAGCTGTCGAAGGCGCAGGACCTTTGGGCCGCGATTGGCCCGGGCTCGGAAGCACGCTCCCAGGAATGGCTCGAAAAGGACGGCAGCGGCGCGGTCACGAGCTATATCGTGACGTGCCGCCAGGCCTATGACGGTCTTTCGGGTCAGTGGGCCAACATGATCGAGGCCAATACCCCGATCTGGGCGAAAGAGGTCTACCCCAAGCTCAGCAACGCGCTTGCCGCCGACAAGCTGAAGCATGATGTTCCTATTGTGAACCAGGCTTTCACGGGGTCGGGAAGCAGCTACGCCGACTATATGCGGCAGAACACTGCGATCAACGCATTCATGCAGGCGCGCAACTCCATGGCGGGTGGCACGGGGGCGGCGGCGATCGACACGTTCGCGCAGACCCGTGCCGACGTACAGGCCCGCAACACCTACAATTCGATTGCGCAACAGGCGATGGCCTGGGTGCCGATCCTCAACATCGTTCTGACAGTCGTGTTCTTTGCGATGTTCCCGGTCATCTTCCCGCTCTTCCTAATGCCGCAAACCGGGCTGAGCGCGCTCAAGGGCTACGCTGTCGGCTTCTTCTACCTGGCTGCCTGGGGCCCGCTTTACGTTATCCTGCATATGATATGCATGACGCGCGCCGAGACCGCGGCGACCGGCATCGCATCGGGCGGCGTTACGCTCGGCACTTTCGCAGGCATCGGCGCCGTGAACGGTGAGACTGCGACGATCGCAGGGTTCATGCTGATGTCGGTCCCGTTCCTCGCGGCCGGACTGGCGCGCGGCGCGATGTCTATCGCCGGCCAGTCCATGTCCATGCTCGCGCCCGCACAGAACGCCGCCGAAGCCGCTGCCCTCGAACAGACGACCGGCAACTATTCCTATGGGAATGTCAGCTGGGCGAACTCGACCTCCAACATGCAGCAGAGCGACCAGTGGACCAAGGCGCCGAGCTATATGGGCGGCGCGCCGATGACGAGTTGGCGCCAGGACAATGGCGCGCTGATCAATGGCTTTGGCAACGGGCAAGAGGTCTTCGATACGGGCGGCGCTATTTCACGCCTGGCATTCACGCCGACAATGTCGTCGGGCGCCGTCGCCGAATGGCGCGAAATGGCGAACGAGGCGCACCGTCAGTCGCAGGCTTATGAAAACGCCGCAAACGACATTCTGACTTCGACCCATACCAATCGCAGCGCATTCGGAACCTCGACCGAGCGGTCGTCTGGGTGGGACTCGAGCAGCGGCCGCCAGGCCAACACTTCGATCGAACAGTTCGACCGTAGAACGGGAAGCAGTTCTCAGGGGCTGGAAGATCGATCCTCGACGAGCCAGTCCGAACGGGTTTCGGATAGTCATGATCGAAGTGCAGTTACTGCAGACGTCGTAACCGGCAGACTCTCGGCAGGACTGGGAGGACCGCAAGCAGGAGGTTCGGGCACGAAGGGCGGCAACGGTGGCAGGTTTGGACGCCTCCCAGGAATCTCGGGAGACGTATCTAAGTCTGGAACGCAGCAAGAGCAGCTGCAAAGAAGCACCGGGCAGACCAATTCCACCGATAGCTCCAACACCGCTTCCAGCGGGGTACGCGACGAGCATTCGAACGGTACCGGCGCGAGCTCCTCGGACGGTACCTACAGCCGGAGTGGCGTGTTCAGTCGCGCCTCGCAGACTTCGTCGGCTTCGGTAAGCACTGAAGACGCCCTCTCCCGCGCGCGCTCATATCAGGAATCCGCGCGCAAGCTGGAGGAATTGTCCCAGCAGCTGTCTCGCGACGCCAGTTGGGCCGAGAGTCATGGCATGCAGCTCAGCACGAACCTCAGCCAGGACCTCGCAAACTGGTACCGTGCGCAGCAGGCGGCAAATCCTGGTCTGGGTGCTCCCGAAATTTGGGCGACGGACCTTTCCGAGCATCAGCGCAGTGTCCGGGATGAGATGGTGCAGCGGTGGATGTCGGAGAAGCGTGAAGCGATCTACGAGGAAATCCGTGGAAGCCTGAACGAGCCTGATCTCGTTGATGTGCACCGCACCGGCGTGTCCTCCGCGGCCGATGTCAGGGCCACCTATCATCCGCATGGTTCTGGCGGCATTCCGGCCGGGCCTAGTGCAGGCGATCCCGGAGTAGCAGCAGCTGTGATTTCGTCAGGCAAAGCTGCGCTAGACGGGGATCGAGCAGCCGCACAAGCGGGGAGAGCTTCCAATATGCAGGGCGCCTCCCGCATTCAGTCGGAGGTGAATGAGGGCCACGATAAAGGTTTCTTCCTGGATCCCGAGCTTCGGAAATGAGCGATGAACTACATCAAAAACCAATAGCCGAGCGCGCCCGCTGCCACTCCGTAAGCAAGCAGATAGCCAATCTTACCCCCGAGCGTAACTTCCCCCTCTTCGTCAGTAAATGGCTCGAGGGTCGGAATCGGTTCATCAACCTTACCCGTGATTATCGGGCCACCGGTCAAACCTTGGGTGCGGATGTAGGTATCGATGTCGAACGACATAGAAATCTCCTAAGCTCAGAAAATATATCCGAAACGCCGCCACCTCTCAAGTCCCGGCGACGGACAACGAACCTTGTTTAGGCCAAATTCAACCCCGGTTGGCGACACGCTTCCTAAGGACCTCGACCTGTCGAGCAACCTGGCATTTGTGTTTTCGTGGCTCCTCGTTTCAGCGCTAGGGCTGCTGCCGCTGTTTGACGAAACGCTCCCACGTGATCCCACACCTTCCGCGTCGGCATTGATCGTCTTTTTCGTTGCCGTTGGATCGGCCGCCGTGCTCAGGCGACACTACAGCTGGGTCGGCGTCGTCATGCACGTCTTCAGCCAGATTTTCATGTGGCTGTCCGTATTCTGCGTTTCGCTCGCGGGTGTCCTTTATACGGCCGGATAGAGGCAGGGCACAGGTCTTGAAACCACGGAAACTGAAACACATTTTTCGGCTCGTGGGCCGGGCGTGTCGCACTGAACGACAGGCCGGCGCACCGGGCGTGCTCGGTGTTGCGGTTCGCTATAAGCCTCTCGCTGCGCCAGCGCGATCTGTCGTCTTAATCGATGGAGAGAGCTATGGATTCATTGTTCAATCGGACGATGCCTTCGCAGCGCAGGGCAAGCCCCATCGACCGGGGCTTCGATGCCGGCCTGCGAAACCACATGATCGGCATCTATCGCAACATGGCGCTTGGTCTTGCCCTTACTGGTCTGGTCGCGTTTGGCGTCGCGTCCACGCCGGCCTTGTACGAGCCCATTTTCGGCACGCCGCTAAAGTGGGTGGCGATCTTTGCGCCTCTAGCCTTCGTACTCCTGCTATCGTTCGGCCTACATCAGATGTCGGCCGCCATGGCCCGGACAGCCTATTTCGTCTTCGCCGGCGTCATGGGCGTTTCGATGGCAAGCATCTTCCTGATGTTCACGGGCGAGAGCATTGCGCTCGCCTTCTTTACGGCCGCGGCGGTGTTCGCGGCGATGAGTCTGTGGGGCTATACCACCGGCGCTGACCTGTCGCGTTGGGCCCCCATCCTGATGGTTGGCCTGCTCGCTATCGTGGCGGCCAGCATCGTCAACCTGTTTCTGGGATCCTCGACGCTGCAGATGCTTTTCTCGATCGCGGGCATCGTGGTGTTCACCGGCCTGACGGCCTGGGATACACAGCGTCTCAGGAACGAGTATTACGCCTATGCCGGGCAGGAAGAGGCAAGCAAACTCGCCATCGTTGGCGCACTCTCGCTCTATCTCAACCTGATCAACCTGTTCCAGTTGCTGCTGACCTTCATGGGTCAGCGGCGCGAATAAAGGAGGACGGCACATGCACGATACCTCGCTCTGGCGCGGCGTTCCGCTGGTGGCGCAAAACTGGAAATGGATGATGGTTCGCGGTGTCCTGGCTCTGGCGCTGGGCATAGCGGCGCTGCTGTTCCCTGCGGGCGCACTCTTTGCCTTCACGATGCTGTTTGCCGCTTTTGCTGGCGTCGACGGCATCGCCTCGCTGATCGCCGGGATACAGGGCGCCGCGCACAAGGAGGATCGGTGGATCGCCTTGGTCCTGCGCGGCGTGCTCGGACTTGTAGCAGCCGGCCTCTTCGTAGCCTTGCCGCTGGAATTCACCGTCAGCTACGCGTTGGCGACACTGGTTCTGGTTGCTGCCTGGGCGATAGCGGTCGGCTTGCTGGAGATCGTCGCGGCGGTTCGGTTGCGCAAGGAAATCCGCGGGGAAGTGCTCCTCGCCCTTTCCGGCACGATCACCGTCGGGCTAGGCGTCGCGATACTGGTCCTGCTCTATCTGCAGCCGATCGCCTCGATCCTCTCCGTCGCATGGCTTATCGGCGCCTGGGCCTTGCTCGGGGGCGGGCTGTTGATCAGCCTTGCCTGGCGGCTGCGGGCTTCGCGACAGGGACACAAGGGACCTGATCCAGAGGCGGTGGCGGCGTAAAAGGAAGCGTGCGGCGACCCAAGTCGAAACTTGGGTTCGCCGCATCGATCCCGAGGGTGGCGCCGCAGGCGCCTTAGACCATCGCGGCTTCGATATAGACAACGGCATCCCTCACCGTCACGATCTTCTCGGCTTCATCGTCCGGTATCTGGACGTCGAAGCCTTCCTCGATCGCCATGACAAGCTCGACGACATCCAGACTGTCCGCACCCAGATCCTCCATGAAGCCGGATTCCGGCCTCACCTTGTCGGGGTCAACACCCAGTTGCTGGGCAACCAGGTTTGCAACGCGCGTAGCAGTATCAGTCATGTCTTTGCCCCCGGGCCATGCTGGCGGATGCCGCATGGTGGCCCCTGTGCATTATGCGGACACAGATTCACGGTAGCGGTTTGATGAGCAGCGGCATGAGGCCATTGGCGTCGAGATCGAGGTGATCGGACCAGACATAATCGCCGGTGAGATTGATGCGATCCCAACCCAATGGTGAGAGCCGAGACAGCATAGCCGGATCGATCTGGCTTCCGCGGCGGCGCATTTCTTCGACGGCGTGCCCAAGATAGCGACAGTTGAACAGGATGATCGCTGCGGTGACGAGGTTGAGGGCAGCCGCGCGGGTTTGCTGGTTCTCCAAGCCACGGTCGCGAAAGCGACCGAGCCGATGGAAGGCGACCGCTCGCGCCAGGCTGTTGCGCGCCTCGCCCTTGTTCAACTCGGCGGTGACCGTGCGGCGTAGCGCCGGATCGTCGAACCAGCGCAACGTGAACAGCGTGCGCTCGATCCGTCCTACCTCGCGGAGCGCCGCGGCGAGGCTGTTCTGCTGGCGGTAGGCGGATAGCTTTTTGAGGATCAGCGAGGGCGTAACGGTGCGATCACGCATCGCGCCGATGACGCGTTCGATATCCGGCCAGTGGCTGACGATCAGATCCCGGTTGAGCCTGTGACCGAACAGTGGCGCAAGCCTGCCATAGCGCTTCGAAGGTTCGAATGCGTAGAGGCGCCGGTCGGACAGGCGAGGAATGCGCGGCTCGAAATCGAGCCCGAGGAGATGCATCGTTGCGAACACGATGTCGGAAACGCCGCCTCCATCGACGTGCAGCGCGGTCAGATCGGCGTTGCTGTCATGGCCGAGGAGCCCATCGAGCGCATGGATGGCTTCTCCTGCCGTGCCGGCGATCACCGTCTGGTGCAGCGGCGCGTAGCGGTCGGTGATGGTGGTGTAGATCTTGACCACTGGGTCGCGACCATAATGGGCGTTGACCGCTCCGCCGGCTTCGCCCGGCCCGCCCAGGTAGAAGGCCTGGCCATCCGCGGAAGCCCGGTGTCCTTGCCCAAACCAGGCGGCGATCGGCTCGGCGTGGATGGCGTCGGTCAGACAGGCGAGCGCCGCCCGAAAGGTTTCCTCGCGCATGTGCCATGTCTGCATGCGCAGCAGCGCGCGGCGTGACCCTGCGCCGCATACCTCGGCCATGCGCGACAGCCCAAGATTGGTCGCTTCGGCAATCAGAGTGGCGAGGAAGGCCTGCTCATCGCCAGGCGGCAACCCGGTCGAGACGTGCCCGAAGTGCTGGGTGAAGCCGGTCCATCGTTCGACCTGCGACAGCACGTCGGTGATACGCGTGGCAGGCAGCATACCGTAGCAGGCAAGCGTCAGATGCCGTCCTTCGTCGTGCCCGGCATCATCGTCCTTCAGTTCCTTGGGGAAGCGCAATCGCTCGCCAGCGAACAGGGCAGCATCACGTCCGGCCAGATTCTGGGCGACGTCGCACAAGGCTTTGTCGAGTTGCGCGGCGCGCTGATCGAGCCATGCGTGTGGATCACCGAGCGAGAACACCGGTTGCAGCGCTGCGCCACTTGATGGCGCGAGCAGCACCTCCAGCGACCTGTGCAGCCGTGACCTCGGCACCCAGATATCACCCGATGCCAGTGCATTGGCGAGCGCCCCGTAGGTGGCCATCTCCCAATGCGTCCGGTCGATCTTGCCGGCGACCACGACATGGCGGTGCCAGCGCCGCTCGACATGACCGAGCGGAACGTCGGCAGGGAGCGGCTTGCGCCAGTCGCCATCAAGATCCGACAGGACCGTCATCGCATTGCGCAACGCCGCGGTGCCGGCCCGGCCGTGGAAATCGAGCGTTTGCAGGAATAGAGGTCCTATTCGTTTGAAGGTCCGGTATTCGGCTGCGATCTCGCTCAACACATCGTCCCTGTGAGGTGCCGCGGTACGACGGATGATCGCGGCATCGGCATCGAGCATGTCGAGAGGCACGATATCCCTGAGGGCCGCGCCGATATCTTCACCGGTGCGTGCTACCCGGCTAACTGTTTCCAGCACGGTGGCGATGCGCATCAGTCGGTCACGGCCTTCGCGTCCCGAAATCGCGATTCCCTGTTCCAGGCGTTTGCGGGCACGAAGGTGAGCGCGTCCCATCAAGGCGCCGAACATGGCGATCGCCGCGTCGGTAAGCGTGGCTTCCATCTCGCGCAGCGTAGCAAGCAGGATGACCCGCCTGCGGGAGGCGCGCATCTGTTGGAAGGCCTGGGCGGTATAGCGCACGCCTTCGCGGGCGAACTGCGTCATGCGTGGCTCGTGCAGGGGATCGACCGGAACACAGGAAATTCCGGTCCTGCGGATCAGAGCGACCTTCTCAAGGATTTCGGCGAGCGAGGCTGACGCGACGCGGGGCTGTGGTTCGCGCAGCCACGACAAGCGGCTCTGTCGATCATGCACCTTCTCATCGACCAGCGTATCGAGGCGCTGACGCATATCCGCATCGAGTTTATCATGGATTGCAGCGACCAGATCGGTTTCCACCCGCAGCATCGCCTCGGCCGCCATCCGCTCGACTACGCTGATGCCGGGGATAACGATGCGCCGCGTGCGCAGCTCGTCGAGCAGTCGATCGAGCAGAATACGCCCGTCCACGATGGGCATGGCTTCGATTTCCAGCCAGGTCATCATGATACCGCGCGCTGGCCGGCTCAGATCGGTGAAGCCGAAGCGCGCCTTGATGGCGGCAAGCTGATCGTAGCGGGTCGGCGCTCGCCGCGCGAAGTCGGCGATGGCGCCTGCATCCACCCCGACCTGCTCGGCGATATGGTCGAGCATGATCGCAGGCAACAGCTCGCCTGCGCGCAGATGCCGCCCCGGAAAGCGGAGGCAACAGAGTTGCAGGGCGTAGCTCAACCGGGTTGCCGGAGTGCGCGCGGTGCCGATTGCAGCAAGGTCCTCGGCATCGAGGCCATAGTGTCGCACCACCGCCGCCTCGCTGTCGGGCAAAGCAAGCAATGCGGCGCGCTGCCGCTGGGTCATCGGAATACGTGCGGGCATGTTTCATCCTTCAAAAACCTCTTGCCTTTTGCCCGCTTAATGAAAGAGGATTGTGAAAGGCCCAAGGCTGCGGAAATTGGTGCATCCTGTTTCCACCTCCGGATACGGCCGTTTGTGAAAGAAGCTGGATGACGCGCGAATCCTATCTGATCGGCTATGCCCGCGTGTCGAAGGGCGACGACCAGTCGAACGCCACGCAGCGGCGCGCGCTCGACGCGCTCGGCTGCAAACGTGTATTCGAGGAGACCGCTAGCGGCGGGCGATGGGACCGACCCAAGCTCCTGGAGATGATCGGGCAGTTGCGCGAGGGAGATGTCGTCGTCGTCTGGAAGCTCGACCGGCTGTCGCGCAGCCTGAAGGACATGCTGCACATCATGGAGCGGATCGAGCTCGCGGGAGCGGGCTTTCGTTCGTTGACCGAAGCGATCGACACCACCACCGCGGCAGGGCGGATGATGATGCAAATGGTGGGAAGCTTCGCCGAGTTCGAGCGGGCCATGATCCGCGAACGCACCAGCGCCGGCCTTGCCCAGGCACGTGCCGAAGGGCGGATCGGCGGACGACGGCGCAAGCTCGGCGACAAGCAGCGTCGCGAAATCGCCGAATCCGTCACCTCCGGTCGCAAGTCCGGTGCCGAGATGGCACGGTTGTACGGCGTCAGCGAACCCACGGTCTCGCGCATCGTCGCCGCGCACCGCCAGCAATTCAGTCAGCAGCAGAGGGAACAGGCATGAAGCGTGGTCACGATCTGTCCGGCGTCATGAAGTTCGCCACCTCGCCGGCCTGGGGCGAGCATCTGGGCGAGGCGCTCGGCGATCATCTCGGTCTGGCGATGGAGGAGTTCGACTTCGAAGCGGACGAGCTGGCAGACATCGTCGGCGATCATTGGGCCGGCGTGTTGTGGGGATGCGCGTTCGAGGATCTGCTCACGCGCACCATCGAACCCGGGGACCGGAACATTGTTGATGACTATATTCGGCGCCGGGGTTGGAACGAGAGCGGCTCGACCAAAATCTACCTGCGTGCCCTTCGATCGTCGGTGATGAGCCTCTACGAAGTCAGCGAGGTCGAGCCCGGGAGCGGCTTCCTTGTGCGCGACCTGATCCAGGGCGACGA
Source organism: Novosphingobium aquiterrae (assembly GCF_042434435.1). NCBI lineage: Bacteria > Pseudomonadati > Pseudomonadota > Alphaproteobacteria > Sphingomonadales > Sphingomonadaceae > Novosphingobium > Novosphingobium aquiterrae. Next base: position 105,743 of record NZ_JBHLTL010000005.1, on the reverse strand, counting down.
GCCACTTCGAGTATCCGAGCGCAGCGCCTCGCAGACGCTGAAGCAATGGGACAGGATCGGTGCCCGCGTCGTGCAGGTCGGAGGCAAGCACCTCCTGTCGGGCGGCGTGCTGTCGTTCACGATGGAGGCGGCCGAGGCGCTCGTCGCCGATCTGCGGCGCTCGAAGGGCAAGCGCAGCCCGCGCACCGCGTTGAACCTAGACGCCGACGATCTTGCTGCGCTTCCAGCCCTCATCAGCACGGCATGGCTGTTCGATGTCGTTCCCAAGACCATGGGACCGGCGTCGATCCCTACGCTGCACAACAGTGATGGCGAGGAAGTGGTGTTCCACCGCGTGCGCTTTCCCTTCGCACGCGGCGTGACCCAGGCGCTGGTCGGTGAGCGGCTCGATACTATCCCTGCGCTTCAGCGGGAAACCACGCACTTCTGGAACTGGCTGGGCGAGGAACCGAACGGAATAGCGAAGAGCACCGGGCGTATGGCGTGGGGTGTGACGATGGCGGACGGCACCCCGGTGCTCGGCAATGTCGAATTGAAAGGCCGCGCCCTGATTCTCGCCGTCACCTCGGCCGAGCGGGCGAAACGCGGCACCGCGCTCATGACCGATGCGCTAGCCGGGTTGGTCGGCTCGCCGCTGACCACGATCGAGACGGTCGAACAGGCCATGGCGGCGCGGGCCGAGGGACTGACAATGTCCGAACCGGCACCCGCCATTGCGCCAGAGGTGGCAACCCCGCTCATCCATGCCATGCTCGACCGTCAGTACCGCGCGACGCTCGATGAACCCATCGGCATACTCGGCGACATCACCCCGCGCGCAGCCGTTCAAACGGCCGCAGGCCGGCACCGAGTAGCCGGGTGGCTCAAGCATCTCGAAAACCGCAGCAGCAGCCAACTCGACGCGAACGACCCGATGGCCACCTACGACTTCACCTGGATGTGGCGCGAACTTGGCATCGAGAACCTGCGCAAATAGTTGGCTACCCCTGACGTCGATGCCTACCGTGAATCTGTGTCCCTACAATGCACAGGGGCCAGCCAGCGTCGCAAGTTGCCGTAAGCAAATGCGCGGCAGGCCAGATCAAGCGCCAGAATCGCCGCGATGGCGTAATCGATCAGGAAGAAAATCGCGTCGCGTTCAATAAATGGCGCGGCAACGAAGAAACCTATGAGGGCGACATCGAGCAACAACAGCCAGCTTTGAAAGCGCAAGGCTGACCCGGAGGCGCCATAATATAACTCATGCATTCTGTCTTGCAGGTTCGGTCTCAAAGCGCCCCACCTTCTGCAATATCATCGGCCGCATCATTGGCGGATTTCGCTGGCACATGAGTTGAGGAATTTGGTGGGACATCAGAGTTGCGACCGGAAACGGCATCGATGGCGGCGTCACCCTCGCGGCCGAAGAGGCCTCGGATGCGCAGATCATGCTGAGGGAACGGGATTTCAACTCCGTTTTTGCGCAATGCATCGTCAAGAGCCCAGTAATATGCTGCCATCATACTACCGGGGCGTTTTACGGCATCGAGGCTCGGCCAGACGATCAGGGCAAATTCCAGTGCGGAATCGCCGAACCCGGTCAACCAGACCTGCGATTTTCTATCACCTTCATCCGGCAAGGTAAACGGCACGGAGCGTGCAGCTTCAAGAGCGGCCTGTTTTACGATCTCCTTGTCAGTCCCATAGGCCACGGTGAATGGTACGCGAACTCGCCGCGAGGCACGATCACGGGTCCAGTTGGTCAACTTGGCACCAAGGAGATTGGCGTTAGGAACCACCACATCGACATGATCTGTCGTGCGCAGCGTAGTCGCTCGCGGTCCGATTGCCGCAACAGAGCCAGCGGTCCCATCATCTAGCTGGAGACCCGCAAAAACCGGGTAGTTTGAGGCGGATTGGTCCGCCGAGGACTGCCCCCTATGTGCCGCTGGGCCATAACGACCGCGCCGTAGGTCTGTTTCCGGCGGTAATTCGGGCGGTTTGAGGCGGGTCTCCAGGGTTTTGGGCAGAATCATCCCATGCTTTGGCGGCGCTCGTGGAAGATCAGCCGGTTGAAGTTGTAGGCCAGATTGCAAAGGGTGAGCTTCGCTTCGGCGCGGGCCAGGCCGATGGTGCGGATGAACATCCCGAACCGGTTCTTCTGGTGCGCGAAAACATGTTCGACGTGGGCCCGGATCGAGGACTTTGCGGCGTTGGCCCTGGCGATCGCTTTCGGCATAGGCTTGCCCTTGGGTTTTCGCCGGTGAATTCGCGATGTGAGCATCCGATCCGACAGCCACTTCTCGTTGCGTTTTGAGCGATAGGCGCTGTCTGCCCAGACATCGGAGCCAGTGTTGTCGGTGCTCACGACGTGTCGAAGGAGACGCCCATCTGCGGCCGATGCCGAAGTGACCGCCATCTCCCGGATGAAGCCATAGCGTCGGTCGATGCTGATATGCGATTTGTAGCCGAAGACCGGCAGGGCAATCATGGGCAACGCCGTGCCGTCCTCGCGATAGCGCACCTTGCCGCCGATCTTGAGCGTCCAGCGTGCATCGGTGTCCTTCTGCGCGGCCTTGTTCGGTTCATCGGGCCAGATATCCTTCGCTCTCTTGCCCGACTTGATCGCCTCGCGTTCGCCCTCGGTATTTCGCTGCTTCGGCGCAGGCACCAGCGAGGCGTCGACAATCTGCCCAGACATCGGGATGTAGCCCTTCTTCTGGAGTTGCCAGTCGAAGGCCTTCATCACCCGCTTCAGCGTTCCGGTCTCGGTCAGGCGGTTGCGGAAATGCCGAATCGTGTTCTCATCAGGCGTGCAGTCCCCGAGCGACAGCCCAAGAAAGCGCAGCCAACTCAGGCGATCCCGGATCATGAATTCCATCCGCGCATCCGACAGGTTGTGCTGCGCCTGCAGGATCAGTGCCTTGAACATCATCACCGGATCGAACGGCGGTCGCCCGCCCTTCGCGCCATCGCCGTAGCCCAGCCCCCCAACAAGCCAACCGCGGAAATACTCGAAGTCCACCGTCTGCTGCAGAACTTCAAGCGGATCGCCGTCCTTGCTCAAGGCCTCGAGATGATCGCTCAAACTGAACAGGGACTTTGGATCCACCACGGCTCTCCATGATCGCTCCCGATCAATGAATCACCATAGCCGCCGAAACTCCATCGGTTTTTGCGGGTCTCCAGCTCGACATAGTCGCCAATCTCGATGCTCCCATCGAACAGAAGAATGATCCCGCAAACGAAGTTCTTGACCACGTCTTGAAGTCCGAGGCCTATGCCAACGCCAAGTGCTCCGGCGAAAAGCGACAAAGCCGAAAGATCGACTCCAAGGGCAGAGATGGCTGTGGCAATGGCTGCAAAAACAATGATATACCGGACGACTTGGCCGGCAACGTAAAGTGTCGATGCCCGCCCCTCTCCTAGCCGACCCTGCGCACGTTTCGTCAACTGGCGTATGATCCAAATAGCCGAAGCGGCAAGTACGAGAATGAAGCCTGCGGACAGGAGCGAGGACAGAGTGATGCCGGTGCCGCCTATACTGACAATGGGATGTGCCATCGTTCCATCCAAGCTGTTCATGCAAGCAACCCTCCCATCCACTGTTTGGCAACTACCACCATTTCACCGATCAGGTCTTCGTCCATCGAGGTGCGCCAGCAAACGAAAGGCGAAAACTCCAGATGGGGCATCCCGCCAACAGGGGTTAGCTTGCCCGCACGCAGGTATGCAGTAGCCAGGCGTTCCGGGACATACCCGCAGGATTCTGTAGCGACGAGCCAGTCAAGCGACAGAATACCAAGATCAAGGTCCAGACCTGCCGCAGGCAGGTCCCCGAGGCGGGCGCGCAATTCGGCGGCTGCATTCTCGCCCCAATCGATCCGCGTGAAATTGTCCTGCCAGGGCTGGGATGGACGAGCGGTTACCAGGATCAGCCTGTCCGACGCCAGTTGTTCAATACGCAGCCCGCGGCGTAGAATTGGATCATAAAGAAAGGCGAGATCCATTTCCTCGTCTTCCAGAGCCCGGTTCAGCTGAGCAGGTGCCGCCGCCGTGGCATGAAACGCCACATCCGGTCGCGCATCGCGCATGTCCTTCAGCCAGGGGATGAGAACCGATGGCCAGAGAGCGTGCTGGCCACCCACCCTGACAGCTTGTGTAAAACGCTGCGGTAAGGCGGCTTGCTCGCAGCCTTGTTGCCATGCCCTGAGCAAATTCTGCGCCGGTATCAGAAAGCGCCGTCCTGCGGTGGTCAAGCGGCATCCTCGCTTGTCCCGATCGAAGAGGCGGACACGCAATTCGTGTTCAAGCTGCTTTATTCGCTCGGTCACCGCAGAGGGGCTGGCATGAACCCGTGTTGCCGCCTCGGAAAAGCTGCCCGCGGCCGCTGCTGCGAGAAATGTTCGGATCGTCGCTACATCCATAAATTCTGAATATCAGAAGTTAATATTCTGACAATTCCGTTTCTACAAATTAAATATGAGTGCCACTGTGCCAGCGAAGTCCGAAGCCGTTGTAAGGTTTGTCGGCATTCAATGACCGTTCGGGAGAGGCGGGTGGTTGCGCTGAACGCTGATAGTGACCGAGACAGCGCAACCATCCGACCTGGCAAGGGGATGTCCGACGCGCGGACACGCCAACTCGCTGCAAACAAGAGGCAGGCGTCATTGCAGGCGCAGCTAAATCGGTTGCGGAAACTGGAGGTGAAGGCTGGCCAGAGGCTGATCGCGCACAAGCGACAGTTCGTCACTGCGGACTGGCAACGCGGTTACCATGAGCCTGGGACGACAAAAGCTGTCTACTGGGCGCAAAAATTGTCCGCGGCCCTGCAGGGGTGGCAGGCTGCGGCTACTGAACTGCTGTCGATCACAGGGCAGATATCCATGCTCGAGATCACGATTGCGCAATCCCTGGCAGAACCACGCCCCGATTGCTCCGTTTCGCCAGCATCCCGAATAGTGAAAGGATTCACATGAAAACGTCCGAAACAGATAACGCGGTCATGGATCGGCATCCTGCCCACATGGCTCAAGTCAATCGGGGGATATCTCTGCCATTTACAGCGTCGCCGGGATTTGAGTTGAAGCCCAGGCCGCTGGGCTTTGCTTATGACGCGCTAGAGCCGCACGTCTCGGCAGAAACCATGCATTACCATTTCGACAAACATTACCTTGGCTATCTTGCGAAAGTGAACGCGATGGTTGCGGGGACAAATCTTGCTGCCTTGCCGTTAGAAGATATGGTTCGTCAGGCTGCCTGGAAGCGGAAGCGCGCGCTGCTCATTAATGCCGCACAATCGTGGAATCATGCCTTTTTCTGGGAGTGCCTGAGCCCGGAAGGCAAGAATGGTCCTGACCTGATTCTTGCCGAGGCTTTGGCCAAGGCGTTCGGCAGTCTCGAGAAATTTCGCCAGAAATTTATCGAAAAGGGAATGGCGCACTTTGGATCGGGCTGGCTGTGGCTGGCCTGGCATCAGGATCGAGGGCTCATGCTCAGCACGACCGACAACGCGACGCCCGTCTGGTTGGCTAGCGGCCGTACTCCGCTACTAGTAAGCGATCTGTGGGAGCATGCCTATTACCTCGACTGGAAGAATGACCGAGCAGGCTGGCTGGAGGCTTTCATCACCGATTGCGCGAACTGGCATATGGCGGGCGCACAGCTAGCGGCTCTCGTCAATGGCACTCCCACATGGCGGTTCTCGACATGATCTGGAGAAGCATTCGCTCCGATTAGCTTGCTTACACATAGCCGGGCTCTAAAGCTCGGCGGATGAACAATGCGCTTATAATATCTTTGATCTTTATGGCTGGGCTTATCGGGTTTGCGACCGACAAGCTTCGGCATGATCTCGTCGCTCTCTTGATGCTGGCTGCTTGTCTGATGCTGGGCCTCGTCCCGGCAGGTCAGGCATTTACAGGCTTCGCCGATCCGGTGGTGATTACCGTCGCTGCGGTGATGATCGTGAGTGCCGCCATCTCGCGTTCGGGTATGCTGGCTCATGCGCTTCGGCCATTCCAGCGCTGGATGCGCGCTGAGACTGGCATTGCCATTGTCTATTCACTGCTGTGCGGAGTGGCTTCAGCCTTCATGAATAATGTCGGCGCACTGGCTTTGCTCCTGCCAGCTGCGCTTGCGACTTGTCGGTCGGCAAAGGTCTCACCCAGCCGTATTCTCATGCCTATGGCGTTCTCCTCCTTGCTGGGAGGCCTCGTGACGCTGATCGGGACGCCACCGAACGTCATTCTGGCGGAACTGCGCACTGACTATGGCAAGCCGGCCTTCGGCATGTTTGACTTTGCCTATGTCGGGCTGCCGCTCGCCTTGGCTGGATTGATCCTGACCATCCTGCTCGTTCGTTTTCTTCCATCGCGCGCAGCGAGCGAAGGTGACCCGCTGAAATTCAAGGTGGCCGACTATCTGTTCGAACTGCGAGTCCCTGCTGGCGTTTCTCATAACCTGACCGTGGAAAAGCTGGCGTCAGTCGGATCGGGAGATGATCGGCTTGCGGTTCACGCAATCGATCGTGGCGGGATTCTCGTCACCGCTCCGCGCCAGACCCGTCCGCTGCTGCCGGGGGACATCATTCAAGTCGAGGGACGTGCTCCCGTTGTCGAACAGGCGCTGGAGCGCCTTGCTCTCGAAATCGCTTCCGACGCTGAAGATGACTTGCTTGAGGGCTCGTTTCTGGAATGCGTTGTCACCGAGAACAGCAGCCTGGTGATGAAAGATGATGCCACGAGGATGCTGGCCCAGCAGGGTGCGTCTCTCGTTGCCATCAGTCGCCGGGGCAAAAGCATTGCCAGCGGACTGGCCGCGATGCGGTTGCAGGTTGGCGATGTCATTCTCTTGCAGGCAGACCCAACTCGCACCGGCGACCTTGCCCATGCTTTCGATCTGCTGCCGCTTGCCGAACGGCCATTGAACCTGCGCGTAACCGCAAAGGACTGGCTACCCATTGGCGCGCTTCTCGGTGCCATACTGGCCGCATCGACTGGCATGGTCGGCCTTGCTGTCGCCCTCATGCTTGCCGTGACCGCTCTGGGAGTAACGGGCCGACTGCGCGGGCAAGTCTATCACGACATCGACTGGCCTATCATCATCCTGCTTGCCGCGCTGATTCCCGTGGCGCAAGCCTTCGCGGCCAGTGGTGCTGGTGAATCAATTGCCGGCGTGATCAGTAGTGTTGGCAGAGGTCAGCCAGAATGGATTTTGGTGGGCATAGCGCTAGGGCTGACAATGGCCGTCACGCCATTTCTCAACAATGCCGCCGCCGTTCTGATCATGGGGCCGATTGCGGCTCAGACCGGGCTGGAAACCGGTGTGCCTGTCGATGCCATGCTGATGGCGGTGGCAATCGGTGCATCTTGCGATTTTCTGACCCCGATCGGGCATCAATCCAATACGCTGGTGTGGGGGCCAGGCGGATACCGTTTCTCCGACTATGCCCGTGTCGGCACGCCGTTGACCTTGCTTGTGCTTGTCCTCGGTACCGTGCTCATTGTTTCGGCTTGGGGATAAGGGCAGATGCAAGAAAACGCGCTTGGCCCATTCGATATCGCAGCCGTCCTGATCCTGCTCGCGGCCGCGCTCGGTTACGCGAACCATCGCCTGCTGAAGCTGCCTTCTGCAGTAGGAATGACCCTGATGGGGGCACTGGCTTCACTGGCCATCATCGGCACCGGCCTTGCCTTCCCGTCGTGGGGGTTGACCCCGATAGTCGAACGTTTTCTTGCCAGCATTGATTTCCACGCGGCGCTGATGGAGGGCATGCTGTCCTTCCTGCTCTTTGCCGGTGCGTTACATGTCGACTGGCAGGATATGCGCGCCAACCGGGCGGTGATATTCGGGCTCGCCACTGTCGGTGTCGTGATTGCCACCGCGCTTGTAGGGCTAGGAGCATGGTGGCTGTCTGGATTGATGGGGTTGGGTATTCCGTTGGTCTGGGCGCTGGTTTTCGGTGCCTTGATCAGCCCGACCGACCCGGTTGCGGTTATGGCAATCTTGAAACGCGCCGCTGTGCCGCCTGCACTCCAAGCTACGGTTGCCGGTGAGAGCCTGTTCAACGATGGCATCGGTGTCGTGATTTTTGCAATCCTGCTCTCAATCGCGACGGGATCGGAAGCATTCAACTGGGCTCACGTGGCGAGCGACTTTGCGCGCGAAGCACTTGGCGGAGCGGCCTTTGGCTTTGCTGTTGGCTGGTTTGGGTTCGTGGCCATGCGTTCCATTGACGACTACGGTGTCGAGGTCATGATCAGCCTGGCTGTGGTCATGGCAGGCTACAGCCTGTCGCACGCCCTGCACGTCAGTGGCCCGGTAGCAATGGCGGTGGCAGGCCTGCTCATCGGCAATGCGGGTGTCGCGCAAGCCATGAGCGACGTGACGCGCGATTACCTTATCAAGTTCTGGGAGTTGGTCGACGAAATCCTGAACACAGTGCTGTTTCTGCTCATCGGCCTCGAAGTCGTGCTGGTCACCCGGCAACCGGCACTGCTCCTGTTCGGTGTTCTGGCCATTCCGCTCGCCCTGGGCGCGCGCTGGCTATCTGTATCCGTGCCATTGATCCTGCTTCGTGCGCGGATCAATCTGGGCCGACTGGCCGCCCCTACGCTTGTCTGGGGTGGCCTGAGGGGCGGAATTTCCGTAGCGCTGGCATTGTCGCTTCCGCCCAGTGCTTATCGAACACCGCTCGTTGCCGCGACATTCGTAATCGTCCTGTTTTCCGTTATCATTCAAGGGGGGAGTATTGGTGGGCTGATCCGTCGGCTCAACCAAAAGCATGGATTGCCTGCGGGAGGGGATAAATGACGCCAGACAATGACGCTTCACTGTTCCGGCTCGGTAGAGTGAAAGACAATGCGCTCCGTTCGTTCCAGGCCTTTCGCGCCCAGATCGACAAAACTGGGCTATTCCCCGATCTCAAGGGTGATCTGGGAAAGAACCTGCGCCAATCGGTACGGGATGAGGGGCGGCTGACAAAGTCGTACATGCTGATGTGCGGGCTTTCGGCAGGTATCGCCGCGCTCGGCCTTCTCCAATCCTCAACGGCTGTCGTCATCGGGGCCATGCTGATCTCGCCTCTCATGGGACCGATTGCCTCGATGGGCTTTGGTTTCGCATCGTTTGATGGACACCAGATCAGGGATTCGGTGAAGGTCATAGCGATAGGCGCTGCGATCGGTATCCTGACCGGTATCCTGCTGACCTGGCTCAGCCCAATTCGCAATGCCACGCCAGAAATCATTGCCCGAACCGAGCCGACATTACTCGACCTGGTGGTTGCCATTTTCTCCGGCATCGCTGGGGCTTACGCGACGGTTCAGCAAAAGGGTGCGACTGCGATCGGGGTGGCGATCGCCACCGCGTTGATGCCGCCGCTGGCGACCGTTGGCTATGGGCTGGGCGTCGGCAGCCTGACCTTCGCCTTTGGCGCCTTCCTCCTGTTCCTGACCAATTTGGCGGCGATTGCATTTTCATTCGCACTGGTTGCTCGATTGAGCGGCGCCGCGCGGCCGCTGTCCAATGTCGAAATTACTCCGCGCTATATCATCGCAGGCATAGCTGCCTTCGCCGTTCTGGCAACGCCGCTGGGTGTGACACTCTACCGTGTGACGGCAGAGGCGAAAGCTCAAGCCACAGTCAGAAGGCTACTTGAGGAAGATTTGAAACTCAGGCCGGCCAATATCGCGCAATTGCAGGTTAAATGGCCTCTGCGTGGAACGCCGTCCGTCGACGCCGTCGTTGTTGCTCCACAGTATTCGAACGATGCCGAACGGCGTCTGTTGGCGAAGTTGGAAACGGAATGGGGTGAGCGGCCTGCGTTGAATCTGCAGCAGGTCGTTGCCGCTGACCTCAAATCGCAAACCGCGGCAATCGTCGATGCGGCGGTCGAGCGTTCCGCTAACGGCATTGCCCAGGACGTTCCGCCGCTGGTCGCCATCCGTGAGGCGGTCGGGCTTCCGACGCAGGCACTTTGGGTTAATCGTTCCGAGCGAATGGTCCAGATCGTACCGTTCGCTGCCGACGGATGGAAACTGGCTGATTACCGCGCAGCCGAGCAGGCGGCTGCTGCGGCGGGCTCTGGTTGGCAGGTCAGGGTCATTCCTCCGGTTCAACCACGCTTGTTTGTGCCCATTGCCGTCCAAGATGGTGCGCCTCAGCGCAACGCAGCATTGGAGGATGCCATCTGGGCGATCAATCGCTGGGGTGTGCAGGGCATCACTGTTGCCGGATTGGTGAACGCAAACGTCGCGTCGGCGGATCAATCGCAGGCGCTTGGGCTTGCCCGGTTTGTATCGACTGAACTTCAAGGATTGGGCATCCGCTCGCGCCCGATCAGCTTGGAGCAGGAGCGTCTCCTACTTGCGCCCCGGGGAGAGGCTGGGGTTCTGGTATTTATTGTCGCACCGCCAAGGCGTTCTGGCCAGACGTCGCTATCTCAGTAGCGCGGTGGGCGTGTCGGCGTAAATCACCCCTGCGCTTCGATCCCCGCGACATCGCCGTCTTCGCTGATCTCGCGCTCGATTTCGGATTCTATCGATGCCGAATCTTCGACGGGCTTAGCAAATCGCAAAATCAGGAAGCCCAACAGGCCGGACAACAGTGATCCCACGATTACACCCAGTTTTGCCTGCTCGACTAGTTCTGGTGCCGCTGCGAAGGCCAGCATGCCGATGAACAGGCTCATGGTGAAACCAATGCCGCACAGCACCGATAAGCCATAGACCTGGAGCCACGATGAGCCACGCGGGCGCTGGGTCAATCCCAGCTTCACAGCCAGCCAGATCGCCGAGAAAATGCCCAGCTGCTTTCCAAGGAACAGCCCAGCAGCAATGCCCAACGGCAGCGGCGCGAGCAGCGTGTCCAGGCCAAGGCCGGTCAGGGCGATGCCGGCGTTGGCAAAGCCGAACAGCGGCACGATCAGGAATGCCGACCACGGATGCAGTGCGTGCTCCAACTTGTGCAGCGGTGAATTCGGTGAGTCCGGACGGCCGGGGGTCGCCACGACCGGCACGGTGAACGCGGCCAACACGCCAGCGATCGTGGCATGAACTCCGGATACCAGGACCGCGAGCCACAGCAGGACAAACCCGGCCAGGTAGAATGCCAGGTGGCGCACGCCAGAGCGGTTCAGTACCATCATCGCGCCAAAAATTGCAGCCGCGGCGAGTAAGGCGATACCCTTGATACTGGCCGTATAGGCGAGCGCGATAATCACCACCGCGCCCATGTCATCGACGATGGCGACAGTGGTCAGGAACAGCTTCAGGGCCGTGGGGACGCGGCTTCCAAGCAATGCCATGACTCCGATCGCGAATGCGATGTCCGTCGCCGCTGGAATTGCCCAGCCCTGCGCGAGGTTACGCGAGCCCGACGTCACCGCGAGGAACACTAGCGCCGGCGCCGCCATGCCGCCAAGCGCCGCGATGAACGGGAGTCGGCGCTGGTGCCAGGTAACGAGGCGCCCATCGACGAACTCGCGCTTGATCTCCAGTCCGACGAGCAGGAAGAAAACCGCCATCAGCGCGTCGTTGATCCACAGGTGCACGGTCATTGGCCCGAGCTTGTCGCTGAGCACCGGGCCGGTTTGGGCATGAAGAAGATGGAAATAGTCGTCCGCAAACGGGCCGTTCGCCATGATCATCGCCAACGCGGCCACGATCATGAGAATGACACCGCCAGCAGCCTCGCTTGCGAGAAATTCCCGCAATGCCGAGGTTTTAAGGCTGTCTCGCATTTTCATTCCCATGATTGGATCCGCGCATTTCAACGTGAGAGTTACTATGGAACAAAGGGAGCCGATCAATCCGGTGCCAGATTTGCACCAGTTGCGGTTGGGGTTTCAGGGGCGGTGCGGCGCTCAAGGGGGAGGCGAAAGCCTTGCGCCAGCGCGTGGTAGAGCTTGGGGTGACTCACTCGACTGCTAACCCAATCAGCAAGAATTGCCGTGATGAACAACGGTATGATCATGGAACGGTCGGCGGTCATTTCCATGACGATGATCACTGAAGTAAGCGGTGCCCTGACAACGCCCGTAAAATAGGCTGCGACCCCAAGGAGGACGAGCGCACCCGAGGGTTCTCCCTTGGCGAAGAAGGCGACTAGATGTCCAAGACCAGCCCCAACTGAAAGCGATGGCGCGAATATGCCGCCTGGTGCACCACTCAGCGCTGTAGCCAGAGAGGCGACGAACTTTGCGGGTCCAAATGCGAGCGAGGCCTGTTCGCCGCCAAGCAATTGCCGAGTGGTTTCGTAGCCAGTGCCCCAACTCGTCCCGTTACTGGCAAGGCCGGCAAACGCTACCAGCGTGCCACAAAAGAAGGCAAGCGCCAGCGGATGAGCGCGAGCAATCACGAATGGGCGATACGTCGAATTGGTTATGGCTATGAGGATGCGCGAGAAACCCCCTCCTGCAAGACCGCCAAGCACACCGATAACCGGCGCCAGCACAACAATGTCGCGTATGGCGAGATGGCGCGTCATCGCTCCGAAGTAGACGTAGTCACCCGCGATCCCAAGGCTGACGAGCCCTGAAATCATCACCGCCGCCATGACAAGGACTGCGACCTTCTGTTCGAATGCGGCAGCCAGTTCTTCAATCGCGAAGGCAACACCTGCAAGCGGAGTATTGAAGGCGGCGGCGACGCCTGCCGCGCCGCCAGCGATGATCACGCCTGCATTGATAGGCACACGCAACCAGCGATGAACTGCGATCATTAGCGCTGCGCTGATCTGCACGGTGGGACCTTCGCGGCCAACCGCCCCTCCGCCGAGCAGCATCGCCAGAGTCCCGATAAACTTGGCCATTGCGGTGCGGAGCGAGATAAGCCGACCGTTGGCACTCACTGCCGGATTGTGACTTGCCGCCATGACCTGGGGAATTCCCGAGCCCCTCGCATCCGGAAACCACCGCCTGGTTATGCCCACAACCGCGACGAACACGAACGGAGTGACTGCTGCTGCCAGATAGGGCGATGCGGCAAATCCGCGCGCAAATGTTTGCTGGGCTACCTCGCCGCATTTGGCAAAAGCAATTGCAGCAAGGCCGAGGAGGATTGCGCCGAAAACCGTCGCGCTTCGACGCATGAGGGAAGTTGAATCAATCCGATATTTTCTAAGAAGGCTCATTTGGAGCGCTTAGGGTAGCGCCCCGACTGTTACAACGGTTTGCGCCGGTGCCCGATGCCATCCGTGCGTGACGCGGCCGCTCCACATGCGCAAGCTGTTCGGGCTGAGGCCGGTCATCAACTCTGACTCCGAGGAAATTGAAGGCTTGATTCTGGTATGCGCGGCGCACGAACACGAGCATGTGCGTGAGGCATAAAATTGGCATTTATGCCTCACGGCTCAACGGGCGGGCTATGTAACATCGGTAATGTTACATAGCGCCAAGGGCGCTAAACCGTGCTCCGGAAGAGGCCTTCCAGACTCTTGACGGCGCGGCGAAGTTCCCAAATCCGCTCACGTCTTGCGGCCCGCTGCCGCGCGACGGTGACCTGCCTCTCCAGCGTCGACGAGCACGCTCGTCGATCCCGAACGAAGCGATCGATCGCACTGTCCGACGCAATCCGCGCGAACATGTCCAAAGCAGGTTCACCATCCTCTGGCCAGATGTTGCCTGTTTCGAAGCTGGCATCGAGAATTTCGGCGCATATCGCAAGCAGGGTTCGACGCAGCGGTACCTCTGCGAGCGCTAATGGCATCTCGAATGGCAGGTCCTGATAGCAATCCTCACTGAGCGTGAGAGCCGGGTTGGCGAAACGTTCGAACAGGGCCTCACCTCAAGATTTGTTCGCCAGACAACGCTAAGGCGGACATAGTGGGAACAACCTACGCGACGAGCCGCAACCTGCCACTTGGGTCGTGAAGTGGTCGGTACCCGCCACCGTCTCTGAACGACGCATCCTCCCATAGGTAGTCGCCGGTTAGGCCGATATGTGACCAACCCAGAGGCGAGACATGGGCCAGCAGTGCCTCGTCGATCTCCGCCCCGGAATGGCGAATGTAATCGGCAGCGCGGCCGAGATAGAGAGTGTTCCAGTATGCAATTGCTGCGATGAGCAGGTTAAGGCCAGATGCTCGGTATTGCTGGTTCTCGAAGGTACGATCAGTAAAGCGTCCCTGGCGATTGGTATAAATTGCATCAGCCAGAGCGTGCCGGGCCTCTCCCTTGTTCAAACCGGCTTGGCAGGCGCGGCGCAATTCTGGCTGTTCCAGCCAGTCGAGTGTGAACAGCGTTCGCTCGATGCGACCGAGTTCGCGAAGCGCGAGGTCGAGCTTGTTCTGCCGACGATAGGCGGAAAGCTTGCGCAGAATGACTGACGGCGCAACCGTCCCCTCACGGATCGACGCCGCCATGCGGACCAGGTCGTCCCACTCTGCCTCGATCGCGCCGACTTTGATCGCTTGGCCGAACAGACATTCGATGCCTTTATAAGATGAGCTTGCAGCAATAGCGCCAAGCCGTCGATCGGCTAGGTCGCGCATCCGTGGGACGAAACGGAAACCCAGCAGGTGACACAAGCCAAAGACGTGATCGGATGCGCCGCCGGTATCAGTGTACAGCTCCTGCAGCGGCAATTCACGGGCGCCAAGCATCAGGCCGTCGAGCACGTATGGTGCCTCACTTGCGGTGGCAGACATGATGCGCGAACTGAACGAAGCGAAATGGTCAGACAGGTGGGAGTAGATCTTGATGCCGGGCTCGTGCCCGTACTTGGCATTGATTTCGGCTGCGCCGGAACGAATTCGGCCGGTGCGGAAGAACTGACCATCAGATGATGCGCTGATACCTTCTCCCCAGTTGCGCGCGAACGGCAGCTGGTGATGTTCGCGCACGATCTGGGCCAACGCGGCCTCGTAATTTTCGGGCGAGATGTACCAGTTCTGGGTCCAGGCAAGCTGCGCGTAGGTCACGCCCTGGCTCGCGTTTGCCATACGTTCGACGCCGAGATTTGTGCCATCTGCCAGAATGGCAGCGAGGATGGCTTGAGGTTTGTCGTGTTCCTTGCCCGAGCGGACATCCCGAAATGCCGCGAGGAAGCCGGTGCGCTCGGCAACCTCGAACAGGAGCTCGGTGATCCGGACACGCGGGAGTAGCGAATCCAGCCTGCGATCCAGAACTTCCGCGTCCGGCGGTGTTGCCGCCTGCAGCGGCACAACCTTCAGTTTGTCGCGAACGAGCGCCACACCAGACAAGCGGCCGGTCCGCAGTTGATGCGCGAAGTGGCACAGGCGCCGATCAAGTTCAGCATTTTTCTCAGCTAGATATTCTCCAATATTCACGTTGATCGGTAAGTCAGCTATCGCCGATTGTGCGGCTTTGCGGGGAAGCAGATAGGCATCAAATCGCTGGTAGGCGCGGGTTCCTTCGACCCAGACATCGCCGGCCCGCAACTTGTCGCGGAGAGTTGCAAGCACTGCAGTCTCGTAGCGCGCGCGGCTGACCTTTCCGCCCTCTGTGATCAGCTTTGGCCACTGTCGATTGGCAAAGGGCATGGGTGGATTTTCCGGCAGGTGCGCGCCACGACTGGCGTTGGTCTGCTTGAGGAGATCGATAGCTGAAAGCAGGTTAGTTCCGCTGCTCGAGGCCTTGAACGTGAACGTGTCGAGGAAGCTGCCGGAAAACCGGCGCAGCGTGGCGTACCGTTCGGTCGCAAGGACCAGGGTGTCTTCTTGGGCGAGATCAGCCAAGGCATCGACGTGGGGGCGCGCGGCCATCAAGCGATGCCAGCCCACCATCTCATCGATCAGGATCAGCGGATCACCGCCGGTTTCCTCCGCCATATCCAATGCCGCGATAGTTGCTCCGAACAGTCGCATGAGTTTGCCGACCGACGGTGCCGTGTCCTGATAACGTCGTTCCTGGCCCCGCTTGGCACGGGTGAACAGCCCACCAATCAGACGCTCGAACATCAGAATCGCGGCATCGGCAAGACTGACCTCAAGATTGACGACTGCAGCCGCCAGCGTTGCCCTTCGGCGATTGGGGGAATAGTCGGCAAGCAGAAACGGCGGAGCCACTCTGCCTTCACGCACGAACTGGCCGAAGCGGAAGCCCGTCGTCGCCAAGCTGATCCCGGGATCGATCCCGAGCTGCCGTATATACCGCAGACGTTTGAGCAGCGCGTTCATGTTCTTGGTCGACGGCGACCCCGGCATGTCGCGGAGCCATGCGAGTGGGGTCACGCCGAAGGCAGGCTCGTTGATCAGGAGCGCGTCGAGCAACTCCAACGTTTGGCCGTCCAGCGCAGCAACCATTTCTGCCGCCGCGCGCTTGCGCGCGCGGGCCCGGCCAGCGAGCCCGGACCGTTCGAGGGTGTCCGGAAGAGGCAGAACGAAGCGATCCGCCTTGAGACTGTCCATAAGGGAGCGTGCAATCGTCTCGCCGCGGTCGCTCTGCATGGCTGCCCGGGCCGCAAGTTCGATGGCATGGGCGACGTCGGCTCGCTTGAATGGTTGGAGGCCAAGGTATTCGGCCGCAGTCGAGCTATGATCGGTTCGCGTCTGCGCTCGTTGCCCATAAGTCTCGAATACGTTCGGCGAGACATCTAGCTGCGCAGCCAGGTAGTTGAGCACGGACTCCGGGACGTCCGAGTTGATCCGCAGGCCAAAACCCGGGTGCCGCAAGAGCGCGAGGTGTGCAGCAATGCCGAGCCAATTGACAGCGCCTCGCCGCCTTCCGATGAAGGCCAAATCATCGGGCGCCAAAGTGTAATTTCGGATGACCGAAAAGTTGTCGATGCGTGGCAGGAAAAGCCTATCGCGCTCGTCCTGCGCCAGCAGATTGCGCCGCGCCATGATGCACCTCACAAGATTCGGGATGACCCCCAATCGGTCAGGCTAGACCTGCGTGGCAGCGTAGGCATGCATAAAGAATTCCAGTGTGTTCGCCATTTGTCTGACTTAGCGTTGTCTGACGAACAGACCTTGAGGTGCCCCCAACAAGACACCGCCGCCCAGCAGGATGCGCTGCGCGTGCAGGGTTGCAGCGTGATTTTCGAGGACAAGGCGAGCGGCGCCAGCAAGGAGCGTCCAAACCTCGCTCGCGCGCTGGACCGAGTGGGGAAGGGGGATACCCTGCTGGTGGTCCGAATTGACCGTCTGGCGCGCTCGCTGGCGCACTTGCTGGAGATTGTCGAGACGCTGCGTGCCAAGGGCGCATACTTTCGGTCAATCAACGATCCGATCGACACTTCAAGTGCGCAGGGCATGCTGATGACTCAGATGCTCGGCGCCTTTGCCGAGTTCGAGCGGGCGCTGATCCGGGAGCGGACGAGGGCAGGGCTCAAGGCGGCGGTTGCGCGCGGGGCTAAGCCCGGCAATCCAAAGATGCGGGCTCGCGATCCGATCGCAATTGCCGAAATCCGTTACAGCCACAACGAGCGTCATCTCAATGAGCTGCTCGATGGCCGGGATCGCTGGTTACCAACCGTGGAGCGGCTGCGCCCGCATCTGCCTTGGGCACTGGTGCTTCGCCAGATTCGCGTGATCGCACCGCCCGTGCGCTCGTTTAGCGAGCGCACGCTGATCAAAGCTTGCCGGACACTGGTTGGGGCGGGTTATGCCGATCCCGTCATCCTGCAAGCCGCCCCGCGCCTGCCGGCCGATACACGTACGGCAAGGCTGGTCGCTGACCGGCTGAAAATGCATCCGGGCGCTTCCCTGCGCGATATTGCGGCATGGTTGTCACGCGACTTGCGCGAGCCGACGCCGCGTGGTGGGCTCTCCTGGTCGGCCGAGGGAGTCAGGCGTGTGATCGAGCAGGCGAGGGAGTTACGCCTGCTCGATGCATGACCATACCTGCGTCGGCAGAATCAAATCGGTTATCGCGACTTCTGTATCTTTGTGATCAAGCCCTTCTGGCCATCCCAATCGATCTCGAAGGTTACCTTGTCCCCGACCTTGAGATCGACGAGCTGCTCCCGCTTTGCCGAAAAACTCATGGTCATCGCTGGCCATTTGAGTGCGGCGATCTCGTGGTGATCGAGGGTTACGGTGCTTTTTGCAGCGTCAATCGCGGTTATGGTGCCAGTGCTCGCACCATGCATCATCGGTCCGGCCATGGGCATGCTGGCCATGCCGCCGTTGCTGGAAGTGGTGGATTCCGCGGGTTTCGGCGCTTCGGCTTCCTTTTTGCAGGCAGCAAGCGAGGCTATCAGCGCAAAACTGGACGCAATAATCAGGGTCTTCTTCACTGTACTTCTCCTTCGGGTTGAACTTGAGATTGGGATTTGCGGCGCATCAGTAGATAGGCAGCGGGGATGATCAGCATTGAGAGCAGCGGCGCGGTCAGCATGCCGCCAACCATCGGCGCGGCGATCCGGCTCATGACCTCCGAGCCAGTGCCACCGCCCACAAGGACCGGAAACAGGCCGGCGAGGATTACGGCCACCGTCATCGCCTTGGGTCGCACGCGCAGCAATGCGCCTTCGCGCACGGCGGCGACGACATCGCCGTCCTGACGTGCCTCAAACGCTTGCTTCAGGTAGATCAGCATCACTACGCCGAATTCGGCTGCAACGCCCGCAAGCGCGATGAACCCGACCGCGCTCGCCACCGACTGGTTGTAGCCCAGCCAGTAGAGCAACCACAGCCCGCCAGTCATCGCGAACGGCAACGTGCCCATGATCAGCAGCGCCTCGTCCCAGCGGCGGAAAGTGAGGTAAAGCAGCGCGAAGATGATCACGAGCGTCACCGGGATGACCAGCTTCATCCGCTCCTTGGCGCGGACGAAGAACTCGTACTGGCCGGTATAGGAAACGCTGACGCCCGGCGGGAGCCCGACCTTGCTGGCGATGGTCTGCTGGATGTCGCCGACCAGCGTCTGCATGTCGCGGTCGCGGCCATCGACGTAAATCCAGGTGACCGGCCGGCCGTTCTCGCTTCGGAGCATCGGGGGACCGTCGCTGATCCGGACAGAGGCCACGGTGCCAAGCGTGATCTGCTGGCCGGACGGCGTCAGTACCGGCAAAGCTGCGAGCTTGTCCGGACTATCGCGCAACTCGCGGGGATAGCGCAGACTGATCGGGTAGCGGGCGAGACCTTCGACAGTCTGGCCAATATTCTCGCCACCGATCGCGCCCGAAACCAGCGCCTGCACGTCGGCAACATTGAGACCATAGCGGCCCGCTGCGGCGCGGTTCACATCGACGTCGATGTAACGACCGCCCGTCAGGCGCTCGGCGAGCGCCGAAGCGACACCGGGCACGGACTTGACGACCTGTTCGATCTGCTTCGCGGTCCGGTCGATTTCAGCAAGGTTCGAGCCCGCGACCTTGATCCCGACCGGGCTCTTGATGCCGGTCGCCAGCATGTCGATGCGGTTGCGGATCGGCGATATCCAGAAATTGGCGAGCCCCGGCACCTTCACCCGTGCGTCCAGTTCGTCGACCAGCTTTTCGGGCGTCATGCCGGGTCGCCATTGACCACGTGGTTTGAAGCGGATTGTCGTCTCGAACATTTCGAGCGGGGCGGGATCGGTGGCGCTATCGGCGCGGCCGGCCTTGCCGAACACGCTCTCGACCTCGGGCACGGTCTTGATCATCCGATCGGTCTGCTGGAGCAGTTTCCCCGCTTCGGCGGCCGAGAGGCCCGGCAGTGCCGAGGGCATGTAGAGCAGATCGCCTTCGTTCATCTGCGGCAGGAACTCTCCGCCGATCCGGGTCATCGGCCACAACGTGGTGGCAAAGATCACGGCTGCAATCAGCAAGGCCTGCTTGGGTCGCTCCAGAACCCAGTCGATTGCCGGGCGGTAGAGGCGTGCCAGCCAGCGGTTTATGGGGTTCGCTTCCTCGCTGGGGATGCGGCCACGGATCAGGAGCCCCATCAGCACCGGAATCAGCGTGATCGAAAGGAACGCGGCAGCTGCCATCGCGTAAGTCTTGGTGAAGGCCAGTGGTGCGAACAACCGTCCTTCCTGCCCCTGAAGCGTGAAGATAGGCAGGAACGAAAAGGTGATGATGAGCAGGCTGAGGAACAGCGCAGGTCCGACTTCCGCAGCGGCCTCTGTGACGAGCCGCCAGCGAGTCACCGTATCGGGCTCTGCATCAGGGTGCTGGTGATGCCAGCGTTCGAGATGCTTGTGGGCATTCTCGATCATCACCACCGCCGCATCGACCATTGCCCCGATGGCGATGGCGATGCCGCCCAATGACAGGATGTTGGCGTTGAGCCCCTGCAGCCGCATGACGATGAAGGCGATCAATATGCCAAGCGGCAAGGTCAGGATCGCCACCAGCGCCGAGCGCGCGTGCCAGAGGAACAGGCCGCAGACCAGCGCGACGATAACGAACTCTTCGATCAGCTTGTGATTGAGGTTCTCGACCGCGCGGTCGATCAGCCCTGAACGGTCGTAGGTGGGCACGATCTCGACGCCCGGCGGCAGGCTCTTTTTCAGCTCATCGAGCTTTGTCCGAACGCCCTCGATTACCGCGCGTGCGTTCTGGCCCTGGCGCATGACGATGACGCCGCCCGCCACTTCGCCTTCACCATTCAACTCGGCGATGCCGCGGCGCATCTCGGGGCCGACCTGGACGGTGGCGACATCGCTCAGCGTAACGGGTATGCCTCCCGCTGCGGTCCGGATCGGCACGGCGCGGAAGTCGTCGAGAGTCTCCAGGTAGCCGCTAGCACGTACGGTATATTCGGCGCCGGCCATCTCGACGCTCGCGCCGCCAGTTTCCTGATTGGCGCGCTTCAGGGCTTCACCTACCTGGTCTGCAGTGACGCCGTAGGCCGCGAGCTTCTGCGGATCGACCACGACCTGGTACTGCTTGACCATGCCGCCGATGCTGGCGACCTCGGCGACGCCGGGCACGGTTTTCAGCTCGAAGCGCAGAAACCAGTCCTGGATCGAGCGCAGCTGTGCCAGATCGTGCCTACCGGTCTTATCGACCAGCGCATATTCGTAGATCCAACCCACCCCGGTCGCATCGGGACCGAGCGAAGCCTTCGCCCCTTCGGGCAGGCGGCTCTGCACCTGGCTAAGATATTCGAGGACGCGGCTGCGCGCCCAATAGAGGTCGGTGCCGTCCTCGAACAACACATAGACGAAGCTGTCGCCGACGAAGGAATAGCCCCGCACGACCCGCGCGCCGGGAACCGAGAGCATCGTCGAGGTGATCGGATAGGTGACCTGATTTTCGACGATCTGCGGTGCTTGCCCCGGATAAGTCGTGCGGATGATGACCTGCACATCGGACAGATCGGGCAGCGCATCGACCGGAGTGGTGCGCACCGCGCCGATACCCACGGCGGTCAGCACCAGCGCCGCGACCACGATCAGCCCCCTTGCCTTGACCGAGGTCCGGATGATCCATTCGATCACTTGACCGCTCCCAACTTGCGGGCCGGGATCCCGGTCAGGCTCGCTTCGGAATCGAGCAGGAATTGCCCCGAGGCGACGACCTTTTCGCCAGTAGCTAGGCCTTCCAGTATCTCGGTCTGCCCGCCACCTTCGCGGCCGGTGCGGACTTCGGCGGGCTGGTAGCGACCATTGCCGGTGGCGAGCATGACGATCGTGCGCGTCCCTGTGCGGATCACCGCTTCGCTTGGCACCAGCAGCGCCGTGCTTCCCGTTCCACCTAGCGCGACCTGCGCGAACATGCCGGGGCGCAAGCGACCGCCGCGATTGGCCAATTCGATCCGCACGGTGAGCGTGTGGCTTTCGGCCTGTGCGGTTGGCAGCACGGCAAGAATGCGCCCGTTGAACGTCTCGCCGGGGAAAGCAGCCAACGTCGCGCTGGCGCTTTGCCCAATGCGAATACTTCCCGCTTGCGCCTCGGGGACGGCGGCATTGAGCCATACAGTGCCAATGCCTGTGACCTGCGCCAGCGTCTGACCTTGAGCCAATGTTACTCCGGCACGAGCATCAAGCGTCTGGATTACGCCGCTGATCGGCGAGGTGATGGTGGTTGTTCCATTGGTTCGCCCGCTGCGCTCGACCCCGGCAATCACGTCTTCTGACATGCCCAAAAGCCGTAATCTCTGGCGCGCGGCAGCGGTCAGATCGGGCTTGCCGAGCCGTCGAACCGCTAGAAACTCGGTCTGCGCACCACCCCATTCGGGCAACTGCACATCGGCAATCGGCGCGCCCGCGCGGATCACGTCGCCCGGCGCGCGGGCGTAAACTCGGCTCACGAACCCGCCGGACCGCGCCTGAATGATCGCGACATCGCGTTGGTTGAAGTCGATGCTGCCGGTCACGTTGAGTGAGGTGGCAAGACTGCCCATTTGCGCCACGACGACGCGGACACCGAGATTCTGCATGGCGGCGGGATTGACCGTTACCCCCGGTGCTTCGCCGGGGGTGCCACCTTCATCAGCATATTTGGGCTGGGTCTTCATCCCCATCGAAGAGAGCGCACCGGGATTGTCATAATGCTCTAGGGGCACCATCGGATCATACCAGTAGAGGATTTTCCGCCCCGCCTGGCCTGAAACGGACTCGGTCGCCGATCCGCCGCGCTGCCCGAGCCAGTATCCTCCTCCGCCCACGATGAGAACCGCCGCCAATATTCCTGCGCGCCAGCGCGCCGCTGTTGTCGCTTCCATGTTCATGGCCGCATCCCCCCATAGGTATAGTTGATCCGGATGGCATCGCGCGCCACGTCGGCCTCGCGCGACAGCGCATCGACTTCGGCTTCTGCCTCCGCTAGCGTCGAGAGCAGCGCGCTGCCGAGATCGAGTTTGCCTGCGGCATAGCTCGCCATGTCGAGTTCGGCTCGGCGCTTGGCGAGTGGCACCAGGGTATTTCGCGCATTCATCAGCCGCTGATGGTGCATGACATGATCGGCAAGATCGCCGTCGAGCGCGGCAATGATTTCGCGTTCTCCCGCCGTCCGCATCAGGCGTGCCCGATCAGCCTCGCTTGCACGCGCGGCGATTTTCGGATCCTGCCTGCGTTTGGCAAACAGCGGCAGATCGATGCTGACGCCGACCGAGACCATGTCGCCGTAAGCGGGATCGCGGCGACCGTAGGAGGTGCTGACCCGCCAATCGGGGCGCTTATCCGCGCGAGCGAGTTCGGTTTCCGCGTCCGCGGCGCCGACGCCCGCGTCCAGCGCCTGCAGGCTCGGGAGCGAAGCAAGCCCTGCCACAAGCCGGGCGCGATCGACTTCAAGGGTCGGCGGATCGCCTGAAACGTCGGCCAGGGGATCGCCGGTAAACCACGCCAGCCTTGCCTGCGCCTTGGCGACATCGGCTGCAAGTTCGCTGCGCCGGTCATTGACGGCGGCACGCAACTGGTCGGGTTCAAGCGCCGCGCTGGGCCGCGCCGAGCCGGAGGCCAGCCTGGCCGAAACGGTCGCTTGCAAGTCGCCGAGGCTTTGATCCAGAACCTGCAACTGGGCGAGCCGCCGCTTGGCATAATAGAGATCGACCCAGGCAAGCGCGGTCTCAAGCCGCACGTTCTGCGCTTCGACCGCGGCCCCTGCCTCGGCAATACCGATGTCCGCTTGTGCGCGGTCTCGCTGGGCGCGGCGCTTGGCGGGATTGGGGAACGGCTGTTCGATCCCGATCCGTGCCATCGTCATGCTGTCGCCATTGAACGTGAAGGCCGGCGGTCCCGAAACCGGGAAATTATCGATGCCGATATTGATTGTCGGATCGGGCAATCTGCCTGCGGCGACGGCAGACGAGCGTGCGGCATCGACACCGGATGCGCTCGCCTGGAGCGATGGCGCCTCGCGTGCTGCACGCTGGAGTGCGGCATCGAACGTCAGCGGTTCGGCCAGCGCTACGCTCGGGATCGCTGCGAGCAGCAGCGCCAGAACAATCAATCGCATGGGAATCTCCTGATTGGGAGAGCCATGGCCAATACCGAAACGGTAAGCTGGACGAACGGGCGCCGGCGAAGGGGGCATACTCCGCCGGCGCCACGCGCCCGGCCGTGTTGTTATCGGTTATCGGCCAGGCAATCGCCTTAGCCGGCCGATGGAGCCTTGGGCTTGCCGGGCATGTCCATCATGCAATCGGCTGCGCTCATCTTTATCATGTCGCAGTTGCAATCCGCCATTTCGGAATTGCGGTCCTTGACCCAGACGCGAACCTGCGGAGACAGGTTGGACTTGTTCGGTCCGAAAGTGGGGCGGGATTGCCATTCCCAATGGCCACCGGCGTTGTCGTGGGCCGAGGCCACGGATGCGCCTGCGAGTGCCGCTGCAACGGCAGCGAGCGTGAAAATCGTCTTCATGTTGAAAATCCTTGATTGAACTATGAGGTGACGCACGACGAACGCGAGTTCGCCGGCGCCGCTTGGGTTCAGCCAAGGCGTGTGGGTGGCTCGGGCTCCGGGCCGGTATTGCGACCATCAAGCGGCGCGACCGGCATTTGCGGTGGAGTTGCCGCACGAAATTCTCGCGCTACGCCGGGAGCGAGGGGAGGTAGCAGCGCCACAGGCACGGCGCAGCCCATCTTGGCGATGCAGTCTGGCGTCATGCCTTGGCAGGGTTTCTCGGGCTGCGGTTTCTGCTTTGCGAGACCCATCATCTCCGCACATTCCGCGCTCATTTGAGACGCGGCTACGGTCTGCTCGACTTTCGCGACCGGCATGACATGCGCAAACGCAGCTTCCTGGCCCAAGAGGCCAAGCAGTGCCCCCAAAAGGAGCAGCAAGGAGAACCAGCGCTTCACGCTACCCTTCTCGGCTTGGTCTTGCCTGCTGTCAATTCCCGCGCCGAATGTTGCCGGGTTTCTGCAAGTCCGGCAAGAATTGGACAATCAGGTCTTGCATCACCGCTGCACCCCTCGACCAGCTCGAGCAGAGTGCGGCGCATCGCTTCCAGCGCCGCCGCCTTGCGGGCAAGTTCTTCGGCATGCTCAAGGGCAATCGCCTTGACCTCGCTGCTGGCTCGT
The DNA here is from genome assembly GCF_042434435.1 of Novosphingobium aquiterrae. NCBI lineage: Bacteria > Pseudomonadati > Pseudomonadota > Alphaproteobacteria > Sphingomonadales > Sphingomonadaceae > Novosphingobium > Novosphingobium aquiterrae. The sequence continues at coordinate 80,903 of NZ_JBHLTL010000005.1, read as the reverse complement.
TCGCGGTCGTCCCACAGACCGAGAAGCGCGCTTATCTCTTCGACCGAGAACCCGAGGTCGCGGGCATTGGCGATGAAACGCAGACGCTCGATCGAGCGTGGCGGATAGTCCCGATACCCGTTGTCGCGCCGATCGGGCGGCGGCATCAGACCGATGCCCTCGTAATGGCGGATCATCCGGAGTGACACGCCTGTCACCTTCGAGACCTGTCCGATATTCACGGCAGGTGCTCGCCTGATCGCCGATGCTGACCGTGGTGATGGCCGCCGTGGAAGAAGTGCAGCAACGGGCAGGCAAACAGGAAGGCGTAGGGGATCAGGCCGAACAGATGCTGGCGATGTTCCGGATAGATTAGAAATACTGCGATCAGCGCGGCTGAAGCCGCCGACAGAAGCCAGGCCCGTTTGTTGGAGAAATTCATAGTGCGACCCTCCTTAAACGCAGTGAATTGCCGATGACGCTGACCGAGGACAGCGCCATCGCCGCCGCTGCGATGATCGGCGAGAGCATGAGACCGAACAGCGGGTAGAGCGCGCCCGCGGCCACCGGTATGCCCGCGACATTATAGGCAAAGGCGAAGAACAGGTTCTGGCGGATGTTGCCCATGGTCGCATGGCTCAGGTGGCGGGCACGGGCAATGCCGGTAAGATCGCCCTTGAGCAGCGTGACGCCGGCGCTCTCGATCGCGACATCGGTGCCCGAGCCCATGGCGATCCCGACATCGGCTGCGGCAAGCGCTGGGGCATCGTTTACACCGTCGCCGGCCATGGCGACGATCCGGCCTTGTTCGCGCAATCGCTTCACGATCTCGCTTTTCTGATCGGGCAGCACATCGGCCTCGATATCGGTGATGCCCAACCGGCGGGCGATCGCCTCAGCGGTCACATGATTGTCCCCGGTCAGCATGATGACATGGATGCCGGCCTCACTGAGCGCCTGAAGCGCGGCAGGCGTCGTTTGCTTGATTGGATCGGCGATGCCGATCACACCCGCGATCTTGCCATCAATGCCAAGAAAAATTGCGGTTGCGCCTTCGCTGCGCAGACGGTCGGCCCGCTCACCGAGCTCGACAACCGGAATGTTTTGCTCACCCATGAAGCGGGCGTTGCCGGCGACAATGCGGCGTCCGTCGATCAAGCCGGTGATCCCTTTGCCGACCGGCTGATCGACCTCGCTCGGCTCGCTGATGGAGAGGTTCCTGCCTTGCGCTGCCTTGACGATGGCCAGGGCCAGGGGATGCTCGCTGCTGCGCTCGAGGCTGGCGGCGAGGCGCAGAACTTCATCTTCGCTGAACCCTTCGACGGTCTCGAGGGCAACCACCGCCGGTTTGCCTTCCGTAAGCGTGCCGGTCTTGTCGACGACGAGCGTATCGACCTTTTCCATGCGCTCCAGCGCTTCGGCATTCTTGATCAGAATGCCCGCCTGCGCGCCGCGTCCCACACCGACCATGATCGACATCGGGGTGGCGAGGCCCAAAGCACAAGGGCAGGCTATGATCAGCACCGCGACTGCTGCGATCAGGCCATAGCCCATCGCTGGCGATGGTCCGATGAGTGACCAGACGATGAAGGCAATCGCTGCAACAGCGATTACCGCAGGCACGAACCACGCTGAAACCGTATCCGCAAGCCGCTGGATCGGCGCGCGGCTGCGCTGTGCATCGGCGACCATCTGGACGATGCGCGAGAGCATGGTATCGCGCCCGATCTTCTCGGCGCGCATGACCAGGCCGCCGGTTTGGTTGATCGTGCCGCCGATCAGCTTCGACTTTGCTTCCTTGGTCACCGGCATGGACTCGCCGGTCACCATCGATTCGTCGACGGTGCCACGGCCATCGAGAACCACACCGTCAACCGGCACCTTCTCGCCGGGACGGATGCGCAAGGTGTCGCCGACCAGAACCTCGTCGAGTGTGACTTCCTCATCTGATCCATCGGCGCGGACCCGGCGGGCGAGTTTGGGCGAGAGATCTAGCAAGGCACGGATCGCGCCACTGGTCGTCTCGCGGGCGCGCAGTTCGAGCAACTGGCCAAGCAGAACTAGCACGGTGATCACCGCCGCCGCCTCGAAATACGCCGGGACTGCACCGTGCGCAGTTCGGAACGCCATTGGGAAGATACTCGGCAGGAGCGCAGCCACCATGCTGTAGGCCCAGGCAACGCCCGTTCCCATCGCGATCAGCGTGAACATGTTGAGATGGCGGCTCTTCACCGAGGCCCAGCCTCGCTCGAAGAACGGCCATCCCGCCCAGAGCACGACCGGTGTCGCGAGCACCATTTGCACCCAGTTCGACCACTGCTGATCGATCAGGCGGCCCATCGCCAGCAAATGCCCGCCCATTTCGAGTGCTACCACCGGCATGCTGAGGACCAGCCCGACCATGAAGCGCCGCTTCATGTCGGCATATTCCGGGGAGGGGCCATCGCCGAGCGTCGGGGTCATCGGCTCCAGCGCCATTCCGCAGATCGGGCAGCTTCCCGGACCCGGCCGCTGGACCTCGGGATGCATCGGGCAGGTCCAGATTGCCCCTTCGGGCGCGGGCTTTGTGACCCGTGGTGCATCGCCAATATAACGCGCCGGATCTGCCTCGAACTTGGCGAGACAGCCCGCGCTGCAGAAGTAGTGATGCGCGCCCGCATGCGTCGCGACATGCTGTGTGGTCGCAGGATCGACGCTCATCCCGCAAACGGGATCAGTTACCATTCCCGGCATCGAAGTCTCGGCACGGACGCCGTGGATGTGATCGTGATGCGACTCGACCATGCAATGTGCTCCTTCAGTCGCCACTTCATGAACCTTGACATCATGTCAGGGTCAAGGGGAGAATTCTCCACGGCGCATCTGGAGCTTGCGGGACAGCGCAGGAGCCGAAACGAACGCAATTTTCCTGCTTTCGCTCAGTTGCGATCCAACGACGACAGTGCATTGTAAACCAGCGCGAAGAGTCCGCCTGCAATCAAGCCGAAAGCGAGCGACCAGCAGAGCCCCTGGAAGAGGGCGGTCGCCGACGAACCCGGTTCGCTCGTGAACAGATTGAGATACATGTGTGAAGCAGGGCCAATGGGAAGAAACGACCCCAACCAGCACATCGCAAAGAAGACCGCTGCGGTGATCGCGCCGGCGACGGCGACCCGGGCAACGCCAAGTTTCATTTTCAGTTGGTCTGACATGGAACACCTCCACTCATTGCAATTTGAAAGACCTATTTGCTGCATTTCAAAGCGTCATTGACGATCATCAACACTCGCTTGCCCGAAAGCATTGCGTCATCCTGCGGTGCCTGGCGGCTCCAGGGTTCCAAGCCAGGCGACCAATGCGAGGATCGCCAGCGCCGCCGCGCTCTCCAGGATCAAGCTTCGTCTGAGATCGCGAATGGCCGGAGCTGGATCGGCAGTACCAATCACAGCACCAAGCGCCGGCGTGAGCCGCCAGCGATTTGCACCGGCTAGCGCCAGCATCGCCCCGAACAGACCCAGCTTGGCGAGCAGCAACTGCCCGTAGGGCGATGCGAGCAATCGGGAAGGGCTGGGCAATCCCAGCAAGATCAGACTGTTGATCAAGCCGGTTGCGACGATCAATCCGACCGCGAGCGTGCCCACTTGCGAAAACTGCTCAAGCGCCCGGTGAGCCACCGACAACTGCTCGCTGCCCTGTCGCCCGATTGGCCGCAACAGCATCCACGAAAAGGCAGCAATGCCGCCGATCCAGACTGCTGCCGCCAGCATGTGGACGATGTCGCTCAGTCGGTGGATGGTTCCGGTCCAGCCTTCTGTCGCCCCGGCGTGACCGGTCCAGACCAGCGTGGCGATGGCAAGTGCGCTCGATGTGAGCAGGGCAAAGCGCGCCGCGGACGGACGGCGATCGAGCGCACTGGCGGCAAGTACGGCAAAGGCCATCGCCACCATGCGGACGATCCAGGCCGTGCCGATCGCGCTCTTGCCGATGATTTCGCGCAGGACTTGGCCGTCGAGTGCCCAGAGGCTCGAGCCGGTCATCGAGGCAGTGAGCGCAAGCATGCCCAAACCCGACAGCATAAGTCCAACCAATGTTAGGACAACTGCGGGTCTGATCAGTGGCAGAATGCCTGAGGTTTGCTCCTCCGCGACGAGGGCGTAGAGCGAGAATGCGACCATGCCCGCCAGCACCATCAGGTCGGCATAAAGCGCGAACCGGATGATAATGACGGGCAGGTTGTCCATTCGTCCTAGCGCACAGTGAAGTTGAAGTTGCCGCTCATGCGGTGCGTGTCTGTGCCCGCAGCGGTCCAGGATACCTGATAGGTGCCAGCCGCAAGCGGACGCCTGAGCAGCAGCGTCATCGATTTCCGGTCCTTGCCCATCTGGGCGGTGAATCCGGTTATCGGCATCGGCGCATGGCTTGCCATGCCGGGCATGCCGGTCATCGCGATCGTTGCGCGCGCGGTGGCACCGATGACCGCCTCGTTGAAGCGCAATTCAATCTTGGTCGGGGCGGCGACCGTGGCATTGGCCGCCGGACTCGACGCCACGAGCTGGGTGTGTGCGGCCGCGATCTGCGGGGCGGTGAGCCCCAGTGCTGCGACGGCGAGGACAAGACAGGGGAAGCGCATCAACAATCTCCTTGGAGCTGGGTATCATCGGGGAATACGCAGCCCGCGCCACTGCCCCTTGAAATTTCCGCAATGGAAATTTCCTGAGGGGTCGCTCCTGCCCCTGCGTATAAGGAGCCAAGACATAGGGAGATTGCTCGTGCCCGACATTGATCAGGCGCTTTACCGCCTCGGCGCATTGCCGGTCCCGGCCGGGCTGGCCGAGTTGGACGATGCCGTATTGGCAGGCCTTGCGCGTAGTCGGCGAGAGGCGGCGGTATCTCCGCGCCTGATGGGTTACGCTGTCGCCTTCGCGTTGGTCGTAGGCTTTGCCGGGGGCGGGTTCACCGGAAGTGAACCTGCCACTGCGCAGGCGCTGTCGCCGTTTGCACCAGACAACCCACTCGCACCCTCGACATTGCTGGATGTTCATCAGTGAGCTGGAGCAAGCGAATCGCATTGATCGCCCTCGTCGCCTTCGTGGCGGCGATGGGGGGCACCTACGCCGGGCGGGCGCTCCTCGCGCCCGAAAAGCAGACCGAAACCGAACTTCACGCACTGTTGCATACCGAACTCGACCTCGATGCCGCGCAGCAAGCCAAAATCGAGGCGATCGAGCAGCGATTCGCTGCTCGCCGAAAGGCGCTCGAGCTCGAGATGCGCGCTGCGAATGCCCATCTCGCCGCCGCGATGCAGACCGAGCACGGCTACGGACCCGAAGTAACCGCCGCGATCGATCACACCCATATGGTCATGGGCGAGATGCAGAAGGAAACCCTCGAGCACCTCTTCGCTATGCGTGCCGTTCTTCGGCCCGATCAGGCCGTCAAGTTCGACAGGACCGTCACCAGGGCCCTGACCCCCGACACACGGTGAGCCTGCCGCTGACTGACGGCAGCGATGCGGAAATCGCGGCACTGGCGCTCGCCGGGCGACAGGACGCCTATCGCGAATTGCTGTCGCGGCACCGCGAGCCGGTTTTTCGCCTGGTGCGCGCGACCACCGGCGATCCACATGAGGCTCTCGACATTACCCAGGAAACCTTCGTCGCGGCGTTTGCCGCACTCGCGCGCTACGATCGCGAACGTCCGTTCTCGGTGTGGATCAAGCAGATCGCGCTCAACAAATGCCGCGATTGGGCGCGGCGGCGCAGGGTTCGATCCTTTTTCACCCGCGCAGCTCCATTGGAAGACGCCTTCAGCGTGTACGATGATGCCGTTCCCGCCGATGTGCAGGCCGCCGATCGAGCTGAGCTGGCGCGGGTGACCGCTGCCATTGTCGGGCTGCCGGTGCGCCTGCGTGAGGCTCTGGTGCTGAGAACTGTCGATGGCCTGAGCCAGGCCGAGGCCGCGGATGTGCTGTCGGTCAGCGAGAAGACTATCGAAACCAGGCTATATCGTGCCCGGTCAAAGCTGAAGGCCTTGCTCGGCGATTAGTTTTTGAGGGGCATGGCCCGGCGCTGCGTATGAGGCACTGACAGTCAGCCACTCAATCCGGTAACAATCATGCCAGCAATCTCCCTCGATCGACGCACCCTCATCCGTTCCGCCGCCTTGGGGTGCGGGGGACTTGCCATGTCGACGGCGCTGCCCGCCTGGGCGCGCAGAGGGACGCCGGGGCTTGCCGCACCGATGGCAAGCGCATCAGGCGAGGAGATCGCCCTTTCGATCGGGCACGCGATGATCGGCGTTGGCGGCCGCGAAGGGCATGCCATCGGGATCAACGGCGGCACTCCCGGACCCATCATCCGCCTCAAGGAAGGCCAAAAGGTTCGCCTTGCGGTTACCAACACACTTGCCGAAGAAAGCTCGATCCACTGGCATGGGATGCTGGTTCCGTTTCAGATGGACGGCGTTCCAGGCGTCAGTTTTCCAGGAATAGAGCCAGGCGCGACCTACAGCTATGAGTTCGATGTCAGGCAATCGGGCACGTACTGGTATCACAGCCATTCGGCCATGCAGGAAGCGATGGGGCTTTACGGGGCGATCGTCGTCGATCCTGCCGGTCCCGATCCGGTGGCCTACGACCGCGAGCATGTGATCCTGCTAGCCGACTGGAGCTTTACCCACCCGCACACACTGCTGCGCAAACTGAAGGCCCAAGGGGGCTATTTCAACATGCAGAAGCAGACACTGGCTGGCCGCCTGGCAGGCAAGGACCAGTCGCCAGCCGAGCGGCGCATGTGGGCGGGGATGCGGATGGATCCGACCGACATCTCGGACGTCACCGGCTCAACTTACCATTTTCTCGTCAACGGACACGACACCGCCGCCAACTGGACAGGACTGTTCACGCCGGGCGAGCGTGTGCGCCTGCGGATCATCAATGCCTCGGCGATGACCAATTTCAATGTCCGGATTCCGGGACTGCCGATGACCGTGGTCGCCGCCGATGGGCAGAATGTGCAGCCGGTCGAAACCGACGAGTTCCAGATCGCCATAGCCGAAACCTACGATGTGATCGTCCAGCCTTCGTCGGACCAGGCCTACGGCTTCATTGCCGAGGGGATCGACCGTTCCGGACAGGTCCGCGCGACGCTGGCGCCGCGCCTTGGCATGGTCGCGCCGATCCCGGCAATTCGCGAACGCCCACTACTCACGATGAAAGACATGGGCATGGGCGACATGGACATGTCAGGCGGCGGTGACATGGCGGGAATGGACATGTCTGGCGGTGATATGGCCGGTATGGATCATGGGGCGGGGGGGCACGGCGCGATGAATATGCGCGATCCCTCGGTCGCGCCGCAGGTCAAAATGGGTCCGGGGGTCGCTACGCTATCCCCGATGCCGACTGACCGGACCGGCGAGCGTCCGACCGGCCTCGAAAAGGTCGACCACCGGGTCTTGACCTACCGCGACCTCAAATCGCTCGCGCCCAATGCCGACACCCGCGCGCCGTCGCGAGAGATCGATTTGCATCTGACCGCCAACATGGAGCGCTACATGTGGTCGTTCGATGGCCAGAAGTTCAGCGAGAACACCGAACCGATCCCCTTCCGGCACATGGAGCGGGTCCGCGTCAATCTGATCAACGATACGATGATGCCGCACCCGATCCATCTCCACGGACACTTCTTCGAGGTGGTGACCGGCAATCCCGGTCATCACCCGGTCAAGCACACGGTCAACGTCCTGCCCGGCGGCAAGGTCTCGTTCGACCTGACAGCCGACGCGCTCGGCGACTGGGCGTTCCACTGCCACATGCTGCTCCACATGATGTCGGGCATGTTCCGCGTCGTCACGGTCCGCCACGAGGAGGATGCGGCATGAAGCTCCTGCTCGTCAGCACTGCCGTTGCTATCGCGCTTGCGTCCCCAGCCGCCGCGCAGATGGACATGAACATGCCGGGCATGAAAATGCCCCCACCGGCGGCCGCACAGGTGGTCAGGGCCAAGCCAAAGGCCAAGCCCGTCAAGCGCCGCGCGCCCAAGGCCCGGATAAGAGCAAGGCCGACACAGGTGGTCGCGCCAACCCGTCGTGCAGCACCGCCGGTGCCCCATCCCGCAGCCGGTCACGGCACGGCCGGTATGCCCGGAATGGACAAGCCGCCAGCCGCGCCCGCCCCTGCGCCAGCTGGTCAGGAGACACCCGCCGCGCCTGGACACGACATGGCATCCATGCCTGGCATGGACATGGGGAAGCCGGACACCACCGTTCCGGCCGACCCCCATGCGGACCATGACATGACTGCCATGCCGGGCATGTCATCAGGAGATGCAGAAATCGGCACTGCGCCAGCCCCGGCGGCGGCGACTGATCACGCCGCCGATGCCTTGTTTGACCCGGCGGTGATGGCGCGGTCCCGTTCCGCGCTGCGGCGTGAGAACGGCGCGTTCAGTGGTTCGATGATCCTGTTCGATCTCGCCGAATATCAGCCACGCCCGGGCGGCGACGGCTATCGCTGGGAAAGCGATGCCTGGTTCGGCGGCGATATTGACCGCCTGCAGATCAAGACCGAGGGGGAAGGTAGCTTTGGCAAGCCGATCGACGACTTCGAGGTTCAGGCACTCTATTCGCGTGCGATTTCGCCGTTCTGGAATGCCCACGTCGGCATCAGGCATGACATTGCTCCCAATCCATCGCGCACCTATGCCGTGTTCGGCGTCGAGGGGCTCGCGCCTTACTGGCTGCATCTGACCGGGCAGCTGTTCCTTTCGGACAAGGGCGATGTCCGTGCCCGGTTCGAAGGCAGCTACGACGAGCGAATTACGCAAAAGCTCATTTTGCAGCCGCGTTTCGAATTGAACCTCTCGGCGCAGGACATGCCGGCCATCGGTATTGGCTCGGGATTGACCAGTTTCGAGCTGGGTGCCCGCCTGCGCTACGAGCTGCGCAAGGAGTTTGCGCCCTACATTGGGGTTGAGTGGTCCGGGCAGACCGGCGATACCGCGCGCTATATGCGTTTGTCTGGGGACAAGCCCAATGCAGTCATCGTCGTTGCCGGCATAAGGTTCTGGTTTTGAGAGGCAAACATCGCATCCACCTGTTCGCCAGCCATTTGCACAAGTGGCTGGCGCTGTTCATAGGTGCCCAGCTGCTGATCTGGTTTGCCAGCGGGGCGCTGATGAGCTTGCTGCCGATCGCCAAGGTGCGCGGCGAGCATCTTGTAAGCCGTAATACGGTCGCACCGATTCCGACTGGACTGCACTTGGTCCCGCCCGAAAAGCTGCTCGCGCAGGTCGGAGTGCCGGTTGAAGCTTTGACCTGGCGCATCCTGGACAACAAGCCGGTCGCAGAAGTGGCGACGGCACGAGGGGTTCGGCTTTACGATGCCACCAATGGCAATGCGCTGCCCCCGATCGATGCCGCGGCAGCAACGCGAATTGCCGAACGGGCTTGGAAATCGGACCAAAAGCCGGGTTCGACGGTCACCCGCATAACCGAGGAAAGCCCCGAATATCGCGGCACTGTTCCCTCTTGGCGGATCGCGTTTGCCGATCCCGATGGAACAAGCGTGTTTGTCGCAGCCGACACCGGCAGGATCGCCGCCGTACGGACCGGCACATGGCGCCTCTACGACTTCTTCTGGAGCCTCCACATCATGGATTGGAAGAACCATGAAGATTTCAATACGCCGTGGCTGGTGGCATTTGCCATTGGCGGTTTGCTCTTTGGGCTGGCAGGTACGATGCTGTTGTTCATGCGTTGGCCGATTCGGCGCAAACGTGCGGCAAAGGCGTTGGGACCCAGCAAACTCTAGACCGGGAAAGTTGCCCGAAGGGGTGGTGTCTGTTGCGGTCGGAAATCTGTGAGAACCGAATGTTGAGCTCGGACCCATTTGGGGTTTCTCTTCAAGCTCGTTCACTCCGCCGACATGACGCTTTGCGACCGCGACCTTCAGCTGTCTGAGCAGGCGTCTGCAGGCAACCGAGGGTTGCTTCGACCCGCTGTCAGAGACTTCCGATCGCCCTCATCAGCTTCTCACGCACCTGTTCGGCGGCCAGCTTTAGTCGCGGATTGTCGATGGCCCTCATCGAGGCGACCGGATCAATCGCGGCAATCTCAACCCGGCCACCGCCCACATCCTGAACAACGACGTTGCACGGCAGCATTGTGCCAACCTTGTCCTCAATCTTGAGCGCCTCATGCGCCAATTGGGGATTGCAGGCCCCCAGGATGCGATAATCGCGAAAATCGACCCCGATCTTGGCCTTGAACGTATCCCTGACGTCGATCTGGGTGATGATTCCGAAGCCGTGCGCTTTCAGAGCCTCCGTGGCGCGCTGCACGGCACTTTCGAAATCGGTCTCCAGCGTCTTGGCAAAATAATAGCTCAATGTGCTTTCCTCAGCAGAAAGAGACAGGCCAGGCTTTCCATTGGCGGCCCGAATAACAAGGTTCAGGGAGCGCTCGACAGGAAATCGGCAATCGCCTGCCTGTCCGCGTCATTCAAGCTCGCGGCCATCCGGTTCATGACTGTGCCCTGGCGCTCGCCGCTGGCGAAGCGGTTCAGTTGATCGACGATATAGGTCGCGTGCTGGCCCTCGAGGTTGGGGACATTGGCCGTACCCGGCCCCATCATTCCGCCCATGCCACCACCCATCATGCCCCTCATGGGCATCCCGCGTCCGCTACCCGAGCTGTGGCACATCGCGCAGGAGGGCATGCGGGAATAGAACAGGGATTGACCTGCGGCGATCCGGCTTTCGTCCTTTTGCTCATCGGGCTTGCGGGTCTGTTGACTGAAATAGGTCGCAACATCGGCGATGTCTTCATAGGCGAGCGCGGTGACATTGGGGGCCATAATGTCGGATTTGCGCGTTCCTTCCTTGAAGGCGCGAATTTCCCAGTAGAGGTAGGGCAGGCTTTGCCCTGCCAATTTCGGGACATGCGGGTCGGGACCGCCACTTCCATCGGCGCCATGGCAGGCCCCGCACTTTTCCTGCGCGATCCGTAGGCCTCGCCCGGCGTCACCGGCTATTGCGTCCGCTGCTTGCACGTTGGCCCACGGCTGATTTTCTGTTGACGCTTGTGCTGTCACCTGGTGCGAGTCGCAGCCGCTCAGGGCAGCACTTACTGCGAGCACGAGCCAGAACGGGCCAGTCCCGGCACAAACCAGAATTGCCTTCTGTCGCCTTACCGGTTTGGGCATCTCGCCAAAAGGATCACTGGGGCCCTGCATTCCTAAGCCCCGAGGTCGGCCTTCTTCTGCAAATATTCTTCCCGTTCGATTTCACCGCTGGCGTACCGCCGTTCGAGGACGTCGAGAGCAGGCGGACGATTACCCGCATCGCCGGAACCTGCCCGCGGCTTCAGGCCGATACGGAAGAGAATAACGATCCCGACAATTCCCAGCAGAAGCAGCAGAAGGGAGAAGGCGCCATGGAACATCATTCCGCTGCCCCAACCAGCATTCTGGCAGGCGCCGTTCGCCCACATCGGTATCACGGCACCTGCTGCCAATAGCCGGTGTGGCGGTTGACGGCATAGCGCTGCACGAGCGCTTCCTTGTCGACCGTCACGACCTCTGCCGTGATCGTGTCCGCATTGGCGGCGGCGACCTTGCCCGGCTTGAGGCGAGGATTGCCCGTCATGGCGATCCAACGCTCGACAGAGCCCCTGACATCATCGACCGAGAGGTTTAGATTGGCTTGTGGCTGAGCATACCCGCCCATCATGCCGGAACCCATCATAGGCCCCATCATTCCGGGGCCCATCATCCCCATCATGCCCGGCCCCATGGGACAGGGCGTCGGTGCCGGTGCCGGTGCTGTCTGGGCAATCGCAACACTAGCAAGAAGCGCCGAACCCGTTGCAATCACAAGGCCAATTCGGCCAAAACCATTTGCTTTTTTCATTGCACCACTCCCCTGCCCACCGTGCGCCGAGGTTGCGACGACTCGATAAGTCTACAATCTACAGACACTGGAGGAGCAAGCCTTGATTGCGATCAATTCTTCATTCCGTCGGACTGTGAACGCCATGGAAACACACGTCAGCCGCGCGACTGGGTCACGCGAAGAAACCGCGTTTCAATTTGCCTTGAGATCAGGCCTCTATTGACAGGTCGCCTCCTGCGATCGCCTCAATCACGCGGCAATCTGCGGCGCGGCCGCCATCACAGGACGCAGCGACGCCCACTAGTGCGCTGCGCAGGGTTTGCAGGCGGGCGATGCGCTCTTCGATGTCGCGTAAATGCTGGCGCGCGATTGCCGCCGCTTCCCCGCAGTCGCGTTCAGGCTGATCCGATAGCGCCAACAGTGACCGGATTTCGTCAACCGAAAATCCCAGGCTGCGGCCATGGCGGATGAAAGAGAGGCGGCGGACGTCCGCTGCATTATAGGTTCGCCTTCCCGAGGCGGTCCGTTGCGGACGCGGGAGCAGGCCGATGTCCTCGTAGAACCGGATCGTGTTGACCTTGGTTCCGGTTTGCCGAGCCAGGTCGCCAATCGCCAAACGCGCGGGTTCACCCATCGTATTGCCCCATATTGCGAATCGCTCGCAAAAACTGCTTGCTTCTACAGATACTGTAGATTGTATCGGGGACCGATGAGCAAGACCCAATTCGCGAATCACGCCCCGAAATCCATCAAGGCCGCGACCCGCGCGCTGCGCCTGGTCGCCTTGGTGTTGTCCCTGCTGGTGGCTGGAACGGCCCCCGCCTTTGCAAACCCGAGCGACGAGGATGTCCAGACGGCCTGGCGGCTGCTCGACTATGTCGCGGTCGATTATGCGGGGGCAGTCGCCGCTGGAAAGGTGAAGAGCCCGCAGGAATATGCGGAGATGACCGAGTTCGCCGGCGCGGTTGAGACCAAGCTCGCGGCGCTGCCGCCAGCAGCGCAGAAGGCGGAGCTGCTGTCCGAGGCGAAAGCGTTTCGGGGCATGGTCGCGCAGAAAGCCGCGCCGAAAGACGTAGCGAAGTCCGCGCGGACGCTCGCCGCGCACCTGTTGACGGCCTATCCCGTCCCGCTCGCACCCGGCAAAACCCCTGATCTGGCGCGCGGCAAGGCACTCTACGCGCAAAACTGTGCAGGCTGCCACGGCCTGAGCGGCGACGGTCATGGACCGGACGCCGCCAAGCTCAACCCCGTGCCGGTTGCCTTTGCCGATGCGTCGCGTGCCCGCGAGAGAAGCCCCTTTGCGCTCTATCAGGTGATCGGCCAGGGTCTCGATGGCACGGCCATGCGCAGTTTTTCCGAATTGCCCTCGCAGGACCGCTGGAACCTAGCGTTCTACATCGGCCGCTTCGCTTTCCCCGATGCTGGCAAGGGCGAGCAGCTCTGGAAGAGCGATGCCGCATTGCGCAGCCAGGTTCCCAACCTTGCCGCGCTCGCCGGGATGACGCCTGCCTTGCTCGGGCGGCAGATTGGCCCCGACAAGGCTGATGCGGTCCTTGGCTATCTGCGGGCGCATCCCGAAGCGGTGAGCGAAGCCAAGGCCGGATCGCTGACAGTTGCTCATGAAAAGCTTCAGGCGAGCCTTGCGGCTTACGAGGCCGGCGACAGAGAGGCGGCCAAGAAGCTCGCGCTGTCCGCCTATCTCGACGGGTTCGAGCCGGTCGAGCCGGCGCTCGCGGCGCGTGATGCGACGCTGATGGGGCGGATCGAGACCGAAATGGGCAATCTTCGCGCCGCCATCGGCCGCGGCGAACCTGTCAGCGCGGTCAAGGATCGCATGGCCGTCCTTGATGGGCTGTTCAGCGATGCCGAGGAGGTGCTGTCGCCCGATGCCGCTAGCACAGCGTCCACCTTCCTCGGCGCATTCACCATCCTGCTGCGCGAGGGCGTGGAAGCGCTGCTGATCGTGGTCGCTATGATCGCCTTTCTGCGCAAAGCCGATCGCGGCGAGATGGTTCGTCATGTCCACGTCGGTTGGATCGCGGCCCTTGCCGCAGGAGCGCTGACCTGGGCCATTGCGACCTTCTTCATCGGCATCAGCGGCGCGAGCCGGGAATTGACCGAAGGCTTCGGCTCGCTGTTCGCCGCCGTGGTCCTGTTGTCCGTCGGTATCTGGATGCACGGCAAGTCGCAGGCTGGGGAATGGCAGCGCTATATCAACGAGACACTCGGCAAGGCGCTGTCGCGTAGCTCCGCGTGGTTCCTGTTCGGCCTCGCCTTCATCGTCGTCTACCGCGAGGTGTTCGAGACGATCCTGTTTTATGCGGCGCTGACCGCACAGGGGAACGGCGCAGTCATTCTGGCTGGTGCAATCTCGGCCGTCGTCGTCCTAGCGCTGATCGCCTGGGCCATGCTGCGGTTCAGTGCCCAGCTGCCGGTGGGCGAGTTCTTCAAATACAGCTCCTGGCTGATCGCAGTGCTGGCGGTCGTCCTCGCCGGCAAGGGTGTCTCCGCGTTGCAGGAGGCGGGGATCATCGACATTGCCCCGCTCGCCCACATGCCCCGCATCCCGGTGCTGGGACTGTTCCCGACCTGGCAGTCGATTGGTGCGCAACTGTTGACGATCGCGGTCATAGTGGCTGGGGGATGGTATAACGAAAGGCTGGCCCGCAAGGCGGTGGCGGCGTGATGGAGTAGTACCATGGCCGACACTTGCTGCGGTTCAAGTTCAGCGCCTGCTTCCCTGGACGAGACAGTTCCGTCCACGCTTTCGGCTGTGCCTGAGGGTAGCAGCGTCACTCGTTTGCGCATTGCCCAGATGGATTGTCCGACCGAAGAAGCACTGATCCGCAAGAAGCTCGGCACCATGGGCGAAGTCCATGGGCTCGAATTCAATCTGATGCAGCGCGTGCTGACGGTCGTCCATCGAAGCGGCACAGTGACCGAAGTCCAGGCGGCCATTCGCGAACTCGGCATGGAAGCCGAACTCTTTGAACCTAGCATCGACGAGGCGCCTCACGAGGAAGCCGCGAAGCCGTGGTGGCCCTATGCCGCGGGCGGCCTTGCGGCGTTGGTCGCGGAGATCATGCACTGGTCCGGCTTGCCCGAATGGACGGTCGCGTTGGTCGCCTTGCTCGCCGTTGCGGTCTGCGGGCTCGATACCTATCGCAAGGGCTGGATTGCGCTGCGCCACGGCAACCTCAACATCAACGCATTGATGAGCATCGCGGTGACGGGCGCGCTCCTGATCCGTCAGTGGCCTGAGGCCGCCATGGTCATGGTGTTGTTCGCCATCGCCGAGCTGATCGAGGCGAAATCGCTCGACCGTGCCCGCAATGCCATTCGCAGCCTCGTCCAGCTCGCCCCCGACCACGCCACCGTTCGTCAGCTGGACGGCTCGTGGGTCGATCGCCCGGCCGCATCGGTGCGCATCGGTGACATTGTTCGAATCAGGCCAGGTCAGAGCATCGCGCTCGACGGCACCGTCACAAGCGGTCGTTCGACGATCAACCAGGCGGCGATCACCGGCGAGAGCATGCCGGTCGAAAAGGCAACCGGCGATCAGGTGTTCGCCGGCACCCTCAACGAAGCCGGTTCCTTTGAATACGAAGTGACTGCCGATGCCCGTCACTCGACGCTCGCCCGGATCATCGAGGCCGTGGAGTCCGCCCAAGGCGCCCGCGCACCGACCCAGCGTTTTGTCGACCAGTTCGCGCGCATTTACACGCCGGTCGTGTTCCTCGGCGCCGTTGCGGTAGCCCTCGTTCCGCCGCTGCTATTCGCTGCCAATTGGCTAGACTGGATCTACAAGGCACTGGTCTTGCTGGTGATCGCCTGTCCTTGCGCGCTCGTCATCTCGACCCCGGTCACGATCGTCAGTGGCCTCGCAGCCGCGGCGCGCCGGGGCATCCTGATCAAGGGCGGGGTCTATCTCGAACAGGGTCACAGGCTCGCGGTGCTCGCGCTCGACAAGACCGGGACGATCACGCACGGCAAACCGGCGTTGACCGATACCGTGCGGTTCCGTGCGGCAGAGAGGATCGATAGCCTAAGCATTGCGACCAGTCTTGCTGCCCGCTCGGACCATCCGGTTTCCTATGCGATCGCTGAAGCTGGCCGAAAGTCCGGCATCGGCTTGCTGGATGTGACTGACTTTGCCGCGCTGCCAGGACGCGGGGTGAAGGGCGCGATTGGCGGCATCGACTATCTGCTCGGTAATCACCGGCTGATCCACGAAACCGGCGTATGCTCGCCCGCGATTGAGGCGCAGCTCACCAAACTGGAAGCACAGGGCAAGACGGTCATTGTCCTGACCGACGGCAAGGGGCCGCTCATTCTCCTCGCCGTTGCCGACACCATCAAAGACAGCAGCCGTGTTGCCATCCGGGACTTGCACGAGCTTGGCATCGAGACGGTGATGCTGACCGGCGACAACTCCCGCACCTCCGCAGCCATCGCGCAGCAGGTCGGGATCGACAGGGCACTGGGCGACCAGTTGCCTGCGGACAAGCTCCAGGCGATCGAACGCTACATCCGCGATGGCCGCTATGTCGGCATGGTCGGCGACGGCATCAACGACGCACCGGCGCTTGCGCGCGCCGACATCGGCTTTGCGATGGGTGCTGCGGGTTCGGACACCGCCATCGAGACGGCCGACGTTGCCTTGATGGACGATGATCTCAACAAGATCGGGCGTTTTGTCCAGATATCCCGCATGACCCGCACGGTGCTTATCCAGAACATCACCTTGGCACTGGGCATCAAGGCAGTGTTTCTGGCACTTACGATGCTCGGATGCGGAACCATGTGGATGGCCGTGTTTGCCGATATGGGCGCGAGCCTGCTCGTGGTCGCCAATGGTCTGAGACTGGTCAGACAATGAAAGGCGCTATCCTCTCCTTGCCGTCGTTCAACACGACTGGTATTCGCGCTAATATGAAGGTCCGGTTCGTTTCCTTGCTGCTGCTGTTGGCCGTGTTGATCGGCACTGTAGTCATGCCCGAAACCGGCCACGCCGAAGGAATGCTTGCAGGTCATGCGAGCGAGGTTCTCAACATCGAAGATTATGTCGATGCCGCGATCGGTCAGCACGACAAGCAAGGTGGGGATGTGCCCTGTCATGCGGTTGCTCACCACCATTGCAGTATCGCGATCAAGATCGATACCGAGATTGATGCGCTGGGGATCTGGTCTGTCACATCCCTGGTCATGCCGCAGATGGTTTATCCGCTGACCTCGCTTGGGTCGGCTCCGCCCATAGAGCCGCCCGCCGCCTGAAGATCATCCGCTGGCGCCACACGTGCGCCCAAGGCTCATGATTTTCAGGAAAATACTTCATGCAAGACAGTCAAACGGACGCGTGCGCGTCCGTAGCGCGCGATAGGAGCGCCCGTGCGCCGGTGCCGCGCGTCCTTGCGGCGGCGATCCTGCTCGGCACGATTGGTCAGGCCGTCAAGGCCGAAGCACCGGTCTCGGCGGCCACCGTCCCCGCACCGGTATTCACGCTCGATCAGGCGCTCGCCGCCGCAGGCAGCAGTGCGCCGGGGCTCGATGCGGCCGCCGCTGACCTGCGTGCTGCACAGGCCGGCCGGAACGTCGCGGGATTGCGCCCAAATCCGGAGGTGCAGGTCCAGGTCGAGAATGTTGGCGGGACAGGCGAGTTCAGGGGTACCCAAAGCGCAGAAACGACGACGGGCTTTGCCTTGCCGATCGAACTCGGGGGCAAGCGTTCGGCGCGGATCGCGGTGGCCGATGCCCAGACTTGGCGCGCCGAGGTCGAGGCTGCTGTCGTGGCCGCCGACCTGCGCCTTCAGGTCACGCAAGCCTACATTGCCGCGATTGCCGCCGAGCGGCGGGTCGAGATCGCCCAGATGGAAGCCGATTTCGCGGGCGTGGGCTTTCGCGCCGCCAGCGCGCGGGTTACAGCAGGAGCAGCCTCGCCAATCGAACAGCAACGGGCCGACGTCCTGCGGATCAACGCCGATGTCGCGCTCGATCGTGCCCGGCGTGAAGCCGAGACCGCCAGGGCCAATCTCGGACGGCTGATCGGTCAGCCGGTCGTCGGACTGCTTGATCGGAACTGGTTCGAACGCGTCGATTCCTATGGTCCGTCCGCTCCGATCAAGGCCGAGGGGACACTGACGCTGGCCGCCGCCGAGGCCGACCTCGCGACTGCCTCGGCGCAGGTGCGCCTCGCCAGATCGCAGCGCGTGCCGGATGTGACTTTGAGCGCCGGTGCAAAGCGCCTGTCCGCGTCGAACGACACGGCCGCAGTTTTCGGAGTTTCGATCCCGCTGCCCTTGTTCAATGGCGGCAAGGCGGCGCTCGATCAGGCAACCGCGCAAGAGTCCGCCTCGGATGCCCGGCGGCGCGTGGCGCTGATCGACACTGAGCGCGAGATTGCCTCGGCGCAGGCTGAACTCGCCAATGCCGCCGCCAGTGCGCGCGCCGCAGGCGGTCCGGGCCTTGCTGCTGCGTTCGAGGCCGCCCGGATCGCCGGGATCGGTTACGCCAACGGCAAGTTCAGTCAGCTCGACCTGATCGAGGCACAACGGACCCTGGCGCAGACCCGATCGGCCTATGTCGACGCGCTGTTCGTCTATCACAATGCCGAAGCACGCCTTGCACGGCTCGTTGCGCCTGCTCCCGACCGGGGAACTGCGCAGTGAAGCTGGATGACCTGTTTTCCCGATGCCTGCCGTGCGCCGCAACCGGCGCCGGGCGTCGCCCCATTTCGGAGATTACCCATGTACTTTGACGACAAGCGCCTCGTCGCCGGTGTTGCTGGCGCACTCGTGCTCGCAGCAGGGGGGGGCTTCATGGCTGCCCGCTGGACCAGCGAATCGTCCACTGCCGCCGCGCCGGCCGAGGAAGCTGCTGAAGCGGCTCCGACCTCGCTCGATCTCTCCGCCGAAGCGATCCGCAATTCGGATATCGCCGTCGAAGCGGTGTCGGCAGGCGGGTTCGGCTCCGAGATCGTGGTTCAGGCCGTGGTCGCGTCGTCGCCAACCGGTGAAGCGGTGTTGACCGCCCGCGCCGGGGGCGCCGTCACCCGCGTGTTCAAGCGGCTTGGCGATCCGGTTCGCGCCGGTGAAGCACTGGCGATCGTGGAAAGCCGGGATGCCGGCCAAATCGCGGCCGAACGCTCGTCAACTGCGGCGCGTGCGACGCTCGCGCAGCGCAACCTTGCTCGCGAGCGCTATCTCTATGAGCAGAAAGTCTCCTCGCGCGCCGACTACGAAGCCGCACAGGCCGAGGCGGCGGCAGCCGAAGCGGAAGCCAGGCGCGCGAGTGCCGCGATGGGCGCAGCCAATGTCACGCGCGATGGTCGCGGCACCGCGGTCAGCAGCCCGATCTCGGGCCGGGTGACATCCGCGACTGCCATTCTGGGCGCCTACGTCCAACCCGAAGCCGAACTGTTCCGCGTTGCCGATCCACGCCAGATACAGGTCGAGGCGTCGGTCGGCCCGGCTGACATGGCGCGTCTTGCCGCCGGCAATCGCGCGGTGATCGAATTGCCGGGAGGGGGCACGGTTGAGGGCCGAGTAAGGGCGGTAACGCCCACGCTAAATGGTCAAACGCGCTCGGCGACCGCGGTTATCGATGTTGTTGGCGAAGCATTGCAACCGGGCCTCGGGGTCAGGGTTCGGCTTTATCCCAGCCTCGGTACGCCCGGCAACGCCATTGCGCTGCCCGAAGATGCGCTCCAGTCGCTCAATGGCAAGGACGTGGTCTTCGTGCGCACGACCAAGGGGTTCCGGGTTCAACCCGTGGTCGTAGGCCAGCGCAGTGCCGGGCGGGTGGAAATCCTCTCGGGTCTGAAGCCGGGCTTCCAGGTCGCTACTCGCAATGCATTCCTGCTCAAGGCCGAACTCGGCAAGGGCGCGGGCGAGGAGGAATAAGTCATGATCGCAAGCCTCATGGCGCTTTCCGTCCGTATGCGCTGGGCGGTGGTGCTGTTCTTCCTCGCCGTCGCCGGCATTGGCCTGTGGCAGCTCACCCGCCTGCCGATCGATGCCGTGCCCGACATCACCAACAACCAGGTGCAGATCAACACCATCGATCCGGGTCTGTCTCCGGTCGAGATGGAGAAGCTGGTCACCTATCCCATCGAGACGGCGCTGGCAGGCATCCCGGGTCTGGAAACGACCCGCTCGCTATCGCGCAACGGCTTTAGCCAGGTCACCGCGATCTTTTCCGATTCCACAGATCTCTACTTTGCCCGCCAGCAAGTTGGCGAGCGCCTGATCCAGTCGGGAGAGAAACTTCCCGCAGGTTTACAGCCGCAGATCGGCCCGGTGACCACGGGTCTTGGCGAAGTCGTCATGTACACGGTCGGCTATGCCAACCCGGACGGCAAAGGTGCGCGCCGGGTCGCCGGGCAGCCGGGTTGGCAGCCCGATGGCAGCTATCTGACCCCTGAAGGCCAAGTCCTCAACGATGAAGTCGCCAAGGCCGGATACCTGCGCACCGTGCAGGACTGGATTCTCGCGCCGCAATTGAAGAGCGTGCCGGGTGTTGCAGGCGTCGATTCGATCGGCGGCTATGCCAAGACTTTCGTGGTCGAGCCCGATCCCACCAGGCTCACCGGCTTCGGCATTTCCTACAGCGAACTCGCCAAGGCGCTCGAAGCCGCTAATCTCGCGGTCGGTGCCAACTACTTCAATCGCGGCGGCGAGGCCTATCTCGTGCGTGCCGATGCGCGCATCCGCTCGGTCGATGAAATCCGCAACGCCGTGGTCGCGACGCGTGGCGGCGTTCCGATCACCGTGTCCCAGATCGCCAATGTCCGCATCGGCGGCGATTTGCGCACCGGTGCAGCCAGCCTGAACGGGCGCGAGGCCGTGGTTGGCACCGCGCTGATGCTGATCGGCCAAAACAGCCGGACCGTTGCCGAAGGCGTCGGTGCAAAGCTCGATCAGGTCGCCAAGACACTTCCGCCGGGTGTGAAGGTAGAGGTCGTGCTCGACCGCGCCAAGTTGGTCAACGCGACCGTCGCCACAGTCGAGCGCAATCTCGCCGAGGGCGCGATCCTCGTCGCCGCCGCGCTGTTCCTGCTGCTCGGCAACTGGCGCGCGGCGATCATCGCCGTACTGGTCATCCCGTTCTCGTTCCTGATGATGGCGACGGGAATGAATATTGTCGGGGTGTCCGGCAACCTGATGAGCCTCGGCGCGCTCGACTTCGGTCTGATCGTCGATGGCGCGGTGATCATCATCGAGAATTGCCTTGCCCGGCTTGCCCACCGGCAGGCCCAGGTAGGCCGCGTCCTGTCCTTGCGCGAACGGCTTGAAGAAACGATGCGCGCCAGCCAGGAGATGATCAAACCAACGGTGTTCGGCCAGGCGATCATCCTCCTCGCCTTTGCTCCGCTGCTGATGTTCACGGGCGTCGAGGGCAAGACCTTCTCGCCGATGGCGATCACCATCATGCTGGCGCTGGTCGCCGCGTTCATCCTCGCCATCACGCTGGTCCCGGCGCTGGTCGCGCTCCTCATCCGCGGCGAGGTTGCCGAAAAGGAAGTCTGGCTGATCGCCCGGACCAAGCAGCGCTACCTGCCGCTGCTCGACCGTTCGCTCGAGCGTCCGTGGCGCTTCATCGGCGCAGGGCTGGCCTTCTTCGTTGCGGCCATACCCGCTTTTGCCCTGCTGGGGTCCGAGTTCATTCCCCAACTCGACGAAAAGAACCTCGCGCTCGCCTCGACCCGCGTGCCTTCGGTCAGCCTCGAACAGTCGCTTGCCATGCAGCGCGGCGTCGAGAACGCGGTAACGAAGCTCCCCGAAGTACAACTCATGTTCTCGAAGACCGGTACTGCGGAGGTTGCCACCGATCCGATGCCGCAGAACATCTCGGACGGGTTCGTGATCCTCAAACCGCAAGACCAGTGGCCAGATGGCGTGGACAACAAGCAGGACGTCGTCGAGCGGGTCGAGAACGCCGCCAACGGACGGTTAGGCCAGCTCTACGAGGTCAGCCAGCCCATCCAGTTGCGCTTCAATGAGCTGATTGCCGGGGTGCGCGGCGATGTTGCGATCAAGCTCTATGGCGATGATCTCGACAAGATGGCGCAGTCGGCGGGCGAGATAGTCCGGGTGCTCCAGTCGATCCCCGGCGCAACGAGCGTCAAGGCCGACCAGACCGGCGGGGCTCCGACGCTCGACGTCCGCTTCGACCGTGCAGCGATCGCGCGCTACGGCCTTAGCGTCGAAGAAGTGGCCGACACTGTCGCCGCAGCGATGGGCGGGCGCGAGTCCGGCCTGCTGTTCGAAGGCGACCGCCGGTTCGAGATCGCTGTCCGTGTGCCGGACACGACCCGGGCGAGCCTCGACGAGGTCATGGCGCTCCCGGTCATGCTGCCTGCGCAGGACGGCCAGGCGCGCCGCTCGGTTCCGCTGAGCCAAGTCGCTCAGATCCGCTTCACCGAAGGGCTCAACCAGATCACGCGCGAAAACGGCAAGCGCCGCGTCGTGATCCAGGCGAACCTGCAGGGCCGCGATGCCGGTTCGTTTGTCGCCGAGGCTCAGGCCAAGGTCGCCAAGGTCAAGCTTCCAGCGGGCTACTATCTCGAATGGGGCGGCCAGTTCCAGAACCTGCAGGCGGCCGCCGATCGGTTGTCGATCGTCGTGCCGCTATGCTTTGCGGCGATCTTCGTACTGCTGTTCCTGGCGCTCGGTACGCTGCGGCGGGCCTCTGCGGTGTTCCTTGCCGTGCCGCTGGGCCTTGCGGGCGGCGTGTTCACGCTGGCCGTGACGGGAATTGCCTTCTCGGTATCGGCGGCAGTCGGGTTCATCTGTCTCGCGGGTGTCGCGGTACTCAACGGGCTCGTCGTGATGACTGCCATCCGCGAGCGGCTCGAAGAAGGGCTCGTCCTTGTCGAAGCGATCCGGGCCGGCATGATCGACAAGATGCGTGCCGTCATCATGACCGGGTTCGTGCCCGCGATCGGTTTCGTACCGATGGCGCTGGCACATGGCACCGGCGCCGAGGTGCAAAAGCCGCTGGCAATGACCGTCATCGGCGGACTGATCGCAGCGACCGTTCTGACGCTGCTGGTCCTTCCGGCGATTGCCCGGGTTGTCCTGGGTCCGAAGGAGGGCTTCCGGGAGGATGAACAAGGCGAGCAGCCGCATAGCCCTAGGTTGGCGAAGTGAAGGAGATGGACATGACCAATGCTGCGAGACTGCTTCGCGTCTACACTGACGAGAGCGCCTATGTCGGCGATCGCAAGGTATTCGAATATGTCACCGCCCTGGCCCGCGAGCGCCGCCTCGCCGGTGCAACGGTGCTCGAAGCCCTCATGGGCTTCGGACACTCCGCGCACCTGCACCGGAAGCACGTGTTCGAAAGCGACCGAGCCCTCGTCATCGAAATCGTCGACGGTGAGGACAAGCTGCGCGGCTTCGCTGCCGAATTGGCCGGGGTTTCCGGCATCGGCCTCGTCACGCTCGAGGCGGTCGAAGTGCTGAGCGGTCTGGCACTATCAACGGATGGTGACGATCATGGTTAAAAAGGTCAAATTCGACGTTCCGCTGATCCTGCCCGAAGTACACGACGCGGCTGATCGCTGCGTCGAGCGCCTGCTGGCAGTGCTGAAGGCGCGCGACGGCGTCGATGATGCGCATATCGCAAAGTCCAACGGCGACACGCCGGTGCTGTGCGTTCACTTTAACCCGGGTGCGCTGTCACTGCCGCAGGTGCGCTCGGTCATCGAGGCCGCAGGCGCGGATATATCGGCGCGTTTTGGCCATGTCGGATGGGAGCTGGGCGAGACCATCCGCCCGCGAGAAGCAAGCAGGATCGGCGAGCAACTCGGCAAGATTTCTGGTGTGCTCGAAGCCGGGGTCAGCCCGGCGGGTTTTGTGCGGGTCGAGTTCGACCGGAATCAGATCGACGAACCGGCAGTCCTGGCGGCTTTTGAGAGGCTGGGCCTGCGACAGAAGACCGCGGCCAAAGAGGATCACGCCGGACATGACCACGGCCCTGGCAAGCATGACCATGGCCACGGCGGAATTTTTGGTTCGTGGACCGAACTGGTCTTCGCGCTCGGCTGTGGTCTCGTACTCGCGATCGGATTCGCCATCGAGAAGCTTGGCGATGCACCTGGTTGGATTCCATTGGGTTGCTACATTGTCGCCTATGGGCTCGGTGGCTTCTTCACGCTGCGCGAGGCGTTCGAGAACCTGAAGGCCCGGCGGTTCGAGATCGATACGCTGATGCTGGTCGCAGCCGCCGGCGCCGCCGCGCTTGGCGCCTGGGCCGAAGGCGCACTGCTGCTGTTCCTGTTCAGCCTTGGCCACGCCCTTGAACACTATGCGATGGGTCGGGCGAAGCGCGCCATCGAGGCGCTGTCAAAACTGGCCCCTCGCACAGCGATGGTGCGCCAGAGCGATGGGTCGACGCGCGAGGTGCCGGTGGAGGAACTCACGCTCGGTGACGTCCTCGCCGTGAAACCTGACGAGCGCATTCCGGCCGACGGCTTTGTCGTCAAGGGCTCGAGCGCGGTCAACCAGGCCCCGGTGACCGGTGAGAGCATGCCGGTCGACAAGCGGGCAGTGATGGACGACGATGCCGCGCGCACCAATCCCGATCGGCTTGAGTCCGCCTATCGGGTTTTTGCTGGAACGATCAACGGTAGCGGTGCGCTCGAGATCGAAGTCACCAAGCTCGCCAGCGAGTCCACGCTTGCCAAAGTCATCAAGCTAGTCAGCGAAGCCGAGACGCAGAAATCGCCGACCCAGCGCTTCACCGACAAATTCGAACGCTACTTCGTGCCTACGGTACTGGGCCTGACCGTCCTGCTGCTCTTTGCCTGGGTCGTGGTCGACGAGCCGTTCCGCGCCAGCTTCTACCGGGCGATGGCGGTGTTGGTTGCGGCAAGTCCCTGTGCGCTCGCCATAGCGACGCCCAGTGCTGTGCTCTCTGGCGTCGCCCGCGCGGCGCGGGGTGGCGTCCTCATCAAGGGTGGCGCGCCGCTTGAGCTGCTTGGTGCGCTCGATGCCATCGCCTTCGACAAAACCGGCACTCTGACCCAGGGCGAACCGCGCATCCAGGAGATCGTGCCCGCACCCGGCATCAATAAGCAGGACCTGATGGCGGTGGCGATTGCGGTCGAGAGCCAGAGCGGTCATCCGCTCGCGCAGGCAATAGCCCGTGACGGCAAGGACCATGTCGGTGATCGTCCGATCCCGGAGGCGACCCAGATCGAAAGTCTGACGGGGCGCGGGGTCTCCGCGCAGGTCGACGGCGAGAGAGTGCTGATCGGCAAGGCCGAAATGTTCGGCGCGGACGGCATCGTTGCCTTGTCCGAGCCCATGGCCGACGCGATCGAGAAACTGCGTGCCGGAGGGTACACAACGATGGTGGTGCGGCGCGGCGATACCGATCTCGGTGCTATCGGCCTGTTCGACACGCCTCGCGAAACCGCTCGCGACGCGCTTGATCGCCTGCGGCAACTCGGCATCCGCCGCATGGTCATGCTCTCGGGTGACCACCAGCGTGTGGCCGATGCGGTCACGCGCCAGGTCGGGCTCGACGAGGCATGGGGCGACCTGATGCCCGAGGACAAAGTCACCACCATCCGCAAGCTGCGCAGCGAAGCACAGGTCGCAATGGTGGGCGACGGGGTCAATGATGCCCCTGCCATGGCTAGTGCGACGGTTAGTATTGCGATGGGCGCGGCAGGCTCGGACGTCGCGCTTGAAACCGCTGACGTCGCGCTGATGGCTGATGACCTATCGCACCTCCCGTTCGCGGTAGGACTATCCCGTCAAACTCGCCGTATCATTCGCCAGAATGTGTTTGTCAGCTTGGGGGTCGTCGCTCTGCTCGTGCCGGCCACGATACTCGGCCTCGGGATTGGCCCGGCGGTGGCGATGCACGAAGGTTCGACGCTGATTGTCGTGTTCAACGCCCTGCGACTGCTTGCCTACCGCGAGGTAATTGACGGGGAACATTGAACAATGCAAGCACTGTCCTATACGCTACTGCCCCTTGGTGCCGTGCTGATCGGTACTTTCTGGGCGCTGTGGCGACGACCGGGAACCACTTTTGTTAGTGCGACGCAGCACCTCGCCGCTGGTGTCGTCTTCGCGGCAGCAGCGGTAGAAATTCTTCCCCAGATCAAGCACGAAGCGTCGCCTACAGCGACCTTGATCGGCGGGGCCATTGGCGTCGGCGTCATGCTGGCGATCAAGGCGCTCGAGGAGCGCTCATCCGGTCCCATTGCCATGCTGGCTGCGACCGGCATCGACATTTTCATAGACGGACTGGTGCTAGGCTTGGCCTTCATCGCGGGTGAGCGAGCCGGCATCTTGCTGGCGGTCGCCCTGACGCTGGAAGTTCTTTTCCTCGGGCTGTCGATCACCTCGGAAATGCAGGAAGGCAAGACCCGACCGAGCCGCACAATCGCAATTGCAATAGGACTTGGGATTTTGCTTCCACTGGGAGCGTTGATCGCCACGCCCGTGGCCCTACTCCCTCCAGTGGTTGTCACTGGTTTCCTGAGCTTTGGTTTGATGGCGCTCCTTTATCTCGTCACCGAGGAACTGCTCGTCGAGGCCCATGAAAAGCCGGACACCCCACTCATTTCCTCAATGTTCTTTGTCGGTTTCCTCGGTCTGCTCGTGCTCGAGGAATTGATGGGATGACCCGGCAGCCAGGCTCACATTGGCTTTCTCAGGCTCGGGTGGGTCGTGCCGTTGGTTGGATCAGCATTCGTCACTGCATCGACTGCACCATTGAAGGGAGGTAATTATCTCATGTCCATAATTCCGAGAGGTCAAAGTCTAGCGCTGTGCGCCGCATTGATCGTTGCTACAGGGGGCTGTGCGACGCTCCCTTCTGTACCCGTGCCGATTACCGCGAAAACCAATGCGCGAGTCGAGATACGCTCGGTCTATGCCTATCCGGCGAAGGACGGCGTTACCGTGAGTGGATTCGCCCGTCGTCGCGGGTTTGGCTTCCTACCGAGTGGAAGCCATTTACACGTTTCCGCCTTCCGGAAGGACGGAAACACTGTTGTGGAGGCAGATGCTTCTTGGCATCCGCCAGTACGCCATCGAACGCTCATATCATATTATCGGGCCAATCTGCGGGGCATCGAGGCAGGCAAGATCGCTCGGATCGATGTCGAATATCGGATGGTGCGGGACTAGGTATTCAGGCCACCCCTTCCAACTGGCCGATACGCCTGATTGCTTGACCAATTCTTGACGGTCCAGCGTCTCGAGCGGCAGCGCTAGGTCAGCTCGAACTCGGCGGCCTCTTTGGTTTCACTTCCCTCGACTTCGGCCCGATCAGCTATGTGCCGGTCCACTGAGCTGTTTGATGACACATCTGTCGTTGGGCCGCAGCTTGGCTCGCCCTGATCGGTTTACGCAGAGATTGACTCTGCTTTCCATCTTTGATTTTTTGATCACGCGCATTCCCGATCAGATCCGCACGCCACCTTGGAAGGGTGCGTCGTGATTTCATCCAATTGTAGTTTGATCGTCGTTGCCGCAATGATTTGCGTCTCGGCCGCGAAGGCTAGGGAAGTCGATCTTGTCAATTTTTCTCCGTTTTTCGCTACCGCCAAAAATGAGCAAGGGGCTGTCGGAATCGCGTTAAGCACCCACTTTGAAGGGTTGGTTGAGCCGGCCGATGCGCGCCGAAGTGGTGATAGAACCCACGCTATTGGCGGAAACGACCCGTCAGGACTTTTCGAACCGAAACATCCGGCGATCATGGCGCCTTCCACCTCGTCATCGTGCCTGCAGAATGGGTATCGCTCGACTTGGTGGTTGTCTCCTGAAGTGGAGAACCGCCGAGTAGCCTATTTTGCAGCAATGTCCGCAATAGCTTGCGAAAACGGGCTTCCTGAGAGCCTTCTCGACGCGGTCATTGCTCAGGAGTCAGGATACAAGGCTTGGGCACTAAGCGGGGCGGGGGCGATGGGCATGATGCAGGTCATGCCGGGAACAGCGAGAAATCTGGAGCTAAGGAACCCTTGGGATGCGCTGGCCAACATGAGGGCGGGGGCACGCTACCTTCGTCAGCAACTCGATCGCTTTGGACGTGTCGATCTGGCCTTGGCTGCATATAATGCGGGGCCAGAACGTCGCTCCCTCGCGCTGGGCAACATTCCTGCAATCCCGGAGACCCGTAATTACGTGCAGGCCATCACCACCAACTGGCTCCGGCTCACCAGACTTGGGAGCCAAAATTCACCCGTCGCCGAACGGGCAATGGCGGCCAATATCGCGGTACGAGCATCAGGCTATCGCGAGGTATCCCTCATAACCTACGAGGGCACGAATGCGGCAAACCCGATGTAGTGGGCATACAGAACCGCGATCGCCAGAATGCTCGGAAACCCCAAGAAATACGCGAGTTGGAAATGCAACCACACCCGCGGCAGCCAGAGAACCCACCCCACGATTGATTGGCGAGGTGGAGCCAGTGCGCCTGTCCGAATGTCGTAGCACGTCTTGAGCGCCGCACAGGCCGAGCAGATCGCGGCAAGCAGGGCGACGGCGCTGTAAAGCTTCTGCCACGCCAGTATGGTCTCAGGCGCCATTCCGCGCTTAAGCCTGCAAAGTCTGGTCGTTCTGCATGACCCGCTCTTGGTGCGAGAGCAGCAGGTCGTAGGCCCGCCGGGCGGCCTCGTGGATGATCGCCGGCCGCAAGTCGACCTCGATCGAGCCGCGCCGGCAGGTCATGACCTCGAGGTAGAAGCTCTTGAGGCTTTCGGTTGCCAAGAACACGGCCTGGTTGGCGTAGGCGTCTGGGTCGTGCAGCAAGGCTACACTGATCTTGGCGCGGACGTGATCCATGCCAAGTTCCCTGAAGATCCGATCTCGAAGGCCTTCCGTGAGCGGGTTCGTCTGTTTGAGGATCTTGTGCAGCCTAGGCCGAGGTATCCGCATCCGGTCCGCCAGATGTGCGGGGGGGATGCCCTGCCGGGCGAGTTCGGCATTGATCAGTTGCTTGTATTGGTCCTGTTCCCCAGGCCCCGGGTTCGGATTGGCAAAGAGAAAAACCGGTTCCGTCTCCGGATCAGCGCTCGGCTTGAAGACCGTCTCAGGCGTTAAGTTCCTGTGAGGCATTTCCCATCCCTCCCAAGGCAAAACGTCTATGGGATGGCATAACCTGTCAAGAGTCTTAAGAAGCGCGCAATACCGCTCCGGATATCCACCTAGATCAGATTGTGGCGTTCGGCTAGGTAGACGGCAAGTGGGACGAGGATCTTATCAACCCCCTGCTTATCTCGGATCTTCTTTACCTTGTCGCGCAACGCATCGTAGTCATCCGACCACTTCGGCGTGACCTCCAGCCACACCGCAATATCGCCCTCGATCGTGAAATCGCTGAGGAACAGGTCCAGCTCCTCCTTGGAAATCCCGTGGGATTTAAGGCGTTCACAGGCCCTTTGCACCGTCATTCGCATCGTTTGGAAGCGCCCGGTCCGCTTGGAATAGGCGCACATCGCATCAGCCAGCAAGTCGAAGCACTGCTGGCTCAGGTGTATCCTGACATTGCGGTTGCCTGCGGCCATAGACGGATCATCCAGCACATGTGTTGCCCCGCACAATGGCCCGGAATCGTAAATTTTGCGAGTCCGGCGACTGCGGAGCGAGTCGCAGCGCTTGTTTCCTCCAGAGGGAATTCAAATTCCCTCTTGGGCATAAACAATTCCCGCAGGGGGAAAAGCAGTTCCCGCAAAGGGAATTCCGTTTCCCCAAAAGGGAAACAAACCCCGCTTGAAATTGCCGCTTCGGGAAAGCTTCCGATTCGCGTGGACACCTCAACCACCTGTTAATTGCTCCGATCTGCGCACCTCTGTTCATTCTGAAGGCCGTGAATGACGCGGCTTTTGGAAAAAGGACGAGAGATGAAACGCATCACACAAGGGAAGGGGCAGACCCTGCTCCAGGGCGCGGCGGTCATCGCCGTTGCGACCGTCTTCGGCACCGAGGTCGCGATGGCCGGCGCTGACGCCACCTTCAACACGGCGCTCACCGCCTTCACCGGCTTCCTCGAAGGCTCGGGCGGCAAGATCATCACCGTGCTGAGCCTTGCGGGCGGCATCGTCGGCCTTGCCTCGGGCCGCTTCAGCCTGGCGCAGGTCGCCATTCCGGTGGGCGTCGGTGTCGGCGCGGGAACCGGCGTACCGATCGTCACCGCCGCAGTCACCGCAACGATCTGACCCCAAGCGGTCCCCCCTCCGGCCTCGCTCTCGAAACGAAGACTGGCCGGACAAACTGGAGGGCGGTGTCGTCTCATGAATCGCTATACGGTTCCCGCGCATCTCGATGATCCCGAGCTCATCGGCTTTTGGACGCTCGATGAGTTTCTCGCGATGATCCTGCCCTTCGCGTGGGGAATCCTGTCTCAACATATTCTGATTGGGATTTCAGCAAGCGTGCTGGCCTGGTGGGGATTGCGCAAGTTGAAGGCGGGACGCGCCGTCTCGTGGATCATTCATTCGGCCTACTGGTACCTGCCTGGTGCCTTCATGGGCCTCAAGGCGACGCCGCCCTCCCATCTTCGACTGATGGCGGGCTGATATGGACCTCTCGATTTCCCACGGCCAGGCGCAGCGGCTTTTGAAGCAGCGCAACCTCCTGGCGATCACGGCAACCGGGCTGTTCGGCCTGAGCGTGCTGCTTACCCTGACTGCGGCGCACCGCGACCGCGAGGTCGTGCTGCAGCCGGTGCTGGCAAAGCCGCTGACGCTATCCTCCAGCCACATCGACAAGGACTATCTCGAACTGGTGACGCGCGATGCCGCGCTCCTCACGCTCAACCGCTCGCCATCCAACCTCCAATACTGGATGGATTCGATCCTCGCCATCACCGATCCCAGGACCCACGGCCGGATGAAGGCCGAGCTCATGAAGATCTTCAATGAGCAGAACGGCTCGAGTGTCTCGCAGTATTTTACGATCGAGCAGCTGAGTGTCGATCCGGATGCACTGACCAGCGAGGTCAATGGCGTCCTCCACACAGTCGTCGGCTCGAAAGAAGTGACCGCCGAGGCGCGTACCTTCCGCTTCGTGTGGAGCTACTCAGGCGTCAGCCTCAAGCTCGCCGGGTTCGGGCGCGTCACCAAGGATGGCGCGGGTGCCGAGAGCGGCAAGACCAGCAACAAAAGCGATGGGGGAGAGGGTTGATGGCCCAGCTTGGATGGGGCGCGATCGGCGTCGGCGCGGTGCTCGCCGGCAGGCCCTATGCGATTACGGGGCGGCCGGTGGGCGCGGCGCTCATCTGCCTTGGCGCGCTGTGCCTTGCTGCTCCCGCCATGGCCGACCAGAGCATTCCTGCGGCCGACAACGGCACGGTGGCCTGCGTCGCCTCGGCGAAGGATCTGACCCGGATCAGCCTTGCCGGCGATCAGTTCGCCGCAGTCTCGAAGATCAGCACAGGCAACCCGGCCGAAGACTTCAAGATCGTCAACGAACCGGTGCGCGGCGACATCTATCTCTCCGTCCCCGACGGCTTTGCGAGGAGCAACCTCTCGTTCTTCGGCACGACCCGCAAGGGCTACGTCTACAAGTTCGTCTGCCAGGTTCGCGGGAACGATGCCGAGCAGGTCTTCGTCACCAATACGGCGATCAAGGCCGAAGTGGCACATGACTGGGAAGTGCGAAGCTCGCCCGAGGACAGCGCGGTGCGCCTCGCTCAGGCGATGTACCGCAGTGAGACCATCGAGGGCTTCGAGATGCGCCAGGACGTGCTCGAACCGGTCACGGTCGGAAAGCTCGAAGTGCAGCAGGTCGGTGAATACCGCGGCGCCGACCTCAAGGGCCTGGTCCTGCGCGTCCGCAACACCGGCCGCGACGCGCTGGCCCTCGACGAGAACATGCTCGCCGCCAAGGGCGCGGTCGCCTTCATGACCCCGGTCAGCGAGCTCGCGCCGGGCCAAGCCGCCGCCGTCTACCTCATCCAGTCGAATGGAGGCCGCTGATGGATTGGAAGAACCCGTTCCGCAAAGGGCCCAAGGCGCTCGATGGGTCTGCCGGCGACACGGAAGGAAGCGATGCCTCGCCGCTCGGCGATGCGATCGTCGCCAACGAAGCGGTCAAGAAGAAGCAAATGCTGCTGCTCGGTGCCGGCGGGCTCGCCGCGCTGCTGATCGGCTCGACCTACATCTTCTCGGGCGACGGCAAGAGCAGCGACGCACACGTCAAAAAGGAAGTCGGCGACGTCTCGGTCGACGAGATGGTCAACAAGAACATGGCCGAGAAGGAGTGGCGCGCCCAGTCCGAAGCCCAGATGATGGCAATGGACAATAACATGCGCGCGCTCGCCGCCCGTGCACAGCGCGCCGACCAGCTTGAGGCGCAAATGGCGCAGGGCCAGGCCCAAGGAGCGATGGGCAGTGCAGGCGTGTCGCCGGACACCGAGCGGGTGCTTTCCGCCTATCAGAGCGAGAACGAGCAGCTCAAAGCGGCGCTCGCGGCGGCGCGGCAGTCGCCGGTCATGGGGCAGCCGGTTATGGGCCCGGGGGTTACACCGGTCGGACCCAATGCCATGTACGGGCGCACCAGCCCGCCAAGCTACCAGAGCGCGCAGGCCACTCCTGCAGGGCAGGCTGCGGCCGCCGCTGCGGGCCTCCCCAGCGGACGAGGAAGCGAGGTCAGCCTCGTCTCGTTTAATGAGGGCGCGAGCGGGACCGGCAGTCCCGTGCCCAAGGGCAACACGGTCTACACCGACAGCGCCAACTACCTGCCGCCGAACTCGATCGCGGTCGCCAAGGTTATCGTCGGGGTCGATGCGGCCGCCGGCGTGCAGAGCCAGACCGATCCACTTCCCGTGGTCCTGCGCATCACCGGCCCGGCGCGCTCGGTCTATGACAACGGCCGCCTCCTCACCACCAATATTGCCGGATGCCTGGTCAACGGCGCGGCGCGCGGCGACCTCTCTTCCGAAAAGGTCTACGTCAAACTGCAGCGAATGACCTGCCCGCAGCCAAACGGCCGCTACGCGGTCTCGGACGTGAAGGGCTTCATCGCCTTCGGCGGCAAGACCGGGGTGAGGGGGCGCGTCGTGAGCCGCGAAGGCGCGCTCATCGGCCAGGCTTTCCTTGCCGGGCTCGCCGGTGGGTTCGGACGCGGGTTCTCGGCGAATACCAATTCGATCCTTCAGGGCACCAACGTCAATGTGAACGGCCAGCGGCAGAAACTTGGCGCCGGAGAGATCCTCCAGGGCGGGCTTGGCGAAGGCGTCGCGACCTCGGCCGACACCGTTTCCAAATACCTGATCGAGCGGGCCGAACAGTACCAGCCCGTGATCGAGATGCCGACCGGGATCGATGTCGAAATCGTGTTCCTCGAGGGCGTGTTCATCAACGGATGAGGAGGAAATCATGAAGCTGAAATCACTGAGCTTGAAGTCACTGCATTGGGGGCCCGGCGCCCTTCGCAAACTGGCGATGCCGCTCGCGGCGATCGCGCTCGGCAGCGGGGGCTCGCTGGTGTGGGCGAATGCCAATGCCAACGCGCCGAGCGTCCCATCGGAAACCGATCTTGCGGTGACCGCCGCGCTCAAGGAGCGCCTGCCGCGCACGCAGGTGAGCAGGGTCAATTGCCAGGTCGTCGACGGTGTCTGCGAGGTCACGGCGGGATCGCAACTGTTCTACGTCGACAGGACCGCGCGCTATCTCCTGATCGGGCGCGTCTACGACATGCAAACCCGCCAGGACCTGACCGCCGTGCGGCTGCTCGAGGTCAACCCCGACCTGCTGGTCGGCGGGGCCGCGGGTAGCCGGCAGGAAGCCCAGGAAGTCGAGACCCCCCGCCGCGGCGTCAGCACGCCATCGGCGAGCGGTGCCCCCCGGATGATGTCGCTCGCCGCACTGCCCGAGGCGGGCGGCATTGTCTGGGGAGCAAGCTCGGGGCCGACCGTCACCGTCTTCAGCGACTTTCGCTGCGGCTATTGCCGCGCGCTTTCGGGGGTTCTCGAGACGATGAACGTCCGGGTGATCGAGCGGCCGATCTCGGTGCTCGGCAGCCGCGACCTTGCCAACCAGGTGTTCTGCGCGCGTGACCGGCGCAAGGCGGTCAAGGCTGCCTATGCGGGCGCCCCGATCACCGACACACGGGCCTGCGACACCTCGCCGCTCGATGCCAATGAACGTTTCGCCCGCGAGCAGGGGCTGGCCGGCACGCCGGTCATCGTGCGCTCGGACGGAGCGGTGATCGAAGGCTTCCGTCCGCGCGAAGTGCTCGAGCAATGGCTGAAGGGCGCTCGCTCGTGACCGCGCTGACGCCAGGGCAGCTTGCCGGTCTGTGCCGCGCAGTGACGCGCAAGTCGCGTGGGCAGGTCTCGCTGCCGCCGGTCGCGATCGACCGGGCCGAGGCGTTTGCGCTGTGGCACGAGGTCGCATCGAGCTTTGGCAAACCCGAAGGCCGGTTGCTCGCCGCGCGTGATCTCGACCGCCTCCGCCGACGGGCCTGGCAGGTTTCGCACGGGTACGCGGCGCTCCGCGAAACCAGCCTCAGCCTCGAAGCGGGCCTTGCCTTCTGGCGTCTCGCCCTGCGCCTCGGCAAGCTCGCCGAGCGGCGCAAGGCGGGCGGCCTCGCGCGGGCGGCATCGGTCGCGGCGCTCGGTCTCGCCGCCACCCAGCTCGCGGCTTGCACCAGCCTGTTCGGCGGCAACATCAAGGGGAGCTTCGCCTGCAGCGCGCCGAACGGCACCTGCGCGCCCTCGACGGTGATCGACGACCAGGCCCTGTCAGTGATCCAGAACGCCCGGCCGATGACGCCGGGACAATCTCCAGCGGGACCCTATATGCGCTCGCCCACTGCGGCGCGGCCAACAACCGCCGCCTACGTACCAATCGGATCGGGCCGCATCACGCCGGCGCAGGGCGGCATGGCCCACCGAGAGCGCCGGGTGCTCCGCGTGGTGTTTCCATCGTTCGTCGATGGCGGCGGCAATCTCCATGAGCCGCGGATCGTGCATGCCTTGGTCGATGACGGGGCCTGGATGCAGCTCTCAGGCAGCGAACCCACGGCGATCGACCAGATTGAGGGCCGCACGGCGAGCCTTGCCAGCGCGGCTTTCACCCCGCCGTCCTTGCCGGATGCGGCGACCCTGCCGAGTGACATGTCACCCGCGCCGGAGGCCAAGCCGGCACCTGCTGGACCGCCAAGCGCTGAAGCCGTAGCGGCGGCACGGGCCAAGGGCGCAGCGCTGAAGGCAGGGAGTGCGATCGACGCGATCCGCGCCGAGGTGCAAAGCCGCCTCGCGCAAACGGCGAAGGCCCCGGGTTCCGTGCCGCCGGTAGCCGCCCTGACGCCCAACGCGGCACAAGGCGCGGCACATAATGCGGCACCTGCCGACGCGGTCAAACCCGCTCCTGTCACCGCAGCGCCGGTCAACGGGCCAGCGGCCTTTCCCTCCAAGGTCGAGGAGTAGGGCCGATGGCTTCGCGGGGCTTCTGGGACCGGTTCCTCGACATGGTGTTCGGCGAAAGCGCGCATCCCGAGGCGACACGCCCGGTGCTCGGCGCGCCGATGCTGTCGAACTGGCTGCCCTATCGCAGCTACGACAAGAAGAGCCGGATGTTCATCAACACGGAATCGCTCGGGTTCATCCTCGAACTCGCGCCGATGATGGGGGCGGATGAGCGCAGCGGCGAGATCCTCACCCAGTTCCTTTCCGACGCCGTGCCTTCGGGCTGCGAAATCCAGTTGATCCACTGGCAAAGTCCATCGGTCGGGGAACGCATCGCCGACTGGGTCATGCCGCGCATCGTCGCCAAGGGCGTCTACGGCCGCGCCGCGACCCACCGCGCGCGCTGGCTGCGCCGGGCAGCGTGGATGTCGATTTCGCGCGATGCGCCTTTCTACCTGCGTAATACCCGCGTGATCCTCTCGGTCGGCGCACGGCTCAGCGGCGGAATCGGCGCTGATGCGCTCGGCTCGGTCCGCGAGAGCCTGCACGGCACGCTTCAGGCGCTCTCGATCCCGGCGCGCGACGTCGGCCCGGTCGAACTGATCGCCTTCCTCGACGATTTCCTCTGCCCCGCAGTCGACAATGCCGACCGGCCCGAACACTATTCCGAACTCGATCCGATCAACATCCAGTGCGTGCGCCGCGACCTCGAGACCCAGGTCACGCCCGATCGCATCGTGCTGCAGACCGAACGGTTTCGTGCCACAGGTGAAAGCCAGGACGGCGCGCCGGTGATCGGCGAGGTGGTCCCCGACAAGTTCGACTGGCGCTTCTTCTCGGTCCGCAACCTGCCCAAGCAGTGGGCGCCGTGGGACGTCCAGAAGATCATCGGCGACGTCATCAACGACAAGCTGCGTTTCGGCTGCAACGTGATGACCGTGCTTGGCCTCGTTTTCCAGGACGAGGAGGCGGCCCAGTCGCGCGCCGGGCTCAAGGTTATGCGCACGACCAGCCTTGCCGACAGCCGCTCGGCCCGGTTCCTGCCCCAGCTCTCCGAGCAGCGCGACGAATGGCAGTATGTGCAAGGACAGATGCGGCAGGGCCGCAAGCTCGCGCAGGTCTATTACGGGGTTGGCGCGCTCTCGCCGCTCGGCAAGGGCGACGTCAACGAGCGCATGGTTAAGTCGGTCTACAAGGCGTGCGGATGGGATCTCATCGACGAACGCTACCTCCAGGTCATGGGGCTACTCGCTGCCATGCCGCTCTCGTTCCCCAACGGCCTGTCGGCGGACCTCAGGTGCATGAAGCGCTTCAAGACCATGCTGACGACGACGGCCG
Source organism: Novosphingobium aquiterrae (assembly GCF_042434435.1). Classification (NCBI taxonomy): domain Bacteria; kingdom Pseudomonadati; phylum Pseudomonadota; class Alphaproteobacteria; order Sphingomonadales; family Sphingomonadaceae; genus Novosphingobium; species Novosphingobium aquiterrae. The sequence continues at coordinate 44,340 of NZ_JBHLTL010000005.1, read as the reverse complement.
CCTCGATCGCGCCGCTCCAGGGCGAGCATACCGGCGGGCACATTCCGCACGTGCTGTTGATCGGACGGCGCGGCCAGCCCTTCTTCTGGTCACCGTTCCAGAACGCGGCCGGCAATCACAACGTCGCGGTGTTTGGCAAATCGGGCTCGGGCAAGTCGGTCTTCCTGCAGGACGTCTGCGCGGCGATGTCAGGCGCCGGGGCCAAGGTCATCGTGATCGACGACGGGCGCTCGTTCGAGCACATGGCCAAGGCCTTCGGCGGCGCCTTCGTCGAGTTCAAGCTTTCCTCGGGCTTCTCATTGAACCCGTTCGACATGATCGATGGCGAGGCGCTGTCCTCCGACGAGGACGGCGAGGACTACGAGGTCGAATGCCTTGCCATGCTCAAATCGATCGTCGGGCAGATGGCGCGCCAGCAGGACCGCCTGTCCGATACCGAGCGCGGCCTGATCGATTCCGCGGTGAGCAGCGTCTGGCGCGAAAAGCAGCGGGCCGGCACCATCGACGACGTTGCTGCGGCGCTTCGCTCCCTGCCATCGCCCTTCGCCGGCGATCTGGCCGATGCCATGTCGCCGTTCCTGAAGGGCGGGACCTATGGCCGCTTTTTCGAGGGTGCCTGCTCGATCGATCTCTCGGCAGGCCTCACCGTGTTCGAGCTTTCGGATCTTTCCTCCAAGCCCGAACTGCGCTCGGTCGCGCTCACTGCGCTCATGTTCCTGACACTTCGGGTCATGCGCGATCTCGACCGTTCGGTGCCCAAGCTGACCATGATCGACGAGGCCTGGCAGCTCCTGGGGGGCGGGCAGATGGGCCAGGCGATCGAGACCTATGCCCGGACCTGCCGCAAATATGGCGGCTCGCTGATCACAGCCACCCAGTCCCTCAATGACTTCTACAAGTCCGAAGGCTCATTGGCCGCGCTCGAGAACTCCGACTGGTCGATCGTCCTCCAGCAGAAGGAGGAGACGATCAATGATCTCGCCAAGCACCAGCGCTTCGAGATGGACCACTACACCGAGAGCCTGCTGCGCTCGCTGAAGCGCAATGGCACCGAGTATTCCGACGTCCTGATCAAGGGGCCCGAGACGCTCGCGGTCGGCCGGCTCGTGCTCGATCCCTATTCGGCGACGCTCTACTCATCGAGCCCGCGGGTCTTCTCCGAGATCGAGGAAAAGGTGCGCGCTGGTCTGCCGCTCCCCGATGCGATCGAGCGGGTGGCCTTTCCCGACTTCGTGCCGCCGCAGCCCGGAGCCCCCGACTTTACGGACGGCGAACTTGCCGAGGCGGCGGAATGATCACGCTTCTCGCCTCGCCCCGCCGGCCGATCCGGCTCGCCGATGCCTGCTACCAGGCCTTGTGCCTTACGGGTTGGCTCGCGGTCACCTTTGCCTGCGTCGCGGCGCTGTGGCTGCTGTTCTTCGCGGCGCTCGGCAACTTCAGCTTCGGCGGGACCGTGCTCCAGCTCGAAAACTTCGCCTCGCGCTATGTCGCCGCGAGCGCCGAGCGCCAGGTCCGCTTCGCCCATTTCTTCTGGCTGACCAGCGCCGGGCTCTTCGCCGCGGTCGGCTTCTTTCGCCGCCACTCGCTGCTCGCGCGCGGGGCCGCGGCCACCTCAGATCCCAGGGAGAACCATCATGGCTAGAAGCCCCCGCACGTCCGCGGCTCCTGCGGCCGACACTACTGCCGGCCCGCTGTTCGAGGCCGATGTGAGCCCGCCCCGGCCTGCGCCCCGCGCCCGCATCGGACTGGTTCCCGTGGCGCTGGTCGGCGCGCTGGTTGCTGCGGGGTTGTGGGGCGCCTGGGTCACCAAGAACGTGCTCGGGGCAGGGGACCGGCCGGCCATCGCCAAGGTCCAGCTCTCAGGCATTGTCGGCGAATATGTCCAGGCCCAGGCCCGCTCGGCCACGCCGCCCGAGCAGGTCACCACCGAAACCCGCGCGTTCATGGGCGAGGTCCAGAAGAACCTCGAGCGCCGCGGCACCTCCGGCCAGATCGTGCTGGTAGGCGAGGCCGTGCTGGCCGGCAATGTTCCCGACATCACCGCCGAAGTCCGCCGCGAAGTCTTTGCAAAGATAAAGATGCCCCAAGCTGCAACTGCTTCGGCGGGCGAGGTCATGGGCGCGATGCGCGCGGCAATGAACGGGCAGGGCGCCCCGCAGGCAGCGGCCCCGATGCCGGGCGCTGCCTTTGGAGGACAGGGCAGTGCTCCCGTCAACTGAGCCGCTCACCCAGCGATCCTCGCACGCCCGGCGCTGGCTGGTGATCGGCGCGCTTGCCGCGACGCTGGCGGCCAGTTCCTCGCTCGCGAGCTGGCGCGACGATCATGCGATCCTGATCAACACGACCCAATCGCTCCCCAACTGGGCGTTCTGGATCGACAAGCACCGCCGCCCGGCGCGCGGGGACTTCGTGGTGTTCGCGCCGCCGCAGACGCCGCTCATCACCGCGCATTTCGGGAAGGTCTCTCCGCCCTTCGCCAAGCGCGTCTACGGCATGCCGGGTGACATGGTCACCCGCGAGAATGGCGTGGTGCGGATCAACGGGGCCGAGGTCGCACGCCTGAAGGTGCTGAGTTCGCGCGGCGAGAGGCTGGAGCCTGGACCCACGGGCCGCATCCCCGAGCACTGCTACTATGTCGGGACCAAGCACAAGGACGGGCTTGATAGCCGCTACGCCGACATCGGCTTCGTCTGTTCGGGACGCATCATCGGCACCGGGGACTCGGTGCTGTGAGCCGGTTGGCCCTTCTGTCCGCCGCGGGCGGTGCCGCGCTGCTGATAGGCTGGCCGCTGATCTCGGCGGTGAGGGCTGCCGACTATGGGCAAATGGGCCAGACTTTCCCGATCATCGAGGCCGATCTGCTCACGACGATCGAGACCAGGCTCAGGACGCTGGAGGCAAACGGCGGGATCGAGCGGCTGCAGCGCGAGATGCAAAAACAGGCCGTGGCGAGCGTGCAGCGGCCCAAGCGGGTCGATGGCATGACCCCGGCGACCACCAAGCGCGAGTGGCTGTTCGATCCCTCGATCGTCACCGAGGACGATATCGTCGACGCCAAGGGCAACAGAATCGCCGCGCGCGGCACCAGGGTCAATCCGCTCGACATGGTGCAGCTCAGCCAGGCGCTGGTCTTCGTCGACGGCGACAATGCGGCCGAACTGCAATGGGCGCTGCGGACCTGGAACGACACGGCGGCCAAGATCATCTTCGTTTCGGGCTCGCCCTTCGACGCGATGAAGCCGTGGCAGCGCCGCTTCTACTTCGACCAGGGTGGCACGCTCACATCGAAGTTCGGCATCCGCCACACCCCCGCCGTGGTGAGCCAGGCCGGCGCCAGCCTCAAGATCAGCGAAATGCCGCTGCCGCGCGCGGCGATAACCCCAAGCGGAGGCAAGACATCATGACCCATCCGCTCATCACCTTCCTCAAGACCCCGATGGCGGCGCCCGAAACGCGGAGGTTGCGGCGCATGCGCAGGCTCTGGATGGTGCTGTGCTGGTCGCTGGCGCTCGCCGTGCTGCTTCTCCCGGTGCTGAAGGCGCTGCTGGGGCCGTGGGCTGCGCTTCCCGCGCTGCTGCTGACAGTCGCGGCGATGCTTCACGGGCTTGCTTATTTCCGCGCCAAGGCGCGCGCGGACGATGCCTTTGGGCGGGAGGGGCGGCCATGATGCGTGTTCCCGCGAGATTCATGGCGCTGCTCGGCGCGCTCGCGCTTGCCTTGGCTGGAACCAGCCCCGCGCGGGCCGATACGGTCACCTGCCATGGCAAGTTCATCAATCCGATCACCGACGTGTGCTGGTCGTGCCTGTTCCCGCTCTCGATCGGCGGGCTCTCGATCTGGAAGGGCTCGCGCCCCGATCCCAAGAACCCGTCGTTTCCCCTGTGCGCCTGCGGTTCGCCGATCCCGCGCATCGGCATCTCGGTCGGTTTCTGGGAGCCGGTACGCCTCGTCGATGTCACCAACAAGTCGTGGTGCTTTCCCAACCTCGGCGGGATCCGGCTCAACCCCGGCTTCGACATCGGCGAGGGCCATGTCCAGGGACGCAGCCAGATCGGCGGCAAGACGCAAAACTCCTCGCAGTGGCAGTCGCATTACTACGTTTATCCGCTGCTCTACTGGATGGAGATCCTGACCGACTTCCTCTGCTTCGAGCAGACCACTTTTGATGTCGCCTATGTGACCGAGATCGACCCGCTGTGGCAGGACTCGGCGCTAACCTCGATCATCAATCCCGAGGTGGCGCTCTTCGCCAACGGGATCGCGACTGCGGCCTGCGCGGCCGACTGCGTTGCAGCGACTGCCAAGCTTCCGATCGACCAGATGTTCTGGTGCGCGGGCTGCAACGGCGGGATGTATCCCTTGAACGGCCACGTCTCGGCCCACGTCACGCCGATCCAGGCCTCGCGGCTCGTCGCCGAACGCATGCTCTACAAGATGCACCGCGAGGCGCTGGCCTGGGGAACCATGGGTTCGAAGGCCCTGTGCCACAAGTACCTGATGCCGGTGATGAGGAAGCAGCAATACCGGCTGCAGATGACCAATCCGATCTCGATGGTGAAGGGGCGCTACGCCTGCGCGCCGGTCGGCGCGGCCACCATCATCCCCCAGACCGGCAAGGGCTACCCCGTCAAGGGCGAGGACTTTGGCTACCTCGTCTGGCGCAAGCGCAACTGCTGCATGCTGTGAGGACACCCATGACCTTCGCGCGGCTCCCGCACAAATCCCGGCTCCTTGGACTTGCTGGCTTCCTCGCCCTGACTGCGGTCTCGGCCGCGCTTGCCCAGACTATAGACGGCCTCGACCTGAAAGCCGTGAAGGCACGCGGAACCGAAGCGACGGCCGATGCCCAGAGCCTGGTCGATGCGGTCGCCGGCAAGGGCGAGGCGCACCGCGGCGAAGCCGAGCAGCTGCGCGAGGAGGGCCTTGCCGCGGTCGGCCGTATCAACCCGGCCGATCTTCCCAAAGGTCCAGACGGCGCGGTCGATTTCGACGAACTGCTGAGCGGGGCAGCCGCCAATACCAGGACGCCGATGGGCGAGGGGCCGATATTCATCGTCTTCGCGAGCCTGTCGATGCCCGAGGCCTCGCTCACCCGGCTGATTGCCGACACCACGAAGGCTGGCGGGGTGGTGGTGTTCCGCGGTTTCCCGGGCGGGAGCACCAAGGCTTTCGCCGATGGGCTGAAGCGGGTGGTGACCAATGAGGGCGAAGAAGCCCACCTCGCGATAGACCCGCGCCTGTTCCGCGCTTTCAAGGTTACGGCCGCCCCGACCTTCGTTGCCGTTGGCCGTGAATACGAGCTCTGCGACGGGCTCGACTGCACCAGCGTGCCCCCCGATCACGACCGCATCACAGGAAACGTCACGGTCGAATACGCCCTCGAGACCTTCGCCGGCGGGCGCGGTCCCGGGGCAGGTGTTGCGCGCGTCGCGCTCGCCCAGCTGACCAAGGGCCAGTGAGATGGGTGGGCGCCGCTTCACCAAGCAACGGCGAACAGCGGTCTTCCTAGCCCTGGCGCTGCTCGCGCCGGGCACAGCCAGCGCGCAAGTGTACATCCCGCCGCCCGACGACCTCATCGAGCCGCAGCCCGCACTGCCGCCCGCAACCGACCCCGGCGTTCCCCCGCCGGCCCCGCCACCGCCTTCCGCGCCGGCCACCATGACGTGGGACGAGGCGAAGGCGCAGGCGCGCGAGCTGGGATCAACGGTTCGCGGCGCCAACCAGGGGATCACCGATGCCCCGGGCGCTGCCGGGCAGATTCCGGGCTATCAGGCGAACTATCCCGGGCTCACCCAGTATTACGACAACCCCGGCAACATGTATGCCGACGGGGCGGCGGCAGGCTACAATAGCGATGCCTACCGCACCGCCAATTCCACGACGCGGCCGACCGTCGATGTGAAGCGCAGCGACCTTTCGCGCGCCAACACGGTCACCGAGGATCCCAACGCCTATCTGCAAGGCATGAGCGCTGACGGCTCGACCGGCAACTGCGTGCCGCTACCCCCGGGCTCCGGCACATCCAACATGGCCGAGTGGACCTGCAACGTCGGTTCGACGGTCGCCCTCCAGCCCAAGACCTGCACGCGCAGCCTCTCGGTTTCGGCGTGGAACGAGACGCTTTACCAGTACCTGTGTGTTACCGCGCCAGGCTTTGCCGGCTGCGCCTCGCTGGCGAGCAATAGCCTATGCCGGAAGACCGGAACCTATCCGGTGCCGCAGTACAATCTCACCGTCGACTATTACGACTGCGACGCGGCCGTCACCGATCCCAACGTCTATCTCATGGGAACTGTGCCCAAGCCGCCGCCGGCCAACGCTTTCCAGGTCGTCAGCAACGTCTACCGCTGCAACAACGAAGGCCTGACCGCCGCGCTGACCTTCGATCCGGTGACCGGCTTCCCGCAGCAATATGTGACCGGGCTCCAGCAATGCGGCTCGCTCGCGTCCGAACCCAGTTGCACCCGGACGACGGCCAGCGCCGCAGGCGTGACCGATCGGCAGCTGTGCAAGACCTGGGACTTCATCGGCGATCCTTTCGGGGGCGGGGGCTACCTCACTTGCGCCGAGCCGGCCGCCCCCGAAGAGGTCTATGCCTGCAGTTCCAATGTCGCCGGGATCGTTCCCGAAAGCTCGGTCTCGAAGTGGTTCACCGAAACCTGGACCGACAATGCCTGTTCTCTCGATCTCGGCACCTGCACGCTCGCCAGCGAGACCTGCACCGCGCCGGGCGAGACCCGGCTGATCGACGGCGTGCCGGTAACCCGGCCCTGCTGGGAGAGCACGAAAACCTACCAGTGCCAGACCGTGGTCGGTGGCGGCAACGACTGCGGCAAGCTCGACGCGACACCCGGCTGCACCTTCGATCACGAGACTTGCCTCGACGATCCACCAAGCGGCGATGGCTCGTGCAAGGTAGCCGAGCGTGTCTACAAGTGCCCGATCCCGGGAAGCACCCAGCAACCCGCGCAGTACATCTGCGGCGGCGATGTCTACTGCGTCAATGGCGACTGCGAGCCGATCGTGCGCGAGGCCTCCGACGAGTTCAAGGATGCGGTCGTGGCGCTGAACGCGCTCGGCCAGGCCAACGCCGAATTCGACGAGAGCACATTGACCCTGTTCAAGGGCACCGCCGAGAGCTGCGCGCACAAGGTCTTCGGGCTCGCCAATTGCTGTTCGGGCAAGGGCGTGCCGCTCCTCACCCCGCTGCTGTGCAGTCCGTCCGAGGTCCTGCTCGACCAGAAGGACGATGCCGGGCTGTGTCACAAGATCGGCACCTACTGCTCGTCGAGCTTCCTTGGCATCTGCCTCACCAAGCGCGACGTCTATTGCTGCTTCCAGTCGAAGATCAGCCGCATCCTCCAGGAGCAGGGCCGCCCGCAGATCGGCAAGACCTGGGGCACGCCGAAAAAGCCGCTCTGCGACGGGTTCACCATCTTCGAATTCCAGCAGCTCGACCTCTCGGTGATGGATTTCCGGGAGATCTACGCGGAATTCGTCGACGCGGCGAAGCTCCCTGACGAGGCCGCCACGCTCATCGAGATCCAGGCAAACATCGAGGCCTACTATGCCGCCCACAAGCCGTAACGGCGGGGGCACCTCGCCCCCTTCAGCACCTGGCGCCAAGGTTGTCCCGCTCAGCGCTTTCGGCGCGATCGCGGACATGAGCATGGTCGAGTTCTGCCTCGGCATGGCGCTCTCCCGCCGCGCACCGCAAAGCGCGGGCGAACTGGCGGCCGAAGTCTCGGCCTGGTTCGACCGGCCGGTGCGCGCCCGCGCTCTCAAGGCGCCGCTTGAGGCCATGCTCGGCCGGGGCTGGGTCGCGCCGGATGCCGAAACCTACACGCTGAGCGAGGCAGGCACCGCCGCGCTCACCCCGTTCACCCACGCGCTGGTGCGAATGCTCGACGGCGGCCGCCGCCTGCTCGACCTCGCTGTCTTCATGTCACTGATCAAGGAATTCGAGAGGAGCGGATCATGAACCCCCGCCACATGTACAGACACCGCATTGCCGCCCTGTGCCTCGGCGTCAGCCTGATGCTTTCCGGCACGGCCCCGCTTCACGCTGCCAATGAGGACGGCGTCGAGGTCAAGCAGTCCGAGGACGCGCTCTACTGCAAGGAGCGCAAGCTCGGGACCTGGTTCTACTGCGAGAAGCCGAGGGAGGAGCCGCGCAAGGCCGCCACGGCTACGCAGCCGCCGGCGCGCGAGCGCCTCGCCGCGATCGGCACCCAGCTCGAGGAACTGAAGGCACGCGCGATCCTCGAGCCGAGCCCGGAAAACGTCACTGCCTATGTGCGCTTCCAGCGCGAGCAGCTCGACCGCTCCTCGATGTTCGCCGACGTGTGGCAACGCGCGCTGTGGCAGGATCCCGGGCTCGACTACACACTCCAGCGCCCGGTCTCGACGCTCGGCAAGCGCGCGTGGATCGACCAGCGCAAGTCCGACCGCGACCGCGTGATGGGGGCGCTCTCGCAGCGCTATGGGGTGTTCTACTTCTTCTCCTCGAGCTGCGGCGCCTGCGACATCTTCTCACCGATCCTCAAAGCGGTCAGCGACAAGTACGGGCTCGCCGTCCTCGCAGTTTCGATGGACGGCGGCCCGTCGGCGACATTCCCCGGCTACATGGTCGATAGCGGGCAGTACGAGAAGCTTGGGATGGGCACCGAGCGGCAGGTTCCGGCGCTGGTGCTGTTCGATTCCGTCACCAAGCAGCCAATGCCGATCGGCTACGGCATCCTCAGCCAGGACGAGATCATGGACCGCATGTTCCAATTGACCCAGGTCCAGCCCGGGAGCGACTACTGATGCGCGCGTCCCTCACTCAGGTCTCGCGCTGCGCGCTTGGCACCGTGCTCGGCGCGGCTGTACTCATGGCCTCGCCGACGCCGGCGCTCGCTGGCGTCGAAGGCGAGATGCAGAGCTTCATGTCGGACATGGGAGCCCAGGCCAATGTCACCGGCCCCAGCGCCTACCAGGGCCAGTCGGCAGGCTACTATTCGATGGGTTCGGTCTGGTCGCGCTTCCCCCAGAAGAACATCCAGCCCTTCAATATCCAGCTGCCCCATGCGCGCGCTGGCTGCGGCGGCATCGACCTCTTTGCCGGGAGCTTCTCGTTCATCAACACCGCCGAACTCGTCGCCATGCTCAAGGCGACCGCCAACAATGCCTTGGGCTTCGCCTTCAAGCTCGCGATCGACACGATTTCACCCGAGATCGGCAAGGTCATGGATGAGCTAGCCCAGAAGGTTCAGCAGATGAACCAGATGAACATCTCGTCCTGCGAGACCGCGCAGGCGCTGGTCGGCGGGCTGTGGCCCAAGACCGACACGGCGTCCTCCGTGATCTGCGAGGCGATCGCCAACAGCCAGGGCGCGGTCGCCGACTGGGCCCGCGCGCGCCAGCAGTGCAACAACGGCGGCCAGCGGGAGGCGCTTAAAGCTGCCAATTCCGACCCGGACATGAAGGAACAGGCCGGGATGCCGAACAACTACACCTGGGAGGCGCTCGGCAAGAAGTACGGCGGGTTCGACACCCAGTTCCGCGAGTTCCTGATGACACTCGTCGGCTCGGTGATTTACGACCCGCAAGGATCGGGCGGGAAGCCGCGGGTGCAGTTCATCGGCCCGGCCGATCCCGCGCTGATCAGCGCCATGCTCGATGGCACCTCGCAGACGCCGCACAAATACTGGAGCTGCGGCAGCGACACCACCAAGTGCATGGCGCCCACTGAGACCGACATGGTCATCGGCCCCAACGCGGCGATCAAGGCGAGGGTCCGCACGCTGATCGAGAGCATGGCACTGAAGGTGCGCGATCCCGGCGCTTCGCTGACCCCGGCCGAGGTCCAGTTGCTCGGCATGGCGAGCGTGCCGGTCTACAAGATCATCACGGTGAGCGCCGCAGCCGAGTTCGGCATCTCGGCCCAGGAGATCAACGATCTCTCCGAAATTGTCGCGGTCGATCTCGTCACCACCATGACCATGCGGTTCATCGACATGGCTGTGAATGCGCGCTCGGACTTCAACGGGGCGGACGCGGATAGCTTACGCGAGTGGCGCGAGGGGCTTTACGAGACCCGGCGCAACTTCCTCGGGATCGCCGCGCGCACCTCGCAGCGTTTCGACCAAACCTTCGCGCTGATCCAGCGCACGCAGATGCTGGAGAAGACCCTGCGCACGCAGCTCTCCCCGCAGATGTCGGCGGCGCTGCGGTTCTCGCGCACCCTCAACCAACAGGTCCAGTAGACCGCGACGAAGGAAGGCACCCCTCATGCTCGAGGTCTTCACGGTCGGGGGCGGCGACTACCTCGTCAACACCTTCAACGCGATCGCCGCCTGGACCGGATCGGGCGGGTTCAAGGCGCTCATCCGCGTGTGCATGGTGATGGGGCTGATTTACGCACTGCTCGTCACCGCCATGGATCTCGACTGGCGGGCCTGGTTTCGCTGGTTCATCCAGTCGACGCTCATCTATCTCGTGCTGATGGTCCCGACCGTGACCGTGAAAGTCACCGACCGCGTCAATCCGGGGTTAGCGCCAGCCACCGTTGCCAATGTGCCGATCGGCCTTGCCGCGATGGCCTCGTTCACCAGCCAGGTCAGTGACTATCTGACTCGCACCGCCGAGACGGTCTTCGTCATGCCCGCTGCGCTCAATTACTCGACTGGCGGCTTCGTCTACGGCGCGCGGATGTGGGACAAGGTCCGCGGCTTCGAGATCCGTGATCCGGTCTTCAAGGCGAACGTAGACGGTTATCTCAAGCAATGCGCCTATTACGATATCCTGCTCGGCACCAAGAGTTTGAAACTGCTCAGCGAAGCGCCCGATCTCTGGGCCGAGCTCGGGGTCAATGCCGCGACAAACCGGGGGATGAAGTACCTGACCGATACCGGCGCGGGCACCGTTGATATCGAGGGCAAGACCTGTGCCGAGGCCTGGACGCTGATCAACAACCAGTGGGATGCGCAAATCACTGCTTACGCATTGCCCTTTGCGCACACCATGTATCCCAAGCTCACCCAGGCCGCCGCCGGGGCCAAGCTCGCCGCCGATGTACCCGTGGTTTCGCAGCTCCTGACCGGCACGGCGATGACCCGGAACCAGTTCTTCAAGCAGAAGAGCATGGTCGATGCCTTCGAGGCCGCGCAGCTCGATTTTGGTAATGCTGACGCGGATTCCTTCGCGCTGCAGCGCGCGGACACCCAGACCCGCAACGCGATGACGACCGCGGCTGAGCAGGGGCTGATCTGGATACCGGTGCTTGGCGTCGTGCTGACCGTGGTGTTCTACGCGCTGTTCCCGATCGTATTTCCGCTGCTGCTCTTCCCGCGCACGGGAATTGCGACGCTCAAGGGCTACTTCTCCGGATTCTTCTACCTGTCGGCCTGGGGACCGATCTACGTCCTCATTCACTCGTTCATCATGGACCGGCTCGCCAGCCAGACCAATGCGCTTGCCGCCGGCAGCGTGAACCTCGCCAACTGGGCGGGGATCGATGCGGTGAACCAGGACGTCGCCACCATGGCGGGGTTCCTGATGATGTCGGTGCCGGTGCTGGCGCTGATGGTGATGCGCGGCACCATGTCGGTCGCGAACAACCTTGGCTCAATGCTGGCGCCGGTCCAGGCGGGTTCGGATGCCGCCGCGCTCGAGCGGACCACGGGCAACTATGCCTATGGCGACGTCAGCTACGGCAACCTCAATGCCGACAACCGCCAGATGTCGCAGTGGAACACGGCACCGAACCTGCTCGCAGGCAGCGCGCACTCGGGCTTCCGCGAAGCCGATGGCCGCATGTTCAACGAATATGGCTCGGGCCATACGGTGATCGACACCAATGCCGCGATCTCGCAGTTGCCGTTCAAGCCGACCATGACGCGGGGCTACGCCTCGGACCTGCGCTCGCAGGGCCAGTGGTACATGAACGAGGCCGACAAAATCGAGAACGGTACCTCAACCAGCTGGACCAGTTCGAAGGGCCGTTTCGGCAGCGCGGTCACCGCGACCAGCGACGTATCGGGCTCGCGCCGCGAGAACGGCTCGCGGGCGTCGGACACCCACAATGTCGGGGGCAACCTGGTGGTCGAAGGCGCCTCGGGTAGTTCGACCCGCGAGGTCACCAACAACGACCTGGTCCTGCGCGAGGGGAACAATCGCTCGTCGAATAACTTCGATCGGCGCACGTTCGGCACAAGCCTATCACTTACCGGCACCGGTACAGTGGGAACGCCACTCGAATCCGAAGCGGGAAGCGGTGTTTCAGCGTCACTGTCCGGAGGCTTTTCGGGCCGGCGAGAAAGCGGCGACGGTGCAAGCGTCGGAACCGAGCGATCGGCAACGAACCAGACCACCCGGGGGACCGACAAGTCGGACGAGACCAGCAACCGCGTGGTCGTCAGCGGCTCGAGTGGCGACGTCCAGTCGTCGGGCACCTACAACCAGAGCTCGGACTACGCCGATCATTCGCACTCGCGGACCAGCACCGATGGAACCGACTGGCGCACCTCGGAAGCCGAGGAACGGCGGGCGGCTGCCGCGCGCTACCGCGAGATCGGCAGCCGGATGATGTCGGAGGCAAGCTACGCCGAGAACCATGGCTTCCAGATTTCGAGCGACATGTCGAACCTCATCCAGGACCGTTACGAGACGCTCCAGCGTGAGCACCCCGAATGGCACCTGCCAGACCTGTCCAACCCGCGGCTCGACTACCGCGACGTCTCGCGCCGCGATCAGGCTATTGCCTTTATCATGGACGATCTGATGGGCGATCTGCGCGCTCATCGCATCAACGAACTCAGCGACGTCGCGGGAATTGCGGGGTCAGGAATGCTCGGGTCGAACGGCGATCTCGGCATGCCTGGGCCGCCGCGCCTGCCGTCGGGGACGGTTGCCCCGGCGCTTGTGCCCTCGCCGCTCGAAGGTGGCACGCTCATGGCTGTCCCCGATGGACCGGTCGATGGGACAGCCCTCGCCAAGGATCTTGGTATGAAGGTCAAGCCCGGCGCGCGCCTCGGCCATATGGATGGCGCGCTGGTTCCGGCGATGGGCGTTGTCGCCGAGGAAGCGCGCGCCCTTGGCTTGCCCACACCAGTGGTGACGTCAGGCAATGACAGCACCCAGCACAAGGCCGGGTCGGCCCATTACGACGATCGCGCGCTCGATTTTCGCGGCAACAACATCTCGAACGAACAGGGCGAGCAGTGGGCGGAAAAGGTCAAAAGCCGTTTGGGAAGCGCCTATGCTGTCGACTTCGAGCGGTTCCCAGATGATCCCGCCCGGGATCACCTCCATGTTGCGAAACGCCCGAGCTAGATGTTAGCCAAACAGACGCGACGCAAAAGCAAGTCCAGATCCTGCAACGATCATCAGGATCACGAGGAAGATAGTTGGACCACGGCCAAAGCCGCCAGATTTGCCACGGAAAGTCGGGAGTTGCAGGCCCGTTACGTGGTCAAAGTGGCCGAGCCGAGGATAAATCGGCCTCCCATCCAGTCCGTAGTGATCATGGTCCATCGAGGGTCTCCTCGCCCTGACCATGATTACCCCGAACGGACTGTCTTTTCAATCATGTGCCAGGAACAATTGGAGCCCCCGCAACCTATCGGCACCCTCTCTCCTTTCGCAGCGCGCCCGCGCTGGAAGTCAGTCGCCGCCGGCGGGATAGCTCTCGATCCGCGCTTCGCCGGCCCGCCGGATCTGGGACGCGGCCTCCTCAAAATGGAACGCCACCGCATCGCGCGCCCGCAGCGTGTCGCCGGCCTTCATGTAGGCAACGAGGCGCTCGTGCTCGGTCAGCGAGCTGCGCGCTTCCTCAAGCTGGAAGTAGTTCGCCCCCGCGATCCACACCGCCGGCGGGATCGCCCTGGAATAGGCGGCGAGCGCTGCCCGATTGCCGCTGATGCGCACCAGTTCCAAGTGCCATTGGTAGTCGATGTAGGCTCCGGCGAGGAGGTTGCCCGGATCGCGGTCGTCCATGCCGCGCAGCACGCCGTTAAGCCGCTCGAGATGGGAGAAGTCCGCGCTCGCCGCCACGCCCGCGACCTGCGCGGCGGCCATGGCCTGGATCGCACCGGCAAGATCGAGGTGCTCGACGATCCGCTCGATCGTCCAGTCGTTGATCGAATAGCGGCCGTGGTCGCGGGTAAGGAGGCCAAGGTCGACGAGCTCCTGGGCAAAATGCTCGGCGGTGCCCAGCGCAAGGGTGTGCAGCCCGGGTATGTCGGACGGACTGTCGAAACGGCGACGCTTCTGGGGCTCGCGAAGCACAGCAAACAGGTTCTGCGCCGGACACGCAATTGTTCGTACACCTTCCAATTTCGTCTGTGTTCCCAAGGCGACGAACTACTCCCTCTTGCCCAAAACGGGATAATCGGAAGCGGCAGGATTCGGAAATCAAATCGATCCTGTGCTATGGAGAGGGAAATTATGCGGCGGGCCAGAACTCGCCCATGGGGGCTCGTCACTTGGCCAAGGCGCATTCACTTGCTGAACGCATGTTCCTCGAACTCAGGTTCGGGGTGCTGTCGGCGCGCTATCTGCCCGGCCAGATCATCCCCAAGGACGAGCTCGGCGAACTCTACGAATGCCGCCCTGCCGCCGTCGCCGAAGTCCTCAATGCACTGGCCTTCGAAGGCTACCTGACGCGCCAGTCGCGCAGCGAATTCATCGTGCGCACCTGGGGAGCCGAAGAGGTCGAGGATCTCTTCGAGATGCGCGCCAACCTTGAGGGTCACGCCGCCTCGCGGGCGGCAACGCGCGCCAGTGCGGCCGAGATTTCGCTTCTGGGTGCGCTTGTTGCCGAGGCCCGCGAAGCCGCGCCCGACAGCCCCGACGACCTCGAGCGCGTAATCCACGAGAACCTGCGCTTCCACATCGAGGTCATGCGCATGTCGCGCATCCCGCAAGTCGCCGAGATGGCGCGCATGGCGCTGCCCAACGCGCTTCACCGACGCATCGCCTGGTCACAGCGCGCCGAGGATGCCGAGCAGTCGCAGCGCATGCACCAGAAGATCGCGACCGCCATCGCCGAGCGCTCGGCCTCGATGGCGCGGCTGCTGATGCGCGAGGACATCTACTCGGCGCGCGAGGCCGTGCTCGCAGCAATCGCCGGGATGGGATCGCACGAGGGCGAAGTCGCGTCCGTGGTCCGGCTCGCGCCGACCCTGGAAATCGGTGGCCGCCTTTACGGTGAGGGGACACGGGAGGCCGGCGCTGACGGACGCCTCGTTCCGTTCGGCGTTCCTGCAAGGAACATGGGCCAGAGCTAATTTGTCGGCTCAGTGGGACGGTCGTCGGTGGACAGCCTCGAGCGGTCGGTCTCCAGTTGCTCAAGCACCACCATCATGAGATTGGCGGCCTGAAGCAGCCCGGCGGCATTCAGAACACCCAGAAAATCATTGCCGTCGGAGACGATCAGGTCGAGCGTACTTCGATCGATCAGAAGTCGCTGCATACGCATCAAAGCTGCCCCCGAAGCCAAGATCGCAAACGATTGTTCAATATAGACATTCTGTCAATATTGCACCGAGTTAAATTTGCCGAAATGACTCAATAATGGAGCGAGTTGGGTAAGTGTCCCTAGAAAACCATGTCGCAACTGCAACATGACAAGTGTTCGCCTCATTCGCAATTGCAACAACTTTGAGAGTCGGCGCGGCCCGGTGGGAGGTGGCCCGAACCGCGCCGACGTTCCGGTCAGGCGTAGATAGCCTTCTCGACGCAATGGATGCAGTCGACCTTGCGCTCTTCGCTGACGGAATGGTGATGGGTGGGATCCGCCTTGTCCGGGCAGTCCGAACAGAGGCCAATGGCATCCTGCTGGTCGCGGACGGCCGCATCCTTCAGCGCCTGCTTGCGCGCCTCGAGCGCTTCGCGAAGGCGGGCGAGGGTCGCCCTGGTCTGTTCGGAGCTGGTCTGTTCGGAGCCCGCCCGGCTTTCGAGCTGGCTCTGGATCAACGTTGACGCCGCAGCCGCTCTGGAAGCGGGCTTGGCAGCGAGGGCAGGGGTTGCGGCCGCCGCAAGCAGCGGCACCAGCAGATAGGCATATCGTTTCATGGCTAGTCTCCTTGGTTCAGAAAAAGCCGGTCCGGCGGCCGTATGA
This sequence comes from Novosphingobium aquiterrae, assembly GCF_042434435.1. NCBI lineage: Bacteria > Pseudomonadati > Pseudomonadota > Alphaproteobacteria > Sphingomonadales > Sphingomonadaceae > Novosphingobium > Novosphingobium aquiterrae. The sequence continues at coordinate 28,238 of NZ_JBHLTL010000005.1, read as the reverse complement.
GAGGTCGCCGCGCGACGAATCCCCGAGCGCCGACCGGCGCACGCTCAGGGTGACGCCCCGCCTTCCGCGGGCGCGGAAGTGGAGATCCTGGGGATCGATGTTATTGCGTTCAGCCCAATCCTGGGCATCGCGCTCGCTCGCAAAGTCGCCGATTTCCTCGTGTTCATAGGCCATGGTCGCTCTCCATCGGTTCGCTGACGGGCGGTTCGGGATCGGCATCGGGCTTTGGATTTGGCGCATCCGGCGCAAGGAACGCGACCGCCGCCGCAGCAAGGGCGACGGCGATCATTGCCAGGATGACAAGGCCGCGCGCCGCAGGCTCGGGCAGGACAAAGGCGAGGACGGCCAGCCAGACGAGCGTGGAATGCGCGCGGTCGAACACCTGGGTGGCCGCGGCAGGGGCGAGGGCGGGGAAGCGCCTCACAGGTCGAGCCCCAGCGACTTTTCAGGCACGGGGAGTTGCCGCACCGGGGGGTCGGGTGCCTTGCCCAGCACGGCGTCGAGCTTGGCCTTTAGCTCCGGGCTCATCTTGAGTTCGGGCAACTGCCGCGCGTCGATCGGGTTATGGTGGCGGGGTTCGACTTCAAGCCTGCCGGTCACCTCGAGTGCGGAAGTCTTGTTCCCGGGCGTGCGATCGAGTTGCTGCTTCAGCCCCTCAAGATTGTTGGTGACAACCATCATGTCGTCGGTCGCGCGGGTGTTGAGCACGTTCTGCGTGCGCTGGGTCGCGAGGTTGCGCTGCGCGGAGGAGATCACCTCGATCGCCTCTGGTTTCGTCATGCCCTGCGCCATATGGGCATTAAGCGCGTAGCCGAGGTCAAGCCGGCGCAGCATCGGGTCGCCGGGCGCGAGCACCAGTTGCCGCTTGTCGGCAAGCTCGACCCGCATCCCCTCGGGACGGGCCTCCAGCACGATCGCATAGGTCGACTTGGCAATGTCGCGGGGGCCGTCCTTGTCCCGCCAGAACACAGTCTCGCCGTCATGGATCTTGAGCTCTCTCTGCTCGTAGAGCCCGATGCGGTCGAAGCGGTGATCGGGATCGATGCGGTTCGGGTCGATGACCTTGCGCCGCCCGCCAGCCTCGAGCACGACCTTGCCATCCTTGCGGATCTCGCGAACTTCGTATTCCCCGCGCTTCAGGCCCAGTTCGCGCACGTCCATCCGCGCGTCAAACACCTGGCCCACCCGGTAGGTCGAGGCAAAGCGAAGCTCCTCGCGCGTGGCGTTGGCGCTCTGCAGCGTGGTGAGGGTGAGGCCTGGTCCTGTGAGCGTGCCTTCCTTGAGCAGCCCCGTCTGGACCCGCGCATTGATCTCGGCACGGTCATCGCGCCCGGCGGTGAAGATCGCGGTCGCCTCGCGCTTGTCGGGGCTAAGCGACAGCCATAGCTCGGCCGCGCGGGCGAGGTGGTCGGGCCCCGCTTCGATCACCCGGCCGTGCGCGGCAAGAAGCTCGAGCGCCAGGCTCGCATGGCCTTCGTTCGAGAGCCCGGCGACCGCCAGCAGAAGGGCTGAGTTCTTCTGGCGGATGTTCTCGTCCATCCGCACGGTTGCTTGCCCCGCGGCCTGGCTGACGGCGAACATCTTGCCCTGTTCGATCGCTGACAATTGCTGGCGGTCACCCATGAACGGGGCCTTGGCGAGATCGAGCTGCTCGGCGAGCGCGGTCAGCCGCAGCATGTCGCGCGAGGAGACCATCGAGCTTTCGTCGGTGATGATGACGGTATTGGCGAGCGCCGCCTTGGCGGCCTCGAAGCGCTCGCCCGATCCCGCGGCCGCAGCCCCGCCATAGGTGCTGAGAAACTTCGCGATCGTGTAGGCCTCGATCCCCGCCTCGCGCATCTGCTCGGCCGACATGCCCTGGCCGCCCCCGCCGCGCAGGTCGGCGACCATCTTGTTCTGGAAGGCGAGGCCGACGAGCTTGACGCCTTCATCGCCGAGCACCTTGTCCACCGCGCCGAGCAGCGTCGACTTGCCCGCACCCGCGACCCCCTGGACATTGAGGAAGCGATCGGTGCCCGAAAGGATCGCGACGCCTGCGGCCAATTGGCCTTCGTTGAGCTGCCAGGTATCGACCCCGGCCCGGGTCTGGCCGAGTTCGCGCGCCGCGTCCTGAAGCCGCGCCATGGCCTGCTCGGGCGGCATGAACGCGCGGCCCTTTCCGGCCCCGGCATCGATGCGGTCCAGAATCTGTTGTTCCATCGCGAGCGCCGCCGGCGTCGTCACCAGATCGAAGTGCCCATCGAGCCGCTCCGACTTGCCCGGGATCAGGTGGCCCTCGCGAATAAGTTCGCCGATCCGCTCTACGACGGCGGCGCCTTCGAGACCCTTGATCTGGAAGCCCAGCGCCGCGCTGAGGATCGCCTGCGGCGAGAACGCCGCCTCGCGCTCGGACAAGTGGCGAATGGCGGATGCCGTCGCGTGCTGCGCCTTGATCGTGTCTGCGGGGAGGAACAGGGCGGCAGTGCCGCTCACGGCGAGCGGGCTCGGCGTGCGCAGCGCAGCGCCGATCCGGGTCGAGACTTCACCGAGCGCGGCGGTTGCCGTTTCGCGGAAGGTCGGGCGCGCCTGCACCTCGGCGCGGGCCCTGGCCTCGGCGATGAGCGCCTTGCCATCGAACCCCAGTGCCGCAGAGCGATCCTGCCAAGTCTGAACCAGTGCCGGGCGGTCCTCGACCGCCAGTTTGGGATCGCGGGTATTGACCGTCACCCGGTCCTGTCCCTGCGGTGATGCAATGCCGAGTTCCTCGACCTTGGTCAGGATATCTTCGCGGCGCTGGCTGAACTCCTTGATGACCTCGCTCGGCACGCCCTTGATCTCGAACGAGCCGTGCTTGCCCGCCGCCTCGGTCTCGTAGCCAAGCTTCTGCAACTGGGCGCGGAAGGCGGCGTGGTAGAACTGGCCGATCGTCGTGTTGTTCTTCCAGATCTCACCGTTCCACAGCGCCTTCCAGGTGCCCTTCGGGTCGCGCGTCAGGTTGGCGACGACGGCATGGATGTGGCCTTGCGGATCGAGCGCGCGGCTCGTGTCGTGGGCGAACAGGGCATAGACGAGATTGCCAGTCTTTTGCGGCTCGCCGCTGCGCGAGCGATCGTAATTGCGGCTCTCGGCAAACTGCTTTTCGACGAGCTGCGTCATCGTCGATTTGACGGCGGCGAGGTGCGCATCGAGGATCCGCTTGTCGCCGCTCACCAGCGCCAGGATCGAGGCGGACTTGGGCATCGAGAAGGTAAGGTCCAGGCCCAGGCGCCGCCCTTCAACCTGACCCACCATCTCCCCGGCAGGCAAGCGCCCATTCAAGATCGCTTCGAACTGATCGCGTTCGACCTGACCCTCAAGTCCGAGTGCGCGCGCACCCTCGCCGCCCCAGACCCCGGCTTCCGCGTGTTCATCGGCCGTGTAGTAATTGTCGTTCGCGAAATAGTCGGCTGCGCCGCTCGACGATCTGACGGATGCGATGGAGTGCATGGGTTACATCTCCGGTCCGTCATCGTGGCTGGGGACATCGATCTCGGGCTCGCGCGTCTGCTGCTTTTCGAGTTCCGCCGAAACGTCGCGGTCGATTGCTTCGGCAAGTTCGCGGGCGGCTTGGGTGGACCGCTGGGCAGGGACCTTCAGCCCGGCGCTGCGGGGCGTCTTGGGCGCGGTTTCGGCCTCGCTGGAACGCGCAGCTGCTGCGCTCTTCACGATCTCTGCGCTGGCGACCATCGAGCGGCCAAGGCTCGGTTGCGGTGCAACTGTCGGCTCAGCCTGTACGGTAGCGAAGTTCAGCTCTTCCTGTCGGGGTGTGGGGTTTGGCTTTGCCGGTTCGCCGTCGACTTCGGGTGCGGGGGCGAGTTCGAGTTCGTCCTTGGTCTCGCGCCCGCCGCCTTCACTTTCCGCGTCATCATCGGCATCGCGGGCAAACTCGATCGGCTCGACATGGGTGCGCAGGACATAGCCTTCGGCAACCTTGGGATAGTCCTTGTAGGTGAGCTTGATCCGAGCGGCATCGAAGCCTTCCGGGAACACCAGGAAGCCGCGCAGAGAAGGCAGTTTCATGATGTCGTCGGGCAGCACCAGCGGCTGCACTTCGGAGCGCGGGGTGATCGTCGCCGCGTCGCGGATGTTGGCATAGCCGTAGCTGTAGGCCTCATCCATCATCCTGACTTCACGGTGGCCGATGTAGTCCGAGCAGTGCTCGGCGGTGTCGCGGTCGGCTGCGGCGAGAACGAGCTTGGTCCGCGCGAGCGAGGCAAGGTTCTGCGCGCCTTCCTTGCCGTAGGTCTCGGCCAGCTTGGCGAAGGAATGGATGCCGAGCACGAAGGCACCGCCGAAGCCGCGCGCGGTCTGCAGGCCGTCCTCGATCGCCGGGAGGCGGTGCAGGGCATGGACCTCGTCGAAGAAGAACCAGGTACGCAGGTCCCGGGTTCGCGGCAAGCGCATCAGGGTGTGGACCGCGAGGTTCATCCAGAGCGAGAGCAGCGCCCGATTGAGCACCAGTTCGTTGTGCGAGGAGGTGATGAATAGGATCGAACCGGGCTTGTTCTCCGCGCGAATCCAGTCGGAGATCGAGAACGCCTCCTTGCCCTCAGGCAGGAACCGCAAGGCCTGGGCATTGGTGTTGAAGACGGCGCGGATTGATTCCGCCATCTTGGCCGCCTCGGGCGCGGTCAGCGGGTCGGCAACGGTGTGCTCAAGGAGTTTGTGGACCTCCTTGAGGTCGGCCATCATCAGCTTGCTGGCGAGCGCCTGGTTGGTGGCCTCGCCAAGCTTGATCAGCTTGATGCAGGTCTCGACGAACAGCGTGCGCGCAGCCAGCATCCAGAACGGCTCGGCACCGCCGCCATCTGCCGGAAGCAGGGCGGCGGCGATGCCGGTGAAGTCGGCATGGTTCTTCGCTTCGGCGAACACCGACCAGGACGGACAGCGCTCATCCATCGGGTTGAGGATGGTGTCGGTTTCAGGGTTGTAGAACGCCTCGACATAGGCCCCGGTGAGGTCGAACACGACGGCCCGATCGCGCCGCGCGCGCATCTGCGCAATGAGCGCGCGCATCTGGGTCGTCTTGCCCGTCCCGGTCGAGCCGATCATGATCGTGTGGGCCTGTTCGGTGCGCCAGGGAAAGGGCACCCCCGCGATCGAATAGACGTGATGGATGCCGGCTTCCTTGCGCGTCGCGAGGCTCATTTTCATGACCTCGTCGAAGCTCTTGCCGGGCAGGCGTTCGGCGATCTCTGCGCCGAGCATATCGCGGTTGTGGGCATTGATGACATTGGCAAGCTCGTCGGCATCAACCAGCATGGCGCCGCGCTGATGCCGCTCCTCGAGGATCGACTTGCCGCGCCGCTTGGAGAAGTCGACGAACCACACCGCGATCGGCACCGCGACGAAGAGCGAGATGAACAGCGAGCCCCAAATGGCGCGCATCAACTTGTTCCAGGCGATGACCACATCGGGGTGCGAAGCGACCATACCGACAGGGGCCCGGACGACTTCGCCGGAGGGGAGGGTGAGGTTGAGGATTTTGCGAGAGGAGAACTCCATGAAGGTCCATCCAGCGGCGTAGACCCGCATCAGGATCATCTGGATCTCGTGCTCATGGAGCAGCAGCGCGAGGACGATCGAAAGCGCGATGCAGAAGGTGAAGAACCATACCAGCAGGGGCATCTTTGCGGAGGCAAACCACATCATGAATTCGTGGGTGATGAGCTGCGAGCCGCGGGTGAAATCGCCGGCGTTGCGCGGCATGTTCCCGCGCGCGGAATGGTGCTGCAGCTTGCCCGGCCGCGCCCGGTCGGACCAGGTATCAGGACGCGGCACAGAGCGCCTCCATCCGGCGTTCGGCTTCGGTGATCAGCGCGCTATGGGCATCGGGGTACTGGCGCTGCACGATGAGGTCGGCGACCAGGAACAGATACTCGGCCGAGAACTGCCGGCGCCGGTCTGCCTCGCTGGTGCCCGACATGACGCCCAGGAATTGCTCGAGCGCGATTCGCAGGAGGTTCGATCGGGAGACGTTTTGCGCGGTTGCGGCAGCCTGCGCCGCATCGGCCAGCGGCTGCGGAAGCCGGAGGGTTATCAGAACTGTTTCAGTCATCACCACGCCCTTCGAAAGGGCCTAGTGGAGATTGCGCGAGATGGGTTTTAGGCGATCCGGGAAGCCTTGGCAAGAAAGCCGTTGGGGACCTAATGGCGTATTACATTGTAATACCGCTGAAATCGCGGCATTCCGGTACTTTACCGGCAGGCTACAGCACTGTAATACGATGTATTACCAAAGACGCACTCTGTACACACACGCATTTCTGCCATTTTCCCTACGGTCCTGCCGTGTAGGGTGTGCAATCCTTCCCCTTAATCCGATGCCTTGTGTCTGGTGGGTGGTTGCTGGTCTTTAATGCGCATGGAGTCGGGCCTTGACCGCCTGTCCTGGAGTCAATGAGCGCCGCTGATTACAGGACGGGCGGCACGATTTATTTGCAGGACCGTTGGCAAAGGGCTTGCCACTGCGCTCGCTGCTTGGAATCCTCAGGCCGGGAGGTTTCAGCACCAACCCACGAGGTATCAACATGGCCAGAAAAGGAAGTCTCGAAGCGGAACGACAGGCAATCGCGAAGGAGCGTCAGGCGCTGGAAGCGCGCGAGACGAAACTGCGCGAAAGCGAGCGGGCAGCGAGTGTCGAACTGATGCACAAATCGGTTCTCGGCAAGGCGCCTTTCGAGAGGGTCGAAGCATTCTTCGCCGCTCTTGGAAAGCTCGGTCTGGACGAAGCGGAAAAGCGCCTGCGGGCAAGCTGAAACCGGCCTCGGCAGAGGCCAGCGCAGCCGGGGTTCCCAAAGTTACTGCCTGCCTTGCGCAGGCAGGCGAGGGGGCCCCGGCTGCGCTTTATTGAACACACGCAAAAAGAGGGGCCGGAGAGCCCCTCAAGAGCCCTCCGGCGCGGTGCGATATGCGGCATGTCAGAACGGGCAGTCGGCGTCCCAGTCGGGATCCATCACCACGCTCATGAAGCTTGCGGCGCGGGCGATGTTCGCTTCGTCGAAGTCGTCGGCCATCATGCCCGGGATGGAATGGACGATCCGGTCGATCAGGTCCTGGGGCAGGGCGTTGTAGTCGCCTTCGTCGATGGCGAGAAAGCAGCCGAACTCGTCCTCGATGACGTGCTGGTCGAAGAAGCTGTGCTGGGCCCGGATCGTCGCGGCGCGCACCGCTGCGTCATAGCTGATGGGGTCGAAAGCCGGGATGTCGAGGGTCTTGGTAAGAGCGTTCATGTGAGCCTCCTGTCAAAGGAATTGAAGAGGTCTCCTCAGGGATGGCCGAGCTTGGTCCGGGTCAGGAACGGGCCGCTCGCGGCCCGCCGCGCGAGCGGGGGTGGGGGAGCCGATTTTTTCGCCTTCTTCAGGCGTAAAAATTGGGGGAACCGCCCTTCTTGACGCGGGCCAATGGCGGCCATCAGACTTGGAAGTCTGCGAGAGTATTTAACCCTGTTGGGCAGCACCCCGGTGGTCCCAGGCACGGGTCTCGCCCGCCCGGCCGATGCGAAGCCTTCGCGTGCCCGCCAGCAGGCCGTCAGGCCATTACTGGCGGGGGCAAGAAGCGAGCGAGCCGGGCCATGACAGTGTGCGTCCCGATCGACAAAAAAGAAGGGCATCCGGCGGTGAGGCCGGACACCCTTCTGGTTGATGCAATTGGAGCAGGCCCCGCTCAGAATGGCGGGAGTTCATCGGCATTGACGGTGCCACAAGCCGTGCGCTTCATCGCAGGCCGCTCAGCTTGCGCTGCCACTTTGGTCCGCGCCGCCGGAGCCTCGTTCTGGACCGAAGCGTCGCGCACGATGTGCAAGGGAATGCGTGCTTCGCGCAGCCGGTCGGCAAGGTTCGCCTGGATGCCGCCACCGCTGCACACCACCGCCTCGACAGGCTTGAAGGCGAGCATGCGCGCGTTGCGCTGATAGGGCGCCGAAGGTCCCCGCGAGGTATCGGGCTTGCACAGGATCACCGGCACATTGTGGCGCGATGCCCAGGCTGCCGCGATCACGTCCGCGCCCTTGTTCTGGGCGGTCGTTGCAAGCGCCATTGACGGGACCCGGACATGGATCGCATCGAGATAGTCTTCAACCAGCGCAATGTCGGTGAACTGCTGCCCGCCCGAGAACACCACGACCGGGCCGGATGGGGCGAACTGCTCGCGCCGCTGCGCCTTCTGTGCCGCGAGATAGTCGCGTGCCTCGATCATCGAGGCATTGGTCTTGGACGAGACCCGCGATCCCCGCACCGGCGAGAAGGGCCGACCGGTTTCGACAAGGTAGATCCGCGCGGCATGGTCACGCATGCATTCCATCGCATCGCGGCATTCGGCAAGGCTGCGGGCCTGCATGGTGAGGTCCTCTAGGTCGGTCGCGTAGACCTCGCTCGGATCGTATTCGCGCAGCTTTTCCTGCAACCGGTTCGCCATCGCGTCCTCGCGGTCATCGAGGCGTTTGGCGACGACATGAAAACTGTTGGCGATGCCCCAGGCGACTTCGCTCGCGAAGTCCTCCATCCGGGTGTCGCGGAACAGGTCGAAGACGGTCGCGAGCATCATCTCGATCGCCGCCTGCGCCACCTCGGGGTCAGGCATTTCGACAGCGCTCGGTTCGTGCTCGATCGAGAGCTTGGCCAGTTCGGTCTGCTCCATGAATGCCCGGGCGTAGTCGGGCGTGGCGATTTCGCGCGCATAGTGCTCGGCAAGGTCGGCGAAGTTCGAGAAACGGTCCGTCATGATAACCTCCAAAAGGAATTTTCTCTCATCACGCTGATGAAAGATGCCCATCGGAAGGACGCCGGAGTCAGGCAGTCAGGGACGGCGGCGCGCCCGCGCTGCCGCCGCGTGTCGCGGGCGTGGGGGGAGCCGATTTTTGCTCGCAAGGCGCTAGCCGCAGCAGGCCAAAATCGGGGGGCACCCGCGATCCTTGACGGCCGCCAATCTCCCAGGCGTCATGCTATGGCGATGCTGATTTCGCTCAGCCACCGAGATGAGAGAGAGATTACGGTTTTGCCCCCGAACCCCATTTGGGCGTTCGGGGTTAACCGCAAAACACCTTAGACCTTTCCACTCAGAGCCTGTCGAACACCGATCCCATGCGGGGCGAAAACAGGCGCTCGTAGGTCTTGAGGAGATGCGTGTCGGTCATCGCCGCGACGAAGTCGCAGATGACCCGAAGGTCGCCGCCAGCAGCTTCGTACTTTGCGAACTCTTCGCGTGGCAGCAGCCGGGCGGGATCGGCCTGCATCGCCTCGAAGACGGCGACCACCATCCCCTGGCCCTTGAACTCGAGGTGCTGGACGGCAGGCGAGGTAATGACCTCGTCGACGACGAAGCCCTGCAGCACGTCGAGGAACTCGCGCTGGGGAGAGGCGACGGCCACGCCCCAGCGCAGAAATGGCTCGGCGAATTCGGGGCGCTCGACGAACTCGACCGCAGTCAGGAAGTGATGGACGAGGCGGCCGATGAAGCGCTTGCGCGAAGCGGCACCGCCGAACAGTCCATCGACCATCTGGGCGAAGACGTCGTTCTCGCTTTCGCCCGGGTACTTGGCCTTGAGCGCGTCGAGGAATGAGGGACACTTGTCCTGGAGCGCGGCTGCGAAGCGCTCGCGCGTGACGAGATCGAGTGCGATCGCGTCCTCCAGATCATGAACGCCGTAGGCAATGTCATCGGCCGCATCCATGATCGAGCAGTCGAGTGCCTTGTGGCGGGGCTTACCGTGCTTGCCCTCCTGCGGCGCGAAGGTCTGGAAGGCCTCGCGGTCCGCATGCGACAGGGGCTCGAGGATCCAGTCGACGACGTCCTGTTCGCTATCGAGATAGCATTTCGGCGGTTTGCTCGCGCGGCCGTCGATGATCTTGATCGTCGAGGGACCAGCGAGCAGTGCGGGGGCGAGCGCAGGGTTGGCAATCCGGCTGAAGGCGACCGGGTACTTGAGGACCCCGAGCATCGTCCGGCGCGACAGATTCGCGCCAGCGCCTGCGGAGAAATTCTCGAGGCGCGCGAGGATCCGCAGGGTCTGGCCATTGCCCTCAAACCCGCCCGCACCGCGCATGCAGTAGTTGAGGGCGATTTCTCCACCATGCCCGAAGGGTGGGTGGCCGAAATCGTGCGTGCAGCCGATCGAGTGGATCGTGCCGCGATCGGGCAGCAGCGGGGTCGCCGAATGATCGGGGAAGGACTTCTCGAGCTGGCGGGCGATGCCGCCAGCGATCTGCGCAACCTCGAGCGAATGGGTGAGACGGGTGCGATAGAAATCGCTGTCGCCTAGGTTGAGGATCTGGGTCTTGCCCTGCAGCCGCCGGAACGAAGCCGAGTGGATCACCCGCGCGTAGTCGATGTCGCCATCGTCGCGCGCGTCCTCGCTCTGCGGAGTCCAGCCTTCGCGACGGGCGGACCAGTGCCGGACAATAGTCATGGCGATCAGCGGATTACAGTGACGGCGACACCGGCCGCGTCCGCGACGGTGCGCCACTGCTTGTCGGCAGTCAGCGCCGGAAGACCGTCCCGGCGCGCGAGCGCCAGGCAGAAACGGTCGCCGAGCGACAGGCCAGCCTCGGCCGTCGCGGCGCGCAGGCGCCCGGCGATGGTGGCGAGCGCCTGGTCTGCCTCGACGATCGCCATCGGCAGGGGCCGCAGCATGGCGTCGACCTGGTCGGCGGGCATGCCGGCATGGATGAAGTGGCTGACGACCTCGGCGTAGTTGACGCTCGACATGCGCGAGGCGCCGATCGCGTCGGCGACCTTGCCCGCGCCGGGCTCGTCCCGGAGCAGGGCAAGCAGCGCGGAGGCGTCGAGTACGACTTCGGTCATTCGCCCGATTCCTCACGGCGGCGGGCAAGAAAGGCATCGACCGATGTGGCAGCGTTGCCTTCGGTGTATTTCTTCGCCAGCGCCTGGGCGTGGGCGATCGACTGCGCCACGGTGCGCAGGATCACGCCATCCTCGGTTTCCTCGACCAGCAGCGCGCCGCCGCCGGCCAGGCCGAGCCGCTTGCGGATCTCGGCCGGCAGGCTCATCCGGCCATTGGGCGTGATCGTCACTTGTACCGTCATGGCACTGCTCCTGATGCGGCGAACGCGTCGCGAAGCGCACGCGTGAGCCAATTAAGCGGCCATATGCCACAAAATTGCAAACGTGTCACGAACAGCGCTACTTGGCATGATCGTTCAGTTTGATAATATAGCTTATGTTAAATGTTATCAATGGCTTATGCGGATTTCGGGGTATCCTGCCACGATGATTGATCGCGCGGCAAGCGTTGCTCATCATCGATTACTACGAGGCAATGCGGCGCTTCGCGGCTCCAGGACCACAGCACAAGGTTGCGATCGTCGGGCGTCGCACGCGAGGCGAAGCTCGGAACGATGACGCCAGCGCAGCCGCCGGCGATCAGCCGGTCGGCAAGCTCCCAGGTCGGAACGGGCTTGCGGTCACCGGCAAGCCGTTCCCACGCGCAGCTCAGCTGCGCGAGGGTGACGTCGGCGCGCTCGCGCACCGCGGGATCGGTCAGGTCGAGAACATCGGCGAGTTCGGCGCGGTAGCTGCAGATGGTCAGCGGCTGCGCCTTGAAGGCAAAGCCTTGCTGGGCTTCGAGCCAGGCGGTCTCGAGGCTCAGCGCCGCGTAGAAACAAGCCGTGCCGATGCGGTTGAACCGTCCGCCATGCAGCTTCGCGCCTTCGCCGGATTCAGGGTCATAGGCCCAGGCCGGATGATGCGCGCGGTAGACAAGACCGTCGAACCGGCTGAATGACAGTGTCACCTTGATGTTGCCTGACGATCAGGCAAACCCGCCGGCGGCGATCCGGCCGAGATAGGCACGGACCTTCTCGCCGAGGCCCTGGCGGACGAGTTCTTCGGCCGTGGCGTCACCGAACGAAGGCAGCGGCTGCGAGCGGTACCAGGCATAGGCAGCCAGTTCGCTGCCCGCCCACGGAATGACGCGGTTGATGATTTCGCTCACCTCGCGCAGCCGCGCCTGGGTGACCACGCTTTGGCTGCGGGCAGCCTTGGAGACCGCATCACGCGACAATCCGGCCGCGAGGGCCAGCTCGGACTTGGTGATGTGCAAGGCCGCCGACAGCCGGTCGGGCGAGACGCCCTTCTCGCCGGTGACTTCGCTCAGGAATGCCGCGCTTGCCATATGCCTCACCATTTGCCTAAAGCTGAGGCATAATATGCGGCGAAACGCGCGAAATGTCAAGGTCGGCCCTCGGGCCGCAGCAAGGCGCTAGCTGAAGGCGACGCCGAGTTTCTGACGTTTTGCCGGGGCCGCGTCGGCCTTGGGCTGCGCCTTGGGCGCAGCTTCAGGCGCCGTTTCAACCTTGGCGTTCGGGCTCTGCCCCGGTTTGCGGCCAAGGCCGATCCTGACCGCGAGTTCCTTGCGCTTGGCGGCATAGTCAGGCGCGACCATGGGGTAATCGGCGGGCAGGCTCCAGCGCGTCCGGTACTCGGCCGGGGTCATGCCATGATCGCTGCCGAGATGGCGCTTGAGCATCTTCATCTTCCCGCCGCATTCAAGGCAGGTGACGGCGTCGGGCTTGACCGATGCGCGCACCGAGACGGCGGGCTTCAGTTCTTCCGCGGCCGGTTCCGGCGGCTGTCCAAGCGCGGCAAGCGAAGCGTAGACCGCCTGGATCAGGCCCGGCAGGTCGGCGGCCGCGACCGAATTGTTGCTGACATGGGCAGAAACGATATCGGCAACGTGGTCGAGCAACACTTCTTCGGCCATCGGTCTGTAGTCCTCGCATGGAAAATGATCGCCGGACCCTATGGGCGACAAGAACCGGACGCCAGCACGAAAGTGCGCGCGGCCGGGTTCTTGAGCCCGCGCGGCCAAAAAAATGGGGCCAGCGTGAGCCGGCCCCTTTGAAAGTCTTGGGAGAGGATGCCTGAAAGGCACCCCCCATATGGGTCGGGCGCCTTCATGCTGCAAGTGCGAAATGAACGCCGCGCGTTGCCTTCTTGCAACAGCGACCTCCTTCGTGTGCACCGACTGCATGAGCAATCGGGGGCCGGTCCGGTGGCCCAATGGGAGGCGGCGCTGCCGCCTCCCGGGCTCGGGTTTAGAGGAAGAGGACTTCCTCGGCGACGATCTCGACCGCGTAGCGTTCGACGCCTTCGCGGTCGGTCCACTTCGAGTAGTGGAGGCGGCCCTGCACCTCGACCAGGTCGCCCTTCTTCTTGTGCTTGGCGACCGAGGTGCCGAGGCCGTTGAAAGCGGTGACGCGGTGGAATTCAGCGAGGGTTTCGGTGTAGCCGGCCTCGTTCTTGACCGTCTTGCCGTCGACCAGCTTGGGGCGATCGGTGACGAGGGTGAAAGAGGTGATCGCGGTCTCGCCGGCGTGGCGGGTTTCGGGAGCGGCGGCGATGCGGCCGATCAGGATGACGAGGTTCTTCATGGGGTATCTCCGTGGCTTGAACTCGGCGGAACCGCCCGCCGATGAACACCACAGGCAGGGCCAAAGGCCCGGGCCCGCACCGAACGTCATGTGAGGGGAACCCAAAAGCGAGGAGTGGTGCGGCAAGCCCAAAGGGCTTCACGGTCCGCTGCTTTTGGGTTGCGGCCAGGGACTGGCCCTGCAGGGTTCATCGGCAAACGAAGGGCGGTTTCGTCAGGTCAGGCCCAGCGGATCCCCGCAAAGGCCCAACCCGTCAGATTCGGCCCTTTCGGCAGGACCTGCTCCAACCTAAGCGCCCTCAGCAGCGGGCATTGCCTTCCTCGGCCCCCGCACCATGCCGGTCAGAAACAGGTGGGGTCACACGAGGCCGCGCCCGGCCCCTCGCCGTCCAGCGCCATGCGTTACGGCAAGGGTCTTGGTCAGATGCGCAAGCTGGCGCCCGCAGGCGGGCATGGCTCGCCCCCCTCGATAGGGGTCCTCAGCGCCAGGGCCTCGCGAGGCCTTGCGCGACCAGATAGTCGCCGGCGTCCACGCCGTTCACCGAGATCGTGGCAAGCGTCCGTCCATAGGGGTCGGTACCAATCCGCGTGATCATGGCCCGCCCACGCGACAGCAGCCGCGCAAGTGCAACCCGCGAGGCTTCGCCCGCGGCGAAGTCGCACCAGGCGTAAGACCGCCGCCGGTCCTGGCATTTGGGGCTGTCAGGCAATTCAGGTGCATCGATGTTGGCGATGCGGACCCGCTCGCGGCCGCAGCGGATCGTGTCGCCGTCGTGAACCGAAGGCGACATGCAAAGGGCGGCGGCAGCGAGAACGATCGGCATGGCCCGAAGCCTAGCGCCCTCGCCCGCCCGCGCCAACCAGCCTCACCACTTCCTCCACTGGCCCCGATCGTCACCCGCAGGGCCGGCATCCATGCCGGCGAGCTTGGGTGGGCGGCGGTGCGACAGCGCCGACGCTCCGCCCTAGCGAGTAGAGCGGGTCGCCGCGGGGCCCGCGCGGGGCGCGGGCTCCGGGGTGCCCCTTTGCCTCTCTACCTCGCCAAACACCACCAAAACCGGTATGCTCGTCCCTCCAGCTCAACTTGTCCGGCCCCGCTGCCGCAGGCAGAGCCGCCCAAGGGAAAGGATCCCGGCCCATGGCTGAACCACAGCAAATGCCAAGCGCGTTGCAGGTGGCGCGCGCAATGGCGCAGGTCCTGCGCACGAAGCTTGCCGTGTTCGGTGCTGAAGAGATCATGCTCACGCGCGAGGAAGCCGCGCTGTGCCTCGGCCTTGCCGAAGGCGTAAGCGAACAACTGGACGAGGACGAGCGCGCCGCGGACTGAGGCAAGCGGTCCCGCCCTGCGGCTACCGGACGTTGAGCCCCAGTTCGCCCAGCAATTGCCCGGCCTGCTCGCGCGAGATTGTCGCCCCGCGAAACAGCCGGGCATCGACGAGGCGAAGCCCGCCGAGGTCGGCGCCGCGCAAGTCAGAGCCCTCGAACCGCGATCCGGCGACCATCGCCTCGCGCAAGGAACAGTCCTCGAACACGGTCATGCGAAAATCGCCCTTGCGCAGATCGGCACCGGACAGATCGACCCGGCGCAGGGCTTCCTTGCGGAACGAGAAGCCGGGCAGCTTCGCCGAGACCAGCAGCACTTCCTCGAAGTGGATGTGCATGGCGCGCGCCTCGGTGAAATCGGCGCCGGTTAGCTTGGAGCCGGTGAACCGGGTCGAGGTCAGGGTGGCCCGGCGCATCGCGCAATTGTTCCAGTCGCCGCCGATGAACTCGGCTTCGCTGAGGTTCGCGCCCGAGAAATTGGCGAACGGTCCCCGGCAGCCTTGCCAGACCGTACCTTCAAGCTTTGCCCCCGCAAGATCGCTGCGCCGCAGGTTGCAGCGTTCGAAGCGCCAGCGGGTGAGATCGAGCCCGGAGAGGTCGGCCTGCTCGAGGTCGCAGTCGATGAGTGTGCGTGGCACCTTGCCGATCAGGCGCTCGATGTCGCTGCGCGCCAGAGTGGCGCCTGCGATGGGCTGCGAAGCGAAGAGGTCGTCCATCACAGGACCGGTAGCGCGGCATATGCCGCCACGCCAGCAAACCGCGGACGGCCTCCACGGTTGCACAGCGCCAAGCTCGAATCGCCCGCGCGGCGGGCTTGCGGCGACCGAGCGGCTATCATAGTCTGCGTCCAGCGTGCCCATCCGGGACCGCGTCAGACGAAGGAGATGCGCGAGAGGTCGAACGGGCAGCGTCGATCGCGAGAAATTGGAGATACCCCAATGATCCAGCGATACCGTGCGCTCGGCCGCAGCGTGGCCGAAGGCGATGAACTTCAGCTCCTGCTGCGCGAAGCCTACGAGCGCAAAAGCCCGGTCCAATGCGAATGCCGCAAGGGAACCGAGCTCCCCCTCTACATCTCGCACCGCCAGAATGGCTACGTGCTTGCGCGCTGGCCGGGCTCGGGCGCGCGCCATGCGACCGCCTGCGATCACTACGAAGCGCCCGATTACCTCACCGGCATGGGCCAGGTGCGCGGGAGCGCCGTACTCGACGATGAGGCGAGCGGCGAGACCAGCCTGAAGCTCGGCTTTCCGCTCTCGCGCGGGGCGGCCCGGCTCGCGCCTACGGCGCTCACCAACGACAAGCCGACGGTGAAATCGTCGGGTCAGAAGCTGTCGATGCGGGGGCTGCTCCATGTCCTCTGGGACCGGGCCGAACTCACCCATTGGCATCCGAAGATGGCGGGCAAGCGGACGTGGTTCGTGGTGCGCCGCGCGCTGCTCGAGGCAGCGGCAAGCTGCCGGGCCAAGCAGGAAGCCCTGCCCCACGTGCTGTTCGTGCCCGAGAGCTTCAAGATCGAAGAGAAGGAAGAGATCCGGGCCCGCCGCCGCGCGGCCCTCGCCCGGGTCTATGCCTCGCAGGGCGACATGATGTTGGTGGTGGGCGAGATCAAGGAGATCGTGACCGCGCACGGCGCGGAAAGAATCGTCTTGCGCCATGTCGGCGACATGCCTTTCGTGATGGACCAGGACATGGCGCGGCGGTTCCACAAGCGGTTCGCGGGCGAACTCGCGCTGTGGCAGGCGCAGGGTGGGCCGAGCGGCAAGAGCGGCCATCTGGTTCTCGCCGGCTCGTTCGCACGGCGGCGCGAGGGCACCTTCGACCTCATCGAGGTCGCGCTGATGCCGGTAACGGGAGAATGGCTGCCCTACGAGACCAGCGACGAGCGCTACCTTGTCGGCAAGGCGGTCGCGGAGAAGCGGCGGTTCGTGAAGGGCCTGCGCGTCAATCTCGACACCGACACGCCGATCGCCAGCCTGGTGCTCAAGGACACCGGCGAGGAAGCCTGCGCGATCCACATCCATGACCGCGACAACGAGGTGGCGGAACCGCTGGAAGCGCTGCTCGCCGGGCAAGGCGTCGCGCATCTGCTGTGGAAGGAAGGCGAGCCGCTCCCGGCCCGCGTCAGCCGGCCGCCGCGGCGCAGCTGGGACGCGCAGCAGGCCGCCTGAGCAGGCTCAGTCGTCCGATCGGGGCAGCGGTTTGGTCGGCAGCAGGTCGAGACGCCGGGGCGTGTCACCAATCGCCCGCAAGGCCTCGAGCCGCGCCGCGACTTCGCCCTCGTGCTGGGTGATCTCGATGCGATTGAGGCCCACGATCGTCCAGACCGCGAGTTCGGGCCGTTCGGTTACGTGGACCGAGTAGGCGATGGGCAGCTTGTCGGGATAGAGCCAGAGCAGCAGCACCGGGAGCGCGGCGAGGTTCGGTTTGCCGCCCGACGCAGCGAGCGTCATCACGCCCCGCTCGCGGTCGTACCGGCAGGTGATCCCAAGCGGCTGCGGGTGGCCGGCAAGGCCGAGGATCGTCTCGCGAGGCTTCACGCCGAAGACCACGTCGAGTTCGGCCGGGGGCTCGGCCTCGGCGTTCTCAGCCATTTCGGCGAGGAACAGTTCGACCGCGGCGAAGCGCGCGGCTTCCTCGCGGGTGCAGGCAAGTTTGAGCGTGAGCGTAATCGAGGACATGGTTGGGACTTTCGTTTGGCCGCGCGCCGACGCGTCCCGTTGTCCTGGCAAGGGATAGAACGGCCGGAAGACACGGAATTGAACGGATCAGAGGACGAGGTGGCGCTCGACGTGGGCGCGTGTCCGCGGCCTCTGGAGGTTGAAGACGAGGACGCCGTGACTGGCGGAAATGCGCAGCGCCTGGCCGGTGCCGCCCGAAGCCTCGCCGTCGGCGGTCCAGCACAGCACGAATTCCGCAGGGCTATTGAGGCTGGGCCCCAAGACCTGGAACACGCCCAGGGTATGGAGCGCCTGGACGAAGGCTGAGAGCCCGGCGAAGGCCGGATGGTGCGCCTCCGCGATCGCGCGCGCCCTGCCCCAGAGCTCGGCGCCGAGCGTATCGGGATGGAACTCGCTTGCCGAACCGCGCCAACCCGCCGCTGGCAGGAAGATCTGCGCATCGCGGCCGGCTCCGCGCTCGAACGCGCTGTCGGCGCCGATTGCGTGGCCCGAACGCAGGACATAGCCGCGCTTGGTGAGCGCGAAGGCGGCGCGGGTCATCAGGCTGAGGATCTCGGGCGGCGTCACGCGCGCACCGATCCCGGCATAGAAGCGAGGCATGGGCTTGGACTCCCTTTAGGAACGCCCAGCTCCAGCCCCCTCCCCTTACCCGCTGTCGGCGGCAGCGACCGTGGCAGGACCGTAGGCGGCGAGCAGGTTGCGGTGGAGCAACGCGTTCTCAGCGGGGAAAAAGCTGCCGTCGGCGCCCGGCCGGGTGATCTGGAGCGCGGCAGCGACCACGTCGCGGAATGGGCGCATCACCGCGCGCGAGCCCTCGTAGGTTACCGGCTGCGGAAATCCCGCCGCGATCCAGGTGGCGGGTTCCACGAGGTCGTCGAGCCAGGCCTGTGCGTCTTCGGGCAAGGGCAGTTCCGCCGAGACCAGCCACAAGGTCCGGTATATCCCGAAATCATGGGCATTGGCGACCAGGGTAAAGCCCAGCGGCAGCGGCGGTTCGCCGTTGAGGGCAATGATCGCGGCCTTGTAGGCGAGCAGTTCGAGGGTGTTGGCCTCGGCGAAGTCCGCGCATTGCCCGAGCTGGGCGCAGGACTCATCGGCGGGACCGGCACCGAGTTCGAGGATCCGGTGCCGACTCATCGCGCGGCCTCCTCGCAGGCGTCGGGATACCAGGCGAGTTCCACCGCGTCCGGATGGGCGGCATCGAAGGCCGCGATGCGCGCATGGGTAATAAGGCCCGTGCGATCCTTGAGCCCCACATAGCCGCCGTAGAAGCGGCCGCCCGCATGGACGAATTGGGCGTGAATGTCTTCGCTCACCGCCTCGGTGAAGAAGAAACCCGGCACGCCCGCGATGTGCGCCGGCGGCAGGACGCCGAGCATGTCATCGAAGAAGGCCTCGCTCACCCGCGACAGCGGGAAGCAGGCGAGCACTGCCTCGCGCGAGGCGGCCAGCAGGGCTGCGTCAGTTGTGGTCATCGCTCGCACCTTCGGTCACCACGAAGGCCGGGATGGTCAGCTCGGCCCGGGCCATCTCGCGCTTGAGCTCGCGCAGCCGCGTGAAGCTGTTGATCCACGACGGCGGGAAGAGGACGTATTCGTCCTCGCTTGCCGTGTAGTCGCGCATCGGGCCTTGCCCATCGAACAGGATGATTTCGGGGAGGTAGGCGCCAAGGCAGCCGCCGGACCAGCGGCGGAACGGCAGACCGTGTTCGGCGCAAAAGGCGTCGATCTCGGGGATCTGCCCGCCATTGAGCTCCGTGCCGTAAAGCTCAAGCGGCTCGTCTTCCGGGAGCACCGCGGGATCGAAGGGTTCGCCGTCCCACTCGGTGCGCAGGTCATAGCCCGCCGCATGTGCGGCAAAGGCTTCGAGATGTTCGCGCGGCAGTGCGCCGCCGATGGTGATGTGGACGGGGGCTCGGTCGCCCATGGGCTAGGTCCTTTCGCTTGGGTCAGATCCGACCGGCGAAGCCCCCCTCCCCTCAGCCTGGCGTCGCCGCGGACCTCCCTGTCCCCCAGCGTTCGGCTGTGCGATCGACGGCGAGTTCACTGGAACAGGTCTGGCAGAGCGCGAAGGCTTCGGCGGGCGTGCCCGCGAGCCATTGCTCCCAGTTCTCTTGGCGCAAAACGACGGGCATGCGGTCGTGTACCTCGGCCATCTGCGGGCAGCCGTCGACCATGACCATCGAATAGGCCGCGCCCCACTCCTCGGTCGGGCGCCACAGGCCTGCGACCGCGAAGACATCTGCGCCCGCCAGCGAGTACCAGGTCCGGGTCATCTGGCCCTTGATGCCCTCGGCCTCGGCCCAGGCGGTGACGGGGATCAGGCAGCGCCGTCGCTCGAAGCTCGGACGCCAGAATGCAGTGCCGAGCTTGTCCTCGCGCGCATTGTTGACGGGCTTGGGCTTGAGTGGCTGTCCGTTCTTGCCTTTGAGGACAAGCGGGAAACCCCAGGTCATGCCCCGCGTCTCGCCCTCGGCGACGACAAGGCCGGGATAGCCGGGGTAGACTTCGGCCGCGAAGTTCGCGCCAGAGGCGCAGCGCGCACCGAACAACCGGGCGATTTCCGCAGGGGCCTTGGTCATGCGGTAGATGGGGTGATTGCGATCAGTTGTCCGTCGGAGCAGCCTTCCTCTGTGAACGAAGAGCAGGAGAAGGGTTATGAACCATTATGCTGGTCTGGATGTGTCGCTGAACGAAACGGCAATCTGCGTCGTCGATGAAAACGGGGTGATCCTCAAGGAAGGCGCAGTGCCTTCCGAGCCGGACGACATCTGCTCGTGGTTGGCATCGCTGGATGTGCCCATTGAGAGGGCCGGCCTTGAGATCGGTGGTCTTTCCCGCTGGCTTTATGGGGAGCTCCGGGTGCGTGGCGTTCATGCTGTCTGCATCGACCCGAGAAAGCTACGTGGATTGACCAAGACAATGCCGGTCAAAACCGACCGGAATGATGCCCGCTCGATCGCCCAGGTGATCCGCATTGGCTGGTATTCCGTCGTGCACGTCAAAAGCGAGGTCAGCCAGGAGCTCCGAATGCTTCTGACCAACCGGCGGACACTCCTGACAAAGGCCATCGACATTGAGAACGAAATACGCGGGACGTTGCGCGTATTTGGAGTGAAGTTGTCCGGCCGCATTACCACTCATACGTTCGAGCAAAGGGCTCTTGAGCTGGTCGCTTCTATGCCCCGGCTGGAGGCAATGATCCGCCCAATGCTGGCAGCGTGGGCAGCTCTGCGAGAGCAATATACGGTGCTCCACCGGATGCTGCTGCAAGCAGTGCGATGCGATGAAACGTGTCGCCGCCTGATGACGGTTCCGGGTGTTGGAGCGGTTACCGCCATCATGTTCGCGGTAACGATCGACGATCCTGACCGCTTTCATCGATCTCGCGATGTGGGCGCTCATCTCGGTCTGACCCCAAGAAAATATGCTTCTGGTGAGGTCGACCGAAATGGCAGGATCTCGAAAATCGGCGACAGCGGCATGAGAACGGTGCTTTATCAGGCCGCATTGGCGCTGCTCACGCGCAGCCAACGCTGGTGTAAGCTCAAAGCTTGGGGAATGCAGGTTGCGAAGCGTCGTGGTCAGCGCCGCGCTGTGGTCGCAGTCGCGCGTAAGCTGGCTATCCTGATGCATCGGATCTGGGCCGACGGCAGCGAATTCCATTGGAGTCAGGAAGCCGCCTAACTCAATCGCAGGTTATCTGAATCCGCCCTTGGGCGGTGATGCCCCCGGGAGGACGAGGTCGAGGAGACTGCGCTGCAACCTTTGTGCGAAAGCCCGTTGGTAGATAGCAGCCCTCGATCTTCGGACCATCATCTTGAGGCGGTCTTGCGCCGACCTCGTAGACAAGAGCGAACCTGACGGGGACGTCAAAAACGATGACCGAATGCCAAGTGGGAGATGGCTATGGTTTGAACATCACGCTACAGTGACCAGTGTCTGCTCGACAGTCGAGCGGATCCGAAACGACTGCGCTGCAACTTGAGTGCTCAAGCACGTCGGTAGATGGCAGCGTTCGGCTCGGGCTGCTCCGACGGACAACTGATCGCAATCAGACAACAAGTTGCACATGCCTTGATGCTCGGCGGACCGCCCTGCCTTGTCAATCGGGACGAGCGGCGGCACCAGCCACCTTGCAAATATGTTCTTCCTATGTTCTCATGCCCACATGGAACGAATCGATACGTCTGCTGTCGCTTATGCGATCCTGGACGCCCCGGGCTGGGCGCGGGTCGGGATCACGGCCCCAAGCTCCTGCCTGCGCGAGGATGCCGCGTTCGAACTCGCGCGCGTGATTGCCGATGCGGTCGATGCGCCGGCAAGTTCATCGCCTTCTGAGCAATCCACCCTGCCGCTCTGAAGCGCACCAGCTCAGCCCGCCGGGCGGGCGAGCAGCGCCTCGATCTGCGGATCGAGCGGAAATCCGAAACGCCGGGCGATTTCGGCGGCGTGTTCGAAGTCGGCAGCGCTGACGTGGAGCGAGCGGGCGAGATCTGCGAGCGTCTCGCCTGCTCGCGGTGCGGACAGCGCATGGAGATTCCCGTGCGCCTGCGTCACCGCAAACGGCCAGGTCATGGCCACGCCAATCACGTCTTCGGCGAGCACGACTAGCGTGTCTCCGGTATTGATGGCCTCGTCGCACTGGACCGCATCGTAGGCATTACCGGTGCTGGCAAAGGCGTGGTGGCGCCGGGTGATGAAGGCGAAGCGTTCACTGTCGGTCAGCATGTCTGGTCTCCGGGTATCCCCATGCAAATGAAGAGGCGGAACGCCGGGCGGGGGGCAGTGCCGACGTTCCGCCTCAGGCCGCGCGGGGGGGCTCATCCGCGGCCTTTGCACGAGGACGGGGACCCGCTTGGGGTCCCCGCCGGTTGGAGTTGGACTTGCCGATCAGGCGTCGACGAGCGGCGGCAGCGCGCCGTCGTGTTCGGCGCCGTCCTTGGCGCCCGCCCGGCCGCGCTTGGCGGGCGGGGTCGCGGTGCTGTCGCCCAGGCCGTCACCGGCCTGTTCCTCGCTGCGGTCGCCGCCGGCATCGTCAGCCGGGAACATGTCGCTCTCGCCGTATTCGGCCGAACCGAGCTGGCTGTTGCGGCGGCGCGGACGCTGCCAGGCCACCGCCATGGTGCCATCCTCGCGCGGGAAAGCGGCGATGTAGAGCGGCTGCGCCATCGACGGATCGTCGATCTTGCCCTGGTAGAAGCTCTCGCCGGTCGAGTTCGAGGAGAGTTCGAAGAGCGCGCCGACGATCACCCAGCGGCGCTGGTCGTTGAGCGCGACGATCTCGTAGCGGGGCGCGCGGGGGTTGCTGGAGGTCACCGGCCGCAGGCCGATGGTGCGGGTGATGGTAAGCGTTTCGACAGAGCCGATCAGCTGGCCGTTGGCGTTCTTGCGGATTTCACCGATGTTCATGGACGTTCTCCTAGGTGGATCGATTGCGACCGAACCCCTTGTTCGATCACTCTCTTCCCACCCCCCTTCCCTCCCGGCCGTCAGGCCGAAGCTGCGGGCATTGCCCGCAGAGGTATCCAGGACCGCTCAAGCCATCCTTTCAGAAGGTTTCGAACGACCGAGGTTGGGGACACTCCTGAACGGCTCCTTTCGAAACCAGCATCTCGACAAGTAGTCGTTCGTTCAACTTTGGCGTTGAGACGCTTTTTTTCGCGCATCGTCGCGGTTGAACGACGGACCATTCCGTTCGCCCAAACGCGTGTTGCAAATTTCGTCCGCAGATGTTCAGCCAATTGCAGCCTTTTGGGATCGTGGTCGATCGGGCTTGAACTATGCATGTGGCCGGAGATGAAAGGTCTGGGCACGATTGCAGTCTTCTTCGTCTAGGTTGGGAAATTGTATCCCCAAGCGAACCGTGACGTGAGCTATGGTGGGCTATCGCCTTGAGCGTGCTTGACGCACGCATAGGAGTAAGGCCCGTGAAGAATACTGCCATGATACTTTCGCTCGCCATCGCAACGCTTCTCGCGCCGCAAATCGGCCAGGCAAAACCGGTCGGCATCACAATGGTGCAGGCCCGCGCCATCGCGCTCAGAGCTGCGCCCGGCCACATCGAAAAGGCCGAACGCGAGCGCGAAGGCGGGGGGATGCGCTATTCGTTCGACATCCGGCAGGGCCAGCGGATCCACGAAATCGGCGTCGATTCTGTCACCGGCAGGATCGTCGAGAACAAGTTCGAACCGCTGAACGCCAGGGATTGAACGACGGGACGATGCGCATCCTGCTGGCTGAAGACGACGATGACACCCGGCACTTCGTCGAGCGCGGGCTCGGCGAACTGGGGCACAATGTCATCTCCGCCGAAAACGGGGAGGATGCGCTTCATCTTGCAGTGACCGAGGCGGTCGACGTGATCGTGCTCGACAGGATGATGCCCGTTCTTGACGGTCTATCTATCCTCAAGCGCTTGCGAGCCGGGGGTGTCGCGGCGCCGGTGCTGATGCTGACCGCGCTTGGCCGCATCGAGGATCGCGTGGATGGCCTTGAAGCCGGTGCTGACGACTATCTGATCAAGCCCTTTGCATTCAGTGAGCTGGCCGCCCGCATCCAGGCGCTCGGGCGCCGCACCGCGCCAGCGGCAGCCGCGACGAAGTTGGCGGCAGGCGGCATAGAAATGGACCTGCTCGCGCGCGAGGTCCGGCGCGAGGGCAAAGCGGTTCTTCTCCAGCCGCGCGAATTTCGATTGCTCGAAGAGCTCCTGCGGCACGCTGGGGAGTTCGTCACCAGGACGATGCTGCTCGAGCGGGTGTGGGATTTTCACTTCGATCCGCAGACCAAGATCGTGGAAACCCACATGAGCCGGCTGCGCGCCAAGCTCAACGAAGGCCATCTTCCCGACGCCATCGAGACGGTGCGCGGCGTCGGCTACCGGCTGCGCGCGGCATGAGGTTGTTGCCACGCAGCGCCGCGAACCGCATCGCGCTGGTCGGCTTTCTTGTCTATGCTGTGGCAACCTTCGTGCTGGGCGCCGCGGTGATCTTCGCAACCCACGCTGCCTTTTCGCGCCAGATCGACGCCAACATCGAGCAGGCTTCCGCCGCGCTGCTGGTCGAATATCGCGGCGATGGATTGAAGGGGGTGATCGAAGCAATCTCGCAGCAACGCGGACCCGGGCCGATATCGCTGGGAACGGCGCTGTTCGCGCCTGGTGGCCGGCGGATCGCAGGCAACCTCGTAACTGCCATGCCGGAGCCAGGATGGCGCAAGATCGTATTTGTCGATCCCGTCGAGGGAACCGATCCGGCGTGGGCCAAGGTCGATGTCCTGCCTGGCGGATACCGCATGGTGGTTGCCGCCGATCTGGAATCGCTCGAAGCAATCGACCGGACCATCCTTGGCATGTTCAGCCTGGCTTTTGTGGCCCTGCTGGCTTTCGGGATATTGGGAGCCTTCGTGCTCGCCGCCTATCTGAGGCGCAGGTTGCACGGGATCGAAGCAACCGCCGTTGCGATCACCAGCGGCGACCTTGGCCAACGTGCAAGAGTCGGCGAGGCGGACGACGAATTCGACCGCGTCGCGGCTTCGCTCAACGCTATGCTCGACCGAATTGCCAGCCTGATTGCCAATCTGCGGCAAGTGACCGGCGACTTGGCGCACGATCTGCGCACGCCGCTGGCGCGGCTGCGCAACCAGCTTGAAGCAATGCGGCAGACCGGCAACGAATGCGACCGGGCTGGCTCGCTCGACCGCGCGGTCGAGCAGACCGACGACGTGCTGACGCTGTTCGACGCGATCCTGCGCATTTCCGAGCTGGAGGAAGGCGGACTTCATCGCGCTTTCTCGCAAGTCGATCTTTCGGGTCTGGTAGCCGACATCGGCGAATCGCACCTGCCGCTGGCGGAGGATCGCAATCATAGCCTGCGCCTCGCCGTCGAAGACGGCATCGCGGTCGAGGGTGACCGTGAATTGATTGCCCAAGCCGTGATCAATCTGATCGAAAATGCGCTGCGTCATACCCCCGACGGATCGACCGTCGAATTGAGCGCCCGGCGCGATGGCGACAAAGCAGTCGTCATGGTTCGCGACAACGGTTCAGGCATTGCCGAAGGCGACCGAATCCGGGTCCAGGACAGGTTTGTGCGACTGGAGGGCGCGCGCTCGACACCAGGACACGGCCTCGGCCTCAGTCTGGTGCGGGCAATCGCCGATATCCACCGCGCCGAGCTGGTGCTTCGCGACGCCAGTCCCGGGCTAGTGGTCGAACTGCGCTTTCCGGGAGCACCGGCGTGAAAATCCTTCGACCGATATGTCTGGGGTCAATTTGTCTGTCGCTTGTTCTGGGCGCGAGCGCCTGCACACACTATGCCCCGCGTCCGGTCGATCTTTCTGCCATCGCCGCACAAAGGGAGCGCCGCACGCTCGACCTTGGGCAAGCCGCCACCACTTGCCGGAGACTGGCTCCCAAGGCCGAATGCAACCCGTCGCGGCTTGATCGGGCGATGCTCTACGCCGCCATGTTCGACACCAATCCGGCAATAGCGGCGGCGCGGCAGCATGTGCTGAGCGCCGTTGCCGCCGCGCGCAGCGCGAAGCAGGCACCCGGCCCCAAGCTGACCCTCACCACGGAATATGCCGGGGCCGCACCCGATCCCTCGCCCTGGCTACTCGGAGCATCGAGCGAGATTCCGCTCGACATCGGCGGCGCGCGCGCGGTGCGGATCGGCAGCGCCGAACTTGCCGTGGTCACCGCTCGCTATGATCTGGCCGAGACTGTCTGGTCGGCGCGCATGACCCTGGTCCGGGGTCTTGCCCAGCTCTTCGTGGCCGACCGCCAGAATGTCGCCGCCAGCGAGCTTGTCGCCATACAGGAACGCCGCTTCGCAGCGATGGAACGCCGCGTCAACGCAGGCGAGGCTTCGCGCGCGGAACTCGAGAGGGTCAGGGCCGATCTCGCCGACGCGCGTCATCGCCATGCCGATGCCGATGCGCGCCGCGAGGCGGGATTGGTGGAGATCGCCAACGCCATCGGTGTATCGCCCGCTGCGCTGGCCGGAGCGGCGTTTGCGTGGGACGGGTTCGAGGCACCGCAGGATGTCACGCGCGTCAGCGCGGACGAGCGCAGAATAGCTCTTTTGGCGCGGGCCGATCTGCTCAAGTCGATGGTCGCCTATGACCAGGCAGAACTCGACCTGCGCGGCGAAGTGGCAAAACAGTATCCCGCAATCACGGTGGGACCGGGGTTCACCTGGGAACGCGGGCTGGTGAAGATCCCGTTCAACCTCGGCCTGTCGCTGCCGCCATTCGACCTCAATCGCAAGGCCATCGCCGCGGCCACCGCCCGCCGCAGCGAAGCCGCAGCGAAGCTGGAGGCCGATTATGCAGCGGCAATTGGCGCAGTCGATGGCGCCCTTGGCGAAGCAGACGCGGCCCAGCGCGCGCTCGATGAATTCAGGAGGCTGGACCTGCCAATCGCCGCGCGTCTGGCGGCTCAAGCCGACCGCGAACTGGCGGCGGGATCGCTCGATCGGGCCGACTGGGGCGCCGCCCAGGCAGGCCGACTGACGACGCGGCTTCTCGAACTCGATGCGCTGGCCCGCGCGCTTACCGCCGACCTGGCACTAGAAGACGCTCTGCGTCGCCCGCTGTCGGGACCGGAACTGATGATTGGAAGGGGTGAACAATGAGCCGATGGCGATCAGCGGCATGGGCGGGAATGGGTGCGGCGGCCATGGCGCTCGGCCTGTACGGCGCGGGGGCGATCAGGCATTCCGATGCAGTGCAAACGGCGAGTGCGGAGGATGCCGATGCCCCAACGGACAAAAATGCCGCACCGGCGAAGAATGAGCCGGTGACCGACCCGGCCGCGCTCGCAAGACTGGGCGTCAAGACTGCGGCGGTTACTACAACTGTTGCCAGTCAGATGACGGACGGGTTCGCGCGCGGCCTCGATGTCGGACCGCTTGCGGCCATCGTCGCCGAGGCCGATGCCGCGCGCGCGGCGGCTGCAGCATCGCAGGCGGAGGCCTCACGCCTCGAAGCACTTTACCGTCAGGACGTGAGCGCATCGCGGCGATCGGTCGAAGCCGCCCGTGCGCTGGCGCTGGCGGATGCCGCCCGCACCCGGCTCGCCGAGCAACGCGTCGGGCTGGAATTTGGCTCCGGGCTGTCGCGGCTCGGGCCGGGTGCCATCCGCCAGCTTGTTAGTGAGATCGCCGCAGGCCACGCCGCGCTCGTCCGGATCGACATTCCGGGGGCAATGTTGGCGCCAGGAACTGTGGTCGAGATAGGCGAACCAGGGTCAGCCCTGACAGTGCGCGTATTGGGTGCAGCGGCCACTGCCGACGCCCGACTGCAAAGCGCCGGTGTACTCGCCATCGTTCGCGGGCCGCTGGCCCGGCAGGCGCAGGCGGGGCGGATATTGCCTGCGCGCGCCGCAACCGGCGTCGCCAGTTCGGGCATGCTTGTTCCCCGCGAAGCCATAGTCCGCTTCCAGGGCCGGATGTGGGTGTTCCGCCAGAATGGCAAGGCGTTCGAGCGGATCGCGCTCGACGATCCGCAGAGCACACCGCAAGGGTGGATCGTCCGGGGCGGACTCAAGGCCGGCGATGTCATCGCCGTCTCGGGCGCGACCGGATTGCTGGCGCTCGATGCCGGCGGTGCTGTTGCCGAAGCCGAGGGAGACTAAGCGATGCTGGCCAGGCTGATTCGCTGGTGCATCGCCAATGCGCGCATGGTCATCGTCGCCGCCGCGATCTTCGCGATCTACGGCATCAGCGTAGTCGATCGTGCGCGCTACGATGTGTTTCCCGAGTTCGTTCCGGCCCAGGTCACGGTCCAGACCGAAGCTCCGGGGCTTGTAGCCGAGCAAGTCGAGGCACT
>NZ_JBHLTL010000004.1:0-508133 GCF_042434435.1 Novosphingobium aquiterrae | reverse complement strand
GCCAGCCGCTCGCTGGGACGAGCTCATGCCCTGGCACTGGACTTCCAGCCAGCAGCCGCTGATCGCAGAGGCCGCCTAACCGGCGGCCTTCAGGCCACGCTTACGGTGCGGCGACCTTGTCGCTGACCCGCTGGCACTCTTGCGGCTCTCCTTGCCGAACGCCGCCTAGCGCCCAGCCCCGCGCGCCTGGCGTTCTGCTGCGTCGAGCCTTGCAAGGGTGCCGTCCTTGCTGGCTCGCGGGGCGAGCCATGAGCACCGCCTAAAAAGCGACCTCAGAAGAGGGCCAAAATCCGCTCAAAATTGGGAGGGGAGGGGGCTTTGGATTGGCGCCGAGAAATGCGACCGTTTCCGAGTCTTTTCGTCTTCTCGGCTTGCAAGTTTCTGCTATGTTCCAAAGGAGCAGATCAATGAACGCTATCATGACCGATTTCGACTTCAAGCGCGGTAGAGAACCCGTCCCCGAAAAGTGGGAGGGCTTTGCCGAGCTCGATCGTGCGCTCGCGGAGAACCGCCTGACCGAATACCGTTGGAAGAAAGCCTGGGCTGATCCGATCAATCGCATTGTGATGATCTTTGTCTTCGTTTTGCTGGCCGCATTCGTAGGTTACGTGGTGATCAGCGATCTGATCATTGGCCACTAGGTTTCCATTCCTTCACTTCGTCCGCAGCTTCTGCGCTCGCGCCTTTCGCCCCGCCGGTGAGACCCTCAAGGCGTGATCGTTCACCACTAATCCGCTGGCGACCCGCACCCTGCTGCCCCATCACTTCGTCACGGAGTGTCGAAGGCGCTGGCCCTTGCGGCAGGTCGCCAGGCGCAGCGATGGTGCCTAGCGGGGCCGAGGCGCGAACGCTGGCGGGGGTGCTGATCGACGGGCTGCCAATCGGCGCAACAGGCGGGAGCACGAGCTCGCTTTCGACTTCGGACCTGATGCTACCGGCATAGGACTCCACAAACTTGCGTTGAAGAGCCTGCCCCTTCGAGCTTAGTTGGAATGAAGTGTCATCGAAGCGAACGTCACCGTAATAGTCACGGTTGTTCTCGATCTCGGCCATTCCCCATTCGCGGTAGGTTTGGCTGAGATTGAGGTTTCCGGCGGCATTGCTGCCTGAGAAGAACGATGCCTGCTGTTCGAGCCGATTGCCCGTTTCTTCGGACCGGCGTGCTTCGAGCGTACTGGTCTTGGTCTCGGAAAGCGAGGCATTGAGCCCGCTCGCTGTCGAATGAACACGGCTGTCGGTCGAAGTGTTGACCGTGCGAAGGAAGCCGTCGCGCGTGCTGGTCCAGTTGTGACTATCTGAGATCTGCCGCAGCGTTCCCGAGATCTTGTCGCGATCTTCGGATGCGATCCCAATGTCGCTGTCGGTCCAGGACTGGTTGCGCCCACCCTTCGCGCCAGCGCTCAGAGTAGCAGGTCCAAAATTGCCGCCGACGCCGGCCGCCGCCTCCCCATTCAAGAACCAAGATACCGTGATGTCGTCGGCAGCCCGGCGAGACAGCCCGAACCTTTGTTGTAGGACGTTGGAAGCCTGATCGACCTCGCTATAGGCGCTCTGCACGCTGTCGGAGCTCGACGTGCCATTGGCAGTCTCGATGCTTTGGCCGCTGTTGGTCTGGTTGCGCAGTTCGCGGAACTGGGCGATCGAGCTGGTGGTCGATTGCTGTGCGAGTGCGGTCTTGGCCTCGCTGTTGGCATGGTACTCGCTCGCCATGGTCGAAAGTCGCGAAGAGAAATCGCGGCCAAGCGTGGGCGTGAACGGGTAGCTCGAGTTGGGAAGCTGGTCGTAAGCCGCCTCGGGGTAGCTGGTAGTCTGGGCGCCGCTGTCGCTGATCGTGCGGGTCTGGGCTGCGCCATAGGTGAAGCTCGGCGCAACGGTGCCTTGGGCGAACTGGCGGGTCATCACATTCGAGTTTTCGAGGCTGGTGTTGCCGAGTGCCACATTGCCGGTGCTCGCCTCGCGCGCGGCTTCCTCGGCAGCGTTCTGACTCGGGTTGAGGTAGCTCGTTGCCTGGTGCGAGATCGCCATCGCGCCCTTGGCGACGCCGCCCGCGAGAAACGGCACCGAAGCGATGAGGTAGCCCGCCAGCAGCCCGATATCGGAGTTCACATCGGCCATGCCGGTGAATGTCGCGAGGCTGAGCCCGGTGGTGCCGGCGACCGCTGTCATGTCTGCCGCGCCCTTGTACATCAGCATCATGTGCAGGATTACGAACAGCGGCCCCCAGGCGGCGAGATAGAAGAACCCGGTGACATAGCCCTTCAAGGCCAGCGGCCCGGTCTTCGGGAGCAGGAACAGCGGGAACAGTACCGGGAAGAGTGCGTAGAACAGCACGGTCAGCACTACGTTGAGCAGCGGAACCCATTTCATCGCGGCGTTGGCGATCGAGCTGTAGGTCCGCTCGGTCTGGATATCGGCACGGGTCTGGGCGTAGACATCGATGCTGCCAGCCCCGCTCGCGCCGCTGAACCCGTGCATGGCCTGGCTCATGGCATTGATCGTCAGCGTCTGCTTGAAGATGTCCGCTGCGCTCGTCGAAACCCCGGTGAGGTACTGATAGGCGACCGGCAGATCGGAGAACAGTTTGGCCTTTGCGAGCGCGGCGGTCTGGTTGGGATAGAGCTGGCGGCCGAACACTGTACCCATTCCGTCGATCAGTGAGGTCCACTGCGTATTCAGGGCATCATAGGCCTCGCGGCAGGTGATGATCGTGGAGGTGACCTGGCCGGTGCCCACATCGCGGGTGAGGAAGCGCTGCGCGCGGGCCTGGCTGCCGGGCGCGATCGTGGTCCAGATGTCGCCGCTCTCGGCGAGCTGCTTCATCGAATAGCGACCGAGCAGGACGTCGTAGAACACGCATTGCCGGAAATGCTCGTCGAGGTTCGCGGCAAATTCGGGATCGGAGATGCGCAAGGACCGTGTCGCATCGTAGAGCCGCGCGCCGTAGATCATGCCGTTCCTGGAATAGTTGAGATCGCCGGGGAGGCCGAACACCACCTCGGCCGAGCCGGTGAGATAGTCGCCGACCTGGCTGGTGAAGCTTGCCATCAGCGCGAGGCCGATCGGCACGTTGCTAACATTGGCGGGAGCAAGGCCGGGATTTAGGCGGTCGGTGATATGCACGTCGGTGCGCGGCACCATCAGGCACGTGTACATCAGCGTCGCACTGAGGAACCAGTTGATCCAGGCGCGCCAGTCCTGGTTGAACGCGAGCGTGATCGCCGAGAGCGCCAGCCCCATGACCATGACCACCTGGAGCAGGCTCTTGTAGCCACCGTTTCCGGTCCAGGCGGCGACCGCCTGGAAGACATTGACCATGTAGTCGCCGCCGCCAACCGTGAAGATCTCGATCATGGGTCTCTTGTCCCCGAATGGGCTGTTGGGTTTGTCAGTGGGTGAGGGCGCGCGTCTGCAGCCCGCGCGACCAGTCGAGCGCGGCGGCCATTCCGGGCGACATTTGCGTTGCCAGCACGTTTTCGATGAACGCGGTCTTCTCGATGATTTGAAGCACCGCATTGACCTTGAGGTGAGTGTTGGTCTGCCGGTCGGCGAGCGCTTGGCGCACGGTATTCACCTGCCCCTGCCACATCGCGATCTTCGCTTCGTCGGCCCCGATGAAGCTCGACATCGAGCGTCCGGCCTCGCTGACGATCCGGTCGAGTACGGCGAACAGCAAGTCGACCGAGGCGAGCTCCGCAAGCGTCTCGCGGTCGTCGGTCGGCATGCCGCGCCCGTAGGCAGCCTGGACGGTCAGAATCTTGTAGAGTGGGACCGAGGAAACCTGGAGCAGTTCCTTTTGCGCCGCAGTGATCGGGGTGTCGTCGCGGATCGCCTGGACCATCCCGTCAATCAACGTGGAAACCCGGTGGCGCAGCGACTTCGAGACGGGCAGGCTCAAGGAGCGGAACCCCGGATCGAGGCACTTGTCGGTATCGTCGCAGTGGAAGATCAGGACATTGCCGCTCGTCGTCCCGTCGAGCAGCGAGGTCACAAGCGTCGAGGAGCTTTCGCCGACGATGGGCACGAACTTGCCCGGCTCGTCGTCCTTGGGCGGTACGTAGATGATCGTGCCGAGCAGGGTCATCGCGTATTCGGCGAGCTCCTGGTCGAGCGTGCCATTCGGTGAGAAGAACGCCGACTTCTTGAGGATCGTCCAGGTGTAGTTGCGCGGCACGCCGGGATTGACGTCATCGTACTTGCCCGCACCCGCCGCCGTGGTGCTGGTGCGCTGGCCGCGGGTGCCGCAGCCGTGCTTGGCGGCGGCGTAGTCGGTGAAAATCCCTTCGGAGTTGCCGATCGCCTCGCAGATCGCCTTGTCGGCAAGATCGCCCTTGGGCCAGATTCCGCCGACCAGGCCCTGGGCCAATTCGCACGAATTGATGTTGAGGTTGTTCATGAGCTGCGCCTTCTGCGCAAACTCCTGCATGATCTTCGAGCACTCGGGGCAGACGGTATCGATCGCGAGGGAGAACGCGAACCCGACTGCATTGTTGGCGACGGCTTTGAGCATCGCGACGATCTCGCTCGCGTTGATGAAGCTGAAGGAGCCCGCAAAGATGTCGATCCCGCCGCAGCCGGCGCGAGCGCGCGGCAGCTGGAGGTTGGCGAGGTTGGTCGTCTTCTGCGGGAAGCGCGTCCAGACATTGCCAAGGCTGTAGTAGCCCGCCGACTGACCCTGGAACGCGGTCGGCCCGTTGACCTGCGCCGCGCCGCCGACATCGTTCAGGAACGAGTCCATTGAACTGCCGACATCGGCGTGTAGCGAAGCCACGGGGAGGGCGGCGGCGAGCAACGCCGCGACGATGCGTTGAAACCTAGTAGTCACGTCCGGCTTCCTTCGAGGTCAGGAGGTAGATGCGGTCCTGGAGTTCGTCGGCGCTCATCACGCCGTAGCCGATCGGGATCGCGCGGTTCGCCGCAGCGTCCCAGAGGACGACCGCAGGAGTGATGCCGGGGTCGAGCCCCATGCGTTGGCGCTGGTTGGTCTCGACAGTGTAGCGCGGGAAGTGCCGCGAGGGTCCGCCATCGGTCGAGATCGCGCGCACCGTAATGTGCCAGGTCGTGGCGACGCCTTGCACGATCGGCGACATCACCTCGCAGGCGCCGCAGCTCTGGGCGAAAAAGTAGAACAGCCCGTAGCGCTCGGAGAGATGCGCCATCACGCTGTCGCGCTCGGTCTTGCGGTTGTCCTGCCAGGCGCGTTTGCCGAGCGTCGAGACCGGGCGCTGCAAGGTGTAGTCGAGTTCTGGTTCCTGCCAGATCGAGCGCTGCCAGACGTCGCTGAACAACGAGGCCTGGTCGAGCTGGCGGCGCTGGAACCGGATATAGGCGGTGACGTTCTCGGCCGTCGGCTCGAGGATTGCCTTGGCCTTGAGCTCGCGCAGCTCGGCGGTGATCGCATCTAGCCGGCTCGTCGCGCTTTGCTCATCGAGCGGCCGAGGCTCGACCCGTTCGGGCGGCCTCGGCCTGGTGCAGTAGAACCAATACCCGAGCCGTCGCTCCTCGCAGTAGAACGGGTCCTGGCTATCGGCGGTTTGGACGCTCGGTTGGTCCTCGGCCGATGCGGGAAGCGAAACGGCAAGGAGGCTGGCTGCGAGCAGCCAAGCGGCGGTGAGCCGCTGGCCGAGCTTATTGGCGGGCACGGGCATAGTAGTCCTCGATTTTCTGCTGGATCTGGGTGGCGGCCTGGAGCTCATCAGGGAGGCGCGCGGCATCAGTGAACTCGGCGTAGACTTCGCTGAAATCCATTTTGGAGAGGTCGAGCCGGGCGAACTCGTCGATCGTGAACCCGAGGCACTGCTCGGTCTTGGGCGCGCCCCAGGGCTTGTTCAGTTCCTGGCGTCCCTGCTCCTGCAGGATGCGGGAGAGCTTCGATTCAAAGCAGCAGTAGACCTTGCGCTTGGTGAAGCAGACCCCGAGGAATGAGGACGCGCAATAGGTGCCGACATAGGCGCAAAGGCCCTGCACGTCCTTCTGGTGGAGCAGCATCTCCTCGCGGCTGCAGCCCAGCGCCACGAGCAGCTGGATGCCCGGGATCAGCGGGAAGCCCTTGCCTTTGCAGCAGTTGAGAATCCCGAAAACCTTGGACGAGCAGGTCTCGCGGGTACCCTTGAACAGGGTGAGGGTAGCGGGATCGAACTCGCGGCGGGCCTGGTCCATCGCATTGAGTGCAACGACCGCATCCTTGAACTCATCGTTGGGTTGACGGTCGATCGTCTCGCAGCTGCCGTCGATGCAGTAGACATCGCCGTCGCAAATGAACTGGTTCTTGTCCTGAGGCTGGTCGGGAACCGGACAATCATAGACCCGCTCGAAGGTCCGGCAGGGGGTCTCGCCGGTGATGCAGTATTCTTGTTGCAGAGTGCAGCCGGGCGTGGAGGCGAGTGTATCGCAGTCCTGCGCCGGGCTGTAGCGGTTGCACTGGTAGTCGCGGCGCCAGGCCCAGCAGGGCTGGGTCACCGCCACACCGTCGATAATCCGCGTTGTGGGATCGCTGTCGGAGCAGGTCTCTTGCGTGTTGGTGCAGTTGGTATCAGCCGCAAGACCGGCGCACTGGCTTTCGTCTTTGCTGGTGTTCACCACCTGGTGCGCGGTTACGCTGATCGGATTCGAGCCGCTCACCGGTGCCGAACAGGTATATTCGTCGACCGGGTCGCCGGGCTCGAAGCACTTGAAACCGCCAGGGGTGTCAACGCCCTGAAGGCACTTTCCCGGATGACTCCCGGTCCACCTGCACGTCGGAAGCTGAAATGCCGTGCAATCGGGATCGAGCCTGGAGCAGTAGTAGAGATAGTCGGTGACCGTCGTGACGTTCGCCTGGAGCGTCACCGAGCAGCTCTGGGTGCTGCTGTCGACTGTATAACCGGTGTTGCAGGTCGCCTTGTAGCGCGCGGCGGCGCCGCTGGCCGGCGGAAGCGGCACACAGCGGCCCTGCGCACCGCTGACGCCCATTCCGCTGGTGTAGGATAGCGGATCTTCGCTGATCGTCTTCGAGCGCGCGATTGTCGCGTCTAGATCGACCTTGTTGAATGTCGCCCGGCGATCCATCGAATTGCGCATGGTCTGATAGCCGGTGCTCGAACTTGCCTGGCTGGCGGCTGCACGCTCCATCGCCTTCGGATCGTCGAAGTAGCCCGACTGGCTCGGCGTGCCATTGAAGCCCGGGACCCGGTCGGCATTGGGCTGGGTGGTCGCGGCGGTCTGCGCGGCGGCGCCCAGATCCTTGCCGAAGGCCTTGCCGTCGGCTTTGGCGGCGTCGGTGGTGGTCTGCGCCATGGCGGCGCCTGGAAATGCAGGCGTCAGCATCAGGCCAAGGACAATCGCTGGGATGAGGGCTCTCATGGGTCTTGCCTTTCGAGGCGGGCGAGGTGTTGCCGGGCGATCCGCGCGCCGGGGCCGCCGCCCTCGCTGAAGGTTTCGAGCGCAAAACGGGCAGTGACATTGCCGGTCATCCGGTCGAACGGCGGCACCTCGGAGGTGCAATCGAACCCCGAGCAGAGGTCGAAGTCACTCGCGGCGACGACGTAAGCCGGGACCTCGCTCACCCCGAAGGCGCGGAACAGGCGTGGGTCGATCCCGACCCCGTCCATCCGCTCGCCGGGTTTGAGCACTTTGCCGAGCGCATCGGTCATGACTTTGGCCGAGCCCTGGGTGAGCCCGCGGAACACCACCACGCCGCCAGCGCGGGTGACATCGTCCATCATCTGACGCAGCGAATCCGCCGGCATCGACAGCGAAGCGAAGGCGATGAACCGGGGAGCCTCGCCCATGCCCTGCATCGCCATGTCGCCGGCATCGGCGACCATCTTGTCGAAGTCGAAATTGGTGTCGTCAGTGCCGGAACGGGGTGCCGCCCCGGCGTAGCGGCGACCATTGGCCTTGGCGCCTTCCGCATTCTGGGCGGCTTCGGCGGTAACCGCCTTGGCCCGCTCGCGCGCGCTGGCAGCGAGCGCATCGGCTTCGCCCGTATTGCTGGCCGCACGGGCGCGGATCGCCTCGATGTCGATGTCGGGCGCGGCAGTCTGGGCAAGCGCGCCGCCCAAGGCCGCCATGCTGGCGAGGGCGGCGAGGCCGCAATGGATCAGGTTCGGTTTCATAGCGCGCAACAGTTCCGCTTGCGCCAGACCAGGTAGCCCATGTCCTCGCCGATGGCGGGGTAGACCTGGCCGGCCGACATGAAGGTGGTGGAAGCGCCGATCGGCGCGCAGGCATAGCGCCCCTTGGTCTGCGGGTTGGGGTTGGTGGCCTGGAAGCGGTATTGCTGCTTGCGCATCACCGGCATCAGGTATTTGCCGCAAAGCCCCTTGCCGCCCATCGTGCCCCAGGCGACCAGTTCCCTGTGGAGCTTGTAGGCGAACCGCGACAGCGCGAGGCGCGAGGCTTGGACGTGACCGATCGTCGCCGAGACATTACCGTTGAGCGGATACATCGAGCCCTGGCAGCCAGCGCACCAGAACAGGCTGTCCGAAGGCAGTTTGGTGGTGGCAAGCACGCAGTCGGCGGCGCAGGCCGCAAGCGCGAGCGGATTGGCGAACAGCACCGCCTCGGGGTTGATAATCGCGGTGAGTTCGCTGTCCTGCCACAGCGGATCGATCTCGGTGATGTAAAGAATGTCGACCGAGCCTGTTTCAAGGCAAAGGAAGTCGGCGACCAACTCCATCCAGTAGATCAGCGGATAGGCGTACCAGTGGATGTTCCACTGCGAATTGTACTGGGTCGCGCCGCCGACCGCTGAAGGCCCGGCCATGGTCTTGAACCCGATGTCGAAGCCTGGGTCGAGCTTGAGCCCGCCCAGGTTGACGAAGCACCAGGGCTTCATCGAGACATCGGCAAGCCGGACTGGCTCCCAGAAGCCCATGGCGATTCCGGGACGCAATCCGCACAGGCACACCGGCAGCGCCGGGTTGTCGGGATCGGGCCGGTTGGAAGGCCAGATCTTGAGCCCACCGATCGAGATCGGGAACAGGCACGACCAGCAGATGTCGGTGATCGGGTTGACGAAATGCCCGGTGCACTTGCCGGGCGTGCCGGCCTGGGCAGGCGCAGTCGTTCCGAGCGCCATCAGGCCCGATGCCAAAAGCGCGAGGCAACGCCTTGCAAAGCTAGTTTTCTTGCGCGTCATGACGACCTCGCTGGGATGATTTTGGGGGGCTGCTCGGTCACCAGCAGCTGGCGGCCCTGTTGCTCGACCACGGCTGGGACCGCGTGGATCGCGAAATGCTCGCTGAGCTTGCCGCCCTGGTCGAAGTAGAACCGGCGCTGCTTCGCCTTCATCAGCTCGAGCGGCGCGCCGTCGACCAGGATGAATTTGGCTGCCGAGCGGCCATACCGGGCAAGCGCCCAATCTATCTGCGCCTTGTCGTCGCCATCGAGGAAGACCAGAGGTGCGCGCAGTGGCACGGTATCGAGCGGATTGACCCGGGTGCCGCGCGTGATGATCGTGCGGCCCTTGTCGTCCTTGATGTCGGCATCGACCGTGATCGTCGGATCGAACGACCAGCGGCGCACCATGCTGGCGAGCGCGATCCCCGCAACCGGGGTGGGGCGGTTAACCCTGGCAATCGTGCGGCGCTTCAGCTCCTCGTTGAGCTTGGCCGTCTCGCCAGTCTTTTCGAGATGAAGCAGTCTGGCCTGGATCTGCGCGAGCAAGTCGGGCTCGATCACTGGCCAAACCGTGCCGTGCTGGCCGTAGTCGCGCGCCTGCGCCTGGCCTGCGACGACCAAGGCAAGGGCAGTAGCGCAAAGCGGGAAGGCGAGGCTCTTCATAGCACTGCCCTCCCGACCCCAAGCACGCGGGGGCGGCAAATCCACCCGATCGCGGCGTAGCGGCTGTCGAACCCGTCCTTGTGCTCCGTGCCGACGAAGTAGCAGTCCTTGGGGATCGTACCGGTCGGCCCCAAGGCCAGCGGCTCGCCGAGACGGCTGGTGACTTTCGCAAGCGCCACCGGCTTGCCGTTGACGAAGAACTCGCGGTCCTTCTCGGTGACCCGATCGCCCGCCACGCCGAGCACGCGCTTGCCGAAGGGCTGAGGCCTGGTGCCAAAATGCCGGGTGACGAGGTCCGATTTGGGCGGCGCGAACACGATCAGATCACCGCGCATGGGCGTGCCCGAGCGGTCGAGCCAGATCGCCCAATAGGGGAGCGAGGGGCTGGCGTTGATCATCAGCGCGTGATTCTCGGCAAACCGGCTTGTCGCTCCGAGCGCGAGCGCACCGGCGCCGAGCATGGCCCAGAGCGACAGCCTTGGCGCACTGGCCAGCAGGATGACGATGCCCCTGTTGGCGCGCGGGGGGGATGTATCAGCGGACGCCATGGCTCGATACTCCTGGGGCTCCGAGGCGGCGCGCGACGTCGGCGCGGACCTGTTCGGTGAGATCGGGGACTCCGCCCGCGACCACGGCCTCGGCGACGAGCACGGTGCGCCCGTCCTTGCCCAGCGCTGAGACCGAGGCCTCGACGGCCTTCAGGTAGGCGGCGACCCGCGCCTGGGTTTCTTCGGCCGGGCGGCCCGAACGGGCCTCGGCCTCGACGAAGTCGCCCATGATGCGCGAGAGCTGGACCGTGACGACCTCGCGGCGCTGAAGCGTCACGATCTCGTGCGTAGCCCACGCACCCCACAGCGTTGAGGCGAGCATCGAACCCGCGAGCACGAGCGCGGTTGGAGAAAGCCCTGCGAAGCGGCGCGATGCGCCAGATGTTGCCAGAATGTTCCTCACGACTCTTTCCTCCAGGTCTTGAGACCGTCGCTGACCTCGCCCAGGAAGCGCGGCAGCCGCCAGGCGGCAACTGCGGTGGCGAGCGCGATGAGAAGCCAGGTCGCCTGGCTCGCGAACGCATACTGGCGGTCGGGAGTGGCATCGACGAAGGCGCCGAACAGCGAACCCATGAAGGCGAAGGTCATGTCCATCTGCCCGCCGGTGAGCAGCAGCAGGAACATCAGCGGCAGGCCCATCGCCATGACCCAGCAGGCCATCAGGTAGGCGCCCGACTTGATCACGATGTAGCAGCAGTCGGAGCCAAGCCCCCACCAATGGCGGTGCGGGCGTTTTGCGGCACGGCTCGGGAGCCGAGGGAGATCCTCTCCCCGCTCGATCGCAGCAATTGTCGGGCCGTGGGGTAGCCAATCCGGCTCCGGTTTCGCATCGACCTCGCGGTCGAACGGGGTTTGCAGGCAGTGCGGCATGGGATCTGTGTCCTCCTGGTTACTGGGGTTCATGAATTGTCGGGGAACGCGATGCGTTCGATCGCATCGGCGAGCTGGTGGCCGCGCGCGATCTCGGCATCGATTGCCGCGAAGGTCGCCGGCGAGCTCGAGAACAGCGTCGCGGAATAGTCGTCGAGTACGAGCCGACCGATCGCCTCGGTCTCCGGGCCCTTGATGAAGACCTCGGAATAGGCCGACCCTGAGCGCTTCAAGCTGCGGATCAGCGTCTCGGTGCGCTCGTCCATGTCGAGGCGTTTGCTCGCCTTGAAGTCGGCGATGGTCTCGGGCTTCTGCTGGAGGATCAGCATCCAGTCGCTGTTCTCAAGCGCGGCGGTGGCCCCGTCGGACTTGTAGTAGTCGTTGAGGCTTTGGGTCGCGGTCGCCAGCGCGCCGCCGTATTTGCGGCAGGTGCGGGCATAGGTCTCGACGAACTCGCCCATCGAGCCGCCCTTGAGCATCGACCATGCCTCGTCGATCAGCAGCAGCTTGCGGACCGAGCGCGGGCTGCGGGTCATCGCCTGGCTGGTCATGAACATGATCGCCGAGAGCACCACCGAGCGCAGTTCCTCGCGGGTGGCGAGGTCGGACATCTCGAACACGGTGAAATCGGCTTCGAGGTCGAGGCTCGCCTGGCCCTCGAAGAAGGCGGCATAGGTCCCGCCGGCGGTGAACGGCCCGAGCGAGGTCGCAAGATCCGCAGCGGTCTCGTTCTCCATTGCGGCGAGGCAGAGGCCGATCCGGGTGACGCTGGCTTCGCGACCATGTTCCGACCAGACCTGGTTGACCGCACGGTCGATCAGGCCGCGCTCGGTATCGCTGAGCTTGGCGGAATGCCGCGCCATCTGCCCGACGATGGCCTTAACCATCGCGAAACAGTCGAGGCGGTAGTCTTCGTCGTCCTCGGCGCGCGATGCATCGATCATCGAGAACGGATTGAGGCAGAAGCCGGACGCCAGCGTGAACTCGATGAACCGCCCGCCCTGGAGCTTCACCGAATGCTCGAAGCTGCGCCCGTCGTCGATCACGACGACCTTGGCGCCGGCGCCGCGCAAGGCCGCGCACATCTCCTGAAGCAGCACCGATTTACCCGAGCCTGACTTGCCGCAGATCGCGACGTTGTGGTTGCCAGCTTCGTTCTCGAAGGGCGACCAGTAGAAGGGCTGACCGCGCCGCCCGACGAACAGCAGGTGCGGCACCGGGCCGCCAAGGTACTCGCCCTGCAGCGGCGCGATGTTCGCTGCGGTCGTGGAAAGCAGTGTCTTGAAGCGCTTCAGCCGTTCCATGTCGGCGCCGAGCCCGTCGGCAAGGGTGAGCGGCATGGCGGCGAGCAGCCCCTGGATCTGGAGGTAGCGTTCGTCGGAAAGGTCCCAGCCCGCAGCCTTGTAGATCGACTTGATCGCGCGTTCGTGGCGGTCGCCCTGACCGAGCGGCGACCAGGTGGTGATCCCGTAAAACACCCGGACCAGGCGGCGGCCTTCTTGAAGCTCGGCCTGGACGTGCTGCCATTCGGCCGACTGTTCGGCGATCCGCGGCAGAAACCGGGCGCTGCGGGTCTGGGACAGGCTGGTCGTGCGCATGAACTTGAACCCGGCGCGCGCGGCGGCGGCTTCCTGGTCGGGGTAGACAAGGCACAGCATCGTCGCGGCAGGGCAGGGGAACCGGAGCTTGTCGGTGAAGAGATCGCCGATCAGCCGCGCGCATTCCCACGGCGCCCATCGCTGCGGCATGTTGCGAACCGCAAAATGCCGCACGTCGAAGCGGTCGGGATAAACCGCTCCGATTTCCGGTACGCCGTTGTTGTGGACGCCCGTGGCACGAAAGCGCTCGGTTCCAAGTTCGATCCGGTCTTCGTGGACAATGAGTTCAATATCGCGCCGGATTGCCTGGCTCGCGATCGGGTCGTTCGGATTGTAGGGGACTGCATCGTCCTGCGGCGCGGTGGTCGGCGAGGTCAGATCGTCGATGAGTGCGATG
The DNA here is from genome assembly GCF_042434435.1 of Novosphingobium aquiterrae. Classification (NCBI taxonomy): domain Bacteria; kingdom Pseudomonadati; phylum Pseudomonadota; class Alphaproteobacteria; order Sphingomonadales; family Sphingomonadaceae; genus Novosphingobium; species Novosphingobium aquiterrae. Next base: position 494,958 of record NZ_JBHLTL010000004.1, on the reverse strand, counting down.
AGATCGTGCGGTTCGTACTCGATGACGCCGAGGTTCAGGCTCTTGAGCATCGCGATCAGCCCTTCGCGGGCGTGGATCAACTCCTCGTTCGTGATGGATTTGCTTGCCGGAACCCCGAGCGAAATCACGACCTGGTGCGCGCGGGCGTGGAACGGGGCATCGCTGGCGCCCGATTTCCAGACCATCGAGTAGAGCTTCTTTGCCCGGTGCCGAGCAATCGCTTCATAAACTCCGCCCTGTTCATAGCGCGGGGCAAACCACGGCGCGACAATCCGGCTGATCCGGGGTGAGGCGAGGTGGAGGATCTGTAGGCAGGCGCCTGCCGGCAGGCCTTCGGAAAAGAACGCGCCGAGAATCTCGCCAGTACGCTCGTCAGCGCCGATCAGCGGTGTGACACCGAGCACGAAACCCTTCGAGCGCGCGTTGACGTAGAGGCGACCCTGCGGATCGTAGACCCGGTAGGGAAGCCAGTCCGAGAGCATGTCGAGCATGAGCATGGGGCGGCCTGCCTCGGCCTGCTCGGCATCGCCGAGCAGGCCCGCCAGCAGCCGGTCGCGCAAGTCACCAAACGAGAGCGCCATCACTTGGGCTCCTTGTTCGGGGCTGCGGGCGCTTTGGCCTTGGCCGCTTCGATCGCTGCGGCACTCGGCCAGACGCGCTGTTCCTCCAAAGGCCGGGGAGCCCGAACATGCGGGGTGGGGGACACGTCGGACCCCCCGGCAGCCGACCCAACCGCACTGGAAGCAGTCGCGTCGGCCTGGACCTCGCCGCCCGGGGAGGGGAGGACAAGCGGCGAGGTAGGGATGAAGGGATTGGCGGCAGTCGGAGCGCTGTCTTCGGGAGGCAGGGGCCGGAGGTTCACGTCGATGTCGGTCTTCTGCGATACGTCGACGGTGCGGCGGGCCCGATCCTTGAGCGCCTGGCGCAGCGCGCGCATCGTCCCTTTGGATTCAGTGATATTGCTGCCCCGAAGCTCGCCCGCCCAGCGCGCGGCCTCGACCACGGTCCATGCCACGGCTTCCTCGTGGAGCGTCCCCGAGCCATCGACATGCGCGGGGAACACCACCTTCAGGGTGCGTTCGCCGGTCCGCGCGGTATCGGTCGCAGCCACACTGACTCGCTGGCGGACCTCCGCGAGGCCAGTTCCCTCGGTCTTGACCAGTTCGCGGATCGCCTTGGCGTCGACTTCGCTGAGGGGCTGACAGCCAGCCTTGGGCGCGCGGCATGAGAAGTCACCGGCGATGTTGGTGCCGAGATGGGTGCAGCCGGCGAGGGTCAGAGCAAGCGCGGTGAGGGGGATTGAGTGGTGCATGAGCGTTATCCTTGGGGAGGAGTGGGAGCGAGGAAGGCGCGCAGCGCCGCGGCATCGCGGTAGCCCTCGATCACCGCGCCATCCGACGGACGGACGATCACCGGTGTGCCATTGAACCCGTGCGCCTTCGCAAAAGCCTCGTTGGCATCGAGCCCGCGGGTGTCGCAGGGTTTGGGATTGGCGAGCGCGAGCCCCGAATAGGCGGCGTGAAGCGAGACTTCGGGCTTCTGCGAACACAGCACCCGTTCGGCGTCCTTCCGCGCCTCGGGCCCGAAGATCGAGATCGGCCGCTCCTCGACCCGCGCGCCGATCGTCTTGAGTTCGCCCGAGAGCCGCTTGCAGAAGCTGCAATGGAAATCGGAGAAGACCACGACCTTGGGACCATTCGCCGGTCCCCAGGTGATCGCGCCATTGGCGGGTAGCCCGGCCAACGAGACCTTTTGCGGCGCAGCCTTTTGCTGGGGCGGGGCGTCCTGATCCGATCCAGCGCGCCTGGCAGCGCCTGCGGCGAGCAGATCGGGATTGAGCGCGAGCAGTCGCGCTGCGGTCAGGTCCTGACGCGCCTCCATGTCGTAGATCCGGCCGATCACCAGATACTTGGCGCGCGCATCGACGTAGAACAGCGTGGTCTTCGAGGCGACTTCGCAGAGGCCGCCAAGCCCATTGCAGTCGATCGCGTCGATCGGCGTCTTGGGGAGCCGTAGCTTCAGCGCCGCGCGGACCTTGGCGACATCGGGCGAGCCTGCGTTTTGGGCGGCGAGGTGCGCAGCGCCCCAGCCTGTAGCGGCCGAGAGGGTTGCGAGCGCGACCACGCCGAGCGCGAGTTTGGGCCAGCGGCGGTTCTGCCGCGCATTCAGTCCTTCGGTCATTTGGAATTCCTCACGTAGACGCCGTCGAGAAACACGACCTCGACCTCGATGCCGGTCGGCATCTCGACGACAGGCTGGTACTGTTCGGCCCGCTCGATGAGGTACTTGCTCACCGTGTCGGCCGCATCGGCGGCGCCCTGGCCGAGCCCGCCGCCAAGAATGTCCCCGGGCGAGAGCTTGGCCTTGCTTCCGTCGGCATTGGTCCGGCTCGACGAGAACACCGAGTTTGCGTTGGCCGAGAAGCCGCGTCCGAACCCGCCGACGATCCCGGCGAGCAGGGCTTGGGTCACGAGATTGCCCTCGCGGCTGACCACGCGTCCGCGCACCCCGGACTTGCCGGCAAAGCTGATGAAGCCCTTGACCTCGCTGACCGCGACGCGGCCTCCGGGCTGATCGCAGGTCATCCGGGCGAGTTTGACGTAGACTTTCTCGCTTGAGAGATCGCCGCGCGCCGCGCCATTGATGACGCAGCCCTGAAGCCGCGTGGTCAGCACCCGGCCGTTCTGCAGCACCGAGCGCGCCGGGCCAGTGATCCGCAGCACCACGGGGAGCGGATCGGTCTGGCTTGCGACCCCGGCCGAGGCATCGACCCCGACGATGACGCGCGCCGTCGCGTAAGAGTTGGGCGGCAGGTAATCGGGCGAATCCTCGACCACCAGCGGCGGGGTTTCGGCGCGCGCGACCTTGACGCCCGCGCTGCCGCCCTTGTCAGAGATGAAGCTCATCAGCTTGGCTTCGGCGGGCGGCGGTGTCCCTTCCGGACCCGCGCCACTCGGCGCCAGCGTGCCGACGGGCGGCACTCCGGCATTTCCGCGCGCATCGTAGCCGCCCGCGCGCGGGCCATAGGCTGGCATTGCCGCCGCGTTCGGCGCAGGCGCGGCGGCCTGGGCCTGGATCTGGCTCTTCAGCTGCGCGTTCTCCGCCGAGATCGCGTCGATCGCCGACTGGCCATCGGTGCGCATGGCCTGGTTCTCGGCCTTCAAGGCAGCGAGCTGCGCCTCCAACTCGGGGCGGGCAACCGCACTCTCCTTGAGCGCTTTCTGATCGCGGGTCACGGCATCGAGCCGATTGCCGTAGACCGAGACGAATTCGCGCTGCGAGAGGTCACGGTTGACGAGGCCCGCCGTCTCGATCGTCTCGGCTTCGCCCTCCTTGTGGACTTTCTTGGTATCGCCGCCGCCAAAGATCGCCCAGCTGGCTCCGGCGAGAAGCACGGTGGCAATCCCGCCAAGCAGCATCCGCTGGCGCTTGGCAGTGCGCAGGTTGAGCTGGGCGACGCCGCTGGGTTCGTGAACCTCGCGCTCGGCTTCGGGGGCAGCTGTGGTGTTCTGGCCTGCTTGTTCAGTCATGGCCGTTCTCCCCATTGGGGCCGACGAGGTAAGCCGTCGTGCTGGCACCGGGTTCGAGCGTGGGCGAAGCGATCGAGACCGCGAGCGCGCCCGCTGGTGCGAGATCCTTCTCGGCGAGCGTCATCGCCTTGGCGCCGCGATTGGCGAGCCGCACGACCTTGCCTGCCAGTGCTGCGCCGCGGTATTCGGCGATCAGCTGGACTTCGAGCGCGCCAATCCGGCTCGGCAACGCCGCGGGCTGGCTGACTTCGAAGCCTTCGATAGCCTGCTGCCCGGCCATGGCTTGGACCAAACGCACGGCTGCTTCTTCCTGGGTGCTCTGGTTCTCCCAGTGGCTCGCATCGCCCTTTGCGATCGCCGGGTTGGTGATGAACACCTGGGCTGCCTCGATCTTGTCGATGCTGCAGGAGAACTTGTAGACGTAGCCCGCCTTGGTGGTCGCGAAGAAGCTGATCCTGGCGGCGGCAAAGGTTTCGGGAACCGAGACGTAGATGTCGCCTCGCACCGGTTCGTGGGTCACCGCGAAATCGTTGTAGGGATAACCGCTCGAAATCTTCGAGACCGAGGCGAACTGGTCGCCGATCAGCGCAAAGCGGGTGAGCTCGTGCGCCGAGACCGAGCAGGCGACGGTGCCGCCATCGGCACTCTCCTTGAACTGGTCGGCTAGCGCGGGGTTGGCGAGTGCCAACACCGAGGCTGCGAGCGCGATCAATGGCGCGCGCCGATAATGGGGTGGCGACATCACTTGGACTCCTTGTTCTTGTCGTCGAGAGGGAGCTGGGCGAACCCCGCGAGCGCAAGGCGCAGGCCCTGGTAGGTCCAGCTGAAACGGAAACGGCGCTCGTCGCTCGCGATCACGGTCGCGCCGACGAAGGTCTTGAGCGTGCCCTTGACCTCGGACGTGAGGCCCGAGGGATCGACCTTCAGCTCCTTGATCACGAAGGCCTGGGTTACGTCCGAGCCGCGCTGCTCCTCGACGATCCGGACCAGGTCGGCCTTCAGTTTGCCGTTGGCAGCCGGATCGGCGAGTTCGAGGATCTGGCTCATCCAGTAGTCGAGCCCTTCGGGGCTGCGGTTGAGCAGCATCAGCGCGGCATCGCGGGTGACGAACTCCATGTATTGCGCCGAAACACCGGCACTGGAGATAGTGAGCGGCGCGCGGGTGGTCGGGACCAGCACGACTTCGCGGTTGCGGGTCGCGGCGAGACCGCCGGCAATGACCAAGGCAATCGCGAGCCCCGCGCTCGACAGCGCGAACAGGTTGCGTTGCCTCAGCAGTGCCTGGCTGCGCTCATGGGAAATCTGGACAAGCATGGTTCTGTCTCCCCTCAGCCGGCGAGCAGCCGGCAATGGGAGGGCGGCGTCATCTTGAGGCCTGTGAGACCTGCGGGCAGGTGCCAGTAGGCGGCATGGATTACCCAGGCCCAACTGCGGCCTGCCTTGGCCTTGCGAAGCGCAAACCAGGAGGCAGCGGCGAGAGCTATGCCGATAAAGACATGCTGCCCAAGGATCCCCCAGGTGAAGGGGACGATCATCCCGGCGAACTCGTCGAGGGTCCAGAAGCCGATCAGTTCCGGATCGTCGAGCCGCTTGGGCACGATGTACCTGTCGCTCATGATGACGCGCCCTCCCGCCGTGTGCCGGTCAGATGACCGCGGTGACCACCGAGGTGACGATCGGCACGCCGGTCCCGACGCCGATGCCGACCCCGACCGGGACCGCGATCTGCGCGAGGGTGAAGCGGCCCGAGGCGAGGCCGATGAGGCCGCCCGCGAGGCTGAGCACAGTGATGATCTTGCCGCCCGAGCCTTCGAGGAAGTCGGTGAACTTCTGCAGGGCAGGGGTGAAGGTCGTGTCGGCGCCGGCATAGGCCGCGCTGGCGGCAAGCGCCGCGACGGCGATCGGCAGGGCGAGGCTGGCGATCTTGCCGAGGCGGTTTCCGCCGAACGAGGGAAGGGCAGGGGCATTCATGGACGTGTTCTCCGCTTGAGTGTCGCAGCGTTCGTTCGCTGTATGTTCTGAGTGCGGAGAAGTTCTGCTGTAGGAAATGGGGAAGACTTTCCTCAGCCAAGAATTTGCGAGAAATCGCCGACCTGAAATGTTTGCATCGGCCTTCTGCGCGGAAGAGCGGCGTGTTTGCGCGGGTTTTGCGAACCGATGCGCAATGGCTGCTCAGAAATGCGCCGACGTGGCGCGTCGCAGCGCAGACGGTGATTCGTGTCTCGTTATGGAATTCCTATAAGTTCTTTGTTTGTTCTTTTCGCTTTCCTACAGATGGATTGCGCAGGATAGCTTGAGGCTCAACCTTTCGAGTCGAGGCCTGGCGTGACCACTTCACACAACGACCTTCCGGTGCGCGTCACGCGGCTGATCGAGCGCGCCGTCAAGGAAAGTGGCAAATCGTACTCCGAGATAGCGCGAGTCGCCGGAATCAAGCGTGACAGCCTGCGCCGCTCGCTGATCGGCGAGCGGCCTGTCACTCTCGACGAAGCCGTCATGATCCTCGAGGCATCCGATTTTGCCGGTGAGGAGACCCTGTTGCTTCTCCTGCTGGTCGGGGAGGAATTCGCACTCGCCCGATCCGGAACCGGACCGGCCCAATTCCTGGGCGAGTTTTTCAAACGCGCACCGCTCGAGATCGTCGAACAACTGGGCGAGGACATCGATGAACTGCGCCCTAGATGGGCGCATGGCACTGCCAAATTGCTCGCACGGACACTCACCCAGCACATCGCCGATCTCAACCGGCGCGGTGACGCGATCGGCGGGCCGCGGTACCCCGCCACTGTCGGAGAATGATCCCATGACCACCATGCCAGACAATGGGATGTTCGAGCATGGCACCCACCAGCGTTTGCTGCGCCTGCCGGAGGTCATGCGCCGCGTAGGCTTGAAGCGCTCCGCGATCTACCAACGCATGAGCGAGGGCAGGTTTCCGAAATCACGGTCACTGGGCGCAAAATGCGCGGTGTGGGTTGAATCCGAAATCGACGAATGGATCCATGCGGTCGCGTCGGGTTAGTGACTTCAGGCCTGGCCAGCAGTTGTGACGTGTCGGGCTTTTCTCGCTGCCAACAGATCCTGACAACCGCTGCCCCGGCACAAGCCGGGGCAGCGGTAGCGATCGCCACGCTTCACGCGCTCACTATTGCTTCTTGATCGCCGTGACTTCCCCGGCGCTTCCGGTCACGGTCACGTCAAAATCGACCTTGTCGCCAACGGCCACGCCCTTGAGCAGTTCGGGCTTGGCCGAAAAGCCCATTTTCATCGCAGGCCAATCGACGGCGGGAATCGCGCCGTGATCGAGAGTGATCTTGCCCGCCGCGGCGTCGATGGCAGTCACGGTCCCGCTGCCTTTGCCCATTTTCGATCCAACGGGCATCTCCATCCCCGGCATGGCGCCAGTGCTCGCTTCGGCCTTGGGCGCTTCGGCTTTCGGTGTCTCGGCCTTCTTGCCGCAACCGGACAGGCCGACCGGCAGCGCTAGAAGCGCGGCAATCATCATGGTTTTCTTCATATCGTTTCTCCTTGGTGTTGAGCTTGGGTGCGCCGCCGCATCAGCAGGTAGGCGGCGGGGATGATAAGCATCGAAAGCAGCGGCGCGGTGAGCATTCCGCCGACCATCGGGGCGGCGATCCGGCTCATCACTTCGGAGCCGGTGCCGGTGCCGACGAGGATCGGGAACAAGCCCGCGAGGATCACCGCCACCGTCATCGCCTTTGGCCGGACGCGGAGCAATGCGCCGGCGCGAACGGCAGCTTCGACATCACCGTTCTCGGCCAGCGCCGATTTGAGGTAGATCAGCATGACCACGCCGAACTCCGCCGACACGCCTGCCAGCGCGATGAACCCGACGCCGGTGGCGACCGACTGGTTGAACCCCAGCAGGTAGAGCAGCCAGACCCCGCCGGTGAGTGCGAATGGCAGCGTCGCCATGATCAGCGCGGCTTCATCCCAGCGGCGGAAGGTCGCGTAGAGCAGCGCAAAGATGATCAGCAGGGTTGCTGGCACGACGATCTTCAACCGCTGCGTTGCCCGTTCGAGGAACTCGAACTGGCCAGTGTAAGCCACGCTGATTCCGGGCGGCAGTTTCACCTTTTGCGCCACCGCCTTTTGCAGATCGCCGACGATCTCGGTCAGCGCGCGGCCCCGCCCGTCGATATAGACCCAGGTGGCAGGGCGGCCATTCTCGCTGCGCAGCATCGGCGGGCCACTGTGGATGGCGACATCGGCAACCGTTCCCAGCGTGATTTGCTGGCGCGAGGGCGTCAGCACGGGCAGGTTGACGATGTCATCCACGCTGTCGCGGATTTCGCGGGGGTAGCGAACGCTGATCGGGTAGCGGGCAAGGCCTTCGACCGTTTGCCCCACCGCTTCCCCGCCGATGGCTCCGGACACCACCGCCTGCACATCGGCGACGTTGAGGCCATAGCGCGCAGCAGCGGCGCGATTGATCGAGACGTCGACATAGCGGCCGCCCGAGAGTCGTTCGGCGAGCGCCGAGGTAATCCCAGGGACGGTTTTGGCCACCGCCTCGATCTCCCGCGCGGTGCGGTCGATATCGTCGAGGTTCGCGCCCGATACCTTGATGCCGACCGGGCTCTTGATCCCCGTTGCGAGCATGTCGATCCGGTTGCGGATCGGCGGTATCCAGAAATTGGCGAGGCCGGGGACTTTGACGGTCTTGTCCAGCTCGTCGATCAGCTTGGCCTGGGTCATGCCACTCCGCCATTGGCTTTTCGGCTTGAAGCGGATGGTGGTCTCGAACATTTCAAGCGGAGCCGGATCGGTTGCACTGTCGGCGCGCCCTGCTTTGCCGAACACGCTTTCGACTTCGGGAACGGTTTTGATTAGCCGGTCCGTCTGTTGAAGCAGCATTGACGCTTTCGCCGTCGAAATCCCCGGCAGTGCCGAGGGCATGTAGAGCAGGTCTCCCTCGTTCATCTGCGGCATGAACTCGCCGCCGGTCTGGCTGATCGGCCAGAGGCTCGAGGCGAAGACCAGCCCCGCGATCAGCAACGCCTGTTTGGGCCGTGCCAACACCCAATCGAGCGCCGGGCGGTAAATGCGCGTGAGAAAACGGTTGATCGGGTTGCTGTCCTCGCTCGGGATGCGCCCCCGGATCAGCCAGCCCATCAGCACCGGAATCAGCGTGATCGACAGCAAGGCTGCACCCGCCATTGCGTAGGTCTTGGTGAAGGCGAGTGGCGCGAACAGCCGCCCTTCCTGGCCCTGCAGGGAGAAGATCGGGATGAACGAGAAGGTGATGATGAGCAGGCTGAGAAACAGCGCCGGGCCGACTTCGGCGGCGGCATCGGTGATGACGCGCCAGCGCACTTCGACGGTCAGCTTTTCGTCGGGATGGTCATGCGCCCAGCGCTCGAGATGCTTGTGGGCGTTCTCGATCATCACCACCGCCGCATCGACCATCGCACCGATGGCGATGGCAATGCCGCCCAATGACAGAATGTTGGCGTTGAGCCCCTGAACCCGCATGACGATGAAGGCGAGCAGGATGCCGAGCGGAAGCGTCAGGATCGCCACCAGCGCCGAGCGGGCGTGCCAGAGGAACAGTCCGCAGACGAGCGCAACGATCAGGAATTCCTCGAACAGCTTGCCGGTCAGATTATCGACCGCGCGATCAATCAAACCCGAGCGATCATAGGTTGTGACGACCTCGACACCGGGCGGCAAGCTGGCCTTCAGTTCTGAGAGCTTGGTGCGGACGCCTTCGATCACTTCGCGGGCATTCTTTCCCTGGCGCATGACGATCACGCCGCCCGCGACTTCGCCCTCGCCATTGAGTTCGGCAATGCCGCGCCGCATGTCCGGACCGACCTGCACCGTGGCAATGTCGCCGAGCGTGACAGGGATACCGCCTGCCGACGTGCGGATCGGGACGGCGCGGAAATCATCCAGGGTTTTGAGATAACCCGTGGCGCGGACGATATATTCGGCCTCAGCCATTTCGACAACACCGCCGCCGGTTTCCTGGTTGGAGCGCTTGAGGGCGTCGCTGACATCGTTCGCGGTCACGCCGTAAGAGGCGAGTTTCTGTGGATCGACCACGACCTGGTACTGTTTGACCATGCCGCCGATGCTGGCGACTTCGGCCACGCCGGGGACGGACTTCAACTCATAGCGCAGGAACCAGTCCTGGATGCTGCGCAGCTGAGCCAGATCGTGATGCCCGGTCTTGTCGACCAGCGCATATTCGTAAATCCAGCCCACGCCGGTCGCATCTGGGCCTAGCGAGGCAGTCGCGCCCGGCGGCAGTTTTCCCTGCACCTGGCTGAGGTATTCGAGCACGCGGCTGCGCGCCCAATAGAGGTCGGTGCCGTCCTCGAACAACACATAGACGAAGCTGTCGCCGACGAAGGAATAACCGCGCACCACCCGCGCGCCGGGAACCGAGAGCATCGTCGTGGTGAGCGGATAAGTGACCTGGTTTTCGACAATCTGCGGCGCCTGGCCGGGATAGGTGGTGCGGATAATGACCTGCACATCCGACAGGTCGGGCAGCGCATCGACCGGCGTTGTCCGTACCGCCGCGATGCCGACGAGCGTCAGAAGAAGAGCAGTGACCACAACAAGGGCGCGTGCCTTGACCGAGGCCCGGATGATCCATGCGATCATTTCGCGGACCCCAGCTTGCGGGCGGGAATCCCGGTCAGGCTCGCTTCGGAATCGAGCAGGAATTGCCCCGAGGCGACGACCTTCTCGCCGACGGCCAAGCCTTCGAGGATCTCGGTCTGTCCGCCACCTTCGCGGCCGGTGCGGACTTCGGCAGGCTGATAGCGACCATTGCCGGTGGCGAGCATGACAATCGTGCGCGTCCCCGTGCGGATTACCGCTTCGCTCGGAACCAGCAGCGCGATCCCGCCCGCACCGCCAAGCGCAACCTGCGCAAACATGCCGGGACGGAGCCGTCCGCCACGGTTGGAGAGTTCGATCCTGACCGTGATTGTCCGGCTATCGGCTTGTGCGGCAGGAAGGATCGCGATGATCCGCCCGCCGAACGTCTCTCCGGGGAAGGCAGTGAGGCTCGCGCTTGCGTTCTGGCCAACGCGGACGCCGCCAGCCTGAGCCTCGGGAACTGCGGCATTGAGCCACACCGTGCCGGTGCCCGTCACTTGCGCCAGAGTCTCTCCTTGCGCCAGTGTCACCCCGGCGCGCGCATCGAGCGTCTGAATTACCCCGGAAATCGGCGAGGTGATGGTTACGGTCCCGTTGGTTCGTCCTGAGCGTTCAACGCTGGCAATCAAGCCATCGGACATGCCCAGCAGCTTAAGTCGCTGACGCGCCGCAGCGGTGAGATCGGGCCTGCCCAGCCGCCTGACCGCAAGAAACTCGGTCTGCGCGCCGCCCCATTCGGGCAATTGCACATCCGCGATCGGTGCGCCCGCGCGGATCACGTCTCCGGGAGCGCGGGCATAGACGCGGGAAACGAAGCCACCCGACCGCGCCTGAATGATCGCGACATCGCGCTGGTTGAAGTCGATGCTGCCGGTGACGTTGAGCGTCCCGGCGAGGCTGCCCATTTGGGCCGGGACAATGCGGACGCCGAGGTTCTGCATCGCAGCGGGATCGATCGTCACCCCCGGCGCGGCGCCTGCAACTGCACCGTCATCGGCGTACTTGGGTTGAGTCTTCATCCCCATCGAAGAGAGCGCACCGGGATTGTCGTAATGCTCCTGCGGCACCATCGGGTCGTAATAGTAGAGGATTTTCCGTCCCGACTGACCTGAACCTGCTTCGGCGGCAGGTCCGCCGCGCTGCCCGAGCCAGTACCCGCCACCGCCTGCGATCAGCACCGCCGCCAGTATTCCGGCGCGCCAGCGCGCGGCCGTTGTCACGTCCATGCTCATGGCCGCATCTCCCCATAGGTGTAGTTGATCCGGATCGCATCGCGCGCGACGTCGGCCTCGCGTGACAGCGCATCGACTTCGGCCTCGGCCTCGGCCAGCGTCGAGAGCAGCGCGCTGCCGAGATCGAGCTTGCCTGCGGCGTAACTCGCCATGTCGAGTTCGGCCCGCCGCTTGGCCAGCGGAACGAGGGTTTGCCGTGCATTCATCAGCCGCTGGTGGTGCATGGCATGATCGGCCAGGTCGCTGTCGAGCGCGGTCAGAACGTCGCGCTCACCCGCATCGCGCATCAGCCGCGCACGGCTTGCCTCGCTTTCGCGCGCCGCGATCAGGGGGTCCTGTCGGCGTTTGGCGAAGAACGGCAGGTCGATGCTGAGCGTGACCGAAACCATATCGCCATAGGCCGGATCGCGGCGACCGTAGGATGTACCGACCCGCCAGTCGGGGCGCTTGTCGGCGCGGGCCAGTGAAACATCGGCGTCAGCAGCGCGGGCCTGGGCATCGAGCGCCCGCAACCGGGGCAGCGAGGCGACATGTGCCCGCAATGCGGTTCCGTCCACTTCGAGAACCGGCGGCTCGCCGGATACATCGGCATCCGGATCGCCGGTGAGACGCGCCAGCCGCGCCTGCGCCTTGGCAACGTCGGCTTCGAGTTCGCTGCGCCGGTCCTTGACGGCTGCGCGCAACTGCTCGGGCTCAAGTGCCTGGCTGGGTCGGGCCGAGCCCGATGCCAACCTTGCCGAAACGGTTGCTTGAAGATCGCCAAGGCTCTCGTCGAGCCGCTCCAGCTGCGCGAGCCGCCGCTTGGCATAATAGAGATCGATCCAGGCCAGCGCGGTCTCGAGCCGCACATTCTGTGCTTCGACCGCCAGATCGGCTTCGGCCACCCCGATATCGGCCTGCGCCCGTCCACGCTGGGCACGGCGCTTGGCCGGATTAGGAAACGCCTGCTCGATCCCGACTCGCGCCATCGTCATGCTGTCACCGTTCAAGGTGAAAGCAGGGGGCCCCGAGACCGGGAAATTGTCTACGCCCACCGACAGTGTCGGATCGGGCAGCCGGCCAGCCGCAATCGCCGTCGAGCGCTTCGCTTCGACTCCCGCCTCGCTCGCCTGGAGCGACGGCGCATTGGCTGCCGCGCGCTGAAGCGCGGCATCGAAAGTCATCGGTTCGGCCAATGCAGCGACCGGGATCGCCGCGAGCAGCGGCGCGAGATAGAATATTCGCATGGAGCTCTCCTGAGCGGCAGCGCCCGGACGGAAACGGGAAAGCAGTCTGAGGCAAACGTGCGCCGGCGAAGCTTGGAAACACCTCGCCGGCGACACGCGCCCGGCCAGTTTGCTTTTCGTTATCGGCCAGGCAATCGCCTTAGCCGGCCGATGGAGCCTTGGGCTTACCGGGCATGTCCATCATGCAATCGGCCGCGCTCATCTTCATCATGGCGCAGTTGCATTCCGCCACAGTCGTGCCGCTGTCCCTGACCCAGACGCGAGCCTGCTGCGGCAGGTTGGACTTGTTCGGTCCTGGGATTGGCCGGGACTGCCATTCCCAATGGCCGCCATTGCGGTCACTGGCCTGGGCAAGGCTGGAGGTGGCGAGAGCTGCCGCAACCGCGGCGAGCGTCAGAATCGTTTTCATGTCGAAAATCCTTGATTGAACTGCGAGGTGACGCACAGCGAACACGTGTTCGCGAGTGCGCCGCTGGGGTTCAGCCAAGGCGTGCGGGTGGATGCGGTTCCGGACTGGTTTCACGCCCGACAAGCGCTGCGACAGGCACCTGTCGCGGCGTAGATGGGCGATATACGGACGGAATGGTGCTCGAAAGCGGAGGGACCAGCGCAACGGCAACTGCACAGCCCATCTTTGCGACACAGTCTGGCGTCATGCCTTGGCACGGCTTGTCGGGCTGCGTCGTCTGCTTTGCGAGACCCATCATTTCGGCACAGTCAGCGCTCATCTGGCCCGCGCTTGCTTGGGCAGCGGCCACCGTCTGTTCGGCCTTCTCCATGGGCATGACACGCGCAAAAGCAGTTTCCTGGCCCATGAGGCCCAGCAGTGCTCCCATGAGCAGCAGCAAGGAAAACCAGCGCTTCATCAAATCCTCTTTGCAGTAGATAACTTAACAGTCAATTCGGCACACGGGTATTGTCGGTTACAGACTTGCCTACAGGTTCTGCCGCAAGCCCGGCAAGTATTGGACAATCAGGCCTTGCATCACCGCTGCACCCCTCGACCAGTTCGAGCAAAGTGCGCCGCATCGCTTCCAATGCCGCTGCCTTGCGGGCAAGATCCCTGGCATGATCGAGCGCGATGGCCTTGACCTCGCTGCTGGCCCTCGTCCGGTCGTCCCACAGGCTCAGGAGCGCGGATATCTCATCGACCGAGAAGCCAAGGTCGCGGGCATTGGCGATAAAGCGCAGGCGCTCGATCGAACGGGGCGGATAATCCCGATAGCCGTTGTCGCGCCGGTCGGGCGGCGGCATCAGACCGATGCCCTCGTAATGGCGGATCATCCGCAGCGACACACCTGTCGCCTTCGAGACCTGTCCGATGTTCATGGATGTTGCTCGTCGGGTTGATGGCGATGGCCGTGTTGATGGCCGCCGTGGAAGAAGTGCAGCAGCGGGCAGGCGAAGAGGAAGGCATAGGGCATCAGGCCGAACAGATGCTGGCGGTGTTCCGGATAGATCAGATAAACTGCGATCAGCGCGGCCGACACCGCCGCCAGAAGCCAGGCCCGTTTGCTGGAGAAGTTCATAATTCGATCCTCCTTAAGCGCAGCGAATTGCCGATCACGCTGACCGAGGACAGCGCCATCGCCGCCGCTGCGATGATCGGCGAGAGCATGAGACCGAACAGCGGATAGAGCGCGCCCGCGGCCACCGGTATGCCCGCGACATTGTAGGCAAAGGCAAAGAACAGGTTCTGCCTGATGTTGCTCATGGTTGCCCGGCTGAGACACCGGGCGCGGGCAATGCCGGTGAGATCGCCTTTGAGCAGCGTGATCCCGGCGCTTTCGATCGCGACATCGGTTCCCGAGCCCATGGCGATGCCTACGTCAGCGGCAGCAAGGGCTGGCGCGTCGTTGACTCCGTCGCCGGCCATGGCGACAATCCTGCCTTGCTCGCGCAGTCGCTTCACGATCTCGCTCTTCTGATCGGGCAGCACATCGGCCTCGATATCGGTGATGCCCAACCGGCGGGCGATTGCCTCTGCGGTGACATGATTGTCCCCGGTCAACATGATGACATGGATGCCGGCCCCACTGAGCGCCCGAAGCGCGGCAGGCGTTGTTTCCTTGACCGGATCGGCGATGCCGATGGCCCCGGCAATCTTGCCGTCGATGCCCAGGAAGATCGCGGTTGCACCTTCGCTGCGCAGACGGTCGGCCCGCTCGCTCAGTTCGGCGGTCGGGATATTCTGTTCGTCCATAAAACGGGCATTGCCGGCAATAATACGGCGGCCGTCGATCGAGCCGGTGATCCCTTTTCCAACCGGCTGATCGACCTCGCTCGGCTCGCTGATGACGAGTCTCTTCTCCTCGGCCGCCCTGACGATGGCGAGAGCCAGGGGATGCTCGCTGCTGCGTTCGAGACTGGCGGCAAGGCGCAGCACTTCGCCCGCGTCGAACCCTTCTGCAGGTTCGATCGCGACCACAGCGGGTTTGCCCTGAGTGAGCGTGCCGGTCTTGTCGACAACAAGCGTATCGACCTTTTCCATGCGCTCGAGGCTTTCCGCATTCTTGATAAGAATCCCCGCCTGCGCACCGCGTCCTACACCGACCATGATCGACATCGGGGTCGCAAGACCCAGGGCACAGGGGCAGGCGATAATCAGCACCGCGACCGCTGCAATCAGGCCATAGCCCATTGCCGGCGACGGACCGACGAGCGACCAGACGATGAAGGTCAGCACCGCGACCGCGATCACTGCCGGTACGAACCACCCCGAAACCGTATCGGCAAGCCGCTGGATTGGCGCGCGGCTGCGCTGCGCCTCTGCGACCATCTGGACGATGCGCGAGAGCATGGTGTCGCGCCCGATCTTCTCGGCGCGCATGACCAGACCGCCGGTCTGGTTGATCGTGCCGCCGATCAGCTTCGACTTTGCTTCCTTGGTTACGGGCATGGACTCGCCGGTCACCATCGATTCATCGACCGTGCCGCGGCCATCGAGAACCACGCCGTCAACCGGTACCTTCTCGCCGGGCCGGACCCGCAGCGTATCGCCGACCAGCACTTCGTCGAGCGTGACTTCCTCATCCGATCCGTCGGCACGGACCCGGCGGGCGAGTTTGGGTGAGAGATCGAGCAAGGCCCGGATCGCGCCGCTGGTCGTCTCGCGGGCGCGCAGTTCGAACAATTGGCCGAGCAGAACCAGCACGGTGATCACCGCCGCTGCCTCGAAATAGGCAGGGACCGCGCCGTGTGCGGTCCGGAACGCCATCGGGAACACTCCCGGCAGAAGCGCGGCCACCATGCTGTAGATCCAGGCCACGCCCGTTCCCATCGCGATCAGCGTGAACATGTTGAGGTGGCGGCTCTTCAGCGAGGCCCAGCCGCGTTCGAAAAACGGCCAGCCAGCCCAGAGGACGACCGGCGTCGCGAGCACCATTTGCAGCCAGTTAGACATCTGCTGGCCGATCAGACGATTGAGGCCCAGCAAGTGCCCGCCCATTTCGAGTGCGACCACCGGCAGGCTGAGGACGAGCCCGACAATGAAGCGCCGCTTCATGTCGGCATATTCCGGGGAAGGGCCATCGCTGAGCGTCGGGGTCATCGGCTCAAGCGCCATGCCGCAGATCGGGCAGGTTCCCGGACCCGGTCTCTGAACCTCGGGATGCATCGGGCAGGTCCAGATTGCACCTTCGGGCACCGGATCGGCGACCGGCGGTGCATCGCCCGCATAGCGTTCCGGATCGGCGTTGAACTTAGCGAGACAGCCCGCGCTGCAGAAGTAGTGATGCGCGCCGGCATGGGTCGCGACATGCGGCGTGGCGCTGGGATCGACGCTCATTCCGCAAACGGGATCTGTTACCGTTCCCGGCATCGAGGTTTCCGAGCGGGCGCCGTGGATGTGATCGTGATGCGACTCGGCCATGCAATGTTTTCCTTCAGTCGCCATTTCATAAACCTTGACATCATGTCAGGGTCAAGCAGCGAAACTTAGAATCGGAAACAGTCTGTTCTGCCGCCCGTCGCATCAATCATCCTGATTTTAATCACTTGCTGTCGAGCGACGACAACGCATTGTAAACGAGCGCAAAGAGGCCGCCCGCAATCAATCCGAAAGCGATCGACCAGCAGATGCCCTGGAAGAGCGCAGTCACCGATGCACCCGGTTCGCTGGTGAACAAATTGAGATACATGTGCGATGCAGGGCCGATGGGAAGAAGCGCGCCCAACCAGCACAGCGCAAAGAAGACCGCTGCGGTGATTGCGCCGGCTACAGCTACACGGACTACACCAAGTTTCATTTTCGGTTGGTCTGACATGGAACTTCTCCACCCGTTGAAATCTGAAAGACCTATTTGCATCATTCCGAAACGTCATTGACGTTCATCAACATGCGTTTGCGCAAAAGCATTGTGTCATCCTGCCGTGCCTGGCGGCTCCAGGGTTCCAAGCCAGGCGACCAATGCGAGGATCGCCAGCGCCGCCGCGCACTCCAGGATCAGGCTTCGTCTGAGATCGCGAATGGCCGGAGCTGGATCGGCAGTACCAATCACAGCACCAAGTGCAGGCGTGAGCCGCCAGCGGTTCGCACCGGCTAGCGCCAGCATCGCAGTGAACAGGCCAAGCTTGGCGAGCAGCAACTGCCCGTAGAGTGATGCGAGCAATCGGGATGGACTGGGCAATCCCAGCAAGATCAGGCTGTTGATCAAGCCGGTTGCGACGATCAGTCCTACCGCGAGCGTGCCTACGTGCGAAAACTGCTCAAGCGCCCGGTGTGCCACTGACAACCGCTCGCTGGTCTGTCGCCCGAATGGCCGGAACAGCATCCACGAAAAGGCAGCAATGCCGCCGATCCAGACCGCAGCCGCCAGCATGTGGATGATGTCGCTTAGCCGGTGGATGGTTCCGGTCCAGCCTTCGGTCGCCCCGGCGTGGCCGGTCCAGACTAGCGTGGCGATAGCAAGTGCGCTCGATGTGAGCAGGGCAACGCGCGCCGCGGACGGACGGCGATCGAGCGCACTGGCGGCCAGCACGGCAATGGCCATCGCCACCATACGAACGATCCAGGCCGTGCCAATCGCGCTCTCGCCGATGATCTCGCGCAGGACTTCGCCGTCGAGCGCCCAGAGGCTCGAACCCGTCATCGAGGCGGCGAGCGCAAGCATGCCCAAACCGGACAGCATCAGCCCAATCAACGAAAGGACAATCGCGGGTCTGGACAGGCGTAGAATGGCCGAGGTCCGCTCCTGGGCTGAAAGGGCGTAGAGCGAGAACGCAACCATGCCCGCCAGCGCCATCAGGTCGGCGTAAAGCGCGAACCGGATGACGATGACGGGCAGGTTGTCCATGGGCCTTAGCGCACGGTGAAGCTGAAAGTGCCGCTCATGCGATGGGTATCCGTGCCCGCGGCGGTCCAGGACACCTGATAGGTGCCGGCCGTCAGCGGACGCCTCAGCAGCAGCGTCATCGACTTGCGGTCCTTGCCCATCTGCGCGGCGAAGCCGGTAATCGCCATCGGCGCATGGCTGGCCATGCCGGGCATCCCGGTCATCGCGATCGTGGCGCGCGCGGTGGCACCGATGACCGCCTCGTTGAAGCGCAGTTCGATCTTGGTCGGCGCGGCGACCGTGGCATTGGCTGCGGGGCTCGACGCTACGAGCTGGGTGTGCGCGGCAGCGATCTGTGGGGCGGCGAGGCCCAGCGCTGCGACGGCGAGGGCAAAACGGGGGATGCGCATCTACAATCTCCTTGGGTCTGCGTGTTATCGGGAAATACGCAGCCCACCGCGCGGCCCCTTGGAATTTTCTCACGAGGATTTTCCTGAGGGATCGCGCCTGCCCCCGCGTATAGGGAGCCAGTACATAGGGAGATTGCTCGTGCCCGATATTGATCAGGCGCTTTACCGCCTGGGCGCATTGCCGGTCCCATCCGGGCTGGCCGAGATCGACGACGCCGTATTTGCTGGCCTTGCGCGCAGCCGGCGAGAGGCGGCAGCATCACCGCGCTTGATGGGCTTCGCCCTGGCCCTTGCGCTGGTCGTGGGCTTTGCGGGTGGCGGCCTCTCCGGCGGCGAGCCGGCCATCGCGCAGCCGATGTCGCCATTTGCGCCCGACAATCCCCTGGCCCCCTCAACCCTGCTGGATGTCCATCCATGAGTTGGGGCAAGCGCCTGGTACTGATCGCGCTTGTCGCCTTTGCGGCGGCGATGGGCGGCACCTATGCGGGCCGCGCGCTCCTTGCACCGGAAAAGCAGACCGAAACCGAGCTGCATGCCCTGCTGCACAAGGAACTGAGCCTCGATGCAGCGCAGCACGCGAAGATCGAGGCAATAGAGCAGCGCTTTGCGACACGCCGAAAGGCGCTCGAACTCGAGATGCGCGCGGCGAACGCCCACCTTGCCGACGCGATGCAGGCTGAACACGGTTACGGCCCCGAAGTGACTGCCGCGATCGATCACACGCACATGGTCATGGGCGAGATGCAGAAGGAAACGCTCGAGCATCTATTCGCCATGCGCGCCGTGCTCAGGCCCGATCAGGCGGCAAAATTCGACAGGACCGTTACCAGGGCCCTGACTCCAGAAGCACGGTGAGTTTGCAGCTATCCGATGGCAGCGACGCGGAACTCGCGGCGCTGGCGCTTGGCGGCAGGCAAGATGCCTATCGCGAGTTGCTCGCGCGGCACCGCGAACCCGTGTTCCGTTTGGTTCGCGCGACCACCAGCGATCCGCACGAGGCGCTCGACATTACCCAGGAAACCTTCGTCGCGGCCTTTGCATCCCTCGCGCGCTACGATCACGAGCGCCCGTTTTCGGTTTGGGTCAGACAGATCGCGCTCAACAAATGCCGCGATTGGGCGCGGCGGCGAAGGGTCCGTTCCTTTTTCACCCGTGCAGCACCCCTGGAAGAGGCGTTCGATGTGGCGGGCGATGCGGTTCCTGCCGATGTGCAAGCCGCCCACCGGGCCGAACTGGCGCGTGTGACCGGCGCCATGGCACGGTTGCCCGCGCGGTTACGCGAAGCCCTGGTGCTGAGAACGGTCGATGGTCTCAGTCAGGCCGAAGCGGCCGAAGTGCTTGCGGTCAGCGAGAAGACCATCGAAACTAGGCTCTACCGCGCCCGCACTAAATTGAAGGCGATGCTCGGCGACTAGTTTTTGAGGGGCAAGGTCCGGCGCTGCGTATGAGGCTCTGACAGTCTCCAACTTCACCCGGTAACCCCTATGCCATCAATCTCCCTCGATCGACGCACCCTGATCCGTTCCGCTGCCTGGGGGTGCGGGGGAATTGCCTTGTCGGCAGCGCTGCCCGCCTGGGCACGTAGCGGCACGATGGGAATCGGTTCGGGATCCGAGGTGCTGAGCGGCGAGAGCATCGCGCTCACAATCGGACACTCACCTTTCACCGTCGGCGGCAAAGAAGGTCATGCCGTCACCATAAACGGAACCCTGCCTGGACCGATCATTCGCCTGAAGGAAGGCCAGCGGGTACGGCTCGCCGTTACCAATACCCTCCAGGAAGACTCCTCGATCCATTGGCACGGAGTTCTGCTTCCCTTCCAGATGGATGGGGTCCCGGGCGTGAGCTTCCCCGGAATCAAGCCGGGTGAAACCTACAATTATGAGTTCGAGGTCAAGCAATCGGGCACCTATTGGTATCACAGCCATTCCGGGATGCAGGAGGCGATGGGTCAATATGGCGCGATCGTCATCGATCCGGCCGGGCCCGAACCCGTCGCTTACGAGCGCGAGCATGTTGTCGTGCTGTCCGACTGGAGTTTCATGCATCCGATGGAGCAGATGCGGAAGCTGAAGGCGATGGGCGGCTACTTCAACATGCAGAAGCAGACGCTGGCCAGCTTGCTGGCCGGCAAGGACCAGTCCGCCGCGGAGCGCACAATGTGGGCCGGGATGCGGATGGATCCGACCGACATTTCCGATGTGTCGGGCTCTATCTACACCTATTTGATCAACGGGCACGGCAGCCAGGAGAACTGGACCGGTCTGTTCATTCCTGGCGAACGGGTGCGACTGCGCATCATCAACGCGTCGGCGATGACCAATTTCAACGTCCGGATCCCCGGATTGCCGATGACCGTGGTAGCGGCCGATGGCCAGAACGTGGTTCCGGTCGAGACCGATGAGTTCCAGATCGCCATTGCCGAGACCTATGATGTAATCGTCAAGATGCCGCCAGCAACCGACACAGCCTATGGACTGATTGCGGAGGCCATCGACCGATCGGGCCAGTGCCGCGCCACGCTTGCTCCGCGCCCAGGCATGGTCGCGGCGGTGCCTCCCCTCCGCGAACGTCCGCTCCTGACCATGAAGGACATGGGAATGGGCGATATGGACATGTCTGGTGGCGGGGGACACTCCGGACACGGGTCGGCTGCTCCAGCGAAGGAGCCGATGCCTGGAATGGATATGCCGGGCGGTGGCGCCATGGCCGGTATGGACATGAGCGGGGGATCGATGAAGATGCGCGATCCGTCGGTCGCGCCCCAGGTCAAGATGGGGCCGGGCGTGGCGACACTCGCGCCGATGCCGACGGACCGCACCGGCGAACGTCCGACCGGTCTCGAGACGGCCGAACACCGCGTCCTGACCTATCGCGATCTCAAGTCGCTCACACCCAACACCGACACCCGCAAGCCTTCGCGTGAGATGGACCTGCACCTGACCGCGAATATGGAACGCTATATGTGGTCGTTCGACGGCGTGAAATTCAGCGACGGCGTCGATCCCATACCCTTCCGCTATAACGAGCGCGTGCGCGTCAATCTCATCAACGACACGATGATGCCGCACCCTATCCACATTCACGGACATTTCTTCGAAGTGGTGACAGGCGATCCCGGTCGTCATCCGGTCAAGCATACGGTCAATGTTCTGCCCGGCGGCAAGGTGTCGTTCGACCTGACTGCCGACGCACTCGGTGACTGGGCGTTCCACTGCCACATGCTGCATCACATGATGGCAGGGATGTTTCGCGTCGTAACGGTGCGCAAAGACGAGGATGCGGCATGAAATTCCTCCTCGCCAGCGCCGCCGCCATTGCCATTGCGTCACCTGCTGCCGCTCAGATGGACATGAACATGCCGGGAATGCAGATGCCCGCCAGGCCTGTGGCCAAGCCAAAGCCTGTCCTCAGCCGCAGGCCGGCGGTGAAGCCTAAACCCGCACCGAGGAAGCGAGCTGCCACGCCAAGGCGGGCAAGACCGGCTGCGCCCGCGCCAGGGCCCGTTCCCAAGCCGGCGGCAAGCGCAGATACCATGCCGGGCATGGACATGTCTCCGGCAGCGCCCGCACCAGGAACAACACCTGCATCCGAACCCAGCATGTCGTTGATGCCCGGCATGGAGATGGCAACACCCAGTTCACCCGGCGGAGCCGACCCGCATGCGGACCATGAAATGTCGGGGATGACCGGAATGCCGGGCATGGAGACGCCGGACAGCGAGGTCGGCGATGCGCCCGCCCCGCCTCCGCCTGCAGATCACGCCGCCGATGCGGTGTTCGGTGCGGGCCAGATGGCCGGACCGCGCAAAATGCTGAGGCATGAAAATGGCGGAATGCCCGCCTATAGCGTCTCCTTCAATCTGGCCGAATTCCGCGTGCAGAAGGGCAAGGATGCCTATCGCTGGGATGGCGAAGGCTGGTTTGGAGGCGACATCGATCGTCTTGTCGTCAAGTCAGAGGGCGAGGGCGAATTTCGCGGCGGTATCGAAAGCGCCGAGGTTCAGGCGCTCTACTCGCGCGCGATAGATCCGTGGTTCAATTTGCAGGCCGGTGTCCGACAGGACTTCAGGCCAGGACCGGCGCGCACCTACGCGACGATCGGCATCGAAGGGATCGCTCCCTACTGGTTCGAGGTCGAGGGAGCACTGTTCCTCTCCGACAAGGGCGATCTGCTCGGACGGCTCGAAGGCTATTACGACCAACGCATCACCCAGAAACTGATTCTGCAACCACGGGCCGAACTCAACTTTGCTGCCCAGAACGTCCCGGCCAACGGCATCGGCTCGGGCCTTTCCGATGCCGAACTCGGGCTCCGTTTGCGTTACGAGATCAAGCGCGAGTTTGCGCCTTATATTGGCGTGTCCTGGGAGCGGAAAGTCGGCGACAGCGCCCGTTTTGCTCGCGCTCGCGGCGATCGGGTTGAGTCAACCAGCCTGGTCGTAGGCATAAGGACCTGGTTCTGAGCTCCCGCCGCCACCGCCTGCATCTGTTCGCTAGCCGTGTACACAAATGGCTGGCGCTGTTCATCGGCGCACAACTGCTTATCTGGTTTGCCAGCGGAGCGCTGATGAGCTTCCTGCCAATCGACAAGGTGCGCGGTGAACATCTGGTAAGCCGAGAGGCGGACCCACCGATTCCCTCAGGACTCCACCTGATCTCGCCTGACAAAGTCCTCGCGCAAGCCGGAGCTCCGGTTGTAGCCGTGACCTGGCGCGTGCTCGACAACAATCCGGTCGCAGAAGTGACGACGACGCGGGGCATCCGGCTTTACGATGCAACCGATGGCAAGCCGTTGCCGCCGATCGATGCCGCGACAGCAACACGGATTGCCGAAAGCGCATGGAAATCGGCTCAAAAGCCAGGCTCAGCGGCCAGCCGCGTTACCGAAGAAAGCCCTGAATACCGCGCGGCGCTGCCCGCATGGCGAGTCGCATTTGCCGACCCGGACCGGACCAGCGTTTTTGTTGCCGCTGATACTGGGCGGATCACTGCCGTTCGCACCGAGACATGGCGACTATACGACTTCTTCTGGAGCCTCCACATCATGGACTGGAAGAACCACGAGAATTTCAATACGCCGTGGATGTTGGCATTTGCCATCGGCGGTTTGCTCTTTGGGCTGGCAGGTACGGTGCTGTTGTTCATGCGTTGGCCAATTCGGCGCAAACGTGCGGCAAAGGTGTTGGGTCCCATCAAACTCTAGACCGGGAACATTGCTCGAATGGGGCTACTGGCGCGGTCGAGATTCTGTGAGATTCGACAGTTAAGTTCGGACCCATTTGGGATTTCTCTCCGAGCTCGTTCGCTCCACTGACATGACGCTGCGCAACCGTGTCCTGTAGCTGTCCGCGCAGGCGTCTCCAGGCGACGGCGAGTGGCTTGAACGAACCGCTGGCTCAGAGACTTTCAATCGCCCTCTTCAGCCTCTCACGCACCTGTTCGGCGGCGAGCTTAAGCGTCGGATTGCCGATGGCCATCATCGAGGCGACCGGATCGATCGCCGCGATTTCGACCTTGCCGCTACCGAGATCCTGAACGACGACGTTGCATGGCAGCATTGTCCCAACCTTATCCTCGATCTGGAGCGCCTCATGCGCCAATTGCGGATTGCAGGCACCAAGGATGCGATAATCTCGAAAATCGACGCCGATCTTGTTCTTGAAAGTCTCCCTGACGTCGATCTGGGTGATGATGCCGAAGCCTTGCAGTTTCAGCGCCTCGGTCGCGCGTCGCAGCGCACTCTCGAAATTCGTCTCCAGCGTCGTGGCGAAATAATAGCTCATCGTGTTCTCCCTACTGCTCACCATTCAGGGTGTGCTCGACAGGAAATCGGCGACCATTACGATCACCAGAGCCCCAAAATGCCTAGCCCCCGAGATCGGCTTTCTTCTGCAGATATTCTTCCCGATCGATTTCTCCGCCGGCGTAGCGCCGTTCGAGCACATCGAATCCTGGTTTGGTGCCAGCGTCCCCGGCATTCGGGCGAGGTTTCAAACCCAGGCGGAAGAGGGCGACGATTCCGGCAATCGCCAACAGAAACAGCAGCAGGGAGAAGATGCCGTGAAACATCATCCAGTTCCCCCAGCCCGCATTCTGGCAGGCGCCGTTCGCCCACGTCATGGCACTTGCTGCCAGTAACCGGTGTGGCGGTTGACCGCGAACCGCTGCACAAGCGCTTCCTTGTCCACCGTCACGATCTCGGCGGTAATCGTGTCGTCGTTGGTCGCCACGATCCGGCCGGGCTTGAGACGCGGATTGCCCATCATCGCAATCGAGCGCTCCACGGAGCCCCTGACATCGTCGACCGATAGGTTGAGATTAGCTTGCGGCTGACCATACCAGCCCATCATGCCGCCACCCATCATCGGCATCATGCCACCACCCATCATGGGCATCATGCCGCCTCCCATCATACCAGGTCCCATCATTGGCCCCATCATCCCAGGGGCCATGGGGCACGGACCTGTCGCAGGGGCCGTCTGGGCAATGGCAACGCTCGCCAGAAGCGCCGAACCCGTGGCAATCGCAAGGCCGATCCGGCCAATCTTTCCAACTCGAGGCATGATATTGCCTCCTCGGCCAGGACTCACCGAATTTGGCGGTCCTTCACACATTCGTGCCTTACGGAAGCTGGAGGAACATGCATTGACGGCGATCAAATTGCCGCCACCGTGCCATGGCTTTGATGCAAGGATTAGGTGCCGGGAGACTGCCGCAGCTTCTTGCCGGGCTTCGGTCTGCTCAGCAGAAGCGCGAATGCGGCAATCGTCGCGAAGGCAGCGCCTGCCAGGAACGTCGAGCGCGCGCCAGCCACGTCCCAAAACAATCCTGCAAGGACACTCGCTGCAAGCATGGCCACGCCGCTCGAAAGGTTGAACAGGCCGAACGCCGAACCGCGCAGTTCACTCGGCGCTCGATCGGCGACGAGCTTTGCCATCAGCCCCTGGGTCAAGGCCATGTGCAACCCCCAGAACGCGATCCCGGTGAATGCACCGACCAGTCCGGGCCACAGTGCCAGGGCAAGATCGGCGAGGATCAGGGATGCCAGGCCCCACGCCAGCAGCAAGTGCGCGGGATATTTGTCGGAGGCGATCCCGGCGGGGTAGGCGCCGAGAGCATAGACCACATTCATGATGACGAGCACGGCAGGCGCAAAGGTCAGCGGCAAGCCCTCGCCGGACGCCCTGAGGATGAGAAAGGCTTCGCTGAACCGGGCAAGCGCGAATACCACGCCGATCGCCACTACAATCCAGAATGGGCGGTCAAGCCGCTTGAGATCGGCGAACGCGATCGGCGGCCGTGTCGGGCTTTGCTGTTCATGATTGCGAGGCTCTTCGACGCCAAAGATCACGCACAGCACGGCAAGAATTGCCGGAATGACGGCAATCCAGAACACCTGGCGCATGTCGTCGGCAAAAGCCGCCATCAGAACCATGGCCAAAAGCGGGCCGGCGAAGGCCCCGACCGTATCGAGCGACTGGCGCAGTCCGAAGGCCCGCCCGCGAATGGCTTGCGGCGTGACATCGGCAACCAGCGCATCGCGCGGGGCGCCGCGCAAACCCTTGCCGATCCTGTCTGCAAACCGTGCGCCAAGCACCACTGGCGCGGAACCAGCCAGGGCGAACAGTGGCTTGCTCAAGGCGCCGAGCCCATAGCCCAGCAGGATCAGCGGCTTGCGCCGCCCGAACCGGTCCGACACATAGCCAGAGAACACCTTGCTGATCGAGGCGGTCGCCTCCGCGATTCCATCGATCAGCCCTACCATGGCGACGCTTACACCGAGGGTCGTCGTGAGGAACAGCGGCAGCAGTGCGTGGATGATCTCGGACGACAGGTCCATGAACAGGCTGACAATGCCGAGTGCCCAGACGGTTCTGGGAATCCTATTCATGGGTGCGCGGGGCAAGCGTTTCGATGATCTTGCAATCGGCGACCGTCCCGTGGCTGCAGGAGCCGATGACGCGGTCGAGCTCGGTGCGTAGCGCCGAGAGATCGGCAATCTTGCGATCAATTTCCGCCAGATGGACGCGTGCAATCCGGTCAATCGCTTCGCAGGGCTGGTTTGCATCGTCGGCCAGGGTGAGCAGTTCGCGCACGGCATCGAGTGGGAAGCCCAGGTTCCGGCTCTGGCGAATGAATGCCAATCGCTTCGTATCGGCGTCACGATAGACGCGCCGTCCCGACGCCGTGCGCTCCGCCTGGGGCAGCAATCCACTCTCTTCATAGAAGCGGATCGTATTGACCTTGGTTCCGGTCTGCCGGGCCAGGTCGCCGATCGCCAAATGCGCCGCCTCTGCCATTTCCAAACTCCATGTTGCGATTGATTCGCAAGAAACTGCTTGCTCCTACAGTAACTGGAGGTTGTATCGGGAGTCCATGACCAATCCCGAATCACAGAATTCCGCGAAAAATCTGGCTGTTGCAGCGATCGGCAGACTTCTGGCCGTACTGGCCTTTCTGGCAATGGTCCTTGGATTGGCAACGCCGGCTCTAGCCGGTGCGAGCGACGACGATGTGCAGACGGCGTGGCGGCTGCTCGATTATGTCGCGGTCGATTACCGGGGTGCGGTTACCGACGGACAGGTCAAGAGCGCCCAGGAATATGCGGAGATGACCGAGTTTTCGGCGGCGGTCGAAACCAAGATTACCGCACTTCCAGCGTCCACCAATCGTGCCTCGCTCGTTGCTGAAGCCAAGGCGTTCCGGGCAATGGTTGCCGCGAAGGCCGCGCCCGACGATGTCGCCAAGGCAGCACGGACGCTGGCCGGCCATCTGCTTGGCGCCTATCCCGTTCCGCTTGCCCCTAACAAAGCTCCCGACCTGGCGCGCGGGGCGGGGCTCTACGCCCAGAATTGCGCGGGCTGTCATGGTCTCAACGGCGATGGCCACGGCCCCGATGCCGCCAAGCTCAATCCTCCACCAGTCGCCTTCCGCGACGCAGGCCGCGCCCGCGAACGCAGTCCATTCGCCTTGTATCAGGTGATCGGTCAGGGGCTGGGCGGCACCGCGATGCGCAGCTTTTCGGAATTGCCCTCTCAGGACCGCTGGGCATTGGCCTTCTATGTCAGCCGGTTTGCATTTGCGGACAGCGACGATGGGGAACGGCTTTGGAAGACCGATGCTGCCTTGAGGAGCCGAATTCCCAACCTGGCCGCGCTTGCGGGCTTGACCCCGGCGGCGCTTGGGCGGGAGATCGGGCAGGACAAGGCCGAGAAGGTCCTGGCCTATTTGCGCGCGCATCCCGAAGCCGTGACGGAAGTCAGGGCTGGATCGCTGAGCCTGGCCCATGACAAGTTGCAGGCGAGCCTTGCAGCCTATGAAGCAGGCGACCGGGAAGGGGCCAAGAAGCTGGCGCTTTCCGCCTATCTCGACGGATTCGAGCCGGTCGAACCTGCTCTGGCGGCGCGCGATGCGACATTGATGGGCAGGATCGAAGCCGAGATGGGCAATCTGCGCGCGATGATCGGTCGCGGTGAGCCTGTTGCCGCCATCAAGGATCAGGTCGCCGTCCTCGATACGCTGTTCAGCGATGCCGAAGAAGTTCTGTCGCCCGGCGCATCCAGCACGGCATCCACCTTCATTGGTGCCTTCACGATCCTCCTGCGCGAAGGCCTGGAGGCGCTGCTGATTGTCGTTGCGATGATCGCGTTCCTGCGAAAGGCCGATCGCGGCGAAATGGTTCGTCATGTTCATGGCGGATGGGTGGCTGCGCTGGCGGCCGGCGGCGTCACCTGGGCCGTCGCCACCTTCTTCATTGGCGTCAGCGGCGCGAGCCGGGAACTGACCGAAGGGTTCGGCTCCTTGTTCGCAGCCGTCGTATTGCTGTCCGTCGGCATCTGGATGCACGGTAAGTCGCAGGCAGGTGAATGGCAGCGCTATATCAACGAGACGCTGGGCAAAGCCTTGTCGCGCAGTTCGGCCTGGTTTCTGTTCGGCCTCGCCTTCATCGTCGTTTACCGCGAAGTGTTCGAGACGATCCTGTTCTATGCCGCGCTCACTGCGCAGGGGAACGGGGCCGTCATTCTCGCCGGCGCGGGCTCCGCCGTTTTCCTGCTTGGGGTCATAGCCTGGGTGATGCTGCGCTTCAGCGCCAAACTTCCGGTCAGCGAGTTCTTCAAATATAGCTCCGCGCTCATAGCCGTTCTTGCGGTCGTGCTGGCGGGCAAGGGTGTCGCCGCCCTGCAGGAAGCCGGGATGATCGACATCGCACCGCTTGCCCAGATCCCGCGCATTCCGGTGCTGGGCCTGTTCCCGACCTGGGAGTCGGTGGGGGCACAGCTGTTGACCGTGGCGGTCGTGGCCGTGGGTGCCTGGTACAATGGCAGACTGGCAAGCAAGTCGGCGACAGCGTGAACGGGAAAGCAGGCCATGGCTGACCATTGCTGTGAAACAACGCCGGCACCGGATTTAGCCGTCCCACTTCCAAATGGTGTGGCCGCGGCCGTGCCGAACGGCAGCCGTCTTACCCGGCTCCGGATCGCACAGATGGATTGTCCGACCGAGGAAGCACTCATCCGCAAGAAGCTGGGCGGAATGGAAGAGGTTCACTCGCTCGACTTCAACCTGATGCAGCGGGTGCTGTCCGTCGTTCACGTGGCCGACGCGCTCCCGGCAATTCAGGCTGCAATCCGCGAACTCGGTATGGATTCCGAGAATGTCGATGGCGCGGCCGATAAGGCGCCGGACAGCCCGGAGGCGGCCAAACCGTGGTGGCCGCTGGCCCTTGGCGGCTGCGCTGCGCTGATTGCCGAAATTATCCATTGGGCTGGATTGCCCGAATGGGCGGCGGCACTTCTGGCCTTGTCGGCGATCGCGGTCAGCGGGATCGATACCTACCGAAGGGGCTGGATCGCGCTCCGGAACGGCAATCTCAACATCAATGCGCTGATGAGCATTGCGGTAACGGGCGCGCTGGTGCTGCGGCAGTGGCCCGAAGCCGCCATGGTCATGGTCCTGTTCTCGATTGCCGAACTGATCGAGGCGCAATCGCTCGATCGTGCCCGCAATGCCATTCGCAGTCTGGTTCAGCTTGCGCCCGAGCATGCCACTGTGCGGCAGCCGGACGGTTCCTGGATCGATCGGCCCGCCGTCGATGTCGGCATCGGCGATGTCGTTCGGATCAAACCCGGCCAGCGCGTCGCGCTCGATGGCACTGTTGCCAGCGGCCATTCGACCGTCAACCAGGCGGCGATTACCGGGGAGAGCATGCCCGTCGAAAAGGTGCCAGGCGATCCGGTGTTCGCGGGCACCCTGAACGAGTCCGGGTCATTCGAATATGCGGTCACCGCCGACACCGGGCATTCGACGCTCTCGCGGATCATCCAGGCCGTCGAATCCGCACAAGGCGCGCGGGCTCCGACGCAGCGCTTCGTCG
Organism: Novosphingobium aquiterrae; assembly: GCF_042434435.1. Taxonomy (NCBI): domain Bacteria; kingdom Pseudomonadati; phylum Pseudomonadota; class Alphaproteobacteria; order Sphingomonadales; family Sphingomonadaceae; genus Novosphingobium; species Novosphingobium aquiterrae. The sequence goes on along the minus strand of NZ_JBHLTL010000004.1, from coordinate 465,275 downwards.
ATGGGTTCGCACGGATATATACGCCCGTCGTTTTTCTGTTCGCGGTGGCAATCGCCATCGTTCCGCCCCTTACGCTTGGCGCAAGCTGGCATGACTGGGTGTACAAGGCGCTGGTCCTGCTGGTCATAGCCTGTCCCTGCGCGCTGGTGATCTCCACACCGGTCACGATTGTCAGCGGTCTGGCGGCGGCAGCGCGTCACGGCATCCTGATCAAGGGCGGCGTCTATCTTGAACAAGGCCACAAGCTCGCTCTGCTCGCCGTCGACAAGACGGGGACCATCACCCACGGCAAGCCGGCGCTGACCGACACGATGCAACTCGAACAGGTGGACGGCGTCGACAGCCTTAGCATTGCCACGAGCCTGGCCGCGCGTTCCGACCATCCAGTCTCGTTTGCGATTGCTGAAGCCGGCCGCAAGACCGGCATGGCGCTACTTGACGTGACCGGCTTTGCCGCCCTGGCGGGTCGCGGCGTCAAAGGCACGGTCGACGGAGTGGAGTATCTGCTCGGCAACCACCGGTTGATCCACGAGACCGGTGTCTGTTCACCAGGGATTGAAGCGCAGCTGGTTGCGCTGGAGCAGCAGGGCAAGACAGTCATCGTTCTGACCGACGGAAAGCGGCCGCTGATTCTATTCGCCGTCGCCGACACGATCAAGGACAGCAGCCGCATCGCCATTCAGTCATTGCACGACCTTGGAATCAGGGCGGTCATGCTCACCGGCGATAACGCGCGAACCGCTGCCGCAATCGCTCAGCAGGTCGGGATCGACGAGGCGCTCGGCGATCAGCTTCCGGAGGACAAGCTCCACGCGATCGAGGGCTATATCCGCGAGGGCCGGTTTGTCGGCATGGTCGGGGACGGCATCAACGACGCGCCTGCGCTCGCGCGCGCCGATATCGGTTTTGCGATGGGTGCAGCCGGTTCGGATACGGCCATAGAGACCGCTGACGTTGCCTTGATGGACGACGATCTGGGCAAGATCGCCCGCTTTGTGCAGCTGTCGCGCACGACCCGGACGGTGCTGATCCAGAACATCACCTTGGCGCTCGGCATCAAGGCGGTCTTTCTGGGACTGACGATGGTCGGCTACGGAACCATGTGGATGGCAGTGTTCGCCGACATGGGAGCCAGCATTCTTGTCGTCGGCAATGGCCTCAGGCTGGTCCGTCAATAATGCGAACTGTCGCACCGCTCCCGGCTTGGCCACCTGAGACAGCGGAACAGCTCTGACATGACTGGGCCTTGTGCTACCGGTATCGATACCGGCTTCGTGACACTAGGCTACGCCAAGGTCGCAATATTGGGGGTGGTGCAGGGCATCACCGAACTGCTGCCGATCTCCTCGACAGCCCATATGCGTATCGTCCCGGCCCTGTTGGGGTGGCGGGATCCCGGCTCGGCCTTTTCGGCCGCGATGCAGCTCGCTGCGCTCGCCGCCGTTATCAGCTATTTTTGGCAGGATGTGCGTCGCCTCGCGGTCGGTTCCGTGTCGGCAATTGGCCGCCGCCAGTTCGCCGATCCCGATCTGCGCATGGCGATCTGGATCGCGCTCGCCACGCTTCCGATCATGCTGGCGGGCGTTCTTCTGTCGGATAGCCTCAATGCCTGCCACTCGCCATTTCGTGCCTTGCCGGTGATTGGCTGGGCTTGCGTCGCGATGGCAATGCTGATGGCTCTCACCGAAATCCTGGCACGCCACCGCCGTAGAGTTGAGAATGCGGCGCTGCTCGATGCGCTGCTAATCGGGCTTGCGCAGGTGGGAGCGCTCATACCCGGTGTCTCGCGCTCCGGGTCAACCCTGACAGCGGCACTGGCGCTTGGCTTCGGACGTGAAGAGGCGGCGCGTTTTTCATTCCTGCTGGGGATTCCGGCTATTACCCTCGCCGGATCGAAGGAATTGTGGGAACTGCACAAGGCAAACCTCGACATGTACGGTTGGTCTGTCCTGGCGCTCGGCCTCGTCGTTGCTTCGATTTCGGCGTTCGCGGCAATCTGGGCGCTGATGCGCGTTCTCGAACGCTTCTCCGCATGGCCGTTCGTCCTTTATCGCGGCGCCCTTGGGGTTCTTCTGCTGGTCGCCTTGGCGAATGACTGGCTGATTTGATGTGTCAGCAGGCGTTTGAAGCGGTCAGGCACTACATAGCAGTGCAATTGGTTAAAATCGTCGAGGTTTCACATTATCGTGGCGCGGCAAAGATTATCGACGCACCAATCAAACAGATCGAAGCCCCGATCAGATCCCAGCGATCGGGGCGAACATGCTCTACCGCCCACAACCAGATTAGCGACGAAGCAATGTAAACACCGCCGTAAATGGCGTAGGCCCGGCCCGCCGCATTGGCTTCGCTCAACGTCAGCAGCCATGCAAACAGCGCTAGGGACGCCATGCCGGGGATGAGCCAGAGCGGGGAGCGGTCCAGCCTCAGCCACGCCCAAAAGGAGAAGCAGCCGCCAATTTCGGCAATCGCCGCCGTCAGGTAGATCGCCAACAGTTTCAAGGGCTGCTCCGTTGTAGCTAGTCGCTGCCGGCCTTGCACCCGCAGCTTCTGTCTGCCGGGCAGGCGGCGCATTTCTGCCTACGGCTTCGCTGCCAGAAATAGAAGCCAACGCCGACAACAACGAGCAGCGGGCCGCCGTTGCAGACAATCCGGTCAACGGATGCGCCCAACCAGCCGGCGAGGCCCGCGCCACCGAGAGTCAGGCCACCCAGACCTAGTAACGGGATCGCGCAACATGCGGCGCAGGCCAGTCCCAGCCCGATTACAACCTTGTAGTTCACTGTGCCATTCCTTCATGGTTTCCGTTGAAGGACGCGGCTATACGACCTCAAGTAACTTGAGCTTCAAGCGAAATCTGGAGGTTGTCTTTTGCCAGCGGAACTCACCACCGGGCGCGCGGCACGGGCGGCGGGCTGCACCGTTCCGACCGTGCGCTACTACGAAGAGATCGGCCTTCTCCGGGCCGTGAACCGCACCGCCAGCGGCCACCGCCTCTATACCCGTGCCACGGTCGAGCAGCTCAAACTGATCCGGCGGTGCCGCGATTTCGGAATGGCGATCAAGGACATCATCGCGTTAATCGCGGTAAGCACCGCGACAGCCGAATGCGATGAAGCACTCGCGCTCATCAATGACCATCGCGCGAATTTGCGCGACCGCATAGCCGAACTGAAATCGCTGGAACGGGCATTGGCCGTGATGGCGGCACGGTGCGCGGATACCTGCGTTGGCGGTGCCGCGTCGTGCTGCACGATCTATAGCGACCTCGCCATGACCGGCTGACGGGTCAGGTATGCCCTCTTCCACAAATTCCGTCGATATTATTGCGATCGGAAGCTGGGGGGATCTCTCTTGAAAGATTGCGAACGCAGATCGCCGCACCAACGAACAAGCCTTCGCCGTCGCGCGGGACCAGGATCAATTGCCGCCGTTGATCGCCGTCGGCCCATTCCCCTGGCAAGAAACCGCCGTGCCTGCGAGCAAATTCCCGGTGCAGCCCAGACCATCAGACAAGCTGACGACCGGGCGTTTTCCAGCGATGTACGCACATTCTTCAACAAGCATCGGGGCATGAATGCAACGCCCGAAGTTGGCTGCAGCGCAACATGCCCGGAGGATAGAGGTCAATCAAAGTCGAGTTGAATTGCTCAAACCCATTCGACCACCCAGTGAACGTGGACGACGGCGATAAGCAATCGAGATTGGTCATGCCGTCAAGTTCATGCTTAGCGATTTACGCTCGATCTGCTACTAGCTGGCGATGAGGCAATTTTTCGCAGCTGCGTATTGCTTGCCGGCTCTGTTGCTCGTTCTGGCTATCACCGGATGCGCCATAGGCCCAAGATTTCTCGGCCCCATCGCCCTAGTATCGAATTCCGATATTGCCGTAGTCCGTGCGGCTGCTCGCCAAAAGCCCGACGGTATTCTGGTCGGCGGCGACGTGCGCAGGACAAATGGCTATGCCGGTCCGGTACCGGGCCACCTTCATGTCGTTGGCTCGGATGGGGCCGGCAATGTAGTTGCGACCACCGATGCGCCGTGGGGCGAGTTCATGACCCGAAGGTTTCGCCTTGCCTATTTCAATGCGTATTTGCGAACCGCTGATTCCTCCCGAGTAGCGAAAATCAGCGTCGAGGCTGTGACATCGCAAGCGCGTTGACGCCTGCGACCACGTTCTTGGGAAGCGACGCTTCGCGTAAGGTTCGGGTTTGAGAGATTCTCCCCCGCTCTGTGCAGCGTCCAAGACCTGATTTGCCGTATCGAGATTCATCCGGTCGATGGGGATTGCGCAGCTGCAGGTGTTGCCGATCAGTTCGTTTGCTCCTCCCCCCGAGCATGACGATACCTCAAGATCAGCGCTGGCAGCAGCATCAGGCTCATGACGGTCGAGGTCACGAGTCCGCCGAGGATGACCGCGGCCATGGGCCCTTGCACTTCACGGCCTGCTTGTCCCGCCTCGATCGCCAACGGCAACAGGCCGAGGGCAGTAACGAGTGCCGTCATCAAGATCGGCGTGACCCGTTCCTCGGCGGCCCGCATCACGGTCGCCCGATCGAACGACTGTCCTTCCTCCTCTACGAGGTGATCGACATGGGCGACCAGCAGGATCGCATTGCGCGCGGCAATGCCGAACAGCGTGACGAAACCCACCAGTGCCCCGAGTGAGAGAACCCCGCCAGTCAGCGCCATCGCGATGACACCACCCACCAGCGCGAACGGCGTTCCGGCAAGGATCAGCGCTGCCGCTCTAGCGCCGCCGAAGGCAAGGATCAGCAGGCCGACAATCGCGATGGCGGCCACCGCGACATTGAGCGCAATCTGGCGGGTCGCCGCAGCCTGACCCGCCGCCACGCCGGTAAACGACAGCGATACGCCGGGCGGCAGCTTGACCTTGGCGGCAATCGCAGCACGCGCATCGCGCTCGAAACCGGCGACATCGGATCGCGTCGGATTGATCGTGACGACCTGGCGCCGCTGTCCGCCAGCGCGGGCGATCGAAGCGCGTCCTTCGCCCAATGACAGCGTTGCAATGTCACCAAGGCGGACCGAGGAACCGTCGCTGGCGCGCACCAGCATCGCCGCTACGCTCTCGGGGTCCTGGCGCAGTTCGGGCGGAAGAACCACCGCCACGTCGGTTGTCCGGTCGGGGTCGGCCACTTCCCCGGCGACATGACCCTGGAAGGCGATCTCGATAGCATCGTTGGCATCCGTTGGCGTCACGCCATGCACCGCCATGCGGGCCGGATCGAGTGCGATCGACAGGAGCGGCGTGCCGGGCGGCGACTTGACCTGAACATCCGCAGCATCGGGAACCGCTTTCACCACCCGCGCGACGTCGCCTGCGATCCGGTCAAGCACATCGAGGTCCGAGCCATAGACATTGATGGCTAGCTGGGCGGTCTCGCCGGAGAGCGATTCGCCGATGCGGTCGCCAAGGAAAGTCAGCGTCGCGCTCTGGATAGCCGGATAGCGGACCAGAACCTTGCGGATTTCGGCCTGCGCGCGATCTTCGCCGCCAGCACCGTCAGGCTTGAGTTCGACGNGCCACCTCGGGAATGGCAAGTAAATCCCGCGACAGGCGCGCACCGTTGTCACGCATCCACCCCATCGAGGCTCCGACGGGGCCATTGACCTTGAGAACATAGTGACCCTCGCGGAACGCCGGGAGCAGCTCGCCGCCGAACGCCATAAGGCCCAGCGCGCCGATGAGGCTGGTGACGATTGTCGCTCCGATCACAGCCTGCGGCCGATCGCACAGCCGTTCCAGCTGCGAACGATGCCAGGCCTTCGCCCGCGTCAATGCGCGCGGTTCCTCGTGCGGCGTCATCCTACCGAGAAGCAGCACGGCCAGCGCCGGCGTCACTGTCAGGGCAACCACCAGCGAGGCGAGGACCGCAAGCAGGAACGAGAGCGCGAGTGGCGAGAAGAATGCGCCTTGCAGTCCGGTCAGGAACAGGATCGGCGCGATGGTGAAAGCAAGCAGATAGGTGGCATAGACTACGGGCGCGCGGACCTCGACGGTGGCATTGGCAATGATTGCGGCGCGATCTTCGCCGCCCGCGCCGCGCAATCGGCGAACTATGTTTTCGACGCCCACGACCGCATCGTCGACCACCACGCCCAGCGAGACGGTCAATCCGCCGAGCGTCATGGTGTTGATCGTCCCCCCCAGCTTGTCGAGCACGATCAGCGCGGCCAGTAGAGACAGGGGGATCGAGAGAAACGCAATCAGCGCCGTGCGCAGGTCGCGCAGGAAGGCGAACAGCACGAACGCAATCATCAGTGCGCCGACGATCAGATCCTTCGACATGCCCGCCAGGGCAACTTCGATGAAGTTGGCGGGCCGGTGCAGCGCCGGGTAGAGCTTGATGCCCTGGGCATCGAGCGTCGGCTTGAGTTCCTCCAGCGTCGCTGCGACGGCGCGGCTGGCCTCAAGGGTATTGGCCCCGTATTGGCTCGACATGGAAATGAGCACACCCGGCTTGCCCATGATCAAGGCATCGCCGAACTGCGGTGCGGGCACGAGCACGACATCTGCCACTTCGCGCAGCGCCACCGCCGTGCCATTGCCGCTCGGCACCAGTGCCGCTCCGAGCTTGGCGGCGTCGATCGTGCCATTGTCCGGCTGAATCAGAATGCGCTGGTTGGCCGTCTCGGCAAAGCCGCCGCCGCGAACCGTGGTCAGTGCGGCAATCGCGGAATTGACCTCGGCGAGCGAGATGTTGCGCGCGACAAGCTGCGATGGCTTGATTCGGACCTCGTAGCGCGATGGGGCGGCACCATAGACCACTGCGCCTGCGACGCCTTTGGTAGCCAGCAGCCTTGGCCGTATGGTCCAGTCGGCCAGCGCGCGAAGCTGGCGCTGGTCAAGCTTGTCGCTGGTCAGCCCGATCTTGAGGAGGTCCATTGTCGAAGAGGTCAGCGGCGACAGCGCGGGCGGCGATACGCCGCTGGGTAGCTTACCCGAGACGCCGCCCAGCGCCTCGGCAATTATCTGGCGCGCGCGCAAGGGTTCTGAGCCTTCGGTGAAGACCACGCGGATCACCGAAAGCCCCTGTGCCGATTCCGAGCTGACACTCTCAACGCCGTTTGCCCCGTTGATGGCATTCTCGATCGGGCGGGTGACCAGCGCCTCGACCTGCTCGGCTACCAGACCCGGAGCTTCGGTCTGGACCGTGACCTGGGCCGGAACGAACTCGGGAAACACATCGTAGCGCGCACGATCGACTACGGAAATGCCGTAGATCGCGAAGATCGCGGCGGCGACGATGACCATGCGCGCATTGGCGATGCACCAGCGAATCAGCCTGGCCAACATCGCTTAGTCTCCCTCGGCTTCGGCAACAGCACCGCCGGCATCGAGCGCCAGCAATCCGGTTGCGCCGGAGACGGCGATGACGTCTCCCGCCTTGAGTCCGCCCCGGACGATCCACCCTTGCGGTATGCTCTGCGGATCGTCGAGCGCGATCCGCTCGAACGCTTTGCCGTTCTGGCGGAACACCCACATCCGGCCTTGGAAGCGGACGATTGCCTCGCGGGGAACAAGCAAGCCCGAACTGGCGACGCCGGTCGCGGCGCGCGCAGGCACGATCCGACCGGCCTGCGCCTGCCGTGCCAGCGGCCCACGAACGATGGCGAGTACACCGGCGCTTTGCAGCCTGGCATCGGCAGCGGCCGCCGCACCCAATACGCGCACGGTCAAAGCTGACCCTGGTTCGCCGATTTCGACGACGGTTCCTGGCGCCAGCATTGCCCCAGGAATATCGATCCGGACGAGCGCCGCGCGACCAGCGGCAATTTCGCTGACCAGTTGACGGATGGCACCAGACCCGAGCCGCGACAGCCCGGAGCCAAATTCCAGCCCGACGCGTTGCTCGGCGAGCCGGGTGCGGGCGGCATCCGCCAGCGCCAGCGCACGGGCGGCTTCGACCGATCGCCGCGATGCGCTCACGTCCTGACGGTAAAGTGTTTCGAGGCGTGAGGCCTCCGCTTGCGATGCCGCAGCCGCCGCGCGCGCGGCCTCGGCCTCGGCGACGATGGCCGCAAGCGGTCCGACATCGAGGCCGCGCGCGAACCCATCCACCATCTGACTGGCGACAGTTGTAGTAACCGCCGCAGTCTTCACGCCCAGTCTTGCGAGCGCAGCCGGGTCGGTCACCGGCTCATTCTTCGCCGGTGCGGCATCCTTGTCCGTTGGGGCATCGGCATCCTCGGCACTCGCCGTTTGCGCTGCATCGGAATGCTTGATCGCCCCCGCGCCATAGAGGCCGAGCGCCATGGCCGCCGCACCCATTCCCGCCCATGCCGCTGATCGCCATCGGCTCATTGTTCACCCCTTCCAATCATCAGTTCCGGTCCCGACAGCGGGCGACGCAGAGCGCCTTCCAGTGCCAGGTCGGCGGTAAGCGCGCGGGCCAGCGCATCGAGTTCGAGAAGCCGCGTCGTCAGTCGGCCTGCCTGGGCGGCGCCCCAGTCGGCCCGATCGAGCGATCCCGCCGCCAGTTCGCGGTCGGCTTGAGCCGCCAGACGCGCGGCGATTGGCAGGTCCAGCCTCCTGAATTCATCGAGCGCGCGTTGGGCCGCGCCTGCTTCGGCTAGTGTGCTATCGACCGCGCCAATTGCCGCTGCATAGTCGGCCTCCAGCTTCGCCGCGGCTTCGCTCCGCCGGGCGGTGGCCGCGGCGATGGCCTTGCGATTGAGGTCGAATGGCGGCAGCGACAGGCCGAGGTTGAACGGGATCTTCACCAGCCCGCGTTCCCAGGTGAACCCTGGCCCCACCGTGATTGTGGGATACTGTTTTGCCACTTCGCCGCGCAGGTCGAGTTCGGCCTGGTCATAGGCGACCATCGACTTGAGCAGATCGGCCCGGGCCAAGAGCGCCGCCCTGCGTTCGTCCGCGCTGACGCGCGTGACATCCTGTGGCACCTCGAACGCGTCCCACGCAAAAGCCGCTCCGGCCAGCGCGGTGGGCGATACCCCGACGGCGTTGGCGATCGCCACCAATCCTGCCTCGCGGCGCGCATCGGCATCGGCATTGCGATGCCGCGCGTCGGCGAGGTCGGCCCTGACCCTCTCGAGTTCCGCGCGCGAAGCCTCGCCTGCGTTGACGCGGCGATCCATCGCTGCGAACCGGCGTTCCTGTATGGCGACAAGTTCGCTGGCGGTGACATTCTGGCGGTCGGCCACAAGGAATTGGGCAAGACCCCGAACCAGGGTCATGCGCGCCGACCAGACAGTCTCGGCCAGATCATAGCGAGCGGTGACCACGGTAAGTTCGGCGCTACCGATCCGCACCGCGCGCGCGCCGCCGATGTCGAGCGGAATCTCGCTCGATGCTCCGAGTAACCAGGGCGAGGGATCGGGCGCGGCCCCGGCATATTCCGTGGTGAGGGTCAGCTTGGGGCCCGGTGCCTGCTTCGCGCTGCGCGCGGCGGCGACTGCGCTCAGCACATGCTGCCGCGCCGCCGCAATCGCCGGATTGGTGTCGAACATCGCGGCATAGAGCATCGCCCGATCAAGCCGCGCTGGGTTGCATTCGGCCTTGGGAGCCAGTCTCCGGCAAGTGGTGGCGGCTTGCCCGAGGTCGAGCGTGCGGCGTTCCCTTTGTGCGGCGATGGCAGAAAGATCGACCGGGCGCGGGACATAGTGTGTGCAGGCGCTCGCGCCCAGAACAAGCGACAGACAAATTGACCCCAGACATATCGATCGCAGGATTTTCACGCCGGTGCTCCCGGAAAGCGCAGTTCGACCACTAGCCCGGGACTGGCGTCGCCAAGCACCAGTTCGGCGCGGTGGATATCGGCGATTGCCCGCACCAGACTGAGGCCGAGGCCGTGCCCTGGTGTCGAGCGCGCGCGCTCCAGACGCACAAACCTGTCCTGGACGCGGGTTCGGTCACCTTCGGCAATGCCTGGACCGTCATCGCGAACCATGACGACCGGATTGTCGCCATCGCGCCGGACGCCCAGTTCGATGGTCGATCCGTCGGGGGTATGGCGCAGCGCATTTTCAATCAGATTGATTACGGCTTGGGCAATCAATTCACGGTCGCCCTCGACCGCGATGCCGCCATCGACGGCGAGGCGAAGGAAATGATTGCGATCTTCCGCCAGCGCCAGATGCGAATCGCCAATGTCGGCCACCAGTGCCGAGAGGTCGATCGGCGAAAATGCGCGATGAAGACCGCCTTCTTCGAGCTCCGAGATCCGCAGGATCGCGTCGAACAACGTCAGCACGTCGTCGGCCTGCTCGGCCGCGCGGTCGAGCGAGCCAATCCGGTCGTCTTCGCTGACGGGGTGCCGCATTGTCTCGAGCTGGTTGCGCAGGCGCGCCAGCGGGGTACGCAGGTCGTGCGCCAGATCGCCGGTCACCTGCCGCAAATTGGCAATCAGTCCAGCGATGCGGTCGAGCATAACATTGAGTGAAATCGCTACGCGATCGAACTCGTCGTCTGCCTCGCCGACCCTGGCGCGCTGGCCAAGGTCTCCGCTGGTGATCGCCACGGCGGTTGCTTCGATCCCGTGCAGCCTGCGCCTGAGATAGGCGGCGAGCGCAAAGGCACCCAGAATTCCGAAAGTCAGCAGCGCAGCAAACGCCAAGCTGAACATGCCGAGGATGGTCCGATCAATCGCCTCCAAAGATTCCAGATCGGCAGCAACGACCATCCGGTATCCGCCTGGCAAGACGCTGACCTTGGCGCGTGCCGGATCGGGTCCCTCGGCGGGATCGATAAACGTGATTCTCTGCCATCCCGGCTCGGGCATGGAAGTCACGAGATTGCCGGCGATCCGCCGACCGCCTGGCTCGAACAGCGCGGTTCCCAGAGAGATCGGACCGGGTCCGCGCTGCTGCGAGATGGCCTCGATGACACCGTTCAGGCCGTCGCCGCGATATTCCACCTGCAGAGCATCGGAAGCCTGTTCGATGTTTGCGTCTATCTGGCGCGAAAAGGCGGCGTGACTGGCAAGGAGCACCGCACCCCCGAGAACGAGGGTCGCCAAGGCATAGACAAGGAAACCAATCAGCGCGATTCGGTTCGCGGCGCTTCGCGGAAGCAGCCTCATGCAGCGCGCAGCCTGTAGCCGACGCCGCGTACCGTTTCGATGGCGTCGGCAAGCTCGCCTTCGTTAAGCTTGGCGCGCAGTCGGCTCATGTGGGTTTCGACGATCTTGGTCTGCGGGTCGAAGTGAAAGTCCCAGATCCGTTCAAGCAGCATGGTGCGGGTGACGAATTCCCCGGCATGGCGCATGAGTTCTTCGAGCAGGCGGAATTCGCGAGGCTGGAGCAGTACCAGTTTTCCCTCGCGCCGGACTTCGCGTGTGAGCAGGTCCATTTCGATTCTGCCCGCTCTCAAGGTGGTTGCAACGCCGGCAGGCGCTGTGCGCCGGCCGAGCGCCTGGATGCGGGCGGCTAGTTCGCTGAAGGCGAAGGGTTTGACGAGATAGTCATCGGCGCCGGCTTCGAGTCCGTCGACGCGGTCCTCGATGCGGCCGAGCGCGGTCAGCATCAGCACCGGCACGGCAATTCCTCCGGCCCGCAATCGCTTGAGCACCGAAAATCCGTCGAGCGCGGGCATCATCCGGTCAAGAACGATCACATCGACCGCTTCGGTAAGCGCGAAGTGAAGCGCATCCTCCCCGTTCGCGGCCACGATGACATTGTGACCCAGTTCGCCGAGCCCACGCTCGACGAACTGCCGGGTATCAACATCATCTTCGGCCAACAGGATGCGCATCGACTTCTCGCTTAATCCCTAGCGTTCAAGGGTTCGAACTTGTTCTCCACGATCCGGCCAGTCGCCACATCGACGCCGATCTCGTGGATTCGGTTGCCCTGGCGAATATCGAACGAATAGCGCAGACCGCCGCCTTCGCGTTCGCGCTCGGCCTTTTCGATGCGACCTGGCGCGGCGCGCAGCGCAATCGCGCGGGCCTGCGCCATTGTGACTCCGGCCGGTTTGGCCTGGCTGAGCTGCGGATTGACGAGCGCGGTGGCGGCAAGCGAAAGTATCATGGCAGTATTCTTCACGGGTTGAACTCCTGTCAGAGTGCGAAATGCACTCCCAGGCTGATAACTGGCCATAGCGCACGGGAAGGTTGCGGTGGGGATACAATTTCCCAACCTGGATTCGGGCCGGCTTGAGAGTCTTCCCGGCTGCGATTTAGCTCCGCACTACAAGGGCAACTTACGATCCAGGCGGATGCTGACTTCCCGGCGGTCACTTTGAGAAAGTGACGGGCAGCAGAGCCACGAGCGCCACGGCGGGCTTCGCCGCCGTCGCCGGAAGATCGGATGACAAGCGGCATTCCTCAAGGTGTGCCGATTGCAGATCCCGGCACAAATGCGACTGGCGCTGCCCCACATGCTGATCTCCGGTTTGACCCAGATAACCGACGTTCCCGAAGTCGGACGAAGTTACGGCGCTTCCCTAGAACCCAAGCTACACGAATTATTGCTATTGCGAACCATTCGCAGGTTTTGTAGCAGCGCCCTCTGACGCGATTCGGGGGATCTATGAGAAAATCTGCAATGCTTCTGGCGGCGACTGCGCTGTCGACCGCGACACCCGCGCTGGCGGACCAAGCTTCGCAGGAGGCGGAAATTCTTTCGCTGAGGGCTCAGGTCGCCGCCCAGAAAGAGCAGCTGGCGGCACAGGAGGCGCGCTTGCAAAGGATCGAAGCTCAATTGCAGGCGCCGACCACTCAACCGGCTCAACCCACCGCGATTGCGGCCACAACCGCCGGTGACACAGCTCCATCTGCCGCCGGCTCACCGCCCGCAGTCGCAGCCAACGATGCAAGGTCGGCCGTCGCGGGAGGTTCCGATACGACCATCGGCGGTTACGGCGAGATCACCTACAACGGCTACCTCAAGGACAGCAGCCGCAATCAGGCCGACCTCAAGCGCCTGGTGTTGTTTGTCGGCCATCGCTTCAGCGACAAGCTCAGTTTCAACAGCGAAATTGAAGTCGAGCATGCCGTTGCCAGTTCCGGAGACCAGGGCGAGGTCGCGATCGAGCAGGCCTACCTTGATTACTCCTTCAGCCAGGCAGCCAACCTCAAGGCCGGCCTTTTCCTGATGCCGTTCGGGTTCCTCAACCGCAATCACGAGCCGCCGGTGTTTTACGGTGTCGAGCGCAATGAAGTCGAAACGCGCATTATCCCATCGACATGGCGCGAGGGCGGGATCGGTCTCTATGGCAGCACCCCATTTGGCCTTAGCTACGATGTCGGCGTTACGACTAGCTTTGATGTCGCTAAATTCGACGATCCGGGCGCGCCGCTGGCAGGTTCGCACCAGGAACTGCAACTCGCCAAGGCCTCAAGCCTCTCGTTCTACGGCTCGCTTGAATATCAGGGCATTCCGGGCTTGCTGCTCGGGGGAGCCGTCTTCACCGGCAACGCCACCCACAACAATGCCGACTTCAAGGCCGACAACAGCTTGCCGGACTTTGCAGGCATTACCTCGCGGGTCACGCTTTGGGACGTTCATGGCCGCTGGCAGCATCGCGGCTTCGACCTTCAGGCGCTCTATGCGCGCGGCACGATCAGTCGAACGGCGGCGTTGGGCACCGTGGTGGAGAACTTCAACGATGCAAACGGCACCGAACTGCCTGTCGCTCCATCCGCGTTTTACGGCTGGTATGTTCAGGGCGCTTACAGCATCCCGCTGGGCAGCATCGCGACCCTCGATCCGTTCGTGCGGTATGAGAAATTCGACACGCAGGCGCGCCTGCCTCTGGGGCTGATTGCTGATCCGGCCAACCGTGACCGGGTACTCACCACTGGTTTCTCGTTCCATCCGCTGCGCGAGGTAGTGGTCAAAGTCGACTACCAGAAATTCTTGGAAAACAAGGACAATGACCGGATCAATCTTGGTCTGGGCTACATGTTCTAACAATCAGGCAGATCTAACATGCATGTATTTTCCAGCCGCTTTGGCAGCGGCCTGACTTCCTGCGCCCTTGCGATGGGTGCTGCCCTGGCGCTTCCTGGTATTGCGCACGCCGATGAAAACTTGTTCGGCTACAACACTGGCGCCGAGACCCTGCCCAAGGGTTCTGGCGAGGTTTATGTGTTCAACACCTTGCGCTCCGACAAGGGGCAGGGGACCTACCGAGCAGTCGATACCGAGATCGAGGGCGAGTACGGCGTCACCGACAGGATCACCGTGTCGGCCGCCGCGAGCTTCCTGACGATCGACACCCATGGCTTGCTGATTGACGGCTATCTCCCGGCGCCCATCGACAAGGGACCGCGATTTTCGGGACTTGAACTCAAATCAAAGTTCAATGTCCTCAGTCCAGCACTCGACAATTTCGGGCTCGCCGTCATCACCTCGGTCGAGTGGAAGCGGCTCGATCCCCATAGCGGCCAGAGCAAGACGGAATACGAGGGCAAGGTTGTACTCGCCGCGCAGAAATACTTCCGCCAGGGCCAGATCGTCTGGGTTGGCAATCTCGGCCTGAAGGCCGGCCACGAAACTCGTTACCCAATTGCCAACCTGCCCGAGGGCTTCGATTGGCCGACCACCCCCGAGATGGAAATCGAGCTCAGCGCCGGCACCGGCCTGACATATCGCGTCGCCCCGAACTGGTTCATCGGCGCGGAAACGCAATACACGTCGGAATATGAGACCGAAGTTGGCCAGGAACGCTGGTCGCTGTTTGCCGGCCCAACGATTCATTATGGCGGCGAGAAATTTTGGGCAACGCTCACCTGGTTTCCGCAGATCAAGGGCGGCGGCGAACGCTATGCCGGGCAGACCGACACAAATTTGCACCTGATTGAAAAGACCAAGAACGAGTTCCGGCTTAAGCTTGGTATGAACTTCTGACAGGAGCTTCCGATGACACGTTTCAATTGGGCAAGTCTGTTTGCCATCCCGGTGCTGGCAGCCTCGTCGAGCGCGTTCGCGGCCGACTACCTGACTGTGAACGAGGCCCAGCATATTCTCGTGCCGCAGGCCGACTCTTTCGCACCATTTTTGGTAACACTGTCTCCGGCGCAACTTGCACAGATACGGCAGATTTCTGGCGTTCCCCAGCGCACGGCCCAGCCGCGCGTGTGGCGGGCAACATCCGGTGGCCGACTGGCTGGCTGGGTGATCGTCGACGAGGTGATCGGCAAGCACGAATATATCACCTATGCCGCCGGTATCTCGCCAGACGGTCACGTGATGGGTGTCGAGATCCTGAGCTATCGCGAGAGCAAGGGCGGACAAGTGCGCGACGCACGGTGGCGCAGCTTATTCCGGGGCAAAACTGTGCGGGACAAATTCAAGCTCAATCAGGACATTCCGAATATCTCGGGAGCGACGCTTTCGTCGCGCAACATCACCGACGGGGTGAAGCGGCTGCTGGCAATACATGCCGTCGCCTTGGCCCAGGCGAGGTAAGGTTGCTTACCCGCTGCAAACCGCTGCTTGGCACATTCGTCGAGATCACCGTTCCGGAAGCTGCGGCAGCAGCGGTGGACGGCGCATTCGCTGCAATCGCGGACGTCCATGCGCGAATGTCCTTCCACAACGAGGACAGCGATCTGGCGGCGCTTAGAAACGCACGCTGCGGTCTGGTGGTGGAGGTGGCCCCCCAGACGGTCGAAGTGCTGCGAATCGCACTGGATCTTTACCGGGATTCAAACGGTCTGTTCGATGTGACGATCGGCCATGAACTGGTGCGCTCCGGTTTCCTGCCCCGACCAGAAGGTACGATACCGTTCGCCTGTCCGGGCACATCCGCCGACATCGAAATCGTCGATGACTGCCGCGTGCGTTGCCACAAGGCGATGCTGATCGATCTCGGCGGTATCGCCAAGGGATTTGCCGTCGATCGGGCCGTCGCAGCCTTGAAGACTGCGGGCGTGCCGGAGGCACTGGTGAACGCGGGCGGCGATTTACGGATGTTCGGCGCGCGCGAGTGGAACGTGCAACTGCGCGACGGCGATGGTGCCCTAGGCATGACTATTGCCCTTGCCGATTGTGCGATTGCCAGCTCGTCCAACGCCGGTTGGCGTCGCAGGCGAATCGGTCGACTGCGAACTCCGCACATTGGTCGCGGCCGCGTCGCAGTGGCGGCTCCCGCCAGGGTTAGTGTCATTGCCGAGCGATGTGTCATCGCCGACGCGCTGACCAAGGTTGCAATCGCTGCTCCTGAAATTGCACACGAAATGATCACGAGATACGGCGGTCGCATCTTGCGCGAGTCTGACCTTGGAAAGGCTGCGTGATGATTCATCGCAGGACAGCCCGGCTTGCAACTTGGCAGATTTGGCTTCTCAGTCTCAGCGGCGCGTGCCTGTGGTTGAGTGGCGGGGCCTGGCTGCTGCTCCACTATTTCGGGCAGATGCCGGGGGAGTTCGGGCCGGAAATGAATCCGCTCGAGCCTTGGATGATGAAGGTCCATGGATTTGTCCTGATCCCAGCACTTCTCGGGATCGGCGGCATGTTTGTCGCACACATACCAAAAGGCTGGGACCACGTGCATCAGCGCGTTGCGGGCGTCGCGCTGTGCGCCGTCCTCGCCGTCCTAATCGCCAGCGGCTACATGCTCTACTACGTTGGCGACGACACCTTGAGGCAATGGACCAGCATGGCTCATTGGATTGTAGGTCTCGTGCTGCCAGTGGTCTTCCTTTGGCACTATCTCAACGGCTTGCTCGTTCGGCGCAGGAAAACCGGCAGAAATGCGCACCAAAGCGCTCGTTGATCACCCCGTCGTAAGCCGATCAGCGTAAAATTGGGCTGTCAGCCAATGATCAAATAAGCGCATTTGCCGTCGAGCGTGATGCTTGATCTAGCGCTCCATCAGACTGAAAAATTAGGGAAAAGTTGCGGGCGCATCTGACCTTGAACCCCAGGGCTGTCAAATAAGCCGTACAATCGACGGTCATTTGGAGGGCGGGTTTCCCTCGTTGATGCACGGGTCGCATCCTGGAGAATCAACCGCCAGCGTCGTTCGCTCCGACCGATGCATCCGCTGGCGTCCGCACAGATTTATTTGATCGTTATTCGACGAAAAGCGATTTCAAATCGCTAAGTCATTGATTTTATGGTGACCCCTACGGGATTCGAACCCGTGTTTCAGCCGTGAGAGGGCCGCGTCCTGACCGCTAGACGAAGGGGCCTTAGAATCAAAATGCCCACGGCGCGCTGCTTGGTGACCCCTACGGGAATCGAACCCGTGTTTCAGCCGTGAAAGGGCCGCGTCCTAACCGCTAGACGAAGGGGCCGCAGCAGCTGCGCTGTGGGCAGGCCCGCGCCTTTAGGCAAGGGCGGCATGGGGGTCAAGCCCTGCACCGTAAGATTATGTCAGTCGCAGAACGCGGCATCCTCAAGGTGCAGTTCGGCGGCAGGTCGCGCGGCCCAGTCATCAATCCGGGCCCGGCCGGCCAGCCACAACCGGCGCTGGTGCGTTGCGTGCAGCAGCGTCTGGCCCATTTCGCTGGTCGCGGCGCGAAAGGCGATCGCCTTGAAGCTGGCGCCGTCATCCCCGCGCACGATCAGCCGCAGGTGATCGGTGCCGACGATGTCCGCTTTGACCAGCCGCACCGGGCCGACCGCCACACGCGGTCCGGGCCAGCCGATGCCAAATGGCCCTGCGCTCTCCATCGCTTCGACCAGTGCGGGTACCAGCCCGCCCGGCGCAATGGCCATGTCGAGCAACATCGCCGGGTTTGCCATGGCATGGGCGACCGCCTGACCAAGCTGGCCATCAAGCCATGTGCCTAGCGCGTCGAGCTGATCGGGAGCTACCGTCAGGCCCGCGGCCATTGCGTGGCCGCCGCCGGCAATCAGCAAACCATGTTCGCGTGCGGCGATGATTGCTGCGCCAAGATCAACGCCGCTGATTGAACGGGCCGAGCCCTTGCCGTTGCCGGCCTCGTCCGCGTCGAGGGCAATGACAAGTGTCGGCTTGCCGGTCTTTTCCTTGATCCGCCCGGCCACGATGCCGATCACGCCGGGGTGCCACCCGCGTCCGGCGAGAGTCAGGACTGCGCGGTTATGCTGTCCTGCAAGCTGGGCTTCTGCGGCTTCCTGGACCGCCGCCTCGATCGCACGGCGTTCTTCATTGAGCGCGGACAGCTGCGCCGCGATGGCTTGCGCTTCGTCCGGATCTTCGGTTGTCAGCAGGCGCACGCCCAGGGTTGATTCGCCGACGCGCCCTCCGGCGTTGATTCGCGGACCAAGGGCAAAACCCAGATCGCTGCAGGTGGGCGCGCGGGTCAGGCGGCTGGCATCGATCAACGCAGCCATGCCGATGCTGTCGCGCCGTGCCATGACTTTCAGCCCCTGAGCGACCAATGCGCGATTAAGCCCGTGCAAGGCGGCGACATCGGCCACCGTGCCCAGTGCCACCAGGTCAAGCAGGGCGAACAGGTCGGGCTCCGGACGCGTTGCGAAAAAGCCGCGCTGGCGCAGGGTCCGGACCACGGCAATCGCCAGCAGAAAGGCCACGCCAACCGCGGCGAGGTGGCCGTGCGCGGCTCCGATATCGCTTTCGTCCAGCCGGTTTGGATTGACCAGAGCCGCGGCGCGCGGCAGCTCGGCCGAACACTTGTGGTGGTCGACCACGATCACGTCGACCCCGGCAGCATGGGCCATGGCCAGTGCTTCATGCGCCATGGCACCGCAATCGACGGTGACGATCAGGCTGGAGCCCTGTTCGGCCAGGCGAACGAGCGCCTCGCCGGATGGCCCATATCCCTCAAGCAGCCGGTCCGGAATATAGTAGCCGGCTTCAAGGCCAAGCGCGCGCAGCAGGCGGATCAGCAAGGCCGCACTGGTTGCCCCGTCGACGTCGTAGTCGCCATAGATAGTCAGCCGTTCATCGGTCAGCACGGCCTGGGCAATGCGTTCGGCGGCGGCATCCATGTCACGGAACTGCGATGGGTCTGGCAGGAAGCTGCGCAGCGATGGGTTGCGATGCCGATCGATATCGTCGGGCGCGACCCCGCGTGACAGCAACAGCTGCGCGACGAGATCGTGGTCGAGCGAAACCGTGCCGCCGGTCACATCCATGTTGCCGCCGCGCCAATGCCAGACGCGCCCCGATAGCGAACGGTCGAGGCCAAGGACGGATGTGGTGGGAAGCGCCATGCTGCTTGCGCTAGACCAATGCGCAGGCCGCGCAAAGGGGCAGTGCGCGGTGCGGCGCGATTGACGCCGCGGCGGCAAGCGCCTTGAATGCCGCCATGCGACAAGGAGGCGTCATGCTGTCGATTATCTGGCACAGCCGCACTGGTGCCGCAAAGGCAATGGCCGAGGCGGCCTATGCAGGGGCGGCCGGGCGTGCCCGCCTGCTGGCTGCCGAATCTGTCGAGCCGGCCGATCTGCTTGCAGCGAGCGGCCTGATCTTTGTCTGCCCGGAGAACCTGGCGTCGATGAGCGGTGCGATGAAGGAGATGTTCGACCGCTGTTACTACGCCGTGCTCGGCCAGATCGAAGGCATGGCCTATGCCACGATGATCGCGGCCGGGTCGGACGGACACGGCGCGCAGGCGCAGATCGACCGCATTGTCACCGGCTGGCGGCTGCGCCGGGTCGCGCCGCCGATGATCGTTAATCTGGGCGCGCAGACGCCCGCACAGATTGTCGCACCGAAGCTGGTTCCTGCCGCGGCCCTGTCCGAATGCCGCGATTGCGGGGCAGCAATCGCTGAAGGACTAGCGCTTGGATTATTTTGACCGGGATCGCAAATGGCACCGAAATCGAGCAATTGGCCATGACGGGACTCGACTAAGCTCTTGCAATAGTGTCACACATTAGATTGTCGATTTAGCGGTTTGGGGGGTTAGTCATCGTAGATGCGCGCAACAAATGCGAGGTTGCCGACGGCGCTCTCCTTTCGTTCGTCTTTGCGCAGGGACGGCGTCCGGACGCGGAAGCCATAACCACCGCCGGCGCGGCTGATGCTTCGGTTGGCGGGTTCGGTGTCAGCCATCGTCCGGATCCGGCGGAAGGCTGGCTCGAATTGCTCTCGAGCGGTCTGACCTTCGACTGCGCCGGGCTGGTCCCGGCAGACGGCACCGCCCTGCCTGCCCGCGGGGCGCTGCTCGGTCTCGATGTCGCTCCAGAGGGAGAAGCCGTATCGCTGCGCCCGGGCAATCACATTGCCGAGGGCAAGGGGATGTTGCCGGTGGTGCGCATCATGGCAGCGATCGGCATGCGCTTCGCCGCGCTGCCCGATGTCCGTGCAGTCTGCTGGCAGCCGGCGGGCAGCTGGATGAAGCCTGCCTATTACCGCCAGGTCGTGGGCGACTGGCTGGGCGGCGGGGCGTTCCCGGCGCTGGGTCTCACCTCGCTGCGCCGCGAAAGCAACGGGGCGATGGTCTCACTCGGGCTTGGCCTGCTGATCGGGCAGGAGCTGCGCTTTGAGCCGGAACGCAACATCTCCGCCGGTGCCGTGGCACGCATCTCGGTGCGCCTGATCCATGAACTGATCAGCAACGGGCCACTGAGCGAACCCAAGGAATTCGCCGGAAGCGACGGGGAAACGCTGCTGGCCGTGCCGGTCCGCGGCGGCGAACAACTGCGGGTCATGGTCCGCAAATGACCGGCACGGTTTTCCGGGGGCACTGTTTTGTCTGACCTTACGCGCGGCGGATCCGGCCTGCGTCCGGCCTTGCGGCATGGTCTGCGCCGGCGGATCAGTTTCCGCGCTGTCAATCGCCGCGATGCGCCCGATTACGATCCCGGTCTGCAGCGCCATCACATCCTCCCCCGCCAGATTCTGAGCCAGGCCAGCCTGCGGCCGATGCTCAGCGCGATCGGGCGTGAGCGATTGTGCTTCGAGGACTTTCGCCACAACGGTCTGCTGCTCCCGGCCAATGACGATGCCGCCTTGCGGGTCGGCTTGCCGCTGCACCGCGGCCCGCACCGCAGCTATAACGAGCTGGTGATCGAGCGGGTGGGCCAGATCGAACAGGGCTGGTCCATCACGCGTTTACGCGCGCCCGAAGTGGCGCTTCAGGACACGCTCGACCGGCTCGAACTGCTTCAGCGCGCCTTGCGCCGCCGCCTGATGGATCAGCAGCGCCGGCTGAAGCTCAACCGCCACGATCCGCTGGGCAGCGGCATCGATTTCGCCCTGCTCGACGCGATGACCGACCAGCTGTGGCCGGCAACCGCGCTCGAACCCGCCTAAGCCAGCGTCATCCGCGCCTTGTCGGCCAGTTCGCGCCGGGCCGCATCGTATTCCGCTTCAAGCCGGTCGACCCGGTCAGCCACGCTTTCAACCGCGCTGACGGCGCCGATGCCCTGGCCAGAACCCCAGATGTCTTTCCACGCCTTGGCCTCGGTATTGCCGCCGGAGCCAAAATTCATCGCGCTGGGATCGCTGACCGGCAGATTGTCGGGATCGAGCCCGGCAGCGACGATCGAGGGCCGCAGGTAATTGCCGTGGACCCCGGTGAACAGGTTGGAATAGACGATGTCGTCGGCCCGGCCTTCGACAATCGCGGTCTTGTAGCCTTCGACCGCATTGGCTTCCTTGGTGGCGATCCAGGCGCTGCCGATATAGGCAAAGTCCGCCCCCATCGCCTGCGCGGCAAGCACCGAGCGGCCGCAGGCAATCGCGCCCGACAGCGCGATCAGCCCGTCGAACCACTGGCGGATTTCCTGCATCATCGCGAAGGGTGAGAGCACCCCGGCGTGGCCGCCAGCGCCGGCGGCGACCGGGATCAGCCCGTCGGCACCCTTTTCGATCGCCTTGCGGGCAAAGCGATCATTGATCACGTCATGCAGCACGATCCCGCCCCAGGCGTGGACCGCATTGTTGATGTCTTCACGTGCACCCAGCGAGGTGATGGTCATCGGTACCTGCCACTTGGCGCAGACCTCGATGTCTTCCTCCAGCCGGTTGTTCGACTTGTGGACGATCTGGTTGACCGCATAGGGCGCGGCGGGGCGATCGGGATTGTCGCGGTTGTGCGCCGCCAGTTCCTCGGTGATGCGGTGCAGCCATTCGTCGAGCACGCCCGAGGGCCGCGCGTTGAGCGCCGGAAAGCTGCCGATGATCCCCGCCTTGCACTGCGCGATGACCAGATCCGGGCCGGAAATGATGAACAGCGGAGAGCCGATGACGGGCAGGCGCAGGCGATCGAACGGGGCGGGAAGCGGCATGTGGGTGGTTCATCCTCTGACGGTTTCGGTTTTACTATGAGACTTGATTGCCGCTGTCGAGGGGCTGGAACTTGACAGAGTTCACAGGGTGCATGCCGGGGGAAACCCGGGCGTTACCTTGTGTCAATTTCCGCCGCGCTCGGCCTGAATTGAGTACGGTCAGAAGAGCCCCTCCCCGGCGGGGAGGGGTTGGGGTGGGGGAGCGTGGCCGCCAGGCCGCGCATGAATGCCTGCGTGGAACCCCCATCCCGACCCTTCCCCACCGGGGAAGGGAGTAGAGGCGTTAGGTCCGGCGAAATCACGATAAGTCATGCCGCGCAACGTAACGCGCAGGCGCGATGTAGGAAAATGGCCACCGCAAGAGTCTCACCGATCGGGGCAGAATTGACCTTTGGCAGGCAGGGCGATTGCCTTAGGCTGATCCCATGCACCCCACCGTGATCGCCTTGGCCCGCGACGCCGCGCACCGCTTTTCCAAGCAGCCGTGCCAGCGATTGACCTTGCTGGCCGGGCTGGGGGTGGAGGGCGATGCCCACGCCGGGCGCACCGTCCAGCACTTGTCGCGGATCGCCCGGGATCCCGGCCAGCCCAACCTGCGCCAGGTCCACCTGATCCACGCCGAACTGTTCGATGAACTGGCCACCAAGGGCTTTGCTGTTGCGCCCGGCCAACTGGGCGAGAACATCACCACCCGCGGGATCGACCTGCTCGGCCTCTCCGCCGGCACCCGCCTGCGGCTGGGAGCCGAGGCGGTGATCGAGATTACCGGCCTGCGCAACCCCTGCGTTCAGATCGACAGCCTCGCCAAAGGCCTGAT
Source organism: Novosphingobium aquiterrae (assembly GCF_042434435.1). Lineage (NCBI taxonomy): Bacteria > Pseudomonadati > Pseudomonadota > Alphaproteobacteria > Sphingomonadales > Sphingomonadaceae > Novosphingobium > Novosphingobium aquiterrae. Next base: position 442,336 of record NZ_JBHLTL010000004.1, on the reverse strand, counting down.
GGCCGCCACGCTGGACAAGGCGGCGGACGGCAGCCTGATCCGCAAGGCCGGGGTGATGGCAGTGGTGGTGACTAGTGGAATGGTTGAAGTGGGCGACGGGATCATGCTGGAAAGCGTGCCGCTGGCGTTTGAGGCACTGGAGGTTGTTTGACTCGACCGCTGACCGCAAAACCGTTCGGCTATCGGCTGCGGTTTGAACTTTCCATTTGACATGCGGCCAATTCAGTAGCATCCTACCGGAATGTCGCATCCCACTCTCGAACTCAAAAAAGCCTATCTTGCGCTGCGGCATGCGCTGGATCGGACTGTGCGTGAATTCAATCTGACCAGTGCGCAATTCGATGTTCTGCAGATCCTGCTCCACAGCGATGGGTTGCCTCACCGTGCGTTGCAGGAGCGGCTGGCAATCGCCTCGCCGACGCTGACCAATATTCTGGACGTTCTCGAGCGGGAAGGGCTGGTTGAGCGCCGGACCGATGGGGCCGATGCAAGGACCAAGACGATCCATATGTCGGCCAAGGCCCGTGTGCTCTGCGCCTCGGATGAGTTTTGCCAGGCTGGTGACCGATTGGTGGGCCGGATGTTCAAAGGCTTCACCGACAGTCAACGGGCAGAGTTCATGCACGCATTGAAACGGGTCGAGCACAATCTCGATACCATAGGTTCATAGCGCCCCCCTTTTTGGTTTATAAGATAGCTTCCTACTGAACGTAGGGCGGCTCGGCTTGTCTCTCTAATTCGGTTTATCGGTAGCTTCCTATTGGAGTTCATGACATGATCTATTTGCTTACTGTTTTGGAATTGGGTGTCGCGGCGATTCTGCTGGCGGGAGCGTTTGCTGTTCTTGTCGCTCGGCGCTCGTTCTTGCTGCCGCCGCCGATTTCGCGGCTGATGAGGATTGTTGTGGCAGTCGCAACTGCGCTGCCGGGTATCGGGATGATCGTCGCGACACTGGTTCCGATTGTGGCCTTTTTCGCCGCGATGCTGGCGGTGGCGGTGGCCGGTACGCTGGCTGGAGCCACCCGGCTTCGGGGTGAGCGGCCGAACTGGATCGCGCTGAGCCTGGTGGTCGTGGGGTCACTCGGTGCAGCAATCCTGCAACCGCTGGGCCTAAGAGTGCTGGCGCTGCCGAAGGCCGACGCGCTGGTCTATCAGCCGATACCGGCGCAGGTTATCAAGACCTATGATGCCGGCGTAGGCTTCGAAAGCGTCAGGGCGGGGCCGATGGGTACGCTCTATCTGGCTGCCAATGCCGGTCTCGATTTCACCGACAGAGAATACTACCGCAAAGCCCAAGGCCAGATCATCGCGCGCCATTCAGATGGCACTGAGCGGATAGTATTCACGACTCCGGTCGGCTCGACCGCGGGGGTAATGGCCATTGCTTCCGATGCGACAATCTACATGACCAGCAACGGCCGCAGCCCCGGAATTTGGCGGATCAGCCCGCAAGGGGAAGCCGCCAAGATCGCAACCATGCCAAGCGGTGCCTGGCCCAATGGGCTCGATTTCGGACCTGATGGCATGCTCTATTCGGCCGATAGCAACCTTGGACTGATCTGGCGGATCGATCCGGTTTCGGGCAAGTTCGACGTCGCCATTCGCAACAAGCGCCTGTCGGCTCGCCCGTTTGTTGCACTCGCGCCGGGTGCAAACGGTCTGCATTTTCGCGGCAGAGACTTGATCGTGACCGTTTCGGATTCGACCGAGATCCTCAAATTCTCCGCAATGCCCAATGGCACCTTTGGCCCCGCCAGCCTTATCGCCCGCGGCATTCCGGGCGATGACTTCGCGGTGGCAAAGGACGGATCGCTGTTCGTTACGACCCATCCTTACAATACCGTAGTTCGGGTCGAACCCAATGGAAGGCGAACCACTGTTGCCGACGCGCGTCAGCAAATTGTCGGTGCTACGGATATCTGCTTCGGCAGTGGCGCTGCTGATCGCGATGTTCTGTATGTCGCGACCGATGGCGGGGCCTTCACGGCTGGCGCCAAGGCGCGGGGCCAGTTGATTGCCCTAACGCCGTATCGGTGAAGCGACTCAACATACGGTGCGGCTCATCGATTTTCGGCAATTGGGGGTCGCATCGTCAGTGCATGTCATAGTTGCATCAGAGCATTAACCCCACGCCGCCCGGTACAGCCCGACAATCTCCTTCGCCTCGGGCACCCTTGGATTGTTCCCCGGACTGCCGCTCGCCAGTGCCTGTTCGGCCATCAGCGGCAGCAGGTCGTCCCAGCGGGCCTTGTCGATGCCGTAGGCCTTGGGGCTGGGCACGGACAGGTCGGCGTTGATCTGGTGCAGCGCCTCGACCAGTCGGCCGACCGCGCTCTGGTCGCTTTCCGCATCGCCTGCCACGCCCATGGTGCGGGCGCAGGCGGCGTAGCGGGGCAGGGCGGCGCGGGCGCTCCAGGCGGTGACCACCGGCATCAGCATGGCGTTGCTGAGGCCGTGGCTGACGTGGAAGTGCGCGCCTATGGGCCGGCTCATCCCGTGGACCAGCGCGACCGAGCTGTTGGAAAAGGCGATCCCGCCGTGCAGCGCGCCGAGCATCAGCGCCTCGCGCGCCGCCCGATTGCCGGGGTCGGCGCAGGCGACGGCCAAGTTGGGCCAGATCAGCCGCATCGCGGTCAGCGCGGCCTGGTCGGCGAAGGGGTTGGCGCGCTTCGAGACATAGGCCTCGATTGCGTGGACCAGGCTGTCGATCCCGGTATCGGCGGTCAGCCGTGCCGGCTTGGTCAGGGTCAGTTCGTAGTCGATCACCGCGATGGTCGGCAGATAGGCGAGGCCGGCGCAGAGCATCTTTTCGTCGGTCGCTTCGTCGGTGATGACGGTGAAGCGGGTCGCTTCGCTGCCGGTCCCGGCGGTGGTCGGCACGGCGACGATCGGCAGCGCCGGGGCGTCCTCCTGGTGCGGGGCCTTGAACGCGCTGACCGGGGCGTCGCGCAGCGCTTTGACTGCGACGATCTTGGCGGTGTCGATCGGGCTGCCGCCGCCCAGGCCGATGACGCAGTCGTGGTTCCCTTCGCGCAGGAAGGCCAGCGCCGCCTCGACCGAGGCGACGGTCGGATCGGGGACCACCCCGGTGAAGCTGCGCGCGGCAATTCCGGCCTGGGCCAGCAAGTGCTCGACCCGCTCGAGCACGCCCGACTGCGCCAGCCACGCGTCGGTCAGGATCAGCGGGCGGCTGAGTCCGAACTGCGCGAGCACATCGGGCAGTTCGGCCAGCACGCCGCCGCCGATGCGCATCGCGCGGGGAAGGTGGATTGCGGCCACGGTCAGGTCAGCAGGTGCTCAAGCCCATAGAACCGCGCCGCCGTTCCGGCATAGAGCGCGCGCTTGTCATCGGCGCTGGCGCCGTGGGTCAGGCGCTTGAAGGCGTTCCACAGCACGGCATAGCTCGCCCCCCATTTGTCGACCGGGTAATTGCTCTCGAACATCGCCCGGCTCGGCCCGAACGCCTCGATGCAGGTTTCGATATAGGGCCGCCACATCGCCGCCAACACTTCGGACGAAAGCCCGGCGGCGGGGCCGTGATCGGGCATCCCGGCGAAGGACATGGCCAGACCGCCCAGCTTGACCGAGACATTGGGGCAAGCGGCTAGATCCTTGATCATCGCCCGCCACACGTCGAAGCGTTCGTGCAGCTTGCCGTGATAGCTGCCCATGCCCAGCGGGGTGCCGCAGTGATCGAGGCAGATCGGCTGATCGGGGAAAGCGCGGGCCAGGCTGAGCACATCGCCGAGCTGCGGTTCGAGCAGCCAGGCATCGAAGGTCAGGCCGCGCTTGCCAAGCTCGGCAAAGCCCTCACGGAAGGTGGCGTCGTGATAGAGCCCCTTGGGCGCGTGGAACGGCGGGCCGAGCACTTCGGGATCGGCGTCCCAGGCGGCGGCGTGGCGGATGCCCTTGAAGCGCGGGCTGGCCGCCATCAGCGCGTCGAGCACCGCGCCCGCCGCGCTGCCCTGGGTCAGGTCGGCGTGGCCGATGATCGCCGCGCACAGCCGCGTGTCGCCATAGAGCCCGCTGGCGCTCTGCGCGGCGACGCCGGCGACATATTCGACCTCGCCCAGAACCTTCAGCGCGTCGCTGGCCCCGGCGCGGTAGAACGCACCGCATTCCATGAACACCGTCCCGATCACGTTATGGCCGCTGGTAGCGTCGGCGTGCAGCTCGTTGAAGGTGTAGTACGGCGACAGTGCGATCGCGGCGAGGAACGGGTGCAGCGGTTCGGGAAAGCCCCCTAGCAGCGGGCGCAGGTCCCACAAGTGGTGGTGCGGATCGATGATCGGCAGTTCGGGCTCGAGGATCGCTTCGCTCATGTCCATTCCTCTCTCGTTTTGTCGTTGTGCTGCGTTGTGCGGGTCTCAGTCGTCGATTTCAACCATCGCGGTGAGCGAGCGGGCGATGCGGGTCAAAGTCGCATCGGCGCTCCAGGTCGGATGGGGGCGCGAGCGGTCGGCCAGCTCGGCCTCGCGCGCGGCAAGGATGGCCCCGAGCGCCGAGCCCATGAACAGCAGCCGCTGGTTGAGCTCCTTGCGCGCGACCCGCGGCATCAACTGGCGCACGTGTTCGAAGCAGCGCTGGTAGCCCGAGTTCCAGCGTCCTTCGAGCGCGTCCATGAAGACCATGCGATGGGCCAGGCCCAGGCCGACGACAAAGCGGTTGTAGCATTCGCCCCATTCGGGCGGATCGGGATCGAGCGAGGTGCGCACCAGGCCCTCGATCACCTCGCCGACCGAGCGCGGGCCGCCCGCGGCCTCGACCGCGTCGAGCCAGGCATTGCGCTGGTCGTCAATCCGCCGCGCCCCGTCGACGATCACCGCGCGGATCAGGTCTTCCTTCGATCCGAAGTAATAGCCGACCACCGCGTGGTTCTTCTGCCCGGCGGCGGCGGCGATCTGCCGCACGGTCACCCCGTCGATCCCGCGCTGGGCGAACAGCCGCAGCGCCACCGCCTTGAGGTGTTCGGCTGCGTCGGATCGCGCGGGCAGGGCAGTGCTGGCCATGGTGCAATTCTTAGTTTGACTTCGCCTTACGTCAATTGCATTATCCAAATGGATAAACAAACGATGTGGAGAAGAGGGTGCAAGGCGACACCGACTTTACCGGCAAGCGCGTGCTTGTCGTCGGCGGATCAAGCGGGATCGGCAACGGCATTGCCCACGGCTTCGCCCAGCGCGGCGCACAGGTCCATGTCTGGGGCACCCGGGCCAGCGCCGTCGATTACGATCCCGCGGACGGATCGGACCTGAGCGGTCTGGGCTACACCTGCGTCGATGTCGGCGATCCCGATGCGATCGCCGCCGCGCCATTGCCGTTCGACTCGCTCGACGTGCTGGTGCTGTGCCAGGGCACGGTGGTCTACAAGCGCGGCGAATTTCAGCGGGCCGGGTGGGATCACGTCATGGCGGTCAACCTCGACAGCCTGATGCACTGCGCCAACCATTTCCGCGACCAGCTGGCGGCGGCCAAAGGCAGCATCGTGATCGTCAGTTCGATCTCCGGGCTCAAGGCCAATGTCGGCAATCCGGCTTATGCTGCATCGAAAGCCGGTGCGATCAGCCTGACCAAGACCCTGGGCCAAGCCTGGGCACCGCTGGGCATCCGGGTCAACGGCCTTGCCCCGGGCCTGGTCGATACCAAGCTGACCAAGGTCACCACCGATCATCCCGACCGGCTCGCCGGCGCCCTGGCGCGCATTCCCGACGGGCGGATGGGCACCCCGGCCGACATGGCCGGCGCCGCGATCTTCCTTGCTTCCCCGCTTGCTTCCTACGTCACCGGGCACACCCTGGTGGTCGATGGCGGCCTCTCCCTTTAGAAAAGGCACCAACATGAACTTCGAACACAGCGACAAGGTCAAGGATCTGCTGGCCAAGGTCAGCGCCTTCATGGACCAGCATATCTACCCGGCCGAGCAGGACTATCACGACTACATCACCGATCCCGCCAACCTGTGGAAGGAATGGCCGGGGATGGAACCGCTCAAGGACAAGGCGCGCGCCGCGGGGCTGTGGAACCTGTTCCTGCCGCACGAATACGGCGCATTCTCGCCGGGGCTGACCAACCTCGAATATGCGCCGATTGCCGAGCTCCTGGGCCGGGTGCCGTGGTCGAGCCAGGTGCTCAACTGTTCGGCCCCCGATACCGGCAACATGGAAGTGCTGGCCAAGTTCGGTTCGCCCGAACAGCAGGAAAAGTGGCTCAAGCCGCTGCTCGATGGCACCATCCGTTCGGCCTATGTAATGACCGAGCCGCAAGTCGCCTCGTCCGACGCGACCAATCTTGAACTGTCGATCACCCCCGACGGCGACGACTACGTCCTCAACGGGCGCAAGTGGTGGATTTCCAACGCGATGCATCCGCGCTGCGACATCTGGATCGTGATGGGCAAGACCGATTTCAACGCCCCGCGCCACGCCCAGCATTCGCAGATCCTGGTCGAGCCGAATACGCCCGGAATCACCATCGTGCGCCACCAGACCGTGTTTGGATCGCACAATTCGCCCGGCGGCGAGAGCGAACTGCGCTTCGATAATGTCCGGGTACCCAAGGGCAACCTGATCCTTGGCGAGGGCCGCGGTTTCGAGATCGCGCAGGGCCGCCTCGGGCCGGGCCGGATCCATCACTGCATGCGCTCGATCGGCCAGGCCCAGCGCGCGCTTGAGATCATGGCGCGCCGCGCTGACAGCCGGGTCGCCTTTGGCAAGAAGCTGGCCGACCAGTCGAGCATTCGCCAGGACATCGCCAAGAGCTTTTGCGAGATCGAAATGTCGCGCCTGCTGACCTTGAAGGCGGCCGACGCGATGGACCGTTATGGCAACAAGGTCGCCAAGGATCTGATCGCCGCGATCAAGGTGGTCGCACCGCAGATGGCGCAGACCGTGTGCGACCGCGCGATCCAGGTCCACGGCGGGATGGGGGTTTCGGACGATACGCCGATCGCCCGGTTCTTCACGCTCAACCGCTTCGTGCGCATCGCCGACGGGCCGGACGAGGTCCACATGAGCCAACTCGGCAAGGCCAAGATCAAGGAATATGTCGCGATGAACGAGCGTTAGGCCATGGCTTCGCTGTTCGATCTGACCGGCAAGGTGGCGCTGGTCACCGGCGGCAACAATGGTATCGGGCTGGGCATGGCCGAAGGGCTGGCCCAGCACGGTGCCGCCGTGGTGATCTGGGGTACCAATGCCCAGCGCAACGCGGAAGCTGCCGAGCGGCTGCGCGCGCATGGCGGCGAAGTACGCCACGCCCAGATCGACGTGTCGGATGAAGCGGCGGTCGCCGCGGGCGTCCAGGCCATCGTCGACGAGTTCGGACGGATCGATCAGGCGATTGCCAATGCCGGGATCTCGATCTCGCGCAAAAGCGTGTTCGACATCACCGAGGACGATTTCCGCCGGATCGAGGCGGTCAATGTCCACGGGGTGCTGTTCACCCTGCGCGAGGCGGCGCGCCACATGATCGCGCGGCATGAAGCCGGCGACGGCGGCGGATCGTTGGTCGGCATCTCCTCGACCTCGGCGATCCACGGGGCGGCGCGCAACGAGCACTATGCCGCGACCAAAGGCGCGGTGGTGACGATGATTCGGGCCATGGCGGTCGAGCTGGCGCGCTATGGCATCACCGCCAATTCGATCCTGCCGGGCTGGACCCGTTCGGGCATGACCGAGCGGCTGCAGGGCTGGGACAGGTTCACCGAGGCGGTGATCGGCCGTGTGCCGACCGGCGACTGGCTCGACGGATCCGACTTTTCGGCAATCGCCGTCTACCTCGCCAGCCGGGGAGCGCGCCATCACACCGGCGACACGATCGTGATCGACGGCGGCTATACCATCTTCTGACGGGAGCGAGGGCATGGGCTGGGTCAAGAGCGGCAACCGGGTCCTGACGGGCGATCAGTTCGATCAGCGCGCGCGCCGTGCAGCTGCGGCAATTTCCGCGCTGGGCGTGGGCAAGGGCGACGGCATTGCGCTCTACTTGCGCAACGACCTGGCCTATTTCGAGGCGGTGTTCGGCGCGGGAATGCTTGGCATCTACCCTGTCCCGGTCAACTGGCACTACACGGTGGACGAGGCCAATTACCTGCTGACCGACAGCGGGGTGAAACTGCTGCTGATCCACGCCGATCTCTATCCGCCGATCAAGGACGCGATTCCCGCTGGGCTGCCGGTGGTGATCGTCGAAACCCCGCCTGAAGTGCGCGAGGCCTATGGTCTGGGACCAGTCCCAAATCCCGCCGGGCTGCCGCTGTGGGCCGACCTGGTCGATGCGGCCGATCCGTGGCCGGGCGAGGCGGGGATCGCGCCCAGTTCGATCATCTACACCTCAGGCACCACCGGGCGGCCCAAGGGTGTGACCCGCCCGGCCTTTACCGAGGAACAGAACCAGGCGGTCAGCGCGATGCTCGCCGGTTCCTATGGCTATGCCGAGGTGCTGGCCGGCACGCGCGATCCGGCGACGATCACCACCGCGGTGATCGGCCCGGTCTATCACTCCGCGCCCAATGCCCATTCGGCCTTCTCGATCCGGGTCGGGGCCAATGTGGTGATCTGCCCGCGCTTCGATGCCGAGGCCCTGCTGGCGCTGATCGAGAAGGAGGGGATCACCCACCTCAACATGGTCCCGATCATGTTCAACCGGCTGCTGCGCCTGCCTGACGAGGTGAAGCGCAAGTACGACCTCTCAAGCCTGCAGTTCGTCACCCACGCCGCCGCGCCGTGCCCGCCGCCGGTCAAGCGGGCGATGATCGACTGGTGGGGGCCGGTGATCTGGGAATATTACGGATCAACCGAGATGGGCAATGTCACCAGCCTGTCGTCGGCGGAATGGCTGGCCCATCCGGGCTCTGTCGGCAAGGTCATGCCCGGGGCGACCGTGCGCGTGGTCGACGATGCGGGGCAGGACGTTCCGGCCGGAACCATCGGCGAGGTGATGGGCCGCAACAGCTACGGCATCGATTTCACTTACCAGAACGCCCCGGAAAAGCGCGCCTCGATGGAAAAGTACGGCCTCGTGACCCCCGGCGACATGGGCTATTTCGACGCCGACGGGTTCCTCTACCTGTGCGACCGGATCAACGACATGATCATCTCGGGCGGGGCGAACATTTACCCGGCCGAGATCGAGGCCGAACTGCACAAGCTGCCCGGCGTGGCCGACTGCGCGGTGTTCGGCATTCCCGACGAGGAATTCGGCGAAAGCGTGATGGCGGTGGTCCAGCCGTCGCCGGGCGCGGTGCTGACTGCTGCGGGGCTTCAGGCCGAACTGCGCAAGGTGCTGACCGGCTACAAGGTGCCGCGCCGGATCGACTTCGCGGACGGTCTGCCGCGCGAGGATTCGGGCAAGATTTTCAAGCGCAAGCTGCGCGAACCCTTCTGGGAAGGGCGCGAGCGGCGAATTTGACAAGGATGCGATGATGAAAGCTCTGCGATACCACGGCGCGCGCGACGTGCGCTTCGAGGCGATGGACGATCCGGTGCCCGAATCGGACCGCGATGCCGTGGTCAAGGTCACCGCCTGTTCGATCTGCGGATCGGACCTGCACATCTACCACGGCCACGGCTTTTCCGAGGACATGGGCTTCTGCGTCGGGCACGAGGCAGTGGGCGAAGTGGTCGAGGTCGGCCGCGCAGTGCAGCGGGTCAAGGTCGGCGACAAGGTCATGCTGCCCGCCGCGGTGGGCTGCGGCGCGTGCCGCTCGTGCCTGGCCGGCAATGTCGCCAACTGCGAGTTCGGGCTGGGTGCCTGCTACGGGCTGTCGGCCAAGCTGCAGGGCTCGCAGGCCGAGGCGGTGCGGGTGCCCGCGGCGGACATGAACGCGGTCAAGGTGCCCGATGGCGTCTCGATGGAACAGGCGCTGATGATGACCGACGCCATGGCCACCGCGTGGTACGGCGCGCGGCGGGCGGATATCCGGCCGGGTTCGTCGGTGGCAGTGATCGGGCTCGGGCCGATCGGGCTGATGGCGGTCGAGAGCGCCTTCGTGATGGGCGCGCACGTGGTCTATGCGATCGACCCGATTGCCGAGCGCCGGGCGATGACCGCGCACACCGGGGCGATCGTGCTCCACCCCGAAGAGGCGCTCGACCGGATCAAGGAAGACACCCGCGGGGCCAAACTCGAATGTGTGGTCGAAGTGGTCGGCAGCGATGCGACGGTTGATCTCGCGCTGCGGCTGGTGGCGCGGCGCGGTACCGTCTCGGTGATCGGGGTGCAGCAAAGCCGCCGCTATGCCTTCCCGCTCGAACGCGCCTTCGCCGCCGGGCTGACCTTCCGCGCCGGAACCTGCTCGGTACCCGAGGAACTGCCCGCGCTGTTCCCGCTGGTCCAGTCGGGCCGACTCAAACCCGAACGCTACATCAGCCACCGCCTGCCACTGAGCGAGGGGGCCGAGGCCTACCGCCTGTTCGAAGCGCGCGAGGCCGGGGCGCTCAAGATGGTGCTGACGCCGGGATAGGGCATGGCCAGCGGATGCGGCGGCTGCTATCCGCACGAGCCTGATGCCGCCTGAGCCCCTCGAACCGCCAGCTTCGCTTGAACGCGCGGCGCTTGCCCGCGCGCTGACCCGTGTCGCCCTGCAGGACCGCGACGCGCTGCAAGAGGTCTATCGCCGCACCTCGCGGAAGCTTTTCGGCATTTGCCTGCGTATCTTCGGCGAACGGGCCGATGCGGAGGACGCGATGCAGGACGTATTTCTGACCATCTGGCACCGCGCCGGCAGCTTCGATCCGGCGCGGGGCAATCCGGTCACCTGGCTCGCCACGCTGACCCGCAACCGCGCGATCGATCTGCTGCGCCGCTCGGGGCGTCGTCCTACTGCACCGCTGGAACTGGCCGATGATGTGGCTGACAGTACGCCCGATGCCGAAGCCGGCCTGATCGCGCAGGATGAGGACGGACGAATCGAACACTGCATCCAGTCCCTGGCGAAAAGCGACGCGGCGATGATCCGCACGGCCTTTTTCGAAGGGACGACCTACGCCGATCTGGCGGAGCGTGCGGCCATGCCGCTCGGCACCGTGAAAAGCCGGATCCGCCGCGCCTTGCTCAAATTGCGGGAGTGCCTGACATGACTGGTCCTGGCATGAGCGACGACGACGACCTGATGGCGGCGGAGCTGGCGCTTGGCCTGGCGGGTGATCCGGCGGCAGCCGCCAGACGCGCTGCGGACCCGGCCTTTGCCGAGCGCGTGGCCTGGTGGGAAATGCACTTTGCCGGGCTGACCTCAACGCTGGGTGCGGAGCCCTCGCCCGATTTGTGGCCGCGAATTGCTGCCCGGTTGCCGCAGAACGACAACCCGCGTGGCGTGCTGCGCTGGAAGCTGATCAGCGGTGGGCTTGCAGTGGTTAGTGCCGTGACCTTGTTCATGCTGGCCCAGCGCCCGCAGATCGAATTGCCACCGGCACCCGCTGCGCCAGCTGTTGCCAGCCTTTCGGGTGAGAAGGGCAGCGCGCTGGCAATCAGCTATGACATGACGACCCGGCGATTGACCGTCGCTCCGGTCCAACTGGATCCCGGCAAGGGCGACGCCGAACTGTGGGTTATCCCTGTGGGATCAAGCGAAGCCGTATCACTTGGCGTGATCGACGCGCACAAGCCGGTAACGCACCAGCTTGCCCCGGCCCAGGCGCGTTTGGTGGCGGCGGGGGCGACCTTTGCAATCTCGCTGGAGCCGGTCGGTGGATCGCCGACAGGACATGCCACCGGGCCGATCGTCGCCAGCGGAAAGTTGGTCGAGACGTAATTTTTTCGTGAGCCATGCATCCGCCGCGCCGGTGGCGACGTAACTTGGCTGCTGGAGCGATTGGACGCCCGGCATCCAAGGAGTATCCCTGATGAAGCTCAAGCTTGCATTCGCCGCGACCGCGCTGTCGCTGATGGTCGCCCCGGCACTTGCCGGAAACATGCACGGCATGCACGGCGGTAACCCGATGGTTGGCGGCGCCGCGATGTATCCCACCAAGAACATCATCGAAAATGCCGTCAATTCGAAGGATCACACCACGCTGGTCGCCGCGGTCAAGGCCGCTGGCCTGGTCGAAACGCTGTCTGGTCCGGGACCGTTCACCGTCTTCGCGCCGACCAATGCTGCCTTCGATCGTCTGCCCGCCGGCACGGTCGACACGCTGCTCAAGCCCGAAAACAAGGGCACGCTGACCGCGGTGCTGACCTATCACGTCGTCGCCGGGCGCGTGACCAGTGGTCAACTGGTCAGCATGATTGCGAAGGGCAAGGGCAAGGCGACGATCACCACGGTCAACGGCGCCAAGCTGACCGCCAAGAAGATGGGCAAGAACATCGTCCTGGTCGATGCCAAGGGCGGTGTTTCGACCGTTACCACGGCCAACGTGATGCAGTCGAACGGTGTGATCCACGTGATCGACCGCGTCCTGCTGCCCTAGCCTGAACGCTCGCGCACGGCCGCACCGTCGCGCGCCGCAACGAGCCCCGTCGGCAGCTCCACCCCCTCCCTGCCGGCGGGGCTCAACCGCAAACGTCAGGCGACACCGTTCGCCGCGCTGAGCACCGCCCGGACGCTGGCAGTCGCCACATCCTCGTCGATGCCGACGCCCCAGATCGTCTTGCCGTCTGCGCCGACGCATTCGACGTAGGCAGCGGCGCGCGCGTCCGATCCGGCGGTCATGGCGTGTTCCGAATAGTCCTTGACCTCAAGCACGACCCCGAAGGCGTCGCGCAGCGTGCCTACCACCGAGCTGATAAGCCCGTTGCCGCGACCCGAGACCGATTGCTCCTTGCCGTCGAGGGCGATCTTGCCGGCGAACAGCCGGGTGCCGTCGGGGGCCTTCGATTCCTCGTAGTCGATCAGCTGGAAATGCTGCGGAGTGTTGAGCTTGTAGGTCCGCTGGAACACCGCCCAGATATCCTCGGCAAACAGTTCGCGGCCCAGCTCGTCGGCCAGCGCCTGGACCTGGGTCGAGAAATGCGCCTGCATCTTCTTGGGCAGCTTGAGCCCCTGGTCCTGTTCGAGCACCCAGGCGAAGCCGCCCTTGCCCGATTGCGAATTGACCCGAATCACCGCTTCGTAACTGCGCCCCAGGTCGGCCGGATCGATCGGCAGGTAAGGCATTTCCCAGACCGGATCGTTCTTCGCCTCCATCGCGGCAAAGCCCTTCTTGATCGCGTCCTGGTGGCTGCCCGAAAACGAGGTGTAGACCAGTTCGCCGACATAGGGATGGCGCGGGTGGATCGGCAGCTGGTTGCAGTATTCAACCGTCTTGGCGATCGCGTCGATGTCGGAGAAATCGAGCTCCGGATCGACGCCCTGGGTGTACATGTTGAGCGCGACGGTAACGAGATCGCAGTTGCCGGTGCGCTCACCATTGCCGAACAGACAGCCTTCGACCCGGTCGCCGCCGGCCATCAGCCCCAGTTCGCAGGCGGCGATGCCGGTGCCGCGATCGTTATGGGTGTGCAGGCTGATCACCACGCTGTCGCGGTTGGGGATCATCCGCCCGAACAGTTCGACCTGGTCGGCATAGATGTTGGGGGTGGCGCATTCGACCGTTGCGGGCAGGTTGAAAATGATCGGCTTGTCCGGGGTCGGCTGCAGCACGTCCATCACCGCGGCGCAGACCTCGACCGAATATTCGACTTCGGCGGTGGAGAAGGTTTCCGGGCTGTATTCGAAGCGCCAGTCGGTGCCGTGATATTTCGCCGCCTGGTCGCGCAGCACCTTCGCCCCTTCGATCGCTATCGCCTTGATCTGGTCCTTGTCCATCCCGAACACGACCTTGCGCCATACCGGCGAGACCGCGTTGTAGAGGTGGACGATGGCGCTGTGGGCGCCTTCCAGGCTGGCAAAGCTGGTCTCGATCAGGTCGCGGCGCGACTGGGTCAGGACCTGGACGATCACGTCATCGGGGATGCGTCCGTCCTTGACCAGGCCAGAGATGAAATCGAAATCGGTTGCGCCCGAGGCGGGGAAGCCGACTTCGATCTCCTTGACTCCGACCTTGAGCAACAGATCGAAGAACCGGCTTTTCTTTTCGGCACCCATCGGATCGATCAGCGCCTGGTTGCCGTCGCGCAGATCGGTGGAAAGCCAGCGCGGCGCCTGCGTGATGGCACGGCTGGGCCACTGCCGGTCGGGCAGGTTGATCGGCGGGAAGGGGCGGTACTTGTCCCCGGGGGTCTTGAGCATGCTCATTACGGTGTCTCGGCTTTGGCTTGTGCGACGGTGAAGGCGGTGTTCACTTTCCCTTGAGCGGCGCTGCGTGCCGATCAGGTCGCACGCCAGCCTACGCCCAAGGGCGGATAAGTCGCAGGGTAAGGCCAAGCGCGAGGGTCATGCCGCAGCCTATGGCGAGGCTGCGGGGCGATGTAAAGGCTGTTTAGGCGGCGCGCGCGGCGGGACGCAGCGACGGCATCAGCCGATCGTAGACCGCATCATGCAGGTCACGCTCGAACTCGATCCCGACCAGCCCGTCCTCGATCCACAGCACTTTCGACGGCATGTATTCCAGCCCGGGCAAGCGCACCAGCACGCGTCCGTCCACTTCGAACGAGATCGCCTCGCGCGCGATCATGCAGCCGACGATCGACAGGTCGAGCACCCGCACTTCGGCGACCATGCCCGATTTCATCCGGCATTTGGCCAGGATGAAGGGCCGTTCCGGCGGGGTTTCCTCGATTTCCATCGTCTGGCCTACTCTGCTGGGCTGTCGTGCTGCACAGGGTATTGCAGAAGGTCCTTGGCAGCACGCTGACAGACCTGGGCAACGCGCGGTAAGCAGGTACGGTTAACCGGCGGGCAGGAATTGCCGGTAGCTGCATTGGCGGCTTGCCCAGCCCGGCTGCAGCGGCAATACAGGTGCGAAACTGCAACCCATCATACCGGAGCCGCCATGAACTTCAGTGCCCGATCCGCAGGTTTCGATGCCGTCCGCCTGGCCCGCATCGATGACCTGATCAAGGACCGCTACCTCGACACCGGAAAGCTCGCCAATGCGCAGGTGCTGGTCGCGCGCGATGGCCAGATCGCGCATTTCTCATCGCAGGGACCGGCGCGCGAAGGCGGCAAATTGCTGGCCGAGGACGCGCTGTTCCGCATCGCCAGCATGACCAAGCCGGTGACCTCGATCGCCTTCATAATGCTGCTGGAAGAAGGCAAGGTCGCGCTGGATACGCCGGTCCACCACGTGCTGCCAGAGTTCAAGGAGCTGGGCGTTTACAACGGCGGCGGGGGCGGGGTGCCATTTCTGACCGGGCCGCTGGGTCGGCCGATGCTGATGCTCGATCTGCTGCGCCACACCTCTGGGCTGACCTACAGCTTCCAGAACCGCGGCAATGTCGATGCGGCCTACCGCGAAGGCAAGATCGAGAACTGGCACGGCAACCTGGACCTCGATGGTTTTGTGGCCGCGCTTGGCAGGATCCCGCTGGAATTTTCACCGGGTGAGGCGTGGAACTATTCGGTGTCGACCGATGTGCTGGGCGCAATTGTCCAGCGGGTTTCGGGCCAGCCGCTCGAGATGTTTTTCCACGACCGGATCTTCGCCCCGCTGGGAATGGTCGACACCTTCTTCACCGTGCCTGCGGACAAGACCGACCGCCTGACCGATTGCTATACCCTGGTCCCGGGGAAGGGCCGCGTGATGTATGACCGCGGCGCGGAAAGCGCGTGGAGCCGGGCGCCCAAACTCGTTTCGGGCGGCGGCGGTCTGGTCTCCACATCGCTCGACTATCACCGATTCTGCCGGATGCTGCTCGATGGCGGCGAACTGGACGGCGTGCGCATTGTCAGCCGCAAGACGATTGATCTGATGACGCTCAATCACCTGCCCGATGGCGGTGACCTGGCCGGCTGGTCGAAATCGCTGTTCAGCGAGGCGGCAATGGCCGGGGTCGGCTTCGGGCTGGGCTTTGCCGTGAACAAGGACGTTGCCAAGACGATGATCCCCGGCTCGGTCGGCGAATTCTATTGGGGCGGGATGTTCTCGACCGCGTTCTTCGTCGATCCGGTCGAGCGGGTAACGATGGTGTTCATGACCCAGCTGTCGCCATCGAGCGCCTATCCGATCCGGCGCGAGCTCAAGACCCTGATCTATTCGGCGCTGCTGTGATGACGGTGAATGCGCTTTACGAGGAGATGGGCCTGACCCGGATCGTCGAGATCGATCCGGCGGGTCGCGCGGTGTTGGAATATGCTGCGAAGCCGGCACAGTGCCATTCCGGCGGGGTGGTGCAGGGCGGCTTTGTCACGGGTTGGATCGACGCGGCCATGGCCCATGCGGCGATTGCGCTGGCGGGCAACGATGTCGTGCCAATGACGCTGGAGCTGAAAGTCAGCTTTTTTGCCTCGGCCCGGCCCGGTCCTGTCTTTGCCGAGGCCTGGGCGGTCAAGCACGGCAAGCGCACCGCCTTTTACGAAGGCCAGCTCAAAGACGGGGCGGGCACCATTCTGGCCAAGGCATCGAGCACATTGGCGATGATCGACCGGGCCAAGGTTGAGGCGGCCTCTGCCGCGGCTACCGCCGCTTAGCCAGTTCCGCCCGGATTTCCGCGCCGTGCTGATCAAGCAGCGGCGGCATCAGCGCGTCGTTGGCACTATCGCCCGCGGAGAAGCGCACCGGCTGCGCCTGTTCGAAATAGGCGCCTTCGCTTGGATGAACCCGCCGCGTGAAAAAGCCGGTTGCCGCAAGGTGCGGGTCGTCGATCACTTCCGACAGGTCGCGGACCGCCTGCGCGGGCAATTGCGCGGCGTCGCAGCGGCGCTGCAGTTCGGCGGTGGTGAACCGGGGCGTCAGTTCGGCGATATGCCGGTACAGCTCGTCCTGGTGGCGGACCCGGCCGCCCTTTTCATTGAAGCGTTCGGCGGTGATGAAGTCCGGATCGTCCAGTATCGCAAAAACCCGGTCCCACGCGTCATAGGTGTACATGACGATCGAGATCGCGCCGTCGCTGGTCGGGAAGGGCTGGCGCACCGGATCGACCTGGCGGGCATAGCCGACTGGGCCGACCGGCGGATCGAAGGTCTGCCCGCCCAGGTGTTCCAGCAGCATGAAACTGGAAAACACCTCGAACATCGGAACCTCGACGTATTGGCCCACGCCGGTCTTCTCCCGCGCATAGAGCGCAGCCAGCGCGCCATAGGTGGCGTGAAGTCCGGCGACCTTGTCGGCGATCAGCGAAGGCAGGTAACGCGGACGCGGATCGCCATCGACCCGCGGCAGCAGCGTCGCCGTGCCGGTCGCGGCCTGGATCACGTCGTCATAGGCCTGGAGATCGGCATAGGGGCCGTCCTGCCCGAAGCCGACGCAATGCACGTAGATCAGCCGCGGATTGAGCGCCTGAACGCTGGCGTAATCGAGGCCGAGCCGTTTCAGCGCATTGCCGCGCACATTGACCACGAACAGATCGGCATCCGCCAATAGCTGGTGCATCACGGCAAGATCGTCCGCCGACTTGAGGTCCAGCGCGATCGAACGCTTGCCGCGATTTACCGCCATGAAGCCGGGCGCCATACCCGGGGTCCCGGCGGCCTGCGCCGACCAGCGGAACGCATCGCCCATGCCCGGGCTCTCGACCTTGATCACCTCGGCGCCAAGATCGGCCAGAATTTGCGTGCAATAGGGGCCGAACACGACACTGGTCAGATCGACAACCTTGACCCCGGCAAGCTGTGGCTGGACCATGCATTTTCCTCTGACTGCTCGCTGCCCACTATCTTTAATCGTGCGATTAACACAATCGCGAAGTTAGGTTAGGCTCCGCACCATGACACAGATTCGCCCCTTCACGCTCAATGTCGCCCAGCCTCACCTCGACGACCTCAAGCAGCGCATCGCCCAGACCCGCTGGGCCGAGCGCGAGACGGTCGAGGACTGGTCACAAGGCGCGCCGCTCGACGCGGTGAAGGATCTGCTCGGCTATTGGCGCAAGGATTATGACTGGCGCCGGTGCGAGGCGCGGCTCAATGCGCTGGGCCAGTTCGTGACCGAGATCGACGGGCTCGATATTCACTTCCTCCACGTACGTTCGCCCCATCCGGAAGCCATGCCGCTGATCATGACGCACGGCTGGCCCGGCTCAGTCATCGAGTTCATGGGCGTGATCGAACAGCTCGCCGATCCGGTGAAGTTCGGCGGCCGTGCCGAAGATGCCTTCCACGTGGTCGCGCCGTCGCTGCCGGGATTCGGCTTTTCCGGCAAGCCGGCGGAGAAGGGCTGGGGGGTGGAGCGAATCGCCCGCGCCTGGGGCGATCTGATGGCCCGTCTGGGATACAGCCGGTGGGTGGCGCAAGGCGGCGACTGGGGCAGCGCAGTGACCACGTCGATCGGGGTGCAGCACTTGCCCGGATGTGTCGGGATTCACCTCAACATGCCGATCGGGCGGCCAACGGCGGAGGACCTGCAAAGCCCGAATGCTGCCGAATTGAAGGCTTTGACCGCCCTCAAGCACTATCAGGACTGGGATTCGGGCTATTCTACCCAGCAGCGCACCCGGCCGCAGACGGTCGGATACGGGCTGGTCGATTCGCCCGTCGGGCTGGCGGCGTGGATTTTCGAGAAGATGTGGGCCTGGACCGACAACCAGGGTTCACCCTACGACGCGCTGAGCCGTGATGCGATTCTGGATAACATCATGCTCTACTGGCTGCCGGCGACGGGCGCCTCTTCGGCGCGGCTTTATTGGGAAAGCTTCGCCAGCTTCGTTCCGCAGGAGATTGCCCTGCCGGTTGCCGTCAGCGCGTACCCCAAGGAAATCCTGCCGACACCCCGCAAGTGGGCGGAACGCAATTACAAGCGGCTGGTCCATTGGGGCGAGATGGAAAAAGGCGGGCACTTTGCCGCGTGGGAACAGCCCGAGGCCTTCGTGAACGAGCTGCGCACCGCCTTTGCGCTGATGCGCTAGGCCTCAGACAGGGCGGCGCAGGATCTTATCCATCGGTCCGCCCCTGGCCAGTTCGTCGACCAGCTTGTCGAGGATGCGGATCTCGCGCATCGTCGGCTCTTCGATCGCTTCGACCCGCACGCCGCAGACCAGGCCTGTTACCAAGTCGCGGTCCGGATTGAGCGCTGGGGCCTGATCGAAAAAGGCCTCGCAATCGATTCCGCTGTCCAGCGCCGCGGCAAGGCTGTCGCCTGCATAGCCGGTGTGCCAGGCGATGACCGCATCGACCTCTGCCTTGCTCCGGCCTTTGCGCTCGACCTTGGCCAGGTAGAGTGGATAGATCCGGGCAAACGGCATCGCGTAAATGCGCGGCTTGGCGTTGGCTTTCACGGCGAACTCCGGGGCAGGAGGCTGAAAGCGCAATCCTGCTCCGGAGCTTGCCTCGGGTCGAGTCAGTTCTTGGCCTGGTCGACCAGCTTGTTCTTGCCGATCCACGGCATCATTGCGCGCAGCGCCGAGCCGGTCTTTTCGATCTGGTGGGCTTCGGCGGCCTTGCGGGCGGCCTTCAGCTCGGGCTGGCCGGCGCGGTTGTCGAGCACGAAGTTCTTGACGAAGCGGCCCGACTGGATGTCGGCCAGCACGCGCTTCATCTCGGCCTTGGTCTCGGCGGTGATGATCCGCGGGCCGGTGGTGATGTCACCGTATTCGGCGGTGTTGCTGATCGAATAACGCATGTTGGCGATGCCGCCTTCATAGAGCAGGTCGACGATCAGCTTGGTTTCGTGAAGGCATTCGAAATAGGCCATTTCGGGGGCGTAGCCAGCCTCGACCAGGGTTTCGAACCCGGCCTGGATCAGGTGGGTGATCCCGCCGCACAGCACCGCCTGCTCGCCGAACAGGTCGGTCTCGCACTCTTCCTTGAAGTTGGTTTCGATGATCCCGCTGCGGCCGCCGCCGACGCCCGAAGCATAGGCCAGCGCGACGTCATGGGCATTGCCGGTGGCGTCCTGATGCACCGCGATCAGGCACGGCACGCCGCCGCCCTTCTGGTACTCACTGCGCACGGTGTGGCCGGGACCCTTGGGCGCGATCATGATCACGTCGATGTCGGCGGGAACCTCGATCAGGCCGAAGTGGATGTTGAGGCCGTGCGCGAAGGCCAGCGCCGCGCCGGGCTTCATGTTGCCCTTGAGATCGTTGTCCCAGATCGCTGCCTGGTGTTCGTCAGGGGCAAGGATCATCAGCACGTCGGCCCACTTGGCGGCGTCGCTGTTGCTCATCACCTGGAACCCGGCGGCTTCGGCCTTCTTGGCGCTGGCCGAACCGGGACGCAGCGCGATCGCCACGTCCTTGACTCCGCTGTCGCGCAGGTTCTGCGCGTGGGCGTGGCCCTGTGAACCATAGCCAACGATGGCGATCTTCTTGCCCGTGACCAGGTTCAGGTCGGCGTCGGCGTCGTAATAGACTTTCATTTCAATCCCTCAGTTCGTCATTCCCGCGAAAGCGGGAACCCATCTCCCGCGCCTTCGTAAATCGCACCCGTCCGTGATGGGTCCCCGCCTTCGCGGGGATGACGGTGGTTGTCTTCTAAATCCCTTCGGCCCCGCGCATCATCCCGACCACCCCGGTGCGGCCGACCTCGACCAGGCCAAGCTCGCGCATCAGCGCGACGAAGCGGTCGATCTTGTCGGGATTGCCGGTCAGCTCGAAAATGAAGCTGCTGGTGGTGGTGTCGATCACCTTGGCCCGGAATACGTCGGCCAGGCGCAGCGCCTCGACCCGCGCCTCGCCCGTGCCGGCGACCTTGACCAGCGCCAGTTCGCGCTCGACATGATCCCCGGCCTCGGTCAGGTCTATGACCTTGTGCACCGGGACGAGGCGGTCGAGCTGGGCGTGGATCTGGTCGATCACCGCGGGCGGGCCGTGGGTGACGATGGTGATCCGGCTGAGCGCGTGGTTTTCGGTTATGTCGGCCACGGTCAGGCTGTCGATGTTATAGCCGCGCGCGGTGAACAGCCCGGCGATCTTGGCCAAGATGCCGGCCTCGTTGTCGACGGTGATGGTCAGGACGTGGCGTTCGGACGCCTCCTTATGGATCTTCATCAAACCAGCGCCTTGGCTTCGTCGTCCATCGATCCGGCGACCTTGTCGCCGTAAAGGATCATCTCGGTGTGCGCCGCGCCGCTGGGGATCATCGGGAAGCAGTTGGCTTCCTTGGCGACCAGGCAATCGACGATCACCGGCCCGTCGTAATCGATCATCGCCTGGATTCCGGCGTCGAGCTGGCTTTCGTTCTCGATGCGGATGCCCTTCCAGCCGTATGCCTCGGCCAGCTTGACGAAATCGGGCAGGCTGTCCGAATACGAATTGGAATAGCGGCTCTCGTAGGTCAGTTCCTGCCACTGGCGGACCATGCCCATCCATTCGTTGTTGAGCACGAAGATCTTGACCGGCAGACGGAACTGCGTGGCGGTGCCCAGCTCCTGGATGTTCATCTGAATCGAGGCGTCGCCGGCGATGTCGATCACCAGGCTGTCGGGATTGCCGAGCTGCGCGCCGATCGCCGCGGGCAGGCCGTAGCCCATCGTACCGAGCCCGCCTGAGGTCAGCCACTTGTTGGGGCCAAAGAAGCGGAAGTACTGCGCCGCCCACATCTGGTGCTGGCCGACTTCGGTGGCGATGATCGGGTCCTTGTCGCGGGTCAGCGCGAACAGCCGTTCGACCGCCAGCTGCGGCATGATCGCCTTGGTGTCGGCGGGATAGGCCAGGCTGTCACGCGCGCGCCAGCCGTTGATCCGCGCCTTCCACTCGGTCAGATCCTGCGCCTTGCGGCTGCCCCAGGCGGTCACCAGCTGGTCGAGCACCATTGCGCAGTCGCCCAGGATCGGCAGGTCGACGTGGACAGTCTTGTTGATCGAGGCGCGGTCGATGTCGATGTGGATCTTGGTCGAATTGGGCGAGAACGCGTCGAGCCGTCCGGTCACCCGGTCGTCGAAGCGCGCGCCGATGCAGACCAACAGGTCGCAGCGGTTCATCGCCATATTGGCTTCGAAAGTGCCGTGCATCCCCAGCATTCCCAGCCAGTCGGCGTGATCGGCGGGGAAGGCACCCAGGCCCATCAGGGTCGAGGTCACCGGCGCACCGCTGAGCTGCTGCAGGGTGCGCAGCAGTTCGGTCGCGCGCGGGCCGGAATTGATCATCCCGCCGCCGGTGTAGAAGATCGGTGCCTTGGCATTGGCCAGCAACTCGATCGCGCGGGCGATATCGCGGTCACTGCCGGTCGAGGGCGGGTTGTAGCGCTGCGGGCGCTGCGGCGGCGCGTCGGTCCAAGTCGCCGAGGCGATCTGCACGTCCTTGGGAATGTCGATGACAACCGGGCCGGGGCGGCCAGTGGTGGCGATCTGGAACGCCTCGTCGATGATCGCTGCCAGCTCGGCCGGGTCCTTCACCAGATAGTTGTGCTTGGTGCAGTGGCGGGTGATGCCGATGGTGTCGGCTTCCTGGAAGGCGTCCGATCCGATCAGCGCGGTCGGGACCTGTCCAGTGATCACCACCAGCGGAATCGAATCCATGAAGGCATCGGCGATTCCGGTGACGGCATTGGTCGCGCCGGGGCCGCTGGTGACCAGCACCACCCCGGGCTTGCCGGTCGAGCGGGCATAGCCTTCGGCGGCGTGGGCCGCGCCGGCTTCGTGGCGCACCAGGATGTGGCGGATCCGGGCATCGTCGAACAGCGCGTCATAGATCGGCAGCACCGCCCCGCCGGGATAGCCGAAGACGAATTCGACCCCCTGCCGCGCCAGGCTTTCGACCAGGATTGATGCGCCGCTGCGCTCTTCGCTCACCGTACTACCTTCCACACTGCATTCGATGTTTGTCAAAGAATGACCCGGCACAGTCAGGCTGCGCCGGGTCTTCCTCTCCAACTCGCACAAAGTCCCGCGAACGGGAAGTGATGACGCCCCTATGAGACAGTTTGTATCGTGTCAAGCCCTAAGTGTGAAACAATGATGCGAAAACATCGTGCAAATTGTAATCAAAATCTTCCAGGCGTGGCCACTCGGGCGGCGGCTGGCGCCGGAACCAGGTGAACTGGCGCTTGGCATAGTTGCGGGTCGCCTGCGCGCCGCGCGCCAACGCCGTGTCATGGTCGATCTCGCCGCGCAGCAGGGCGGCGATCTCGGGCACCCCGATCGCGCGCATCACCGGCAGGTCGGGATCGAGCCCGCGCGCCAGCAGCGCCGCAACCTCGGCCTGCGCGCCGCCATGCAGCATCTGCGCAAAGCGGCGGTCGCAGCGCGCATAGAGCCAGTCGCGCGGGGGCAGCAGGATCGCCGGGTGGAGGCTGACGGCCTGGCTGATCCCGCCAACCTTGTGCTCCTGCCAGTCGGCCATCGCCCGTCCGGTCGAGCGCACCACTTCCAGCGCCCGCGCCACGCGCGTCGCATCGTTGGGGGACAGCGCTGCAGCGCGCGCCGGGTCCTCATGCAGCAGCGCCGCATAGGCTTCGGCGACGGGCAGGGCGCGTACCGCCGCGCGCACCGCCGGGTCGATCGGCGGAACCGGCGCGATCCCGTCAAGCAGCGTGCGGATGTAGAGCCCGGTGCCGCCGACCAGCACCGGCACCGCGCCATCGCCATGGATTGCAGTGATTTCAGCGCGGGCGCTGGCGGCCCAATCGGCTGCCGAACAGGCTTGCGCGCCGTCCCAGGTGCCGAACAGCCGGTGTTCGATCCCGCCCATCTCCTCCAGTGTCGGGCGGGCGCTGAGCACTTCGAGGTCGGCGTAGACCTGCGCGCTGTCGGCATTGATCACCACTGCCTTGCGCCCCGCCTCGGTCAGTGCCTGGGCGAGCCGCACCGCCAGATCGCTCTTGCCGCTGGCGGTCGGCCCTGCAATGAGCGCCAGCGGCGGCCGATGGGCCGAAGTGAAGGATGCAGCAGTGCTCATTGCCCGCGTGATAGCAGA
This sequence comes from Novosphingobium aquiterrae, assembly GCF_042434435.1. Lineage (NCBI taxonomy): Bacteria > Pseudomonadati > Pseudomonadota > Alphaproteobacteria > Sphingomonadales > Sphingomonadaceae > Novosphingobium > Novosphingobium aquiterrae. The sequence continues at coordinate 418,510 of NZ_JBHLTL010000004.1, read as the reverse complement.
ACCGGACCACCTTTCGGCAAGTCTCGACCGCGCAGCGGCCGCGATCGCTGCGGCGGGGATGCAACTGGCGGGGGCCGAGATGCTGTCGTTCTGTGATACGACGCTGCAGCTTGAACTGGTCGGCGGCGATGCTGCCATGCTCGGCACAATCATCGACGAGTGCTTCGGTCCCTGCGACCGGCTGATTGCCGATCACGAGCCGCAGGTGCCGCACCTGTTCGTCTCGGACATGGATTCGACCATGATCGGCCAGGAATGCATCGATGAACTGGCCGACTATGCCGGGATCAAGCCGCAGATCGCCGCGATCACCGAGCGCGCGATGCAGGGCGAGCTCGACTTTTCGGCGGCGCTGCGCGAGCGGGTAATGCTGCTGCAGGGACTGTCGGTCGACGCGATCGCCGATTGTCTGGCGACCCGGATTACCCCGATGGCGGGCGCCCGGACCCTGGTCGCGACGCTAAAGGCGCATGGCTGCCGCACCGTTCTGGTCACCGGGGGCTTTCATCACTTCGCCGATCCGGTCGCCCGGCAGCTCGGCTTCGAACGCGTCGTCGGCAACCGCCTTGCGGTGGAAGAGGAGCGGCTGACCGGCGGACTGGTCGGGGCGATCACCGACAGCACGGTCAAGCAGCAGGTGCTGCGCGCCGAAGCCGCCGAGATTGGCGGGCACGCTGTGTCGCTGGCCACCGGCGACGGGGCCAACGATATCCCGATGCTGGAAGCAGCGACCTATGGCATTGCCTATCGCGCCAAGCCCAAGGCACGTGCGGCGGCCGACGGCACCATCGATCGCGGCGACCTGACCGACGTTTTGCGCCTGCTGGGGATCCCGCGCGACCAATGGGTGCTGGGCTGACCTGTGCGATTGGGTTGCGATGTGCAACTCCCTATTGACAAGACTGTAAGTAGTTCGCATTATCGGGCCATGAACATGCAGACCGCCATTGCTCCCGCCGCGGTGAACTTCGCCGCTGAAGACCTGCCGATGATGCTGCCGGGTCGGCCGAAGATGCGTTACGACCTGCTCAGGGCGTGGCGGCATTTCAAGGAACTGGTCAAGGACAAGGAAGACACCTCGCAGGTGTCCGAGATCTTTCAGGCCCTGCCGTGGCGTGGGATCTATGACGCGGCGCTAAGCTTCCTGAAGACCGAGCGTGCGCAGGAAATCCGCCGCACGGAGCCATCGCTGGTGGCGATCCTCGATGACCATGAAACCTTGCGCAAGACGCCGGCTGGCAGCCTGGGCCACGCCTATTGCGACTTCATGGAACGCGAGGGGCTTTCCGCCCAGGGCCTGGTCGACGAGCTTGACAAGAACCGCCCGGCCGACCTCTATTTCGACGATCAGGTCACCTGGTACTTCAACCGCATGCGCGACACCCACGATCTGCTCCACGTGCTGACCGGTTTCGGCCGCGATGCGCTGGGCGAGCAGTGCGTGCTCGCTTTCACCTACAGCCAGCAGCCCAGCCTGGCCCACCTGTTCCTGGGCTATGCCGGTGCGTTCGAAGTCAAGAAGCACAAGGTGGTCAAGGTTCCGGTGTTCCACGCCGTGCGCGAGGCACAGAAGCTGGGCAAGGCCTGTCCGCGCCTGGTCGAACAGTCGATCCGCGAATTGCTTGCCATGCCGCTCGAAGATGCGCGCGCAAAGCTGAACATCGCCCGTCCGAGCTATTACTGGGACGCCCACGCCAAATGGCGCGCCGCCGGGGTCGACCCCTATGACCTGATGGCACCGGTGCAGCAGGCGGCCTGAACCGCTAAATCCTCTCCATTTTCACGGAGTGCAAATGGGGAGGTGGCAGTCGCTTCGGCGACTGACGGAGGGGTCTCTGCCCTCTCGCCATTTCCCGTCCGTCTCGTCCTGCGGACGATCCGCCTCCCCATTTGTGGCATTCGCCAAAAATGGAGAGGAGCTAATTGCTCAGCGCAGTTCTTTCCTGATCACCAGTTTAAGTCCCGACCAGACATCGTCGACTGCGCAAACCTTGGTGTCGACCAGGCCCAGCGGCAGGGCGAACTCGCGGATGGTGTCCTCGGTGATGTCGCTTGCCACGCCCGAAGCCTGCTTGGGCCAACTTACCCAGATCTGACCGTCTGATGCAATCTGCTGACGTAGCGGCGTAAGCCGCTTTTCGAGCGCCGCGCGGTCAGTCACAAAAAGATGGGCTCCATCGATCCCGTCGGCCGGATTGGCGACAAAGGTCAGTTCCAGCGCATATTCGGCGATCTCGTCGAAGACGTCTTCGGGCATGGCATCGAACCACACCCGCATCCCGTCACGCAGGTTGAGCTTCTTGGCGAGGGGGGTGCCGGAATAGCCTGTCGTCATTGTGTGCTCCAAACGCATTAGTAAGCCGCCCTCAACCCCCGCGCTTGGCCTTATGCTCACCGATCAGCCCGTCGAGCGCGGCGATGCGGTTGCGTTCCGGGGTGCCGATCGGCAGGCCTTTCAACCGGCAGGTCGCCCACAGCTGCTTGCGCTCGCTTTCCAGCGCCTTGAGGTAGAGGTCGGCCATCAGCCTTCCATCCAGTCGCGGAAGAAGCTGTCCCTCGCTTCGCGCAGCGCGGCGAGCGCGATCGGCTTGCCATTGACCACCAACGCGTCTCCGCCGGTCATGCCGATCTTCTCGAAAGGCACCGTGCTGCGATCGAGCGGGCAATCGGCGCGGTACGTGACCAGGTAGCGCGACTGGCTCTCGTTGAAGGCGAAGGGCGTGTCCATCGCGTCGAGCGTGATCCCGATGTTCCCGGCCAGGGCCATTTCCGCCGCCGCGACCAGCAGGCCGCCGTCGCTGATGTCGTGAACCGCCGTAACCAGGCCCTCGGCGATCAGCCGGCGCACGACTTCAGCGTTGAACCGCTCGTCGCCCAGATCGACCTGGGGCGGCTCGCCGTCTTCGCGGCCGTGGATCTCGCGCAGCCACAGCGACTGGCCCAGCTCGGGATAGCTTGGTCCGATCACCGCCAGGCATTCGCCCGCGGTCTTGACCGCGATCGTCGCCATCCTGGCATAGTCGTCCATCAGGCCGACACCGCCGATCGCCGGGGTCGGCAGGATCGCCGAGCCACCGCCAGTGGCCTTGCTTTCGTTATAAAGCGAAACGTTGCCGCTCACGATCGGGTAGTCGAGCGCGCGGCAGGCGTCGCCCATGCCGCGCAGGGCTTCGACGATCTGGGCCATGATCTCGGGCCGCTGGGGGTTAGCGAAGTTGAGGCAGTTGGTGATTGCGAGCGGGGTCGCGCCGACGGCTGACAGGTTGCGATAGGTTTCCGCCACCGCCTGCTTGCCGCCTTCGTAGGGGTCGGCATAACAATAGCGCGGGGTGCAGTCGGTGGTCATGGCCAGCGCCTTGCGGCTGCCGTGGAGCCGCACCACCGCCGCGTCGCCGCCGCCTTTCTGCAGGGTGTCGGCGCCAACCTGGCTGTCGTACTGCTCCCAGATCCAGCGCCGGCTGGCGAGATCGGGGCAGGCCATCAGCTTCAAGAGGTCCGCGCCAATGTCGGTGCTTTCGGGCACGTCGCCCAGCGGCTTGACCGCGGCCCAGGCCTTGTACTCCTCCAGGCTCAGTGCGGGCCGGTCGTAAAGCGGCGCATCCTCGGCCAGCGGGCCAAGCGGAATGTCGCAGACGGTGTCGCCCTGCCAGGTCAGCACCATGTGGCCGGTATCGGTCACTTCGCCGATCACCGCGAAATCCAGCTCCCACTTCTTGAAGATCGCTTCGGCCATCGGCTCCTTGCCGGGCTTGAGCACCATCAGCATCCGCTCCTGGCTCTCGCTCAGCATCATCTCGTACGGCGTCATGCCCTCTTCGCGGCACGGTACCTTGTCCATGTCGAGGATGATCCCGGCCTTGCCGTTGGTCGCCATTTCGACCGAGCTTGAGGTCAGCCCTGCCGCGCCCATGTCCTGGATCGCGACGATCGCGTCGGTCGCCATCAGCTCGAGGCAGGCCTCGATCAGCAGCTTTTCGGTGAAAGGATCGCCGACCTGGACGGTCGGGCGCTTTTCTTCCGAATCCTCGCCGAAGTCGGCGCTGGCCATGGTCGCGCCGTGGATCCCGTCGCGCCCGGTCTTGGAGCCGACATAGACGATCGGATTGCCGATCCCGGTGGCGGCGGAATAGAAGATCTTGTCCTGATCGGCGACGCCCACGGTCATTGCGTTGACCAGGATATTGCCGTCATAGGCAGGATGGAAATTGGTTTCGCCGCCCACGGTCGGGACGCCGACGCAGTTGCCGTAGCCGCCGATCCCGGCGACCACGCCCTTGACCAGGCTCTTCATCTTGGGATGATCGGGCCGGCCGAAGCGCAGCGCGTTGAGGTTGGCGACGGGCCGCGCACCCATGGTGAAGACATCGCGCAGGATCCCGCCGACCCCGGTCGCCGCGCCCTGGTAGGGTTCGATGTAGCTGGGATGGTTGTGGCTCTCCATCTTGAAGATCGCCGCCTGATTGTCGCCGATGTCGATCACCCCGGCGTTCTCGCCCGGGCCGCAGATCACCCACGGGGCTTCGGTCGGCAGCTTCTTGAGGTGGATGCGGCTCGATTTGTAGCTGCAATGCTCCGACCACATCACCGAGAAGATTCCCAGCTCGACCAGGTTGGGCTCGCGCCCCAGGGCGTGGAGGACGCGCTGGTATTCGTCCTCGGACAGCCCGTGTTGGGCGACGATCTCTGCGGTGATTTCGGCCATGCGCGGCCCTTAGCCGGGCCGAGCGCGTCCCGCTAGACCAATCACGCGGCGACGCGCGCGCTTTTCCCCATCCACCATGCGGCAAGCGTGGCCAGGCCATAGGCGAAGAAGGCGAGATAGCTGGTTCCGGCGGTGACTGCGGGTTCGACCGGGCCGAACCAGTTTACCACCTGCAGCGCGAGCAGCACGGCGGCCAGAACCCCGACGCGCACGGGCGAAGGCTTCTGCGCGCGGGCGTAGAGCCACAGTGCGCCAAAGGTGATCCCCAGCTCCAGCGGCATTTCAATCGCCGGGTGGTTCCACAGGCCCAGGCCCAGCTTGGGCGGTCTGCCGGCGAGCGTCAGGTCGGGGACATGCACCAGCAGATCGAGCAGCCAGTGCGACAGGACGACTGCACTGCCGATCAGGGCGGCGATCCGGTCACGGCTCGCCAGCCAGATCGCCGCGCCGAATGCGGCGGCAAAGCCCAGGCTGCCCAGCAGGCTGTGGGTGATGGGCATGTGGTAGAGGTCCATGGGGTTCATCGCGCTGATCCCGGGGGTGACGCGCATGTGCTCAACCCCCAGCAGCAGGAAGCCGAAGAACGCCCAGTCGACCAGCTGCGCCGCGACAAACAGGGTGGTCAGGCCCGGCGTCGTGCGCCGGCTGGCAACCGCGAGGGCGGGGGCCCAGTGGCCGATGAACATCAGGCGAGGCCGAGCTTGCGCACGGCGAAGGCGGCGACGCCGCTGGCCAGCGCGGTCGCAGCGGCACCCCAGGCGATGTCGATCGCACTGACCTCGCCGGACCAGACCTTCATCGTCGCCTGGTTGGTCAGGTCATAGGTGGCATAGCACAGCGCGCCGAGCAGCGCGCCGTTCATGACCGCGTGCGGCACGCCCTGGTCGATCCCCGGACGGACCGCGAACCACACCATGCCCGCGACGTAAAATGCATAGAACACCGCGGCCGGCGCAGCGCGGAACGAAGGGGCAAACAGCTCGCCCAGCGCCGGGCGATAGAGGTTGGGACCGGCCCAGCGCAGCCACAGCGCGTCCAGCGCTCCAAACGTTCCCGCCGAGGCCAGATAGGCTGCTATCCACTTCATCGCATGATCCCCTTTGAACGCAGCTTGACCGCGGCGGGCCGCGCCGTCAATGCTGGCGGCAATGGAAGACACCGCTGCCGATATCGCCGCCCTGAGCTTTGAAGATGCGCTGCGCGCGCTGGAAGAGGTGGTGCGCAAGCTGGAAAGCGGCGAGGTGCCGCTGGACGCCACGATTTCGCTTTACGAGCGGGGCGAAGCGCTGCGCAAGCACTGCCAGGCGCGCCTCGATGCGGCCCAGGCGCGGATCGAAAAGATCGTTGCCGGACCCGATGGCCAGGCCGCTTCGGTCCAGCCGTTCGATTCCGAAAACGGGCACTGAAGCAATGGCGACACTACCCGGTGCCGATCCGCTGCTGACCGATGCCCTTGCCAAGACCGGGCGACAGGTCGACTCCCTGTTCGACGCGCTGCTGCCAGTGCCCGAAGACGGACGGGGCCGCCTGGTTGAGGCGATGCGCCATGCCGCGATCGGCGGGGGGAAGCGGCTGCGTCCGCTGCTCACGGTGGCCAGCGCGGGGCTGTTCGGGGTCCACCCGCACCACGCCCTGCGCGCCGGCACCGCGATCGAGGCGGTCCACGTCTATTCGCTGATCCACGATGATCTGCCGTGCATGGACGATGACGACCTGCGCCGCGGCAAGCCGACCGTGCACAAGGCCTTCGATGAAGCGACGGCGGTGCTGGCCGGCGATGCCTTGCAGGCTTTGGCCTTTGAAATTCTGGCCGATCCCGAAACCAGCGGTGATCCCTTCGTACGCTCCGAACTGATTGCCGTCCTGGCCACGGCCAGCGGCGTGGGCGGCATGGCCGGGGGCCAGATGCTTGACCTAGTGGGCGAGGGGCAGGCCTTCGACCTTCCGGCAATCACCCGGATGCAGCAGCTCAAGACCGGGGCACTGCTGGGCGTCGCGCTGGAAATGGGCGCGGTTCTGGGCAAGGTCCCGCCCGAAGCGCGCACGCCGCTGCGCGGCTATGCCCGCGACATTGGCCTGGCCTTCCAGATCGCCGACGACCTGATCGATCATGCCGGCGACAGCGCGGCTGCGGGCAAGGCCGTGGGCAAGGATGCCGCCGCGGGCAAGCAGACTTTCGTTGCCGTGCTGGGCGAGGCGCGTGCACGCGAACAGGCGCGAATGCTGACCGAACAGGCAATCGGACATTTGTCGGGACACGGCGCAGAAGCCGACCTGCTGCGCGCGGTGGCGCGTTATATCGTGGAGAGGGACCGTTAAATGACCAAGCGGGTGGGGGTCTATCCCGGAACGTTCGATCCGATCACGCTGGGTCACATGGACATCATCAAACGCGGCGCGCGGCTGGTCGACGAACTGGTAATCGGCGTCACCACCAATGCCGCGAAGTCGCCGATGTTCAATGATGACGAGCGCATCGCCATGGTCGAGCGCGAAGTTGCCGGGCTGGACAACTGTAAGGTCCGGGTGGTCGGGTTCAATTCGCTGCTGATGGATTTTGCTGACGCCATGGGCGCTTCGGTCGTGATCCGCGGGATCCGCGGGGTGACCGATTTCGAATACGAGTATCAACTGACCGGCATGAACCGGCAGCTCAACGATCACGTCGAGACCGTGTTCCTGATGGCCGATGTTTCGCTCCAGCCGATCGCCTCGCGCCTGGTCAAGGAAATCGCGATGTACGGCGGCAACATCACCCGCTTTGTCAGTCCGCGCGTCCGCGATGACGTGGTTGGGCGGATTGCCGCCCAGGGATCGCGCCGCGACGGTTGAAACAGGGTTAAACCCCGCACCGTTCATTGCCACGACAGCCGCGCCCGGCTATTCCCCACCGCAACTGCAGTTGGTTATCGAGATTTCCCCCTATGCTTCGTCGTTCCGTCACTGCCCTGGCCCTTGGCCTGTCTCTGGTTTCCGGTCCCGCTTTCGCCGCAAAGGCGCCCAAGGTTCCGGTCACGACCCCGGCCCCGGCGATGAGCGCGGTGGTCGACATGGATCCCGCGCATGAGCCCGACAATATCCTGGCGCTCGACCTGTCGAACGGCGGGCGGGTGCTGATCCGGCTGATGCCCAACTGGGCGCCGAACCATGTCGAGCGGGTCAAGCAACTGACCAAGGAAGGGTTCTACAACGGGCTGATCTTCCACCGCGTGATCGACGGCTTCATGGCGCAGACCGGCGATCCGACCGGCACCGGTCAGGGCGGGTCCAAGCTGCCTGACCTGAAAGCGGAATTCAATTACATGCCGCACATTCGCGGCACCGTGTCGATGGCCCGGACCAATGAGCCGGATACCGCCAATAGCCAGTTCTTCATCGTGTTCTATCCGCGCTTTGCGCTGGATCACCGTTACACCAATTTCGGCCGGGTGATTGCCGGAATGGACGAAGTCGACGCGATCCAGCGGGGCGAGCCGCCGGCAAATCCGACCAAGATCGTCCAGGCTTCGCTGCTGTCCGAAAACAAGCCCAAGCCGGTGATTGCTCCGCCAGCGCCGATTGCCGCGCCGTCGGTCGTCGAGGCTCCGGCGCCAGCCCCGGTCAAGGCGGCTGCGGTCAAGCCTGCGGTCAAGCGCAAGCCCCGGTAATCGCGGCGCGCCATGCGCGTAGACCTGTTCGATTTCGACCTTCCGCCAGAACGGATCGCGCTGCGTCCGGCGCGGCCGCGCGATTCGGCGCGCCTACTGCTGGCCACGGGCACAGAAGCGCTGGAAGACCGGATCGTCTGCGATCTGCCCGCCTTGCTGCGCGCGGGCGATGTGCTGGTCTTCAACGACACCCGGGTCATTCCTGCCCAGCTCGAAGGCCGGCGCGGAGAGGCGCGGATCGGGGCGACGCTGCACAAGCGGGTTGACCTGCGCCGCTGGCAGGCCTTCGTGCGCAATGCCAAGCGGCTGCGCGCGGGCGATGTGATCGACTTTGCCGCCGGGGTTCAGGCTTCGGCCGAGGCGCGCGGCGATGACGGCAGCTGGACCCTGGCCTTTTTGGGTGAAGAGGCGGTCGAGGTGCTACTCCACCGCGCCGGGCAGATGCCGCTGCCGCCCTATATCGCGGGCAAGCGTCCGACCGACGCCCAGGACCAGAGCGACTACCAGACGATGTTCGCCGCGCGCGACGGCGCGGTGGCCGCGCCCACGGCGGCGCTGCATTTCACCCCGGATCTGATCGCCGCACTCGATGCCGCGGGCGTGGCGCGCGAAACGCTGACGCTGCATGTCGGGGCAGGTACCTTCCTGCCGGTCAAGGCCGAGGACACGGCAGATCACCGGATGCATGCCGAATGGGGCACGATCGATGCCGCCACCGCCGATCGGCTCAATGCGGCGCGCGCTGCGGGCGGGCGGATCATCGCGGTAGGCACGACCAGCCTGCGCCTGCTGGAAAGCGCGGCAGGTGACGATGGCGTGGTCCGGCCATTCAGCGGCGACACCGCCATCTTCATAACCCCGGGCTATCGCTTCAAGGCGATCGATGGCCTGATGACCAATTTCCACCTGCCGAAAAGCACGCTGTTCATGCTGGTCAGCGCGCTGATGGGGCTGGAGCGGATGCAAGCGGTTTATGGCCACGCCATCGCCAATGACTACCGCTTCTACAGCTATGGCGATTCATCCTTGCTGCTCCCCTGAGGCAAAGCGTCGAATGGACCTGCCAAGTGCTTGCAGCACAGGGCATTTCACGCCATGCAGAGTGGCTTGTCGACCGGGGGAACCATGCAGAATTTGGCACGATTTGGCGCTTTCATTGCCTTGGCTGCGCTGGCTGACGCTAGCCTGTCAGCGCAGCAACCGCGCGAACCGATCATCGATGTTCACGTGCACGCGCTGAAAGCAGATGATCAGGGGCCGCCGCCACTGGCCATGTGCACCCCGATCGATCCCATGCCGACCTGGGATACGGCCAAGCCGGTCATGCAGAACTTCATCGCGCCATTCAAGCAGCCGGCCTGCAAGGATCCGGTGTGGTCGCCGACCAGCGATGCCGAAGTGATGCGTCGCACGCTGGCGGTAATGGAGCGCCACAATGTCTACGGCGTGGTCAGCGGACGCGCGGCACTGCTATCGGCGTGGAAGAAGGCCGCGCCGCAGCGGGTCATTCCCAGCCTGACACCGGATTTTCCGCTCAAGCCCGGGTTTGAAGATGAATTGCGGCAAGCGAAGGCGGCGGGCGATCTGGCGGTGATCGGTGAGTTGGGTTTCGAGTACGAGGGCGTTTCGGTTGCCGACCCCGCGCTCGAGCCGCTGTGGGCCGCAGCGGAGAAGCAGGATATTCCCGTCGCGATCCATTTCGGGCCAGGGCCGCCGGGCGTGGCCTATATGCCCGGCATGGGCTACCGCGCCCGCTTGTCGAGCCCCTTGCTGCTCGAAGACGTTCTGGTGAAGCATCCCCGGTTGCGCGTGAACGTGATGCATGCGGGTTTTCCGATGCTGGATGACACGCTGGCGCTGCTTTACGCGCATCCGCAGGTCTATCTGGACACCGGGGTCATCGTCTACACCCAGCCGCGGCCCGCGTTTTACCGCTATCTTCAGGCCCTGGTCGAGGCCGGCTTTGGCCAAAGGATCATGTTCGGTTCGGATCAGATGGTCTGGCCGGAAACGATGGAGCGGTCGATCAAGGTCATCGAGGAAGCGCCGTTCCTGACCAGGCAGCAGAAGCGCGACATTCTCTATAACAATGCGGCCCGGTTCCTGAGGCTGGATGCCGAAACCATTGCCCGCCACAAACGGGGCTAGGCGGCAAACAGTGTCCTTGCGTCGATGATCTGATCGATCAGCGCATCATCCCTGGGCAACTGGCCGTCAAGCATCAGCATGGCCAGGCCGTGGACCACGGCCCAAGCCTGGATCATCAGCCGCTGGGCGCCGGCTTCGCTGCCGGTCAGGTGCTGGGCATGGCTACGCAGCATGCGCGCCGCTTCGTTATCGCCGAAAACGGACGGGCCAATCTGGTCGCACTGGCCGAAAGCCAGACGGAACAGCGCCGGGTTGGCCAGCGCCCAGCGAACATAGGCGCGGCCCGTGGCGGCAAAGGCCTCGCTCTCCTGAGCGCCCTTGGCAGCGCGGCGCTGCCACTGCGCCATCTGATCGATCCCGGCCTGGGCCAGTGCCTGCATCAAGGCGTTCTTGTCGGGGAAGTGGCGATAGACCGCCGTGGCTGAAACGCCGACCTGACGGGCCAGCTGGCGCAAGGAAATATCGCTGATGTCGGTGGTTTTCAGTTCTTCCAGCCCCGCTGCGACCAGCGCCGCGCGCAGATCACCGTGGTGATATGACTTCGATGTTGACACTGTTACCATAACCCTTATGTTTACAGCATAAACATTATCCGGAGATTCGCATCATGGCAAGCAGCGTCGAAACCGCCATCCGCTCGGTCGTAACCAAGGGCGTCAATGCAGTCGCCAAGGTCAACCGTTCGCTCCAGGATCAGGGTGAACAGCATCCCTTCCTGACCGGCATTCACGCGCCGCTGCATGAAGAGCGGACGCTGACCGGTTTGAAAGTGACCGGTGCGATCCCGGCAGAGCTTGACGGCCGCTATGTCCGCATCGGCCCGAACCCGTTCAAGCCCGATCCGCGCGGGCATCACTGGTTCATCGGTGATGGCATGGTCCATGGGGTGCGGCTGAAGAACGGCCAGGCCGAATGGTATCGCAACCGCTATATCCGCAGCCAGGTGCTGGAAGCAGCCGGCGGACCCAAGGCCGCGCCCGGGCCGCGCCGCACCCCGCGTGACGGGGTCAACACCAATATCGTCCAGATCGGCGGTCAGATCACTGCGATTGTCGAGGCGGGCTCGTTCCCTGCCGTGCTCAACGGTGACCTGGAAACCGTCGCTTACAGCGACTTCGACGGCACGCTGACCGCGCCGTTCACCGCCCACCCGCACGAAGACCCGCTGACCGGCGAACTGCATGCGATCACCTATGATGCGATGACCCCCGACCGGGTGTGGCACGTCGTGCTTTCGTCCGAAGGCAAGGTCGTGCGCCAGCTCGAGATCCCGGTGCAGCACGGCCCGTCGATTCACGAGTGCACGCTGACGGCCAACTATGTCGTGATCTTCGACTTGCCGGTGACCTTTTCGATGAAGGCGGTCCTGGCCGGACATGGCTTTCCCTATCGCTGGAATCCCGAGCATCGCGCCCGCGTCGGGCTGCTACCGCGGCAAGGCGCTGCGCAGGACATCGTCTGGTGCGATGTCGACCCATGTTATGTCTTCCATGTCGCCAACAGCTTCGAAGACGAAGCCGGCCGCGTCGTAATCGACAGTGCTGTCTATGAAACGATGTTCTCGCAGGGTCCGCAGGGCCCCAACGGCAAGCCGCTTGGTCTTGAACGTTGGTTGGTCGATCCGGCGGCGGGCACGGTCAAGCGTCAGACCATCGATGCCGCGGCGCAGGAATTTCCGCGTCCCGACGAGCGACGCTTCGGCCAGTCCTATCGCTATGCCTGGGCGATCGGCATCCCTGCCGATGGCGATCCAGCCTTTCTCGGCGCGCAGCCGCTCTATCGTCACGATCTGCTTACCGGCGAGCGCCAGGTTCATCACTTCGGCGCAGGAAGAGTGCCGGGCGAGTTCGTCTTCGTGCCGCGCCACGCCGATGCCGCAGAAGGTGATGGCTGGGTGATGGGCTATGTCATCGATCCTGCCGGGGATACGACCGATCTGGTAATTCTTGACGCAGCGGACATAACCAAGCAGCCGCTTGCCTCTGTCCACATTCCGCATCGCATACCGCCGGGCTTCCATGGAAATTGGCTGCCCGATCGCAGCTAAGTTGCGAATAAAAACGTAAATGGCTTGGCAAATGGTCGGCGCGGCGCGACAAGCGGGCCGACCATGCAACCGATTCTCGAAATTAGCGGGCTGACCAAGCGCTATGCCCAGGGCCCGACCGCGCTCGATGCGGTCGATCTGACCATCAACCAGGGCGAGATTTTCGCGCTGCTGGGCCCCAACGGCGCCGGCAAGACCACGCTGATCGGCGCGGTCTGCGGCTTGGTTCGGCCGAGCGGCGGCACGATCCGCGCTTTCGGTATGGACCTGGCCAAGGACTGGCGCGCCGCGCGCGCGCGGATCGGCCTGGTGCCGCAGGAAATGGCCACCGACATGTTCACCAAAGTGAGCGACGCGGTCAGCTATTCGCGCGGGCTGTTCGGGCTGAAGCGCGATCCGGCGCGGATCGAGAGCATCCTCACCTCGCTCAGTCTGTGGGACAAGCGCGACAGCCAGATCCGCCACCTTTCGGGCGGGATGAAGCGCCGCGTGCTGATCGCAAAGGCGCTGGCCCACGATCCCGACCTGCTGTTCCTCGATGAGCCGACCGCCGGGGTCGACGTCGAGCTGCGCCGCGACATGTGGCGCCAGATCGGCGCGATGCGGGCGGCGGGGACGACGATCGTGCTCACCACACATTACATCGAAGAGGCCGAGGAGATGGCGGACCGGGTCGGGATCATCGACAAGGGCAAGCTGCTGCTGGTCGAGGAAAAGCGCGCGCTGATGGCCCGGATGGGCAGCATCGAGGCGAGCTTTGCCCTGGCCGCGCCGATGACCGCGGTGCCGCAAGCGCTCGCCGCCTATCCGCTGGCGCTGTCGGAGGATAGCAAGACCCTGACCTATCGCGGCCACGGCGGCGCGGACGAGGCGCGCGGCGAGGTCGCCCGCCTGGTCGCCGCGCTGGTGCGCGCCGATATCGCATTCACCGCGCTCGACACCCACCAGTCCAGCCTTGAAGACATCTTTGTCGACCTGGTGGAGAACAAGTCATGAGCTTCAACGCCCGCGGCGCCTTCGCCATCTTCGGCTTCGAACTGATGCGCGCCTTCCGCACCTTCTTCCAGTCGATCTTCGCCCCGGTGCTGACCACCTCGCTGTACTTCATCGTCTTCGGCGCAGCGATCGGCGGGCGGATGACCCAGATCGACGGGGTGTCCTACGGCGCCTACATCATCCCCGGGCTGCTGCTGCTGACCCTGCTGGGCGAAACCACCAGCAATGCCAGCTTCGGTATCTACATGCCGCGCTTTACCGGCACGATCTACGAGCTGCTCTCGGCCCCGGTCGGGGTGGCGGAAACGCTGATCGGCTTTGTCGGTGCGGCGGCGGCCAAGTCGCTGATCCTCGCCTCGATCATCCTGGTCACGGCCAGCTTCTTCGTCGATTACCACATCGCCCACCCGCTGCTGGCACTGGTCTATGTCGTGCTGGTCGCCGCGGCCTTTGCCCTGTTCGGCTTCGCCCTGGGGGTCTGGGCCGACGGGTTCGAGAAGCTGGGGATCGTCCCGATGCTGATCCTGCAGCCGCTGACATTCCTCGGTGGCACCTTCTATTCGATCACCATGCTGCCCGATCCGTGGCGGCAGATCGCGCTGGCCAATCCGATCGTCTACCTGGTCAACGGCCTGCGCTGGACCTTCACCGGCAAGAGCGACGTCAACATCTGGGTCAGTTTCGGGCTGACGCTGGGCTTCCTGGCGCTGTGCGCCGGGGTGATCGCGTGGATGTTCAAGACCGGCTGGCGGCTGCGGAGCTGACCCGTGGCCGACCCGCGCACCGTTCTGATCGAAGCCCGGCTGGAACGCTATGCCGAGCAGTTCGGCGATCCGGCATCGGCGGTGCTGGCGCGCTTCTTTGGCCGCTATCCCGATGCCAAGGCCAGTTTCGCGCACCACGCGCCGCATGATCCTGAAAAGCTTGAAACCGAAATGGTCGGGAACACGCTTTATTACCTCATGACCTGGTTCGACAGCCCGGTCGAGGCGCGGATCTATTTCGATACCTCGGTCCCGCAGCACCGTGTGGCGCTGGGCGTCCCGCCCGACTGGTACCGCGCCTTCATCGAAGCCACGCTGGACGAGATCGAGGAGGCGGTTCAGCCGGCCAGTGCGGAAGAGTCAGCCGCCTGGGCCGAAGTCCGCGACGCGCTGGTGGGGCTGGTCGAGCGCAACCGCTTCGTCTAGCGGAGCGGGCATGACTGCCCCGCGTTTCGCTTTTGACATCCACGCCACCGACGGCAAGGCCCGCACCGGAACGATCCGTATGATGCGCGGCGACATCCGCACGCCCGCTTTCATGCCGGTCGGCACTGCCGCCACGGTCAAGGCGATGAAGCCCGAAAGCGTCCGCGCCACCGGGGCCGACATCCTGCTGGGCAATACCTATCACCTGATGCTGCGCCCGGGTGCAGAACGCGTCGCCCGGCTGGGCGGGCTGCACCGATTCATGAACTGGGACCGCCCGATCCTGACCGACAGCGGTGGCTACCAGGTGATGAGCCTGTCCGAGCTGCGCAAGATCACTGAGGAAGGCGTGACCTTCGCCAGCCACCTCGATGGCAGCAAGCACCTGCTCACACCGGAACGCTCGATGGAGATCCAGCGTCTGCTGGGCAGCGATATCGTCATGGCTTTCGATGAATGTCCCCGCGCCGACGCCCCGCGCGAGGTGATCGAGAAATCGATGCAGATGTCGATGCGCTGGGCGGCACGCAGTCGCGCCGGGTTCGACAGCGGGGAGGAACACGCCAGTCGGTCCGCGCTGTTCGGGATACAGCAAGGCGCGCTGGACGAAGCCTTGCGCCGCGAAAGCGCAGAGGCGCTGCGGGCCATTGGCTTCGATGGCTATGCGATCGGCGGATTGGCAGTGGGCGAGGGGCAGGAGGCGATGTTCGCCACGCTCGATTTCGCCCCCGACATGCTGCCCGCCGACCGGCCGCGCTACCTGATGGGGGTGGGCAAGCCCGACGACCTGGTCGGCGCGGTCGAGCGCGGGGTCGACATGTTCGACTGCGTCCTGCCCAGCCGCTCGGGCCGCAACGGCCAGGCCTTTACCTGGACCGGCCCGGTCAACCTGCGCAACGCCCGCCACGCCGAAGACAATGCTCCGCTTGACGAACGTTGCCCGTGCGACGCCTGCACGCATTACGGTCGTGCCTATCTCCATCACTTGCAGAAAAGCGGTGAGATCCTGGGGGCGATGCTGCTGACCGAACACAACCTGACCTTCTATCAGCAACTGATGTCAGGAATGCGCGAGGCGATCGGGGAGGGGCGGTTTGCGGCGTTCGCGGAGGAATTCCGACGCGGCTATTCCTGAAGGCGATACGCCGTTTGGTCATCCTCCGTCGCTCTGCTAGGGGCGCGGCGCAATGTTTACGATCAACGCAGTTACCGTGCGGCTTGGCGGCCGCACCATCATCGATGGCGCCTCGGCGACGATACCCCCCGGCGGACGGATCGGCCTGATCGGGCGCAATGGTGCGGGCAAGTCGACCCTGATGAAAGTGCTGGTCGGCCAGCTCGATCCTGATGACGGCTCCGTCGACATGCCCAAGCGCACCCGGCTCGGCTATATCGCCCAGGAAGCACCGAGCGGCCAGACCACTCCGTTCGAGGCGGTGCTCGCCGCCGATACCGAGCGTGCCGCGCTGCTCGAAGAGGCCGAACACTGCGTCGATCCGCACCGCCTGGGCGATGTCCACGAGCGACTGCTGGCGATCGACGCCTATTCCGCCCCGTCGCGCGCGGCGATTATCCTGACCGGGCTGGGTTTCGACGAAGCCATGCAGGCCCAGCCGCTCGACAGCTTTTCGGGCGGATGGAAAATGCGCGTGGCGCTGGCGGCGCTGCTGTTTTCCGCGCCCGACGTGCTGCTGCTCGACGAACCGTCGAACCACCTCGATCTCGAATCGACGCTGTGGCTGGAAAACTTCCTCAAGAACTATCCCGGCACGCTGCTGGTGATCAGCCATGAACGCGACCTGCTCAACAACGTGGTCGATTCGATCCTGCACCTGCAGGGCGGCAAGTTGACGCTCTATCCCGGCAACTACGATGCTTTCGAAGCGCAGCGGGCCGAGCGCGCGGCGCAGCTGGCTGCGGCCAAGGCCTCGCAGGATGCCCAGCGCGCCCGGCTGCAGGACTACGTCGCGCGCAATTCGGCCCGCGCCTCGACCGCCAAGCAGGCCCAGTCACGTGCCAAGATGCTGGCCAAGATGCAGCCGATCGCCGCCTTGATGGAAGATCCCAGCCTCAGCTTCGATTTCCCCAGCCCGAAGGAAATGCGGCCGCCGCTGATCACGCTCGATCTGGCTGCGGTCGGTTACAACGACAAGCCGATCCTGCAGCGGCTCAACCTGCGGATCGATCCCGATGACCGGATCGCGCTGCTGGGCCGCAACGGCAATGGCAAGACCACGCTGGCGCGGCTGCTCGCGGCGCAGCTGCCCGCCCTTGATGGCTCGATGCGCGCATCAGGGCAGATGACCGTGGGCTATTTCACCCAGTACCAGGTCGAGGAGCTGGCCGGCGGCGATACCCCGCTTGAACATATGACCCGGGCCATGCCCGGCGCCGCCCCCGGCGCTGTGCGCGCGCAGCTGGGCCGATTCGGGTTCTCCGGTAACCGTGCCACCACCAAGGTCGGCTCGCTGTCGGGCGGGGAGCGGGCGCGGCTGGCGCTGGCGCTGATCACCCGCGATGCGCCCAACCTGCTGATCCTGGACGAACCGACCAACCACCTCGACGTCGACGCGCGCGAGGCACTGGTCCAGGCGCTGAACGCCTTCGACGGCGCGGTGATCCTGATCAGCCACGATCGCCACATGGTCGAATTGACCGCCGACCGGCTGGTGCTGGTCGATAACGGCACCGCCGCCGACTATGCCGGATCGATGGAGGACTACATCGACTTCGTGCTGGGGCGGAACCAGCCCAAGGGCGATGCCCGGCCCAAGGCGGAGAAGAAGGACCGCAAGGCAGCCGCCGAGGCACGCGAACTGGCGCGGCAGGCCGCAAAAGCCGTGTCCGATGCCGAAGCGGTGATCGCGCGCTGGCAAAAGCAGCTGTCGGCGATCGACCAGGCCATGTTCGCCCCGGGCGATGCCGCAAAAGATCTGCGCGACCTGACCATGGGCGAACTGTCGCGCCGCCGCGGCGACGTGCTGCGCGAACTGGAACAGGCCGAGCAGCAGTGGCTGAACGCAAGCGAGGCGCTGGAGCAGCAGACGGCTTGAGCTCGCAATTGCCCGACGAAGCACTCGGATGACTGATCAGTTGTGTACGTACTGGATTAGCGGGCGCTCACCGTTACTTGTCAAAATTGCCTATTCCACCGATTTCGCAACAAGTTCCGCCCGTTTTACTTGCCTGGCATGCCATTTCGGCTAGCATTGCGGCTTGCAATACGGGGATGGCGAATATGCGGTTTGGATTGATCGGGGTTTGTCTTGCGACCACCATGCTGAGCGCGCCCGCGCTGGCCCAGACGGCGGCCGCACCGTTCGATGCGGCCAAGGCCTTTGGTTCGCGCGAAGGCGTGCTCGACATCGCGATTTCCCCTGATGGCAAGAAGCTTGCCGTGGTCATCCCGCGACCGGTCGGCGGCGAAGCGGTGACTGTGCTCGATCTTGAAGGCGTGGCCAAGCCGCAACTGGCACTGACTTCGAAGGGCGTAACCGAGCAGATCCAGTCGTGCCACTGGGCAGGCAATACCCGCTTGCTGTGCAGTCTTTGGTTCGTCGACGGCAAGGGCAAGGATACCTATGGCTTCACCCGAAGCGTGGCGCTCAATCCCGACGGCTCCAATGCCAAGGTCATCGGCCTGACCAAGGCGATGAACGCGGTTTATCGCAGCAGTTACGGCGGCGACTTGATCGACCTGAATGGCGGCGGCGAGGGGGTGGTACTTATGGCACGCCAGTTCGTGCCCAACCTGGGGACCGGGACCATCCTGAAGGCCGACAAGGAAGGGCTGGGGGTCGTCCGGATCGACACCAATTCGGGCAAGGAAACCATTGTCGAGCAGCCCAAGCTTACAGTCAGTTCGTTTATCGCCGATGGCCAGGGCAAGGTCCGGATCATCGGGCTGCAGACCCCGGACAGCAATGGCTATGCCGGAAACAAGGTGTTCTACCGCTATCGTCCGGCCGAGGGCGGGGACTGGCGCGATCTTTCGACCGTGACTTACGATCCGGCGGGAACCTACAGCGGCTTCGATCCGGTCGCGGTCGATCCGGCGGCAAATGTCGCCTATGGCTTCGATGAGCGCAACGGCTTCAAGGCGTTGTACAAGGTCCCGCTCGATGGCAGCGGCGCGGCGCCGTCGATCGTGCTGTCCAAGGCGGGGATCGATGTCGACGGATTGCTGCGCATCGGGCGCAACCAGCGCATCGTCGGTGCGACATATGCCACCTTGCACCGCGTCGCCGAATACTCCGATCCGGAACTGGCGCGGCTGTCGCAATCGCTGCGCCGGGCACTGGGGAACAAGACCCAGCTCGGCGTGATCGACGCCAGCGCTGATGAGAGCAAGTTGGTCCTGTTTGCCGGCGGGGACACCGATCCGGGCAAGTATTACCTGTTCGACAAGACCAGCAAGAAGCTCAGCGAATTGCTCGCCCAGCGCCCGTTGCTGAACGGGGCCAAGCTTGGCGCGATGCAGGCGATTACTTTCCCGGCAGCCGATGGCACGGCGATTCCCGCTTATCTCACCCTGCCGCCGGGCAGCGACGGCAAGAACCTGCCGCTGGTGGTCATGCCGCACGGCGGGCCCGAAGCGCGCGACGAATGGGGTTTTGACTGGCTCAGCCAGTTTTTCGCCAGCCGCGGCTATGCGGTGATCCAGCCGCAGTACCGCGGCTCGACCGGGTTCGGTTCGGCCTTCTTTGGTCGCAACGGGTTCCAGGCATGGCGCAAGGCAATTGGCGATATCGACGATGCCGCCCGCTGGGCAATCAAGCAGGGCGTTGCCAGTGCCGACAAGGTGGCGATTGTCGGCTGGTCATATGGCGGCTATGCCGCGCTGCAGTCGCAGGTCGTCGATCCGACGCTGTACAAGGCCGTAGTCGCGATTGCCCCGGTGACCGACCTCGACGTGCTGCGCAATGAATGGATCAACACTACGGCCTACAAGCTGGAAAGCGCGCGGATCGGCACGGGCCCGCATGTCGAGGAAGGTTCGCCAGCGCGGCATGCCGATGTGTTCAGGGCGCCGGTGCTGCTGTTCCACGGCGACCGTGATCAGAACGTCGGCGTCGGCGAATCGCGGCTCATGGCCAGCAAACTCAAGGCCGCCGGAAAGTCAGTCGACTATGTCGAATTCCCGGGCCTCGATCACCAGCTGGACGACAGTGCCGCGCGCAGCCGGATGCTCTCGCAAAGCGACGCCTTCCTGCGCAAGGCACTGGGCTTGCCGCCCGGCTGAGGGGGCAGGGCCGGGCGGCTATTCGGCAAAGCCCACCCAGCGCACGGCTTCGTCCAGGCTCTTGCGCTCAGACACCACGGCATTGGCAGGGAACGTTTCGTCCGGCCAGCCGAGTGCGACGGCCTTCATGATGACCTGATCGTCGGGAATGCCGGCGTGTTCGCGCACTACCGGGCTTTGCATGATGCCCTGGCTGTTGATCACGCAGCCCAGCCCGCGTGACCAGGCAGCGTTGACCAGCGCGGTGGTGACCGCGCCGCAATCGAAGGCGGTGTCGTCGCTGTCGGCGAGTTCCTTGTCATAGGTCACGATCACGCAGACCGGGGCGTCGAACTGGCGGAAGCCGCGCAGTACCCAGTCGAGCCGGGCGTCCTTGTCGTCGCGGGCGATCCCCTGCGCGGCGAACAGCTGCTTGGCCACGCCGACCTGGCGATCGCGGTGGACGCCTGCAAAAGCATGGCCGGTGCGAAATTCACGGCTGTGCGGAACGCCCGCCAGGTTGCGCTCGGTATTGCCCTGGCGGATCCGGTCGAGCGGTTCGCCCGAGATGACGTGGAATTGCCAGGGCTGGGTGTTCATCGATGATGGCGCGCGCATGGCCAGGGCGATCACCTCTTCGATCAGGGCGCGCGGCACCGGCTTGTCGAGATAGCCCCGGATCGAGCGCCGCCCATTGATCACTTCGTCGAATTCCACGCCAGTCCTCCCCGATTCGTTGATCATCGTCTTAACCGATCGATTAAGCCGGGCAATGGTGTCCTTTCGGACCTGCCGCGCGGGGCGCCTGGTGGCCGCATACGAATACCTTGGCGGGGCAGGGTTCAGGTGCGCCGATCAGCCGCTAGGATGCTGACAAACAGCGGGGTGAGGACCGGATCATGCGATTGATTTCACTGTGCGGCGCGGCGCTTCTCGCCTGCGCGGGGCCCGCTCTGGCAAAGCCGCAATTGCCACTGACCGAGGGCGTATCCCAGGTCCGCCACCCGGCGTGGTCGGGCAATGCGACGATCTATGAAGTGAACATCCGCCAGTACACGCCAGAAGGGACCTTCCGCGCGTTCGAGCCGCATTTGCCGCGGCTGCGCAGGATGGGGGTCGACGTGTTGTGGATCATGCCGATCAACCCGATCAGCAAGAAGCTGCGCAAGGGTACGCTGGGCAGTTACTACGCGGTCAGCGACTACGGTGCGATCAATCCCGAATACGGCACGCTGGCCGATTTCAAGCATCTGGTCGATGCTGCGCACAAGCAGGGCTTCAAGGTGATTGTCGACTGGGTCGCCAACCACACCGGCTGGGACAACGTCTGGGTCGAGCAGCACCCCGACTGGTACAAGCGCAATGCCGCGGGCGAACTGGAGGGCTATAACTACACCGACCTCAGCACCGGCAAGAAGGAAGTCTGGGCCGATGTGATCGGGCTGGATTACAGCAAGTCCGCGGTGCGCCAGGGCATGATCGAGGCGATGAGCTACTGGGTTCGCGAAACCGGGATCGACGGTTTCCGCTGCGACGTGGCGTGGACGCTGCCGGTGGCGTTCTGGGACGAAGCGCGGGCCAAGCTCGATGCGATCAAGCCGGTCTTCATGCTGGCCGAAGCCGATACCCCCGAAATGCAGCACCGCGCCTTCGACATGACCTATGACTGGGTGCTCTATCACAAGCTGATCGACGTGGCGCAGGGCAAGGCCAAAGCCGCCGATCTGGGCAAGCTCTACACCGATCCGCCGCGGCGCTATCCGGCCGGGGCCTACCGCATGACCTTCACCAGCAACCATGACGAAAACTCGTGGAACGGCACCGACCGTGAGCTTTACGGCAAGGGCGCCGATGTCATGGCGGTGCTGGCCGCGACGCTGCCGGGGATGCCGCTGGTCTACAGCGGGCAGGAATCGGGCTTCGATCGCCGGCTCAAGTTCTTCGACAAGGACCAGATCGACTGGGGCACCTACAGTCGCGCGGCGTTCTATCGCCGCCTGCTGGCGCTGAAGAAGCGCCATCCGGCGCTGACCAACGCCCAAGTGCCGGGTAATCTGGAACTGATCGACACCGGCAACCCCGCTGTCTTTGCCTTCCGCCGGGTGACCACGGGCGACCGGGTGACCGTGGTGACCAACCTATCGGCGGGGCCGGTGCGGGTAGCCGTGCCCGGCGCAAAGCCGCTGGCACTGCCGGCCTGGGGCTGGTCGATCCGCTGACGGGGCAAGCCCAAACGAAAAGGGCGGCCCCGCGGGACCGCCCTTTCGTGTTCGGTTGGAAACCGGATCAGCGCGAATAGAATTCGACCACCAGGTTCGGTTCCATCTTCACCGGATAAGGCACTTCATCCAGCGTCGGGACGCGGACGAAGGTCGCCTTGTCGGTGCCGTCCTGCGCGACATAATCAGGCACGTCACGCTCGGCCAGGCTCTGCGCTTCGGCGATCAGGGCCATTTCCTTGGCCTTCTTGCCCAGGCTGATGACGTCGCCGGGACGCACGCGGCGGCTGGCGATGTTGCACTTCACGCCGTTGACGTAGATGTGACCGTGCGAAACGACCTGGCGGGCCGAGAAAATGGTCGGGGCGAACTTGCAGCGATAGACCACCATGTCGAGACGCTGTTCGAGCAGGCCGATCAGGTTCTGACCGGTATCGCCCTTCATCTTCGACGCTTCCTGATAGGTGCGCTTGAACTGCTTTTCGGTTACGTCGCCGTAATAGCCCTTGAGCTTCTGCTTGGCGCGCAGCTGGATCCCGAAGTCGGAAATCTTGCTCTTGCGGCGCTGGCCGTGCTGGCCGGGACCGTAGGAGCGGCGGTTTACCGAGCTCTTGGGACGGCCCCAGATGTTCTCGCCCATGCGGCGATCGATTTTATACTTCGACGAATTGCGCTTCGACATGGCGCGTCGTGTCCTTCAATTTGCTGTGCCGGGCAACATGCCCAGCTTCTGGTCCGGAACCGCACCATCCCGCCATTTGCGGAATGCGAGCCAGGCTTCACCGGAGTGCCCGCTCAATTGCGAAGGCGCGCGCATAGCGGCGCCCCGCGTCAGGGTCAAGCAGAAGCGTCTGACTTTAGAAGTCGGCGCCGCCGCCGCCGCGCGAACCGCCCTTGTTCTCCAATGCGCGTGCGCTGTTGCTGTTCATTTCGGCGTCGACCTGCGCCCACAGCTTCTTGGTCATGCACACCCGCTTGGCCATGATGCTGCCGGTAGAAGTGACCTTGCGGCACACTTTTTTCTCCGAATCATCTGCTGCCTGCGCGGCGCTGGCATCGCCGGACTTGGCCGACGCGTCCTTCTGATCGGTCGTCGCTGCGTGGATCGGAGTTGTGAATACAAGTGCACTAACAGCTGCAAGAATAAGAAAACGCACGATAAAGTCTTTCAATCGAATCGGGAATGCTCAATCGCTATGCGGTAACATCCGAAAACGCCAGCCCCTATCGACGAACGTCGGTGCGCGCCAATGCCGACAGCACCCCGCGCATGGTCCGCACTTCAAGGTGGTTCCAGCCGGGTTTGGTGAGCATATTGCGAAGATTGCGGCGGGTCGCGTCGGCGCGGATTTCAGGAAAGAAATAGTCCCTGGGCTCAAGCATGGCTTCAAAGTGCGCGATAAGCCCTTCAAGCTCCTCTTGGGGGGCAGGGGGAAGCAGCTCTTCTTGCGGCGGCTGCGCCAGGTTCTGGCCCTTCGACCATTCATAGGCGCAGAGAATGACCGCCTGAGCCAGGTTGAGCGAGGCGAATTCCGGATTGATCGGAACCGTGACGATCGCGCGGGCCAGGGCAACGTCGTCGGTTTCCAGTCCCGACCGTTCCGGCCCGAAGACCAGCGCTGATCGTCCCGTCGCTGCGTGGATTTCCTGCGCCGCCAGTTCAGGGGTGATCACCGGCTTGGTTACGCCGCGCTTGCGCACGGTCGTCGCATAGACATGCGCGCAGTCGGCAACTGCCTCGGCCAGCGATTCGAACACGCGGGCCTGTTCAAGCACGATATCTGCGCCCGCTGCCGCCGGACCGGCCGAGGGATTGGGCCAGCCATCGCGCGGGGTTACCAGGCGCAGTTCGGTCAGCCCGAAATTGAGCATTGCCCGCGCCGCCTTGCCGATATTCTCGCCCAGCTGCGGGCGGACGAGGACGATGACGGGTTGTGCCTCAGTGCTTGACGACATCGCGCACCGAGCTGGCAAACTCTTCGAAGTCTTTGGCTTCGGTAAAGTCGCGATAGACGCTGGCGAAGCGGATATAGGCAACGGCATCAAGCTGGCGCAGACCGTCCATGACCATTTCGCCGATTGCCCGGCTGGCCACTTCGCTTTCGCCGCGAGTCTCGATCTGGCGCTGAACGCCGGATACCAGCTGGTCGATCCGCTCCTGCGAGATCCCGCGCTTGCGGCAAGCCAGGGTGACCGATTGTTCGATCTTGGCGCGGTCGAACGATTCGCGCGCCTCATCGCTTTTCACCACGGTAATCTCGCGCAGCTGGACGCGCTCGAAAGTGGTGAAGCGCGCACCGCAGCCTTCGCACTGCCGGCGGCGGCGAATCGCGGTATTGTCCTCGGTGGGACGCGAATCCTTCACCTGGCTGTCGTCATGGGCACAAAAAGGGCAACGCATAAGAGTTTAGGGGCGCAACCTCTTGTAGAGCATGAAGCCGGCTCCGGCGACCAGGCCGACCGGCCAGCTCACCACGGGCAGCAAGGCCGCGGCCACGGCACCGACGGCCGCCCCGGTCAGAACCGGCTTGGTCGAGGGATGATGCATCCCTTCCTTGGCCATGCCCACCACTTCGACCTTAGCGTCCTGCAGTAGATCGTCGCTCATGTCTTCAAACCTCCGGATAGATCGGGAAGCGCTTGCACAGCGCTTCAACCTGGTCGCGCACATGTTGCTCGACCTGACCATCGCCATCATCGCCGTTTCGGGCCATGCCGTCCACCACTTGTGCGATCAGCTGACCGATTTGGGTGAACTCGGCCTCGCCAAAGCCGCGGGTGGTGCCCGCCGGTGTGCCGAGGCGAACGCCCGAAGTAATGAAGGGCGAGCGCGAATCGAAGGGAATGCCGTTCTTGTTGCAGGTCAGCCAGGCGCGATCGAGGCCCTTTTCCGCGGCCTTGCCGGTCACATCCTTGGCAGTCAGGTCGACCAGCATCAGGTGGTTGTCGGTGCCGCCCGAAACGATGCGCAGGCCATTGTCCGCCAGGCTGGTCGCCAGCGCGCGGGCATTGGCGACGATCTGCGCGGCATAGGCCTTGAATTCGGGCTGCAGCGCTTCCTGGAAGGCGACCGCCTTGGCGGCGATGACGTGGACCAGCGGGCCGCCCTGCATTCCCGGGAACACCGCCGAGTTGAACTTCTTGGCCAGATCCTCGTCGTTGGTCAGGATCACGCCCGAACGCGGCCCGCGCAGGCTCTTGTGGGTGGTCGTGGTGACGACGTGGGCGTGAGGGAAGGGCGAGGGGTGGGCGCCGCCTGCGACCAGGCCGGAGAAGTGGCTCATGTCGACCATCAGCCATGCGCCGATCTCATCGGCGATCTCGCGGAAGCGCTTGAAGTCCCACACGCGCGAATAGGCGGTGCCGCCGGCGATGATCAGCTTGGGCTTGTGCTCGCGCGCCAGCGCGGCGACCGCGTCCATATCGAGCAGCTCGTCGTCCTTGCGCACGCCGTAGGGGATCGGCTTGAACCATTTGCCGCTCATGTTGACCGGCGAACCGTGGGTCAGGTGCCCGCCCGAATTGAGGTCGAGCCCCATGAAGCTGTCGCCCGGCTGAAGCAGCGCCAGGAACACCGCCTGGTTCATCTGGCTGCCTGAATTGGGCTGGACGTTGGCGAACTGGCAGCCGAACAGCGCCTTGGCCCGTTCGATCGCCAGGCTCTCGACCACGTCGGCATATTCGCAGCCGCCGTAATAGCGCTTGCCCGGATAGCCTTCGGCGTACTTGTTCGTGAACACCGATCCGGTCGCGTCGAGCACGGCGCGGCTGGTGATGTTCTCGCTCGCGATCAGTTCGATCTTGGTTTGCTGGCGGTGCAGTTCACCTTCGATCGCGGCGAAGACCTCGGGATCGGTTTCGCGCAGCGGGGCGGTGAAAAAGCCGGCAGAGCGGATCGCGGGCTTGGCGTCAAGAATGGCGGTCACGGGGCAGCTCCTCAGCAGGTCGGATGGGTAAGCTTGTCGACGCGGCCGGTATGGCGGCCGTTGGCGAACTGGGCGGACAGGAAGGCATCGAGGCAGGCCTTAGCCTGATCGACGCCGATCAGCCGCGCGCCCATGGCGACAACGTTGGCATCGTTGTGCTCGCGGGCCAGGGTTGCGGCATAGGGGTCGGTCACCAGCGCGCAGCGGCACGCCGGGTTGCGGTTGACCGCGATCGAGATGCCGATGCCAGAACCGCACAGGGCAACGCCGAATTGGGCGGTGCCGTCCGCCACGACCCCCGCCAGCTTGTAGCCATAATCGGGGTAGTCGACCCGATCGGCGGTTTCGGGGCCAAGATCGGCGACTTCATGCCCCAGTTCGATCAGGTACTCGCGCAGTTCGGCCTTGAGGTCGAAGGCGGCATGGTCGGAGGCGATGGCGATGCGCATGGCGGTCCTCAGCGGGAATCGGTCTGTGCGCCACTTAGGCGCGGGGCCGCGGTAAGGCCAGTGTCCGCCGGGGCGGCAGCGTCGAAAACATAGTCCTGACCGGCATAGCGGTGGGGCAAATCCTGCTCTGCCGAAGCCCCGATGAACCGCGCCCAGGCTCCGCCCGGCTTCCACAGACGTTCCATTTCGGCCCGGGCCGCGGCTTCGGCAATGCCCTGCCTGTCCTGCCTCCAGCGGTACAGAAAGGCGGAAACGCGCAGGTTCAGGATGCAGTGGACGTGCACGGTCTGCCCGGCAAGGCCATGCATAACCTCGCAGAAGCGCAGGTAGTCGGCTTCGGGCGGATCCGCGAAGTCGACTGGAATATTAGAATACCTAATGTTGAGCGCGGCAAGGCTCGCCGCCTCGTCGGGCAGGCTCTTTTCGTGGCTCGGCAGGGCCAGATTGACCACATGGGTGATCCCAAGCGGAACGAAGCTGGCCAGCTGTTCCTCGCTCGGCTGGCCTGACGACGTCAGGCGATCGTCAAGGCGGTGCCAGGCGGTAATATGCGTTGGATCGCCGGGGCTGTGACGCAAGGACATGGGGGCTCCTACCGTTTGGTGACAGGGTGCCCAGACGAGCGGCAATTCCAGGATCACGCTCCACGGCGGTACTCCGCCTGCCTCGTCAGTCACGTGATGTCGCGGTATTAGGCCCGCGGCGCGGCGCTGTAAACCCGGCGCGCAAAGCTATGCGCCTTGCAAGACAGAACGATGTTGATACCAACCGCCGTCATGGCTCAACTGCTGCGCGATCGTTCGAACACCTGGATCTTCGTCGCGGGCTGCGCTGCGGTGACGCTGGGTGTTCTGCTCCACCTGCCGATGTTCTGGATGGGACGGATGGACGGGTTCCGTCTCGCCGGGATGACGATGGATAGCGAGATGATCGCCGGTATGGGGCTGATCATCGCCGGCATCGCCGCGGCCTGTTATGGGATGATGCCGCGCAACATTGCCGCGCAGATCCACGCCTCGCGCCATATCAGCGTTGCCGCGCCGGAGGATGCCCCGCTGTCGCCCGCGCATTTCCGCCTGATGGCGGTGCTGGTGGTCGCGCTGATGATTGACGTGATGAAGCCCGCCTCGCTGGGTTTCGTCATGCCCGGGCTGACCGCCGAATACGGCGTGCCCAAGTCCGAAGGCGCGCTGGTGCCGTTCGCCGCGCTGACAGGGACTGTGCTGGGCTCGATCCTGTGGGGCATGGCTGCGGACATCTATGGCCGCAAGGCCTCGATACTTCTGTCGGCGATCATGTTCGTCGGCACCTCGATCTGCGGGGCAATGCCCAGCCTCGGCTGGAACATCGCGATGTGCTTCCTGATGGGAGCGGCGGCGGGCGGGATGCTGCCGGTGACCTACGCCCTGCTCGCCGAAACCATGCCAAGCCGCCATCGCGGCTGGGCGCTGGTGCTGGTCGGCGGGCTCGGTGCGTCGGGCGGCTATTTCGCGGCCAGTGGCTTCTCCGCCTGGCTCGAGCCGATATACAGCTGGCGCATCCTGTGGCTGCTCAACCTGCCGACCGGTCTGCTGCTGCTGGCGCTGGGCACGATGATCCCCGAATCCGCCAAATACCTGCTCGCGCGCGGCCGCCGGGCCGAGGCGCAGGCCGTGATGCAGCGCTTCGGCACGACCAGCCACACGCATGGCAGCGAGGAGGAAGACGTCGATTTCGCGCCGATCCACGCCGCCGAAAATACCCCGATAGCCGGCATCTGGTCCAAGGGCATCGCCGGAACCTCGCTGGCGCTGAGCCTGCTCGCGCTGAGCTGGGGTTTCATCAACTTCGGCGTGCTGCTGTGGCTGCCGGCCGACCTGGTGGCTAACGGCGTGCCGATGGCCACGGCATCTGGGCTGATCGCCCGCTCCGCGCTGATTGCGGTGCCGACGGTGTTCGCCGTGGCCGTGCTCTACAGCCGCTGGAGCACCAAGTTCTCGCTGGTTGCGGTGACGCTGGTCACGGCCGCGGGCCTTGCCGGCGTGATCGCGCTCAAGGCCAATGCCGCGCTGTCGCCAGTGCTGCTTCTGGCGCTGCTGATCATCGGCACCAACGGCATGCTGGCGATCATCCTGCCCTATGCGGCGGAAAGCTTCCCGCTGCATATCCGCGGCCGGGCTACTGGCTGGATTGCCGCCTGCACCAAGGCTGGAGGCCTGGCTGCCCAGGCGCTGAGCATTTCCGCGATGGTCCCGCCGCTGGGCGTGGCCGCAGGCGCCGTCATGGTCCCGGCGCTGGTCGCGGTCGTGCTGACCTGGCGCTATTGCCGCGAGACGCTGGGGATCGACCTGCGTCAGATCGATCGCCCGCTACCCACTGGCTGAAGCGCTACTGATCCAGGAACGAGCGCATCTTGCGTGAGCGACTCGGGTGCTTGAGCTTGCGCAGCGCCTTGGCCTCGATCTGGCGGATGCGTTCGCGGGTCACCGAGAACTGCTGGCCGACTTCCTCCAGCGTGTGATCGGTGTTCATGCCGATGCCAAAGCGCATGCGCAGCACACGTTCCTCGCGCGGGGTCAGGCTGGCCAGGACGCGGGTGACCGTTTCCTTGAGGTTGGCCTGAATCGCCGCGTCGACCGGGATCACCGCGTTGGGATCCTGGATGAAATCGCCCAGGTGGCTGTCTTCCTCGTCCCCGATCGGGGTTTCGAGGCTGATCGGCTCCTTGGCGATCTTCATCACCTTGCGGACCTTTTCGAGCGGCATCGACAGGCGCTCGGCCATTTCCTCCGGGGTCGGCTCGCGGCCGCTTTCGTGGAGGAACTGGCGGCTGGTCCGCACCAGCTTGTTGATCGTTTCGATCATGTGCACCGGGATGCGGATGGTGCGGGCCTGATCGGCGATAGAACGGGTGATCGCCTGGCGGATCCACCAGGTGGCATAGGTGCTGAACTTGTAGCCACGGCGGTATTCGAACTTGTCGACCGCCTTCATCAGCCCGATGTTGCCTTCCTGGATCAGGTCGAGGAATTGCAGGCCGCGGTTGGTGTACTTCTTGGCGATCGAGATCACCAGCCGCAGGTTCGCCTCGACCATTTCCTTCTTGGCGATGCGCGCTTCGCGTTCGCCCTTCTGGACCATGTTGACGATGCGGCGGAACTCGCTGAGCGCCATGCCGGTAGCGGCGGCAATGTCGGCGATTTCGGCGCGGATGCGCTCGACTGCGTCGGCCTCGTTGGCGCCGAAGGCCGCCCACTTCTTGTCCTTGGCCGATTGCGCCTGCAGCCAGCCGTCGTCGAGTTCGTGCCCGACGTAGCTGTCAAGGAAGTCCTTGCGGTTGACCTTGTGGCGTTCGGCCAGGCGCAGCATCTGCCCGCCCAGCGCAGTCAGGCGGCGGTTGAAGGCGTACAGGTTGTCGACCAGGTATTCGATTTTCGTTGCGTGGAACTGCACGCTTTCGACCTGCGCGGTAAGATCTTCGCGCAGCTGCTGGTACTGGCGTTCCTTGGCGGCGGGGAAATCGCCGCCCAGGCTCATCGCGGTGAGGCGATCGCCCTGGATCTTCTCGAACTTGCGGAACAGCGAAGTGATCAGCGCAAACTTCTCAAGCGCTTCGGGCTTGAGCTGGGCTTCCATCTGGGCGAGGCTGAGGGTGTTGTCCTCTTCCTCTTCCTCGACCGGACGACGGGCGCGGCGTTCGATGCCGTCCTCATCCTCGTCATCGTCGGCAGAGGCCTCTTCCTCGACCTCTTCCTCTTCCTTGTAGGACGGGCCGGCGGTGGCTTCGGTGATTTCGCCGTCGCCTTCTTCCTCACCGTCTTCGGTCAGGTTCTCGGGCTGCGGTTCTTTCGAC
This sequence comes from Novosphingobium aquiterrae, assembly GCF_042434435.1. NCBI lineage: Bacteria > Pseudomonadati > Pseudomonadota > Alphaproteobacteria > Sphingomonadales > Sphingomonadaceae > Novosphingobium > Novosphingobium aquiterrae. Next base: position 388,133 of record NZ_JBHLTL010000004.1, on the reverse strand, counting down.
AGCATGGCATCGAGATCAAGGATCTCGCGCAGCTGCATCTCTTCGTTGTTGAGCGCTTCGGACCACTGAATGATCGCGTGGAAGGTAATCGGGCTTTCGCACAGCCCAAGGATCATCGTGTCGCGACCGGCTTCGATCCGCTTGGCGATGGCGATTTCACCCTCGCGGCTGAGCAGCTCGACCGCACCCATTTCGCGCAGGTACATCCGCACCGGATCGTCGGTGCGCTCGATCACTTCCTTCTTTTTGACCAGATCCGGCCGTTCCGACATGCCGTCGGGCTGCTCGTCGATCTCGTCGACTTCCTTCTCGTCGGGATCGACCGCGTCCTCGTCGCTTTCGACGATGTTGACACCCATCTCGCTGATCGCGGACATGATGTCCTCGATCTGCTCGCTGGTCATCTGGTCCTGGGGCAGGGCCTCGTTCAGTTCATCGACAGTGATCACGCCGCGGCGCTTCGCCCGGGCGATCAGCTTCTTGATCGATGCTTCGTTGAGGTCGATCAGGGGAGCGTCGCCGCCTTCCTTCTCATTGCCGGTGAAATCTTCGTCCATCAGTCCGCCATTCTTTGGGCCGCCAGCTTCATCAAGCTGTCGCCAGTCGCGCCGGCCATTTGCATGACACGCGCATCAATTTCCAGCTTTCTCTTCAAAAGCCGCCGATGTTCCCGCTCAGAATCATCTGACAGCTCTCGTTCGTAGCGCTCCGTTGCCGCAGCCAAAGCCATTTCTACCTCTGGCCGCTCCACCAACAACCCGATTGCTTGGGCCAGATCGGTCCGCGCAACTTCAGGCGTAGCGCCTTCAATCAAAAAGCCAAAACGCAACGACGCGTAATCATCCGGGGTGGGAGGAGCCAGGCCTCGTTCGATCAATATGGTGTGTAGTCCCGCGGTTTCAAGCGCTTCGCCGCCATCGACTGCATCGACTAGCGCTGCAAAACGCGGATCCCCCAACGGGGCATGGGCCAGCGCGTCGGCGTGTCGTCGCAGCTCCTCGGGATAGCGCAGCAAGCCCGCCAGGATTGCGGCGCTCAGCCCGTCACGCGCGCCGGCGCCGGTGGCATGGTTCAGGCGGCGCGATTGCTGGGCGCTGCGCTGGGGAACCGGGGGCGCGCTCTTGCGCCCCGGCGTCCACGCCCGCTCTTCCCGCCGGGGAAAGGCGAACGCCGAGAAGCGCTCGGTCAATTCGCGCCGATAGAGCGCCTGGATGTCGCGGTCGGCGATGGTCTCGACATGGGCCATCAGCCGCGCCTTCAGCCCGGCCTTGTCCTCGGGCGAGGTCAACGGGGCGGCATCGCGCTCGTGCTCCCAGATCAGGTCGAGCAGGCCGATTGGCTGGGCCAGCAGCTTTTCCAAGGCGCCGACGCCGTCGCGCTTGATCAGGTCGTCGGGGTCCATTCCGGCGGGCAGGCGCACGATCTTCAGGCTGTGCGCCGGGCGCAGCATCGGCAGGGCGCGGGTGGCGGCGCGCATCGCGGCGCGCTGGCCGGCGCTGTCGCCGTCGAAGCACAGGATCGGGGTTTCGACCAGGCGCCACAGCATTTCCAACTGGCGCTCGGTCAGCGCGGTGCCCATCGGCGCAACCGCCTCGGCGATCCCGGCGGCGGCCAGCGCGATGCAGTCCATCTGCCCTTCGACCACCACGATCCGCCCGCTCTGGCGCGATGCCGGCCCGGCGCGGTGGAGGTTGAACAGCGTCCGACCCTTGTCGAACAGCGGGGTATCGGGCGAATTGATGTATTTTGGCGCATCCTTCTTGTCTGCATCGAGGATTCGCGCGGCAAAGCCGATAACCCGGCCGCGCGCATCGTGGATCGGCATGGTCAGCCGGTCGCGGAAGCGGTCGTAGGGTTCCTTGTCATCAACCGCGATGCGCAAGCCCGCCTCGATCAACATCGGTTCGTCGAACTGCTTTAGCGCAGCCTTGAGCGCCTGCCGCCCGCCCGGGGCATAACCGAAGCCGAAGCGCTCCATCGTGTGCGCATCAAATCGCCGCGAGGCGAGATAGGCCCGCGCCTTCGCCCCTTCGGGCTGGTCGAGCTGAGCGCGGTAGAAGTCCTGCGCTGCGCTCAGCACGTCGTGTAGCCCGGCCTGCTGCTCGGCCTTGGCCGCGGCGCGGGGATCGGGGGCGGGGACTTCCATCCCTGCCTCGGAGGCCAGCTCCTTGACCGCGTCCATGAAGGCCAGCCCGCGCTGGTCGGTCATCCAGCGGATAACATCGCCATGCACGCCGCAGCCGAAGCAGTGATAGAACCCCTTGGCGTCGTTCACGTAGAAGCTGGGCGATTTCTCGTTGTGGAACGGGCAGCAGGCCTTGAACTCGTGCCCCGCCTTGGTCAGCCGCGTGGTGCGCCCGATCACTGCGGACAGCGTCACCCGGGCGCGCAATTCATCCAGCCATTGGGGGGTGAGGGTCATGCCGCGCGCTCGCCGCGACCGGACCACGCTACGGCACCTAGTACTGCCAAGCCCAGAACAATATCGATCGCCCCGCAGAATGGCGGCCACCACTCTGGAACGCCGCCTCCGCCACCGAGCAGATGGAATGCAAGATCATAGAGTCCGTGAAGCGCGATCCCGATGCCGACCAGGCGCGGTGCATGGCGCCCGGCGATCACGGCCAGCGTGGCGAAGACCAGAGCCACGCCAAGCTGCGGCACCAAGGCAGCACGGTCACCGGCCATGACGGCGAACAGCACGTAGTAACTCGCGATAACGATCAGCACCGTCGGATAGAACGAGGCGTCCCGATCATACCGTTGCCAGCGGGCAAAGGCGAACACAGCCAGTCCCAGCGCGGCACCGATGGCGGCCGGAACCAGCATTTAGACCAGCGCAGCCTTCACCAGCCCGCTCGCCTTGCCCATATCCAGCTGGCTACCATGCCGCGCCTTCAGCTCTGCAATAACCTTGCCCATGTCCTTCATCCCCGCCGCGCCAGTGTCGGCGATGATCGCGGCGATCGCGGCCTGAACCTCGGCATCGCCCATCTGCTGGGGCATGAATTCCTCGATCACCGCCAGCTCGCCCTTTTCGGTGTCGGCCAGTTCCTGGCGCCCGCCCTGCTCATACAGCGTGATCGATTCGCGGCGCTGCTTGGCCATTTTCTGCAGTACGTCGACCACCAGCACGTCATCGTCGGGCACCGAAGCGGCGGTGCGCAGTTCGATGTCCTTGTCCTTGAGCTTGGCCAGGATCAGGCGGACGGCGCTGAGGCGCGGCTTGTCGCCGGCTTTCATGGCGGCGACCTGCGCGGCCTTGATGGTATCGCGAAGCATTGGGTGTGGTTTCCTGCGTGAATGCGTATGCGGCTGGGGAAAGGCGGACCTTAGCCCAAAGATTCTGGTTTTCCTAGGTTGACCATGGGGGCCAAGGGGTCTAGCCGCCGAGCCTTAGCAACATCGCCAAATCCCAGCTAACGGAGCGCCCCTTACATGGCCGACGCCGCCTCTTCGCACGCACCCCAACCGCAGGGTGCGACGGGAGTCCTCGTGCTCGCCGATGGCACCGTGGTCTGGGGCATGGGCTTCGGCGCGGAAGGCGCGGCGGTGGGCGAGGTGTGCTTCAACACCGCGATGACCGGCTATCAGGAAGTAATGACCGATCCGTCCTACGCCGCGCAGATCGTCACCTTCACCTTCCCGCACATCGGCAATGTCGGGGTCAACGAGGAAGACCTTGAGGCCCGCGTCGACGGCGCGGTCGGCTGCGTGGTGCGCGAAGCGGTTACTGCGCCGAGCAATTTCCGCAGCCAGGGCACCTTTGGCGACTGGCTGGCGAGCAAGGGCAAGATTGGGCTGTCGGGCGTCGACACCCGCGCGCTGACCCGCCGCATCCGCCTGGTAGGCGCGCCTAACGCGGTGATCGCGCACTCCGCCGATGGCAGCTTCGACATCCCCGCGCTGGTCAAGCGCGCCCAGGACTGGCCGGGGCTGGAAGGCATGGACCTGGCCCGCGTGGTCAGCCGCGCCGCCAGCGAGGACTGGCAGGGCGGGGTGTGGACGCTGGGCAAGGGCTATGCCCGCTCGCCCCATTCCAAGCGCCCGCACGTGGTGGCGATCGATTACGGCGCCAAGGACAACATCTTCCGCAACCTCGACAGGGCGGGCGCTCACGTCACCGTGGTCCCGGCGCAGACCTCGCTGGACGAGGTGCTGGCGCTGAAGCCCGATGGGGTGTTCCTCTCCAACGGCCCGGGCGATCCGGCGGCGACGGGGATCTATGCCGTGCCGGTGATCCAGGGGCTGCTGGAACGCGACGTGCCGCTGTTCGGGATCTGCCTTGGCCACCAGATGCTCGGCCTCGCCGCCGGGGCCACGACCACCAAGATGCACCAGGGCCACCGCGGCGCCAACCACCCGGTCAAGCGGCTGGAAGACGGGGTGGTCGAGATCACCTCGATGAACCACGGCTTCGCGGTGGACAACACCGCGCTGCCCGCCGGGGTGGAGGAAACGCACGTCTCGCTGTTCGACGGCTCGAACTGCGGGATCGCGATCACGGGCAAGAAGGCGTTCGGGGTGCAGTATCATCCGGAGGCGAGCCCGGGGCCGATGGATAGCTTTTATCTGTTCGAGCGGTTTGTGGGGATGTTGGGGTGATGGGCGAACGAATTGGTCTCATCGTTGGCACTTCACTGATAGCGTCATTACTCGCCATCGGCGGCTGCGCTGATCGCTCCAATTCCGAGCAGGCAAATTCCGCATTCACCCAAGCTGATGCCGACAAAATCACTGCCAGTTGTCGCGTACCTTCGTCCCTTGTCGTTGTGAGCGGTGAACAAGTGACGATACAACCAGCGAACAATATTCCGATGGAAGCTTTTTCATGCGTCCTTGAAGGGATCAGGAAAGCTGGCGTCCAAAATTTTGGCTTCATTGGCAACGCAGCCCTACCTGACGAGCGGAAATAATGCCCAAACGCACTGACATCTCCTCGATCCTCGTCATCGGCGCTGGCCCGATCATCATCGGCCAGGCCTGCGAGTTCGACTATTCGGGCACCCAGGCGATCAAGGCGCTGAAGGAGGAGGGCTACCGCGTGGTCCTGGTCAACTCCAACCCGGCGACGATCATGACCGATCCCGAATTTGCCGACGCGACCTATATCGAGCCGATCACCCCCGATGTGGTCGCCAAGATCATCGCCAAGGAGCGCCCCGATGCGCTGCTGCCGACGATGGGCGGGCAGACCGCATTGAATACCGCGCTGGCGCTGTTCAACGACGGAACGCTGGACAAGTACGGCGTGCAGATGATCGGCGCCGATGCCGACGCGATCGACAAGGCCGAAGACCGGATGCGCTTCCGCGAGGCGATGACCAAGATCGGCCTCGAATCCGCGCGCAGCGGCATCGCCCACAATGTCGACGAGGCGTTCGCCGTGCTCGAACGCACCGGGCTGCCCGCGATCATCCGCCCCAGCTTCACCCTGGGCGGGACCGGCGGCGGGGTCGCCTACAACAAGGCCGAGTTCGAGGCGATCGTCCGTTCCGGCCTCGACGCCTCGCCCACCACCGAAGTGCTGATCGAAGAGAGCCTGCTGGGGTGGAAGGAATACGAGATGGAGGTCGTACGCGACCGCCACGACAACGCGATCATCATCTGTTCGATCGAGAACGTCGATCCGATGGGGGTCCACACCGGGGATTCGATCACCGTCGCCCCGGCGCTGACCCTGACCGACAAGGAATACCAGATCATGCGCAGCGCGAGCATCGCCTGCCTGCGCGAGATCGGGGTCGAAACCGGCGGATCGAACGTCCAGTTCGCGGTCAATCCCGCCGATGGCCGCCTGATCGTGATCGAGATGAACCCGCGCGTATCGCGCTCATCCGCGCTCGCCTCCAAGGCCACCGGCTTCCCGATCGCCCGCGTCGCGGCCAAGCTGGCGGTGGGTTATACGCTCGACGAGCTGACCAACGAGATCACCGGGGCGACCCCGGCGAGTTTCGAGCCGAGCATCGACTACGTCGTCACCAAGATCCCGCGGTTTGCCTTCGAAAAGTTCAAGGGCGCCGAGCCGCTGCTGTCGACCGCGATGAAATCGGTCGGCGAGGTCATGGCGATCGGGCGCAACTTCAAGGAATCGATGCAGAAGGCGCTGCGCGGGCTGGAAACCGGGCTGGACGGCTTCAACCGCGTGCTCAGCCTTGAAGGGGCTGACCGCGACGCGATCACCGCCGCGCTGTCGCGCCAGACCCCGGACCGGCTGCTCCACGTCGGCCAGGCCTTCCGCGAAGGCTTCACCGTCGATGAGGTCCACGCGATCACCCACTACGACAAGTGGTTCCTGCGCCAGATCGCCGAGATCATCGCCGAAGAAGCCGCGATCATGGCCGACGGCCTGCCCAACGACGCGCCGGGGCTGCGGCGGCTGAAGGCCATGGGCTTTTCCGACAAACGCCTGGCCACGCTGGCGGTGCGCGGGATCGGCGTCGCCGGCGGCATTGCCGAGACCAGCGCGCGCCGCTCGGGCCTGCTCCACGATGCGTTGAAGGCCATGGCCGGGGCGACCAGCGAGAAGGAAGTGTGCGAGCTGCGCCACCGCCTGGGCGTCCACCCAGTGTTCAAGCGCATCGACAGCTGCGCCGCCGAGTTCGAGGCGATCACGCCCTACATGTACTCGACCTACGAAGCGCCGAGCTTTGGCGAGCCGGAAAATGAGGCCTCGCCCAGCGACCGGCGCAAGATCGTCATCCTGGGTGGCGGGCCCAACCGCATCGGCCAGGGGATCGAGTTCGACTATTGCTGCGTCCATGCCTGCTTCGCGCTGAGCGAGGCCGGGTTCGAGACGATCATGGTCAACTGCAACCCGGAAACGGTCTCGACCGACTATGACACCTCCGACCGGCTCTATTTCGAGCCGCTGACCGCCGAGGACGTGCTCGAGATCCTGCGGGTCGAACAGCAGAACGGCGAGCTGGTCGGGGTGATCGTCCAGTTCGGTGGGCAGACCCCGCTCAAGCTGGCCCAGGCGCTGGAGGATGCGGGGATCCCGATCCTCGGCACTTCGCCCGACGCGATCGACCTCGCCGAGGATCGCGAACGCTTCGCCAAGCTGGTCAATGATCTTGGCCTGCGCCAGCCCGAAAACGGCATCGCCCGCAGCCGCGACGAGGCGGTCGCGGTGGCCAACCGCATCGGCTATCCGGTGCTGATGCGGCCCAGCTATGTTCTGGGCGGCCGCGCGATGGAAATCGTCGACAGCGAGGCCCAGCTCGACGATTACATCACCACCGCGGTCCAGGTCAGCGGTGACAGCCCGGTGCTGATCGACCAGTACCTGCGCGACGCGATCGAATGCGATGTCGATGCGCTGTGCGACGGGACGCAGGTCGTGGTCGCCGGGGTGATGCAGCACATCGAGGAAGCGGGGATCCATTCGGGCGATTCGGCCTGCACCCTGCCGCCCTACAGCCTGCCCGCCGAGATCATCGCCGAGATGGAACGCCAGGCCGAACTGCTTGCCCGCGGGCTGGGCGTGGTCGGGCTGATGAATATCCAGTTCGCGGTCAAGGGCAGCGACGTCTACCTGATCGAGGTCAACCCGCGCGCCAGCCGGACCGTGCCCTTCGTTGCCAAGGCGATCGGGCAGCCTGTGGCCAAGATCGCCAGCCGGGTCATGGCGGGTGAGAAACTGGCCGATTTCCCGCCGTTCAAGCGCGACCTGCCGTACATGGCGGTCAAGGAAGCGGTGTTCCCGTTTGCCCGCTTCCCCGGGGTCGATCCTGTGCTTTCGCCCGAGATGAAATCGACCGGCGAAGTGATGGGGATCGACGCGACCTTTGCCCAGGCCTTTGCCAAGGCCCAGCTGGGGGCGGGGATGCGGCTGCCGACCGGCGGAGTGGTGTTCGTCTCGGTCAAGGACAGCGACAAGCCGGTGATCCTGCCCGCAGCACACAAGCTGGTGGCGGAAGGCTTCACCCTGATCGCCACGGGCGGCACCGCCAAGTTCCTGATGGATGCCGGCGTGCCGGTCGAACAGGTCAACAAGGTTGCCGAAGGGCGCCCGCACATTGTCGACAAGATCATCGACGGCGAAGTGGCGCTGATCATCAACACCACCGAAGGCTGGCAGAGCCTGAAGGATTCGCAATCGATCCGCGGATCGGCGCTGACCGGCAAGGTGCCGTACTTCACCACCGCTGCCGCCTCGCTGGCCGCAGTGGAGGCGATTGCTGCGGTGAAGGGCGCAAACCTTGAAGTAAAGTCGTTGCAAGCCTATTATAGCTGAAACAAAGGCGCCTTCCCGACAGCAGCGATAGGCCATTTCCTGTGCCAAAGGCGGCACGGGGCAGTGGACTAGTCACTCTGCAGGCAGGCGAAGCAGGAGGACGGACAAGATCATGGCAAGCGTCGAAAAGCTGCCGATGCTGGCGGAAGGCTATGAACGGCTGATCGCCGAGCTGAAAGCGCTGCGCGAGGAGCGGCCCAAGATCGTTGACGCGATCGAGGAAGCGCGCGCCCATGGCGACCTGTCCGAAAATGCCGAATACCACGCCGCCAAGGAACGCCAGGGCCAGGTCGAAATGTCGATCGCCGATCTTGAGGATAAGGTCAGCCGCGCCCAGATCGTCGATCCGACCACGCTGTCGGGCGACAAGATCATCTTCGGCGCGACTGTGACCTTGCTTGACGATGACGAGAAGCCCGTGCGCTATCAGATCGTCGGTCCGACCGAGGCGGATGCCAAGATCGGGCGCATCAGCTATAACTCGCCACTGGGCAAGGCCCTGATCGGGCGCCGGGTCGAGGATGAGATCGAAGTTACCGTTCCGTCTGGCGACCGCTTCTACGTGGTCGAGAAGATCGAGTTCGTCTGATACGAAAAGGCCCCGGAATTCCGGGGCCTTTCTGGTTCAGCGCTTCAGCATGTCGGGCTGGAGCAGGCGGTGCAGGTGCACCACGACATATTTCATTTCGGCATCGTCGACCGTGCGCTGCGCGGCCGATCGCCATGCCTCTTCGGCGCTGGCATAGTCGGGAAAGACCCCGACAATGTCGAGCGCACCCAAATCGACGAATTCAAGATGCTGCGGATCGCGCACGCGGCCGCCCATCACAAGGTGCAGTTTCTGGTCGCTCATGTCTGGCCCCTGGGGAGAAAGCAAAGCGGCCCTTTAGCGAACCGTGCGTTTCACGCAAGTTAGACCTTGGTCAGGCGCCGTTACGGACCCGCGCGGCCAGCTTGACCGCTTCGCGCGCGACCAGCAATCCCGCCGAGCGGGCCCCGGTTCCGGCCGTACCCGCCAGACGCGTCGCACGGCGGCGCAGCGGGGCGCTGGCCGTGGCAACCTTGGCAACACCATCTTCGCCGGCTTCGCGCGCCGCGTCGTGCGCCTGCTTGCTCAGCGCGAGGCCCAGCTCACCGGCGATCGTCGCCAGGGTCAGCGCGCGTTGGCCGACCTTGCTGCCCGCCCGCTTGGGCAGCAGTGCGCCCGCCAGCAGGCCGATGCCGATCCCGGCGGCAACGGTAAGCAGCGGATATTCGGCAGCAAGGCCGCGATAGTTTTCAGGGGGATAGGCATCGGGAAGGTTGGCGCGCTGCGGAATCATCGGCACGGCGTCGCAATCGCGCTTCAGGCGCTGCTGCGAGGCGGCAACCTTGGCCTTGATACGGTCACGCGTGGATTCGGCTTCGCTCACTTTGCCACAACTCCTTCTGGATCAGTCCAGATCTGCACTATCGTTGCCGGCCTGAACGCGCGCTGCACGGCGCTTGTTCCGAAATGCCTGGATTTTGCGCAGGAGCGGCGCGCGAAACAGCCAGAGCAGCACCGCGGCCACCACGCCGGCGACAATGCCTTTGCTCTCTTCGGCAATCTCGAGCCCGGTTGCCATCGTTTCGACGGCTTCGTCCTTGGCCTTGGCTATGACCCGCGCCGGGACACTGCGCGCGCCAAGATCGGCCTTAACCTGGGCAATACCGGCAGTGAAGTTGGCCTTGGCCGCTTCGCGCATGCGGCGATCTTCGGCCAGCTGATCGGCGGGATCGGTCATGGCGCGTCATCCGTTCCGGACAGCAGCTGCGATGTCCGTTTCCAGCGGCGCGCGGCAGTCCAGCCGCACAGGGCGGCGGCGATCAGCAGGGCGAGAACCGAAACCAACGTGGCCAGCGTTGGGCCGATCAGGGCTGTCAAAGCCAGGACAAGCCCCAGGACCAGCGCCATCAGGGCAAAAAACACCAGAGCCAATGCAAGAGCGCCCCACGCCGCCACGCCCTTCGCGCCCGATCCTGCCACGGCCGCGCGGCTTTTCTGGTAGGCCAGCTCGGCCTCGAGCAGCGTCCGCCCGTCTGCCACCACATCCCGAACGTCGTCCACCAGCGATCGCTCTGCAGCGTCGCTGGTGGACGGTGTTACGGTCGAGAGTGGTTCGTCGGCCATCGGCGCTGACAATGCCTGCCTTGCGCCGGGCGTCAATCGTTCGACGAGCTGCCCTTGAACAGGCGCGAGATCAGAAAGCCGGCAACGGCGGCGATGCCGATTGCCAGACCCGGGCTCTTGCGGACGAATTCCTTGGCGTCATCGCCCAGTTCGTTGATGTCCTTGGCTTCGATCTTGGCGGCGGTTTCCTGCATCGTCCGGGCAGCGGTGCGGGCATAGTCTCCATAGCGGGCGCCCAGCTTTTCATCGATCGTCCCGGCGTTGTCGGCCACGATCTTACCCAGGCTGGCGATCGCGTCGCTGGTCTTGGCCTTGCCATCCTTGGCCAGTTCGCCGGCACGGTCCTTGGCCTGGCCGGCCATGTCCTTGGCATCAGCCACCCAGTCGGTGCTCTTGGCGGACAGCTGGTCCTTGTAGACTCCGGCCTTGGCCTGGGCTTCCTTGGTCAGCGCCTGGGCACCTGCACGGGCTTCCTCGATCGCCTTGGTGAACTTGGCCTTGGCTTCGGTGGTGCCACTTGCGGCGGCCTTCGCAGCGGACGCCTTGGCCGCAGAGGCCTTGGTGGTAGCCTTCTTCGCCGGCGCCTTGCGGGCGGTCTTGGCGGTGGAAGCGGTGGGGGACTTGGATGCCATCGTCTTTGACCTTTCTGCGCCCGGAAGGCGGGCCGTTGTGGCATGTGGTAACGCACGGTTACGTATGCAAGTTCCCACTATGCTGCTTTGCAACTTGTCTGCCAAGGCTGCGCTGTTAAAGCGCCGGGCGAACTGGCGCATTTCAGCCGCAAACCGACGAGGCTTCCATGACCGCGATCATTGACATCCACGCCCGCGAGATTCTCGACAGCCGGGGCAACCCCACGGTCGAAGTCGACATCCTGCTCGACGACGGCAGCTTTGGCCGCGCAGCAGTCCCTTCGGGGGCCTCGACCGGCGCACACGAAGCCGTCGAGCTGCGCGATGGCGACAAGGCGCGGTACATGGGCAAGGGCGTTCTGAAAGCCGTCGAAGCCGTGAATGGCGAAATCCGCGAAGAGCTGCTCGGCCTCGACGCCGAAGACCAGCGCGATGTCGACGCGACGATGATTGCGCTCGACGGGACCGAAAACAAGGCGCGGCTTGGCGCCAATGCGATCCTCGGCACCTCGCTTGCCGTGGCCAAGGCAGCGGCCAATGCGCGCGGCCTGCCGCTTTACGCCTATGTCGGCGGCGTTTCGGCCCATGTCCTGCCGGTGCCGATGATGAACATCATCAACGGCGGCGAGCATGCCGACAATCCGATCGACTTCCAGGAGTTCATGATCATGCCGGTCGGCGCGCCGACGCTGGCCGAAGCGGTGCGCTGGGGGTCGGAAATCTTCCATACCCTGAAAAAGGGCCTGCACGAAAAAGGTCTGGCCACGGCCGTTGGCGACGAGGGCGGCTTTGCCCCGAACCTGTCGAGCACGCGCGCCGCGCTCGATTTCATCATGGAATCTATCGCCAAGGCGGGCTTCAAGGCCGGCAGCGAGATCAAGCTCGCGCTCGATTGCGCGGCAACCGAGTTCTTCAATAACGGCAAGTACGAGATCAGCGGCGAGGGCCTTTCGCTCAGCCCGGTCCAGATGGCCGAATACCTTGCCGATCTGACCAAGGCCTATCCGATCGTCTCGATCGAAGATGGCATGGGCGAAGACGATTTCGAAGGCTGGAAGGCGATCACCGACATGGTCGGCGATAAGGTCCAGCTGGTTGGCGACGATTTGTTCGTGACCAATCCCAAGCGGCTCAGGATGGGCATCGACAAGGGTCTGGCCAATTCGCTTTTGGTCAAAGTCAACCAGATCGGCTCGCTCTCGGAAACGCTCGACGCGGTCAGCATCGCCAACCGCAATGGCTATACCGCGGTGATGTCGCACCGTTCGGGCGAGACCGAGGACGCGACCATCGCCGACCTGGCGGTGGCGACCAACTGCGGCCAGATCAAGACCGGCTCGCTGGCCCGTTCGGACCGGCTGGCCAAGTACAACCAGCTCATCCGCATCGAGGAAGAACTGGGCGACGCCGCGGTCTATGCCGGGGCAGGGGCTTTCGGCCGGCTTGGCTGAGGCTCTTCGCCCAACGGCCTAGCATTCTCGACCAACGGGAATTGTCCAAACGGGACTTCAGGGCCTAGATAGCATCCTTTGGGGGATGCCGGGCGCAGCACTGCGCCCACTGTCCGGAGGACTGACTGACATGCGCAATACCAAACTGATCGCCGCCCTGCTGCTGGGCGTCGCCACGGCTACGTTGGGCCCGGTTGCCTGCAAGATGGCCGACCAGCCCGCGGTCGTGGCCGGAACCAGTGTCGGGATCGACCCGGCGATGATGGACAAGTCGGTCAAGCCCGGCGACGATTTCTATGGCTATGCCAACGGCGGCTGGCAGAAGAACACCGAAATCCCGGCCGACCGATCCAGCATCGGCGGATTCTTCATTGCCAGCGAAACCACCGACAAGCAGCTGGGCGAACTGATTGCCGGGATCGCCAAGTCCACGGCCAGCGCAGACAGTGACGAAGGCCGCATTCGCGACATCTATAATGCCTTTATGGACACGTCCAAGATAGAGACCGCGGGTATGGCGCCGATCAAGGCCGATCTCGACCGGATCGCCGCGATCAGCGATGCCAAGGCGTTGTCGGCGGAACTGGGCGGCAACATCCGCGCCGATGTCGATCCTCTCAACTCGACCAATTTCCAGACCGAAAACCTGTTCGGGGTATTCGTCACCCAGGCGCTCGCCGGGGGCGAGGTCGTGCCTTACATCCTGCAAGGCGGACTCGGCATGCCCGAGCGCGAGTATTATCTGTCGGCCGATCCCAAGATGGCCGACCTGCGCACCAAGTATCAGGCCTATATCGCCCAGCTGCTGACCGATGCCGGCGTGCCCGATGCGGCAGCCAAGGCCAAGCGGGTCTATGATCTTGAAGTGAAGATTGCCCAGGCCCACGCCAGCCGCGCCGAAAGCGAGGACTTCCAGCATAGCGCCAGCGAATGGAGCCGCGCCGATTTCGCCAGCAAGGCCCCGGGCATCGACTGGGACGCGTTCTTCTCCGCCGCCCAGCTGGGCAACCAGCAGAAATTCGCAGCCTATCACGCACAGGCTATTCCGCGACTGTCGGCGCTGGTTGCGTCGCAGCCACTCGATGCGTGGAAGGACTGGCTGACCTTCCACCAGATCAACAGCAATTCCTTCGTCCTGCCGGCCAAGCTCGATGCCGATCACTTCGCCTTTTATGGCCAGGCGCTGACCGGGGCCAAGGAACAGCGCCCGCGCGACAAGCGTGCGCTAGCGCTGGTCAATGCCACGATGGGTGATGCGCTGGGCAAGCTCTATGTCGACAAGTATTTTCCGGCAGCGGCGAAGGCCGAAGTCCAGGGCATGGTTGAGAACATCAAGGGTGCTTTCGCCAAGCGGGTCGAAGGGCTTGACTGGCTGGCCCCCGATACGCGCAAGGAAGCGCTGGAGAAGGTCAAGACGATCGAGGTCGGGGTGGGCTATCCCGATACCTGGCGCGATTATGGCGCGCTGAAGGTTACGGCGGACAACGCCTATGCCAACGTCCAGGCGGCGGGCAAGGTCGACTATGCCCAGCAGCTCGCCAAGATCGGCAAGCCGCTCGACAAGCGCGAATGGTGGATGAACGCGCAGCTGGTCAATGCGGTCAACCTGCCGGTGCAGAACGCGCTGAACTTCCCCGCCGCGATCCTGCAGCGCCCGTTCTTCGATCCGAAGGCCGACGCCGCCTATAACTACGGCGCGATTGGCGCCGTCATCGGGCACGAGATCAGCCATAGCTTCGACAACAACGGCGCCGCCTTCGACAGCACCGGAAAGATGCGCAACTGGTGGACCGCGGCCGATCTGGCCAAGTTCAACGAGGCTGGTGCCGCCCTTGCCGCGCAGTTCGATACCTACGAACCGTTCCCGGGCGTTCGCGTCAATGGCAAGCTGACCCTGGGTGAGAACATCGCCGACGTCGCCGGGCTGGCCGCAGCCTATGACGCCTACCGCGCTTCGCTTGGCGGCAAGCAAGCCCCGGTGATCGACGGCTATACCGGTGACCAGCGCTTCTTCATCGCCTATGCCCAGGCCTGGGCGACCAAGATGCGCGACGAGGCTCTGCGCGGCCGCATCGCCACGGATGGCCATGCGCCGGGGATGTACCGGGCGCTGACCGTCCGCAACCTTGACGCCTGGTACAAGGCCTTCGACGTCAAGCCGGGCGACAAGCTGTACCTGCCGCCTGAAAAGCGCGTCAAAGTCTGGTAGTTGCCATGCCCCGTCCTCTCGTTTAATCGTTCGCTTAAACGAGAGGACGGGAGAGGCATGGCGGAGTTTCCGACGCAGCCAGGGGCGGTAAGTGCGGGCTGGCTTGAGCAGGGGCTGAAAGCGGCCGGCGTGCTGGCGCCTGGCGCACGAATTACCGCTATCGAATGGCAGGCGATCGGCACCGGGCAGGTTGGCGACAGCGCCCGTTTCACGCTTACCTATGACCCACCGCAAGCCGGTCCGCGCACGGTGGCGGGAAAGTTTCCCGCGGCCGACCAGACCAGCCGGGGCACGGCCGCGGCCTTCGGGCTCTACGCCAAGGAAGTCGGCTTTTACCGCGAAATGCGCGGTCAGGCGGGTGCGCGCACGGCTGCGCCGCTGATCGCGATGATCGATGCGGACGGAGTCGATTTCGTCCTGATCTTCGAAGACCTCGGCCCGGCGCGGGGCGGCAACCAGCTCGATGGCTGCTCGCTTGAAGATGCGCGCCACGGCATCATCCAGGCCGCCGCGCTGCACGCCCCGACCTGGGGCGAGCGCGCGATTCTCGACTGCCCGTGGCTGCAACCGGTACCCGGCGTGGGCGAGCAGATCCGCATGCTCTATGGCGGCGCGCAGGACCTGTTCCGGGAGCGTTACGCCGACAGCCTCGAGCCCGAATACATGGCGCTGTGCGAAGGGCTGGCCGCGCACGCGGACCTGTGGTTCGGCCGCGATGTGCCGCCGCAATGCCTGATCCACGGCGATTTCCGGCTCGACAACATGCTGTTCGACATCAAGGGCGGGGCGGAACCGATCGCCGTGCTGGACTGGCAGACGGTGGCGCTGGGCAATGGCCTGACCGACATCGGCTATTTCCTGGGCTGCGGCATCGGCGCCGCCTTGCGCCGTGCGCATGAGGACGAGCTGCTCGACCTCTATTGCGCCGAAATGCAGCGCCGCGGGGTAGCACTGCGCCGCGACGACATCTGGGACGATTACCGTCTGGGTGCGCTCCACGGTGTCTCCACCGCCGTGTTCAGCGCCGCCTATGTCGAGCGGACCGAGCGCGGCGATGCCAACTTCCTGTCGATGGCGCGCGGCGCCTGCGATCTCGCGCTTGCATACGATTCCCTTGAGGCACTGCGAAAGGCCAGCTGACATGGTACTGACCAAAGGCGACGATTTTCCGTTGCACCAGACTCCTGAACCGGTCGCCTATGCCGGGACCGACCGCAATTTCTACGACCGCTATTTCTTCAACGGCTATGGCCCGGATGGCAGCGAATTCTTCGCGATCGCGCTGGGGATCTATCCGCACCTCAACGTCGCCGACGCGCACTTCTCGATCATTCGTGATGGAGTCCAGCACTGCGTCCACGCCAGCCGCGAGCTCGGGATGGAGCGGATGGACATGGCGGTCGGCCCGATCCGCATCGAGGTGCTGGAGCCACTGCAAAAGCTGCGCGTCACCGTAGACGGCGAGGGGATCAAGGCCGACCTGACCTTCACCGGCCGCGCCTTCCCGATCGAGGAGCCGCGCTTCATCCACCGCATCGGTCCGCGCACCTTCATGGACTATACCCGGATGACCCAGAACGGGCGCTATACCGGGTGGATCGAAGTGGACGGCGTGCGGCGGGACTGTGCACCGGGAACGACCGGAACGCGCGACCGCAGCTGGGGTGTGCGCCCGGTCGGCACCCGCGACGAGCAACCCCACGGCGAGGGCGTGATGCCGGGCTTCTTCTGGCAATGGACCCCGCTCAACTTTGCCGACCGCAGCGTGTTCTTCCACGCCAATGCCGATGCGGAAGGGCACATGTGGAACACCCGCGCGGTTATCGCGCCCGATGGCAGCGCCGCGGCGGGCCTGATCGAGACCGAGGGCCGGATGGCCGCGCCGCTGCTGGCGGAAACGCGCTGGCCCGATGGCGGAAGCCTGACGATCGACGGTGCCGATGGCCCGGAAACGCTGACATTCACCCCGCTGGGTAGGTTCCAGATGCGCGGGATCGGCTATACCTCGCCCAAGTGGAACCACGGCCTGTACCATGGCAGGCTGGTGGTCGAGCGCGAGGATTTCGGGATCGAGCAGTGCAGCCCCGGGGCGATGGACAATTTCCACGTCCAGTTGCCATGCAAGGTTGTCAGCGACCGCCACGGCGAAGGCGTGGGCGTGTTCGAACAGCTGATCATCGGTCCCTATCAGCCGATGGGCCTGACCGGCTTCATGGACTTGGGGTAAGGCGGGGGCACGCGGCCCCCGCTCACTTGCTACTTCAGCAGGGTGACGTGCCCGGTCTTGGTGTGCTTCATCTGCCCGCCGGTGAAAGTGATCGTCATCGCCCCGCTGGCGACAGCGCTGCCCGGGCTGGACAGGCCCGACTGGACCTTTTCGCCAAAGGTGGCGCCCTGGGTCTGTTTGGGCACGGTCATGTTGGTGCTCATGCGGGCCGGGGTCTGATCGATCCGCGCCCCTGCGGCGGCGGGGGCCGAACATTCGACTGTCGCGTCGGTGATCTCGAAGTCGCCCGCAGCAGTGCGCAGCGTTGCGTGGGCAATGTGCTTGCCTGGGCAGACCGAGCGCCATTCGGCCTCGATCTTCTGAAATGTCAGGGTCAGGTTGGAGACTTCACTGACGGTTGCCGCATAGGCGAGATCGGCGTGTCCATCGCCGTCGACGTCACCTGCAGCAACGTTGACACCGCCAGCCATCCGACCGCCCTTGCTGGTTGCGAGATCCCAGCTTGCCCGCGGCGTGCCGGCGGCAGCTGTTGCCGAGGGGGCTTCGGTCACCGCGGTCGCGCCGGTCGAGGCACGGGTCGGCGATTCGCGCAGCGACTGGGTGTTCTGCGAAGCCTGGGGGCGGCAGCATTTGTCGTAGGCGGCCTTGCCGGTTGCCATGCCGCTGGCCCGGTCGCGCGGGCTGGTCACGGTCGAGCACTGGCCGGCGTTGCATGCCCCGAACGACCAGCTTTCGACCGCCGCCTCGCCTTTGATGCTGTCGATTTCGAGAAGATAGTCCGACGACGCCGCATTGGCGGCAGAGGCTGCGGCAAGCGCAAAGCCGCTGCACAGGATTGCTGTAAGGTAACGCATGATACCCACTCCCACTGTTTGTTATGAGCGTATCATGCGCGCCCACTTGTGAACAGTTGGTTGGCGGGCCGTCTATCTGCGGTTCAGCCTGATATTGACCGTATCGTCGCTTGGCGCCGCGGTCAGACGTACTTTTCGCGCAGCTTGAGCAAGGCCATCGCCGCCTGCGCCGCTTCGCCGCCCTTGTCCTTCTGCTTCGGGTCGGCACGGACCAGCGCCTGCGCCTCGTTTTCGACGGTCAGGATGCCGTTGCCGATGGCGATCCCGTCCATGGTCAACGCCATGATCCCGCGCGCGCTTTCCCCGGCGACGATTTCGAAATGATAGGTCTCGCCGCGGATCACCACCCCGATCGCAACAAATCCGTCATAGCGCTGCGCCTGGTCGGCCAGGGCGATCGCGCCCGGGATTTCGAGCGCGCCGGGGACGGTGATAACCTCGACCTTGTGCCCAGCCTTCTCCAGCGCGGCGCGTGCGCCAGCCACCAGCATGTCGTTGAGGTGGTCGTAGAAACGCGCTTCGACAATCAGAAAATCAGCCATTATTCGCCTGCCGTTCCGTCAATGGGCCGCTCTCCGACGATCGACAGGCCATAGCCTTCGAGCCCGGCAAGGGTGTGGTGGGTGTTGGTGAGAAGGATCATATCGTGGACGCCCAGCTCGGCCAGGATTTGCGCGCCGACACCGTAGTCGCGCAGCTGCTCGACCTCGGGCGCACCGGCGCCCTTGCCCTGGGCGCGCAGCTGCATGAACCGGGTGACGATACCTTGCATCGGCTTGTTGATCAGCACCAGCACGCCGCTGCCGGCTTCGGCAATCATTTCCATCGACCGGGCGAGCAGGCCCGCGCGCTCGTTCTGTTCGCCGAAGACATCGACGAACATCGACATCGTGTGCATCCGCACCAGGGTGGGTTGATCGGGCGAGATGTGGCCCTTGACCAGCGCCATGGTCTCATCACCGGTAGCGGTGTTGAAGAAGGTGATCGCGGTCCAGCTGCCGCCCCAGCGACTGTCGAACTGCATTTCCGCGCGCTTTTCGACCAGGTGGTCGTGCTTGCGGCGATAGGCGATCAGATCGCGGATCGTGCCCATCTTCAGCCCGTGGCGACGGGCGAACGGCACCAGATCGTTCATCCGCGCCATGGTGCCGTCTTCGTTCATGATCTCGCAGATCACGCCTGACGGATTGAGCCCGGCAAGGCGTGCGATGTCGACCGAAGCCTCGGTATGCCCGGCGCGGACCAGTACACCGCCATCGCGGGCGATCAGCGGGAAGACGTGGCCGGGGGTGACGATATCCTGGCGGCCTTTGCTGGCATCGATCGCCACGGCGACGGTGCGGGCGCGGTCACCTGCGGAGATGCCGGTGGTGACGCCCTCACGCGCCTCGATCGACACCGTAAAGGCGGTTTCGTGGCGTGTCCCGTTGTTGCGGCTCATCAGTTCGAGGCCAAGGTGCTCGGTCCGCTCGCGGGTCAGGGTCAGGCAGACCAGGCCGCGGCCGTGGGTGGCCATGAAGTTGATCGCGTCTGGCGTCGCCATCTGCGCCGGGATCACCAGATCGCCCTCGTTCTCGCGGTCCTCGTCGTCGACCAGGATGAACATGCGACCGTTGCGGGCTTCCTCGATGATTTCCTCGATCGGGACCAGCACCGGGCTTTCGTCGCTGTCCCACAGGAACGCTTCGAGCTTGCGCAGCGTTTCGGCGGTGGGGTTCCAGTCGCCGTCGGTGCAGTCGCGCAGGGTGTTGGCATGAAGGCCGGCGGCGCGGGCAAGGCCGGCGCGCGACATCCCGCCATCGTGGACCAGGCGGCGGACGCGATCGATCAGTTCGGTGCTCATGACTCGGGCGCTATCACATCGCAGTGTGACGCTCAAGAGGCTATCACATTACAGTGATCAATCGCCCTTGAACTGCGGCGTGCGCTTTTCAAGGAAGGCATCGACCGCTTCTTCGTGATCGCCGGTGGCGTGGGCCACCGCCTGCATCGCTGCCGACATTTCCAGCACGGTACCAAGATCGCTGCGCCGCGCTTCCCACAGCAGGCGCTTGGTCA
The DNA here is from genome assembly GCF_042434435.1 of Novosphingobium aquiterrae. Classification (NCBI taxonomy): domain Bacteria; kingdom Pseudomonadati; phylum Pseudomonadota; class Alphaproteobacteria; order Sphingomonadales; family Sphingomonadaceae; genus Novosphingobium; species Novosphingobium aquiterrae. Next base: position 368,311 of record NZ_JBHLTL010000004.1, on the reverse strand, counting down.
TCCGCACCGCGAAGGGCGGGTTGGCGGCGATCCGGTCGGCCAGGGCACGCGCCGCGTCCATCAGTTCGGCGTCGGGCACCACGCGCGAAACCAGCCCGCAGGCGAGCGCTTCCTGCGCGTCGATCATGTCGCCGGTCAGCGACATTTCCGCCGCCTTGGCAAAGCCGACCACCCGCTGCAGCAGCCAGGCGCCGCCATCGCCGGGGATGATCCCCAGCTTGACGAAGCTTTCGGCAAATTTGGCGCTTTCGCCGGCAATGCGCAGATCGCACATGCAGGTCAGGTCAAGGCCCGCGCCGATCGCCGGGCCGTTGACTGCGGCGATCACTGGCACTTCCAGCGCAGCGAAAGCGACGGGCAGCTGCTGGATCCCGCGCTTGTAATTGCCCCGAGTGCGTGCCGGGAGGCCGCCATTGAGGCCCCCGGCATTGGGCTTCATCGCATTGATGTTGCCGCCCGAGCTGAACGCCTTGCCCGCCCCGGTCAGGATCGCGACGCGGACGGTGGGATCGGCCTCGATCCGCTGCAATACGGCGAGCAGGCCGTCGACCACCTCGGTATCGGAAATGGGGTTGCGCAGTTCAGGGCGGTTGATCGTCAGGGTGACCACGCCGTTGGGTGCGGCATCATACAGAACGGCGTCTTCCATCTCGGCTCTCTCCTTCGATCCTTGCCCCGCCTATAGCTGCAAGCGCACCGCTGTCGCGGGGAAATTTAGCCAATCAGGCGTTCCAGAAACCAGAAGCTTGCAACCGTCCCTATGCCATAGGCCAGCAGCAGCGTGGCTGGTCGCAACAGGCCGGGGGCGAAGCGCCGCAGACCTCCTATGACTGCAAGGACCACGGCAATTATCGCCAGCTGGCCAAGCTCCACCCCCAGATTGAACGTCAGCAGCGCGGTCGGCACATCGCCTTCGGGCAAGCCGATTTCGCGCAGTGCTCCGGCAAAGCCGAAGCCGTGGATCAGGCCGAAGCCAAAGGCGACCAGCCACGGGATCCGCTCCGGCAGACGCTGCGGGCCAGTGCCTTGCTTGACGATCTCGACCGCCAGAAAGACGATCGAGAGCGCGATCAATGCTTCGACCGGTGCCTGGGCCAGGCCGAACAGCCCCAGCGTCGTGCCCGCCAGGGTCAGCGAATGCGCCACGGTAAAGGCCGTCGCCGCGCGCACGGTCACGCCCAGCCGGCCGAGCAGCAAGACCAGCGCGATCACGAACAGCAGGTGGTCGTAGCCGGTCAGGATATGGTCGAAACCCAGCGCCAGATAGGTCCTTGCGACCTGCCACGTGTCGGGCACGGCGGTGATCGTGGCCAGCGGATGATCGCGGGTCAGGCGCACGGCCTGGACCGGCCGGCCGAGCGGGGCGACACGCAGCAGCGCGTCGGTGAAGGTCGCCTCCATCCCGGCAATGCCGACCTGCGCGTTGTCGAGCGGGCGGGTGCAGGTGACCGCCATCGCCGCGACCACCGCGCCGCCCTCGATCCGCGACTGGGCCGGGCCGGTGCTGCAGAAGGCGGGCAGGGCCGGGCGGGCGCGGGTCGCCAGCCCGCCCAGGATCGGAGCCTTCCAGATCATCTGCCAATGCGCGGCATCGCGCTGGGTCAGCTCGAGATAGCCCGGTCGCAATTCATCGGCGCGTGCGGGATTGGCCAGCGCCAGCCAGGTTACCAGCCATGCCGCCAGCCAGCGCCAGGTCATTTGGGCATTTCGATCTTGACGTCATAGCCATCGAGGATGCGGCGATAGGCGGCATCCTCGGCCCGGCGCCGGGCATCGGCGCGCCAGTCGTTTTCCAGCGCCTGACGCACGTCGGCGAGGCGCGGTTTGGCATCGGCCGAGCGCGCGGTGACGCGGACCAGGTGCAGGCCGATCGCCGATACGACGGGGCCGCTCCATTGGCCCTGCGGCAGCCGGCGCAAGGCGGTGACAAAGTCATCACCCAGCAGGCCGGCCACTTCGCTGGCCGGCGTGGCGGTAAAGGCAGCAGGTATCGGGACGGGCTGGGCAAAGTGCACGGGATCGCCGCCGCGATTCAGCTCTGGCAGCGCTGCCTTGGCAGCAGCGCGCACCCTATCTGTGTCCGGGCCGAGATAGACCTGCGCAAAGCTGAAGCGGGTCTCTGGGGCATACCGCGCCTTATCCTTGTCGAGCAGCGCCTGAAGCTGCGCATCGCTTGGCGTCGCCGCCTCGGCTTCGCTGGTGGAAAGCGCGATCAACTTGTTGCGCATCCGCCGCACGACGACATCGTCGTCCTTGTCGAGCCCGAGCCGCAGCGCCTCGCGGTAATAGGCCTGGTCGCGGACATAGTCGGCGATCAGGCCGTCAAGTTCGGCGGGGCTGGGCGGGCGGCGGTAATTCTCGTTCCAGCGCGCGGCGAGCTGGGTGACCAGCGCTTCATTGACCACGATGCGGCGCTCGCCCAGGTCAGGCGCGCGCCCGGCCAGCAGCGCGTAGACAACTGCGCCCGCCAGCAGGAAGTGCACCAGGGGTTCGCGCAGCAGGTTTGCCGCGCGGCTGCGCCATGTCATGGGGGTCCGGTCCTCAGGCCGCAGGCGTATACCAGATCGGCGAGCTGTAGGCCCGTTCCTGCGCCTTTACCCGTACGTCGGGACCAAGCTGGATCTTGAAGCGCAGCGCGTCATACGCCGGCCAGCTCGGCGTCGGGATTTCCAGAACGCGCAGGTAATAGAAAGCGCGGACCTTGGGATCGAATTCCGGATCGGACCAGACGGTCGACAAGGTCGGCGCGCCGATGGTGTTGGTGTAGCTCGCCCTGGCGACGTCGACCGTGTCGCCCACCGCGGGGACCTTGCCCCCCGCCGCCTTGCGCTTGTCCATGTCGCTCCACACCACGTCGAAGACCTTTTCGTGCAGGGTGCCGCCGGCATCGACCCAGCCCTTGACCACCTGGACCCGGTCGAGGTTGGCACCGTCGGGGTCTTTCAGCGCCGAAACGATAAAGCTGGGCTTGCCCTGCTTGCCCGCAGGCAGGCTGCCGCCCATCGGCACGCCCCTGGTGTAACCGGCCTTGACCCAGTCGCTCTTGAGGTCGCCGCCGGTGAAGTCCCACCCACCGAAAAAGCGCACGGTCATCCGCGGGCCGGTGGTGGCATAGACCTCGCGCCGGGCCAGGGCGTCCCATATCGCCGCGCGGGTGTTGGCCTTGGCCCAGACCCCGGCATAGCCCCCGGCGAGGTACTGCCAGCCGAACCGGCCCAGCGTGGTCCCCAGCGACTGCGACGACATCGCGCGGCGCGCGCTCGGCTCGTTGCCCGAATGCTTGCCGAAGAAATAGTTCTCGTCGCCGGTCGAAAGCGAGGTGTGGCTATCGGTCGATCCGATCATCCCGAACTTGTAGGGATTGACCCCCAGCTTCTGTTCCAGCGCCAGCCCGCGCTTCAGCGCCTCGCGGACATATTCCGCCGCATACATGTCGGGCCGCTTGGCTTCGGTCAGCATCAGGTTGCCGATGTCCCACCCGGCGGTGCCATAACCGGCAAACTCGTCGTTGGGCGAAAGGAACGGATGGGCTTCGCTGTCACCCTTGATCTGGGTGACTTCGACCACCGGCTCGTGATCGGCGCGACGCTTGGCCCAGGCGGCAGTCATCGGCTTGCCGCTGCCGTCGGTCATCATGAACATCAGGCCGTTCGACACGTTGGAATTGTGCGGGATCGCCAGTACCTTGCCGCCAGTCTTGGCCTGGTAGGCATCCATGTAGTCCCACAGCTTGTCCGGGGTCAGTTCGTTGGTCGGATCGAGCGGGTCGATCTGGCTGACCTTGTCCTTGCCGTCGCGGAAGATGACGTTGCGGTGCAGGTTATTGCCGCCTTGCATCAGGGTATATTCGAAGCCCAGCATGGCGGTGAACTTGCCCGGCTGGTTATAGCGTTCGACGGTGTCGATCGAACTGTTCCAGACATTGTGGGTGCGCTCGGCCGAAGCCTTGGGATCGCGGAACTGTTCGGGCAGGGTGCCCTTGGCCCGTGCGGCGAGTATCTCGGCCATAGCGGCAACCGACTGTTCGGGGCCTTCGTGCATCATGTCGTACCAGCGCAGCACCTGCGGATCGCGGATCAGCAGCCGCGGCGCATTGTACAGCGCCATGGTCGATCCCATGCCCTCGGCATGATCGGTGATGACCAGAAAGTCGAGCGGACGGGCCAGCTTGGCCTTGATCCCGGTTGAACTGGTGACTTCTTCTCCCTGGGCAAAGCGCAGCGCGTCTTCCGGGCCAAGGCGATTGCCGAAGCCGAAGGCGTCGACCGAATTGGCGGTGTGAAGGTGGGTATCGCCCCAATAGACCCGCTCGGGATAGGCGGTCTCGGACACATCGGCCGGTTTGCCGCCGCCAAGGGCTTTGCCGACCTTGTCGCAGCCCGCCAGCGTGGTTCCCGCCAGCAACAGCGCCGCCACCAGTGCGCGTGTCTTCATCATCCGATCCCCTCCCGTGCCGATCCGTTGCCTTCGGCAATGCGTTACCATGCCACGCCGCCGCGCCGCGTCAACCGCCTGTGCAAAGGCGCTTTGCGATTCTTAATCGAACGATTAAACGGGTGGGGAAAGGGAGAGAATCATTCATGTCGATCCTCTATGACGAAGGCCAGCAAGCCATCGCCACCGAATCGCGCCGCGTGCTGGATTCGCGCATGGCCAAGGAGCGTCTGCTCAAATTGCTCGAGCAGGTCGGCCAGGCCGACCAGCCGTTCTGGGACACCGCGGTAGAACAGGGCTGGACAGCGCTGGCGATCCCCGAAGCGTTCGGCGGACTGGGCCTGACCCTGGTAGAGATGGGGCTGGTCGCGCAGGCCGCGGGCGCCGCGACGTCCGGTGCGCCGTTCCTGACCAGTGGCTATGGCATGTCGAGCGCGCTGCTTGGCAGCGGCAAGGCCGATCTGCAGCAGGGCTGGCTTCCGCGCCTTGCCGCGGGTGAGATCACCGCAGCGGTGGCCTTTGCCGAGGGTACCGCGATCCTGCCGCAGCATTCCGCTGTGAGCTATGCCAATGGCGCGCTGACAGGCACCAAACCGGCAGTGGTTGGCGGTGCGAGCGCCGACGTCGCGCTGGTCTGGGCGCAGGGCGGCGCCGGACCGGTCCTGGCCGTGGCAGAGCTTGCCGGGGTGGCCCGTCAGGCAGTCGATAGCTATGACAACACCCGGCTCCACGCCGACCTGACCTTCGCCGGCACTCCGGCACAGGTGCTGGCCGAAGGCGACGCGGCCCACGCCCTGGCGCTCGACGTGCTGGCCCGCATGGCCGTTGTCACCGCGCACGAGCAGGTCGGCGGGGCCGAGGCGTTGCTGACTATTGCCCGCGACTATTCGATCACCCGCAAGGCCTTTGGCCAGTCGATCGGGGCGTTCCAGTCGATCAAGCATCGCATCGCCGAAATGTACGGGCTGGTCGAGATCGCCCGCGCCAATTGCATCCATGCGGCGGCGAGCGAAGGTGCGGCGGATTTCCTGATTGCCGCCGCCGACGCGCGGATTTCGGCGACCGAGGCTTATGATACCAATGCCCGCGACTGCATGCAGATCCACGGCGGGATCGGGGTGACCTGGGAGCTTGGGCTTCACCTCCACATGCGCCGGGCGCGCAGCCTTGCTGCAGAGCAGGGGAACCTGCTGTTTTGGGAAGACCTGCTGGTCAATGAGCTTACTGGAGAAAAGGCATGAGCGAGATCGAAGCCTTCCGCGCCAAGGCGCGCACCTTCCTTGACAGCATGGCCCCGAAATATGCCCGTGCCGCGCGGCAGGGCAACACGGTCGAACAGGACCTCGCGCTGGGCCGCGAATACATGGCGGCCCGCTATGACGCCGGGTTCGGCGGGATCAACTGGTCGCCCGATGTCGGCGGCCAGGGTCTGTCCAACATGCACAAGATCGCCTTCGATGCGGAGGAAATGCAGTACGGCATGCCGGTGCAGTTCTTCGGGATTTCGCTGGGCATGCCGGTGCCGATCCTGATCGCCTATTGCCAGGACAAGGACTTCGTAAAGGAGCGCGTGAAGAAGGCGCTGCGCGGCGAGGAAATCTGGTGCCAGATGTTCTCCGAACCCTCGGGCGGATCGGACTTGGCGGCGCTGCGCACCAAGGTCGAGCCCGACGGCAACGGCTGGCGGATGAACGGCCAGAAGATCTGGACCAGCTGGGCGCAGTACTGCGATTACGGGGTGATCGTCACCCGCAGCGACCCGACGGTTGAGAAGCACAAGGGGCTGACCTACTTCTGGATCGACATGCGCTCCAAGGGCGTCGAAGTGCGCCCGATCAAGTTGGCCGGCGGTGACAGCCACGTCAACGAAGTGTTCTTCGACGACGTTCGCCTGGAAGACGAACAGCGCCTTGGCGCGGTTGGCGGCGGGTTTGGTGTGGCGCTGCACACGCTGATGATCGAACGCTATATCGCCACCGACAGCGCCGGCTTCGGGCCGCATCTCGACGAGTTCGTCAAGCTGGCGCAGGAAACCGACCTCAACGGCAGCCCGGCGATCAAGGACGGCCGGATTCGTTCGGCCATTGCCCGCAACCACGCGATGCGCGCCGGGCTCGATTCGATCACCAAGCGTGCCTTCCTGATGATGCAGGCCGGGATGCAGCCGGGGCCGGAAGGGTCCTTGCAGAAGCTGGTCGCTGTGCGCAGCCGCCAGAAGCTGTCGGAAATGGCGATGGACCTCAAGGGCAACGAAAGCTTCGCCTTCGATCCCCATGCCTATGTCAAGACCGACTGGGGCACCAGCTGGCTCAATGCCCCGACCGGGCGCATCGCCGGCGGGTCTGACGAAGTGCTGCTCAACACCATCGCCGAAAAGGTGCTGGGGCTGCCGCAGGACTATCGCCCGGACAAGGGTGTTCCGTTCAACCAGATCCCGGCGTAACGCCGGACGATGACTGAAAGCGATGACATTGCGGAAATCCGCCGCGCAGTGCAGGCGCTGTGCGCGGAATTTCCGGGCGAATACTGGCGCGAGAAGGATCGCGACCGGGCCTATCCGGCCGAGTTTGTCGATGCCCTGACCACGGCCGGCTTCCTTGCCGCGCTGATCCCCGAGGAATTCGGCGGTTCGGGGCTCAAGCTCGATGCCGCGGCGGTGATCATGGAGGAGATCCAGTCCTCCGGCTGCAACGGTGCCAGCGCCCATGCGCAGATGTACATCATGAACACGCTGCTGCGCTATGGCAGCGCTGAGCAGAAGGCGGCCTACCTGCCGGGGATCGCCGATGGTTCGCTGCGCTTGCAGGCCTTCGGCGTGTCCGAGCCGACCAGCGGCACCGATACGCTGAGCCTGCGCACGGTCGCGGTGCGCGATGGCGACGACTATGTGGTCAACGGCCAGAAAATCTGGACCAGCCGCGCCGAACATTCCGACCTGATGCTGCTATTGGCCCGCACCACGGCGCGCGAGGCGGTCAAGAGCAAGACCGAGGGGCTGTCGATCTTCCTCGTCGATATGCGCAAGGCGGTGGGCAACGGCCTGACGATCAAGCCGATTCGCACGATGATGAACCATTCGACCACCGAGGTGTTCTTCGACGACCTGCGCATTCCTGCCTCCAGCCTGATCGGCGAGGAAGGGAAGGGCTTTCGCTACATCCTCTCGGGGATGAATGCCGAACGCGTGCTGATCGCGGCGGAGTGCATCGGCGATGCCAAGTGGTTCATCCGCAAGGCCACCGACTATGCCAAGGACCGAAGTGTCTTCGCCCGGCCGATCGGGCAGAACCAGGGCGTCCAGTTCCCGATCGCGCGCTGCTATGCCCAGATGCGCGCAGCTGAACTGATGGTCCACCACGCCGCGCAGGTCTATGACCAGGGCGGCAATGCCGGGGAAGAGGCCAACATGGCCAAGCTGCTGGCCAGCGAGGCGAGCTGGGCCGCAGCCGACATGTGCGTGCAGACCCACGGCGGCTTCGGATTTGCCGAGGAATATGATGTCGAGCGCAAGTTCCGCGAGGCACGGCTCTATACCGTCGCGCCGATCAGCACCAACCTGATCCTGAGCTACCTGGCAGAACACGTGCTCGGCCTGCCGCGGTCGTACTAGACTGGCACGGCGATCTGCTTGCCGCCGAACACCGCCTGCCAGCTTTCGATTTCGGCAACCACGACATCGTCGGTGGCATGGGCCAGTTCGGCGACATCGCCGTAGCCGATCGCTCCGGCGGGCGCGCTGGCGAGGATGTCGATCCGGCGCGAGATGTGATCGAGCTTTTCGGCGGTCACTTCCGAAATCTCGCCGAAGCGTTCGAAGTCTCCGAAATAGCGCACTCCGGCCACACCCGCGCCGAATGTCGGGAACATCACGCCCAGCACTGTAAAGTACTTGGACAGGTATTCGACCGTTTCGACGGCGACGAAGCCGGCGTTCTCGAAAGCACGCAGGACCAGGTAGGTTGTGACTGTCAGCACCGCGAGCTGGAATAGCCCTTCGGACAGCGTATCCAGCTTGTGGTGCACAGTCGACAGGCGTTGCGCTTTGCCGAAGTGATAGTCGCGCTGGCTGCGGACGTGGTCGGCCAGCGGGCCAGTCAGCACGCCGCGCAAGTAGTCCTGCGTGATCGCGACCTGCGGCAGGCCCACCCCGCGTAGCACCTGGCGGGCATAGAACTCGGGCCAGCTGGCATCGGCCCCATGCGGCCAGCGCCCGGCCGGGCGCGACACGCCCAGGATGATCAGCAGCGGGGCGTGGCGGAAATATTCGGCGACGCGGCGGGTTTCGAACCAGCGGGTATGGAAATGGCGGCGCTGGCCGATCAGGGTGATCAGCAGCACGCCGCACAGCAGCAGAAGTTCGGCCAGCGCGAACAACCATTTGTGCTCGGGCCCGACAAAGGGAAGATAGGAAACGCCGCCGACGATCGACATGCTCGACAGTACGAAATTGAAGGTCATGCCGCCGCGGTAAGCGTCCGACAGGTGGGCGGAGACGCCATCGCTCCAGGCGAAGCGCTGCATCACCTCGGATCCGACCTTGCCGATCAGTGCGTGATCGGCGCCGGGGAGTGTGCTCGCCTGCCTGAGGAACGCGGCGCCCTGTCCGGAAACGTACGCCTCGGGATGGTCATAGCGTTGGCGCAGGCGGCGAAACCGCTGGCGTAACGTGGTGCCGCCAAACAGCGCTTCAACCCGCCGATAGGCGTGGGAAAGCGGATTGCTGGCATCGCGCCAACGCTCATTGGCCAGCGCCGTAAACCCGGGTTGGCCTTCATCGGACCCTGGATCGAGGGCAACCTGCACCAGGCTCGTCAGGGCCTCGATCCTGCCATCACAATCGGGCGGATTAGCCACTGTCGCCAATGCCTCAGGGGCCAAGAGGATGCGCCAGTCGTTGGGCGCGGCAGGGTTGATCCAGACAACCGGCGAGCCAAGCTCGAGCGCGACGGCAATCGTGTGCCCTGTGCCGCCGACATGCGCCGTCGTCGCGCCGTCCCAGACGGCGATGATCAGGTCCGACTGCTCGATCAGAATGCGTCCGGCCAGCGCAACCCGGCGCGAGCATTCGGCAGCGAACAGCGAAGCAACCGCGCCATCATGAGGACGATCAAGCTTGTCCAGGAACAGCGCGGCGATGGCCTCGTCAGCGTCGGCCAGACCGAGCACTTGCGATTGGTCGGACAGTTCGCGGATCGCTGCCGCGTGTGACTGGGTGACGGGGTCCAGAGCATCTTCACCGGCCAGCAGTCGGCGCGCTTCGGCCGGATCTGAGGTCAGCGAATTGATCGCCCGGTTGAGCCGCCGCCCGAACGGCAGAGGGGCGACGAGTTCATAGCCGCGCTCAAGCCCCATGCCACTGGCCATCCGGTCGGTCCCGTCGGCCAGCAGCGTGTGTAGCCGCGTGGCGGCAAAGGGCCCCACATGGACCGCGCTGGGCGCTGAAGCGCGCGCCGCGTCGATCAAATCCAGGATCTGGCAAAGCGTGGCAGCGATCGCCGCCTCGTTCCGGGCAAAGGCGGCGTGGCCTGCACGATGTCCGGTAACCCCCAATGCCAGGCGGACCTGCGGAGGTGGCGGAGCAGGAACAGTGACGTCGCGCATGGTCCACTTGTGTGCAGGACTTCACGCCGCATCGCAAGGTGCGCGAGCTATCCGGCCGCGAGCTGAGGGAAAAGTGGTGGACGCACTAGGGCTCGAACCTAGGACCCGCTGATTAAGAGTCAGCTGCTCTACCAACTGAGCTATGCGTCCACACGGGCGGTACTCCGCGGACCCGAATCGTCGGGAGCGCCCCCTATAGCGATCTCTTTCGCGCTGGGAAGGGGTTTGATGGCATTTTTTAGCTGCCGAGCGATCCGTCGCGGCGACTCCAGCGATCGACTGCCATCAGCATGCCGATGCAGATCATATTGGTCATCATCGCCGAGCCGCCGTGGCTGATCCAGGGCAAGGGGATTCCGACGACCGGGGCGAGACCGAGGACCATCATCGTGTTGATCGCCATGTAGAAGAAGATCGTAAAGGTCATGCCCGCCGCCAGCAGGCTGGAAAAGCGGTCTGGCGCGTTCTGCGCCACGCGCATGCCCCAGCGGAAAACCCAAAGGAACACTGCCAGCACGAAGATGCCGCCGGCCAGCCCCCATTCCTCTGCCATGGTGGCGAATGCGAAGTCGGTATGTGCTTCAGGCAGGTAATCGAGGTGGCTCTGGCTGCCGTTGCCGAAGCCCTTGCCCCAGAACCCGCCCGAACCGATCGCGATCTTGGACTGGGTGATGTGATACCCCTTGCCCAGCGGATCGCTTTCCGGATTGAGAAACACTAGCACGCGGTCACGCTGATAGCCGTGGAGGAGCGTGAAGAACGCCAGCGGCGCGGCGACGGCGATTGCGCCGCCGGCACCCATGAACCACCACATCGGCAGTCCGGCCAGGAACACCACGACCGCGGCACCGGCCACGATCGACAGGCCGGTTCCAAGATCGGGCTGGAGGATGACCAGCAGGGCAGGAACCCCAACGATCCCGGCCAGCGGGACCAACACGCGCCATGAACGGGTCATGCCCGGCGGCATCATGTCGAAGAACTTGGCCAAGGCCAGGACGATTGCCGGCTTCATCAATTCCGATGGCTGCAGCTGCATGAAGCCGATATCGAGCCAGCGCTGGCTGCCACCGCGCACCGCGCCGAGCAGTTCGACCAGAACCAGAAGAACAATCAGGACGCCATAGACCGGGAAGGCGGCCCACTTGAAGAACTCCTTCGACATCCGCGAGATGACGAACGCCATGACCAGGAAGACCGCGAAATGGATCTCGTGCAGCAGCGCCCACGGCTTGAGATGTCCACCTGCCGCCGAATAGAGCACGACCGAACCAAAGGTATTAAGCGCGAACAGTGGCAGGATGATCCCCCAGGGCTCACGCGCGATCGTGGCGGGGACTAGTGTGCGGGCCATCAGGGAGTCGGTCCCGTGACAGGCGTAGCTGCAGGCACGGGCACCGGGGTCGGCGTCGCGGTCGCCGCGGCCTCGGGGCTGGGTATCGGCGGCGCCGCGCTGGCCTCGCCGCGCTCGGCATCGGTGTTGATCGTCGTGGTATCGACCGCGGCCTGACTGGCGTCGGCGCTGGTGATCGCCTGGGCCACCGCCTCGTCGTTGCCGACCTTGGGTGCACTCGAACCGTACTGCGCGGCAAAGGCGCGGTACTTGGCCTGCATCCGCTGTGCCGGGGTGCCGCCCCACTGCTTTTCCAGCGTGTGGAGCGTATCGAGCGCGGCCGCCGGATCGAACAGGAAGGTCATCACATCGCGCGCGATCGGCGCGGCGGCGCGGGCCCCGAAGGTGCCGTGCTCTACCACGACGGCCATCGCATATTTCGGCGCATCGGACGGGGCGAAGCAGACGAACAGTGAATGGTCGCGCGATTTCCACGCGCCGCCGCCGCCGCGCGCGGTCAGGCGGCGGACCTGCGCGGTGCCGGTCTTGCCCGACATGGTGATGTTGCCGACCTTGAGCTTGCTGCCGCCGGCGGTGCCCGAACCGTTGACCACGCGGAACATCCCTTCGTGAGTGACCGCCAGCTGTTCCGCCGTGAACGGTAGCGCCGGGCCGGGCGGCTTGATCTTGCCAAACAGCAGCGAGGGGACGAGGTTCTTGCCGCTGGCAATCCGCGCGGTCATCACTGCCAGCTGCAACGGGGAGACCGAGACGTAACCCTGCCCGATCGAGGCATTGAGCGAATCCGCGGCGGTCCATTCCTGCTTGTAACGGCGCATTTTCCATGCCGCGTCGGGGATCGTGCCATAGCGCTGGCGAGTGCCGGGCAGATCGAATTCTTGCCCCAGCCCCAGCAATTTGGCCATCGGGGCAATGACGTCATAGCCGACGCGGTGCGACATCGACCAGAAATAGGTATTGCAGCTGCGTTCGATCGCGGTGCGCATGTCGACCGATCCGTGCACCGCGTCGCAGCGGAAGAAGCGGTTGCCCAGCCGGTAGCCACCTGGACAAGAGACTCGCTCTTCCGGGTCGATCCCGTGGGTCTGCAGCGCCAGCGTGGCCATCGGCTTCATCGTCGATCCGGGGGGATAGAGCCCGCGCACCGACTTGTTCAGCAGCGGGATGTGGTCATCCTCGTTGAGCATCTTCCATTCGATCCGGCCGATCCCGTCGGAAAAGGTATTGGGATCGTAGCTGGGCATCGAGGTCATGGTGAGGATTTCGCCGGTGTGGACATCGATCACCACCACGGCCGCGGATTCGAGCCCGATGCGCCGCGCGGCATAGTCCTGTAGCTGGGCGTTGACCGTCAGCTTGAGAACGCCGCCGGGCACGTCCTCGCGCATTTCCAGATCGCGGACGACCTTGCCGCTGGCGGTAACCTCGGCGCGGCGGGCGCCGGGCACGCCGCGCAGCATGGTCTCGAAGTCCTTTTCCAGCCCGTCCTTGCCGATCTTGAAGCCCGGCGTGATCAGCAGCGGGTTCTTGTCCTTCTCATAGTCATCAGCCGAGGCCGGGCCGACATAGCCGATCAGGTGGCCAACCGACGGGCCAGTCTCGTACCACCGCGAAAACCCGCGCTGGGCGATCACCCCGGGCATGTCGGGCAGGCGCACGCTGACCGCGGCGAAGGCATCCCAGTTCAGTCCCGAAGCGACCTCGACAGGCTGGAAGCCGCGGGCCTTGTCCATCTTGTCGCGCAGGTCGCGCTGGACGTCGGGACCAAGCGCCAGCAGCTGCCCCAGTTCGGCAATGGTCTTGTCGACATCGGCCACCCGTTCGGGGATCAGATCGACGCGGTAGTCGCTGCGGTTGGCGGCAACCGGCACATTGTTGCGATCCAGGATCAGCCCGCGCCGGGGGGGAATCAACGTCAGGTTGACGCGGTTGCTTTCCGAAGCCGTGGTGTACTTGGCATTCTGGACCACACCGATCCAGCCCATCCGCACGGCCAGCAGTACGCCAAGGCCCGTCTGCAACCCGCCGATCAGCACGGTGCGCCGCTCAAAGCTATTGCGCAGGGTCCCGGTACTGACGTGGCTCGCTTCGCCGAACATCACACCGGCCGCAGCGGAATCAGGCGGAAGCGGTCGAACAGGCCGACCAGCCGCGCAGCCAGTGGATAGGTCAGGATCGACACGATCAGCTGCGGCCCAAGGATGACCAATGACGCCATGCCGCCGCCAAGATTGGCAAGTCCCAGGGCCAGCACCAGGTACAGCGTAATGATCGCTGCCGAGGCCAGCCAGTTCAGCCAGAAGCCGCGCCACGGGAACCGCGTCTCGATGATGTCGAGCGCGATCATCGTCACCGACCACAGCAGCACCGCGGAACCGAACGGCTGGCCGCTGAACAGGTCGTCGAAGAGGCCCAGCGGCAGACCCGCCCAGACCGGGAACAGGCCCGGGCGCAATTGCTGCCAGCCGATCAGGATCAGGAAACCGAAGGGCGGCACCACCGGGGCAGAGGCGATCAGCGGAAGCAACGTGGTCAGGCTGCCCAGCATGACCATCAGCCACGGTGCGACCAGCGCCAGAACGGGGGAGGGGGCCCGGTTGATCCGCGGGCGACCAAGTTGCTGCAACGATCGGGGCAGCGGCGTGGGCATCAGGGCAGCACCGCCGGTGCAGCGGCGTCGGGCGCGGCAGCCTGGACCCACAGTGGATCGACGGCGACGAAATCAGTGCTGCCAGGATCGCTGAGCGGGCGGGCGACCGCGCCATCGCGGGTCAGCCTGGTCACCACCGCAACGGCGACGTTGGGGCGATAGAGCCCGCCCGCTCCCGAAGTGACCAGTGCATCGCCCGGCTTGAGCGGATTGAGGCCCAGATTGATCAGGCGGATCTGCAGCGATCCGTCGGCCTGCCCGGTGGCGAAGGCCGGAATCCCGTCACTGGCGCGGCGTACCGGCACGACGCTTTCGCTGTCGGTGATCAGCAGGATGCGCGCGGTGCTGCTGCCCACTTCGAGCACGCGGCCGACCAAGCCGAGCGAGGAGCGCAGCGGCATGCCCACGGCGACGCCCTGGTTGGCCCCGGCGCCCAGCGTGGCATAGCGCCGCGTGCTTGACGAAGTCGAGCTGATCAGCCGGGCGACCGCAACCGGCTTGGGCTCGCTTTCCATGATGCCAAGGAGTGCCTTGAGCCGGCGGTTCTCGTCGGCAATCGCGGCGGCTTCGGCCAGGCGGACGCGCGCTTCGGTGACTTCCTTTTCAAGCCGGGCAGTGCGGAAGCCCGCGGTAAAATAGCCCGATACGACATCGAACACGCTTTTGGTGCCGCTACGGGTCGCGGCAGCGGCGCGGCCAGCGGGTGCCACGGCATCGTCGGCGCTGGCGCGCAGTCCGGCAAAGGCCGATGCATTGCCCGTCGATATTACCAGCAGGAGCACACCCAGGCCCGCGCCGATCACCGCGACGACATAGCCGAAAAAGGTACCGTACTGCGCCCTGCGGGAATATCCCGGGCGCCGGTTGCCGGGCGGCGCCATGCCTGCTTACTCCTTCAGCCTGCAACCCCTGCGCAGGCGCCACACAATTAGGCGGTCATCAACACGCCGCGATAGACCGGATCTTCCATCGCCCGGCCGGTGCCCAGCGCGACGCACGAAAGCGGATCTTCGGCGATTGAAACCGGCAGGCCAGTTTCTTCGCGCAGATATTCGTCCAGCCCGTGGATCAGCGCGCCGCCGCCGGTCAGCACAATGCCCTGATCGACAATGTCGGCGGCCAGTTCCGGCGCGGTGTTCTCCAGCGCGATGCGCACGCCCTCGACGATCGCCCCGATCGGTTCGGACAGCGCCTCGGCGATATTCGCCTGGGTAATGGTGATTTCCTTGGGCACGCCGTTGACCAGGTCGCGGCCCTTGAGGTGGATCGTCTCGCCCACCCCGTCAGCCGGTACGGTGGCGCAGCCATAGTCCTTCTTGATCCGTTCTGCCGTGGCTTCGCCGATCAGCAGGTTGTGGTGGCGGCGGACATAGCTGACGATCGCTTCGTCCATTTTGTCGCCGCCGACGCGGACCGACGTGGTATAGGCCAGGCCGCGCAGCGACAGCACCGCGACTTCGGTGGTACCGCCGCCGATGTCGACGACCATCGAGCCGACCGGTTCGGTCACCGGCATGTCGGCGCCGATCGCCGCGGCCATCGGCTCGAGGATCAGGAACACCGAACTGGCCCCGGCATTGCTCGCCGCGTCGCGGATCGCGCGGCGTTCGACCGAGGTCGAGCCCGAGGGCACGCAGATCACGATTTCGGGTAGCGGCATGAAAGTGCGCTTGCCGTGGACCTTGCGGATGAAGTGCTTGATCATTTCTTCGGCGATTTCGATGTCGGCGATGACCCCGTCGCGCAGCGGGCGGATCGCCTCGATGCTGTCGGGGGTCTTGCCCATCATCATCTTGGCATCGTCGCCCACGGCCTTGACCCGCTTGATCCCGTTGATCGTTTCGATCGCCACCACCGAGGGTTCGTTCAGGACGATTCCGCGATCCTGCACATAGACCAGCGTGTTCGCTGTCCCCAGGTCGATCGCCATGTTCTGCGCGCCAAATTTGAAGAATCGCGAAAAGAACGAAGCCATTGAAAAATCCGTATGTTTTCCGGGCACTTGGCGCGACGTACGCGCCAGTGTCAGACCGGGCGGTGGGCGTGGAAGCGGGTCCATTAGCGCGAAGCCGCGGCAAAGGCCAAAAAATAGTTCGAAAGGTTCCGGATATCCGATCACTCGACCTCGAATTTCCGGCACTTCGCCGCTAAACCGGTCGGCTGATGCCAATCATCCGCCGCCTCCCCGAAAATCTGGTCAACCGCATCGCGGCGGGCGAAGTGGTGGAGCGACCTGCCTCCGCCTTGAAAGAGTTGGTCGAAAATGCGCTCGACGCCGATTCCGGCACGATCCTGGTGCGGCTTAGCGAAGGCGGTCTGGGCGGGATCGAGGTGACCGACGACGGCTGCGGTATGAGCGCCGCGGATATTGCCCTGGCACTGGAACGCCACGCCACCTCCAAGCTGCCTGACGAGCATATCGAACAGGTCGTGACGCTGGGCTTTCGCGGCGAGGCCTTGCCCTCGATCGCCAGCGTCGCCCGCCTGACCATCGAAAGCCGGACCCGCGAAAACGGCCAGGGCTGGCGCCGCGTGGTCGATCACGGCGCACTGACTGCCGATGAGCCCGCCGCCCTGCCGCCCGGAACCCGGATCAAGGTCGAGGACCTGTTCGGCAAGGTCCCGGCGCGGCGCAAGTTCCTGCGCTCACCGCGCAGCGAATATGCTGCCTGCCTCGACGTGGTCCGCCGCCTTGCGATGGCCCGACCCGACGTGGGCTTTACCCTGGAACATGACGGCCGCCGCGTTCTGGCGGTGCAGCCCGGCGAGAGCCTTGCCGCGCGGGTCGCGCAGATCGTCGCGCGCGAACTGGCCGATGATGGCGTCGCGATCGAGCTGGAGCGGGGACCGGCGCGGCTGACCGGCGTGGCCGGGCTGCCGACGTTCAATCGCGGCGTGGCGGATCATCAGTACCTGTTCGTCAATGGCCGACCGGTGAAAGACCGGCTGCTGATCGGCGCGGTGCGCGGCGCCTATTCGGATATGCTGGCGCGTGACCGCCATGCGGTGCTGGCGCTGTTTCTCGAGGTGCCGCCGGAAGAGGTCGACGTCAACGTCCACCCGGCCAAGACCGAAGTGCGGTTCCGCGATCCGGCCTTCATTCGCGGCTTCCTGGTATCGGGCCTGCGCCACGCACTGGAAGGTGCGGGGCAGCGCAGCGCCCAGGCCCCGGCGGTTTCGGCCATGGGTAACTGGCAAGCCGAACCGATCATCCGCGCGCCTGAGCCGGCGCTGTCGTCTCTTTTCGCGCGCGAATACGGGTCGACTGGGGTACGCGATGCCGGCCAGGCCTGGCGCGGCTATGAACAGACGATCATGGCCCAACCGCAGGGGCGCGCGGAAGTGGCCGAGATTGCCCCAGAGCCCGCCGCCAGTCACCCGCTGGGCATTGCGCGCGGGCAGGTTGCCAATACCTACATCGTCGCCGAGGCCGAGGACGGACTGGTCATTGTCGACCAGCACGCCGCACATGAGCGACTGGTGCTCGAACGGCTCAAGGCCGCGGGCGCGCAGCAAGCGGTCACCGCCGCGCAGGCCTTGCTGATCCCCGAAGTGATCGAACTGGATGAGCCCGACTGCGACCGGCTTGAAGCAGCATCCCCTGAACTGGCGCGCTTCGGGTTGGCGCTTGAGCGTTTCGGGCCGACTGCAATGCTGGTGCGTTCGGTGCCAAGCGTTCTGGGCAAGGGCGACGTCCAAGCGCTGGTGCGCGACGTTGCCGACGATCTGGCTCAGAACGGGGACGCGCTCCTGCTAGGAGAACGGCTCGACCACGTGCTGGCAACCATGGCCTGCCACGGGAGCGTTCGGGCCGGTCGTGCGTTATCGGTGGCAGAGATGAACGCCTTGCTCCGCGAAATGGAAGTGACCCCGCGATCGGGGCAGTGCAATCACGGCCGCCCGACCTGGGTCAAGCTGGCGCATGGCGACATCGAGAAGCTCTTCGGGAGACGCTGATGCGCAAGCTGTGGTTGCTGATTGTCCTGGCCGGAGCGGCGTGCAAGCCTGATCCGACCCCTGAGCAGAAGGCGGCGAGCGATGCAGCCGCTGTGGCCCAGGTCGAAGCCGCGCAGAAGCTGCGCGCGCCGGTCCAGCCGCTCGCGCTGCAGACCATTTCGGAGGCCGACAGTGCCGCAGCGGCAATCTCTGGCGCGGGATGCTCCTTTGTGCCGCAAGGCGCCAACGATCCTGTGCTAGTCGGTGATACCGAGCGCGCCGTGATCAAGACCAACGATGTGACGACGACGATGGCGGTCGATGCCGGCTCGGCCGCGACCACGCATCATTACATCGGCAAGACCCACACCGCCTTCATCGATCAAGGCGCCGACAAGGGCCAGCCCTGGGGCGATGAAGGCATCCGGGCTGCTGCGACAATGACTGTGCAGGATAGCGAAAAGCGCGAAGTCTACCGCGCCAAAGGCATGTTCTATTGCGGCGCCTGAGCCTCGCGCACCCGGATCAGGCCGATCGATTGCATGGTGCAGACCAGCACGTCATCCTGATTGAATATCCGCACCGCCGACTGGAAGCTGCCCATTTCCGGGCGGGACTGGCTGCGCTTCTTGGACAGCAGCTCGGTTTCCACGCGCAGGGTATCGCCGGGATAGACCGGCTTCAGCCAGCGCAGTTCATCGAGGCCGGGTGAGCCCAGTCCGGCCTGGCGGCGCTCGGTGATATTGTCGACCAGCATCCGCATGACCATCGCGCAGGTGTGCCATCCGCTGGCCGAAATTCGTCCGAAATGGGTTTTCGCAGCGGCCTCGTCGGACAGGTGAAAGGGCTGGGGATCGTACTTCGAAGCAAAGTCGATCACCTCTTCACGGGTGACGGCATAGAGGCCGAACCGCGCAACTGTGCCGACCTCCAGGTCTTCGAAATAGGTCAGCCCATCATCCATGCTCAATGCCCCAGGGTTATCCGCGCGAACAGCGTATAGCCCATTGGGTTGGCGCCATAGGCCGCGTCAAGTGCTGCGGGCTTGGCATAGGCGTTGACGCTGCCGCCCAGCGCCAGCTCGACCGGACCCAGTGGGATCCGCCGGGCATAGCCAAGTTGGAACTTGCTGACGCGAAACGCCTGGTCGTGCAGGGGATCCTCGTGATCGGGAAACAGCTCGTCATTGGCGACGTTTTCGATCCGGCCGAACAGGGTGTTGTGCGCATCGATGTCCCAGTTGGCCTCGGCCAGCCAGGCGGTCAGCGTGTCACCCGGCACCCGGTCCTTGGCGCTGAAGGCCAGCATCGCGCTGAGGCCGCCCGCGGCATAGTGCGCCGAGGCAGTGAAGCGATGCTCGTCCTCGCCGGGGTGAAGCGCCTCGGGCTGCTTCAGCTGGCCATAGCTGGCCTGCAGCGCCCAGCGCCGCGACGGGGTGAGGGTGGCGCGGACCGACCAGCTATCCAGCTTCGGCGTCTCGATATTCCAGCGATGTTCGTCGGGTTCCTGCCCGCGAAATGCACTGGCCTCGACCTGGAACAGCGGCGCTGAATAGCCGGCGGTTACAACACCGTAGGTGATGTGGGTCGAATCGAACCTGTGGTGCGTGATCGGCGGTTCGGGATTATAGCGCGCCGAGCCGCGGTGCATGAAGGCGCTGGGCCCCAGTGCCGGTTCGCCCACTGGCCCGCCGTACAGAAAAAGCGTTCCGGGACCGGCGTTGATGTCGATCCGCGCGGCCAGCTCCATGAACAGGTCGTGCGGGTGCTGGCGGTCGACCAGCGGCAACCCGCCTGCGGTTTCGCCCGTGGCGAACTGGTTCGGATAACCCCGCGCGTCCATCGCCGGTTCAAGGCTCATCATCGCCTTGCCCTGGATCCGCCCCCAGCCGGTGTCGCGCTCGGCAGAGAGCATCGCCATCGAGGTGGCGTAGAGCTTGTCGTCCCCGCGCGGGCCGCCGTGGTCGGTATACTGCAGCGACACCGTGCCGTGGGCCATCAGCATCCAGTCGCCGGACATCAGGTGCAGCCCATGCATCGGGCCTTCATTGCCGGGAAGGCGGGCCGTGCCCGAGCCTTCGGCAAAGGGCGTCAGTTCCGACGCGTGGTTAGCCGCGTCACCTGGCATGTCCATTCCGGGCATCTGCTGCATATCGTGACCTGAATGGTCCATAGCTTCCATCGGCGCCGGTTTGGGCGGTGCGGGCTGAGCAGCGGGATGCATCGTGCCCATCTCATGACCGGCATGGTCGGCATGCTCTTGCGCCAGGGCGGCCATGGGTAGGACGGTAGTCGATACAAGGAAGGCTGTAATCGCGGTCTTCATGGCAGTAAGTCCTATATCAATTAAAGTCAGGCCATCGGCCCGATCAGCATCCACAGCGCCATTGCGATCATGCCCAGATTTTCGCTGAGCGAAACGAACCCTAGCGGGACGCGACTGCTCCCGCCGACGCAGGCGCATTTGATGTCGCGTTTCTGGATGTAGACCGCGTAGAAAACCGAAGCGGCGCCGATCGTTCCGATGATCAAGGCAATGGGGATCGACAGCCAGTCAAGGGCATGGGCCGCCATCAGCGCCCCGGCGGCGAATTCCAGAAACGGATAGGCCGTGGCGTAGGGCACCCAGCGCTGCGCCAACAGGTCATAGCCGAGAAACATGGTGGCAAAGCGATCGACGTCCTGCAGCTTGAGCATGGCGAGGATGACCATGGCGAAGGATACGAACCATTCGGCGGCGCGCAGCGTAAATGGCGCGCCATGGGCAACCTGGCTGACGGCCAGCGCCAATGCGGCAGCAGCGGCGAAAACGGCGAGAACCGGTACATAGCTGACGGCATCCGAATCGGCGACCGGCAGATCTAAGTGTCGCCGCAGATCGTCGTGTCCACCGATCCGCCTGCCATCGATGAACACCTGCGGCGTGGTCTTGACGCCGTGCTCCGCCTTGAAGGCATCGGTCTGTTCGCGGGTCGTCAACCAGCGATCTTCGACGGCAAAGCCTTGCTGCCCGAGCAAATGCAGCGCCTTCAACCCAAAGGGGCAGATGTGGGTGGGCATGACCATGCGATAGAGCACAGCATGGCGGGATTTTGCAGCTTGGTCTGTCATAGCGACTCAGCTTATACCTTCCGGACCATGGTACGGAGTCAAGAGGATGGCGAAGACAATCTCCGAATTGGCCCGCGCCGGCGGCGTCGGCGTGGAAACCGTCCGCTATTATCAACGGCGCGGCCTGCTGTTTGATCCCAAGGCTGGGTCTCTCCAAGGGGCTGGCCGACGTCATTACAGCGATGACCACGTTGCCCGCTTGCGCTTCATTCGGGCAGCGCAGCGCGCCGGGTTCACGCTGGACGAGATCCATGGACTGCTGGCACCGGAAATGACCAGGGTTCAGGTCCGCGCGATTGCTCAGGCCCGCATGACCAAACTCGATGACAGCATTGCCGAGTTGCAGGCGGCCCGTAACTGGCTGGGTACGCTGGCGCGCGAATGCGCTGCGAGCGACAAGGGGCCATGCCCCATTATCACGGCATTCGAGGTCTAGACGTTGAACTTGAAGTGCATCACGTCACCGTCCTGCACCACGTATTCCTTGCCTTCCTGGCGCAGCTTGCCGGCGTCCTTGGCACCGCTTTCGCCGCCCAGGCTGACGAAATCGTCATAGGCAATCGTTTCGGCGCGGATGAAGCCGCGCTGCATGTCCGAATGGATCTCGCCCGCGGCCTCAGGCGCCTTGGCACCCAGGTGCACGGTCCAGGCGCGCGCTTCCTTGGGTCCGACGGTGAAGAAGGTCAGCAGGTGGAGCAGGTCATAGCCTGAGCGGATGATCCGGGCGAGGCCGGTTTCGTGCAGGCCCATTTCCTCCAGGAACACCAGCCGGTCGGCCATGTCCATCGCCACCAGCTCGCTTTCGATCGCGGCCGAGACGATCACGGCATTGGCGCCCTCGGCCTTGGCCTTGGCAAAGACCTTTTCCGAGAACGCATTGCCGGTGGCGGCGCTGTCCTCCTCGACATTGCAGACATAGAGCACCGGCTTGGCGGTGAGCAGCTGGGCCGAATTGAATACCTGCAGCTCTTCGGGATCGCTGGGCCGGGCGAGCCGGGCGGGCTTGCCCTCGCGCAGCAGTTCCAGCGCTGGGAGCAGCACCGAGGCAAGCAGCTTGGCGTCCTTGTCGCCCTGCGCCGCCTTCTTTTGCGCCGCAGGAACACGCTTTTCCAGGCTTTCCAGGTCGGACAGCATCAGCTCGGTCTCGACCGTATCAGCGTCGGAGACCGGATCGATCTTGTTGTCGACGTGCTGGATATCGTCATTTTCGAAACAGCGCAGCACGTGGACGATGGCGTCAACCTCGCGGATATTGCCGAGGAACTGGTTGCCCAGGCCTTCGCCCTTGCTCGCGCCGCGGACCAGGCCGGCGATGTCGACAAAGCCAAGCTGGGTCGGGATGATCTTGGCGCTTCCGGCAATCCGGGCGAGCTCGTCAAGCCGCGGATCGGGCACGCCGACCTGGCCGACATTGGGCTCGATCGTGCAGAACGGATAGTTCGCCGCCTGCGCCGCCTGGGTCTCGGTCAGCGCATTGAACAGCGTGCTCTTGCCGACATTTGGCAGGCCGACGATACCGCAACGAAAACCCATCATTCACTCCAGTTTATATGCCGTGCGGCCCTTAGACGTCCTGCTGGCGCAGCGCCACTTCGTTCATGAAGCGTGCGTCGTCGCCCTTGGCCAACCATTCCGCCTCGGCCGAAATCGCGCCGAGCATGTCGGCGAGCGGGTCCATCTCGTTCTTGGCGTAGTTGCCCAGGACGTGGCCGGTGACCCGGTCCTTGTGGCCGGGATGGCCGATGCCGATGCGTACCCGGCGAAAATCGGGACCAAGGTGCTGGTCGATCGAGCGCAGGCCGTTGTGTCCGGCCAGCCCGCCGCCCATCCGCGCCTTGACCTTGAACGGGGCCAGATCAAGCTCGTCATGGAACACGGTCAGTGCTTCCACCCCAAGCTTGTAGAAGCGCAGCGCCTCGCTCACCGCGCGGCCGCTTTCGTTCATGTAGGTGGCGGGCTTAAGCAGCAGCACTTTTGCGCCGCCGATCCGCCCTTCCTGGACCCAGCCCTGGAACTTCTTCTGGACCGGGCCGAAGCCGTGCATATCAGCCAGTGTGTCCAGGACCATGAAACCGACGTTGTGGCGCTGCAACGCGTGCTGCGGACCCGGATTGCCAAGGCCGACCCACACTTGCATCGCTACAGCTCCTCAATCGGTCCCATGAACAAGAAAGCCGGGCCGCATTGCTGCGCGCCCGGCCGTCCTGTCCAGCAGGAAGTTGCGGCTTAGCCGGCTTCCGCCTCGGTCTTGGCGTTATCGCCTTCTTCGCTGCGCAGGCCCGAAGGAGCAACGATGGTGGCGATGGTGAAGTCGCGGTCGGTAATGGCCGAGGCCGATCCCGCCGGCAGCTTCACGTGGCTGATGTGGATCGAATCGCCCACGTCGAAGCCGGTCACGTCGATCTGGATGTCATCGGGGATCTTGTCCGAATCGCAGACCAGTTCGAGCTCGTGACGGACGATGTTGAGCACGCCGCCGCGCTTGAGGCCCGGCGAAGCGGCTTCGTTGACGAAGACCACCGGCACGTCGACGTGAACCTTGGCGTCCTTCGCCAGGCGCAGGAAATCGACATGGAGCGGCCGGTCGGTGACCGGGTGGAAGGCAACGTCCTTGGGGAGCGTACGCAGCTTCTTGCCGCCGACTTCGATCTCGACGATCGAATTCATGAAGTGGCCGGTGCCAAGCTGCTTGAGCAGCAGCTTTTCCTCGACGTGAACGGCGAGGGGCTCTTCTTTGCCACCATAGACAACGGCGGGGACACGGCCTTCACGACGCAGTGCACGGGAGGCTCCCTTGCCTGCCCGATCGCGCGTCTCGGCCGGCAGGTTAAGCGTATCGCTCATGATATTGCCTTTCGAAAAAACACAAGTTGGTACATCTTCCTCGCCACGCCTCCAGGGATGACCATGACGGGAAGCGCGGGCCGTTAGCGGCATTGGCCCGGAAAAGCAAGCGCAGCGGCGCTATTGCACGCGGGTGACGCGGTATCCCCTGGCGGCCAGCAGCGCTGGCAGTCCCTCTGGCCCGACCAGATGCGCGGTGCCGACCGCAACGAAGGGCCGCTGTCCCTTGCCCAGCATAGCGAGCAGCTTGCCCAGCCATGCCTGGTTGCGCTGCGTGAGCAGGGCGGCGCGCAATTCGGGATCGGCGAGCATCCCTTGCTGGGTCTCGGCCTCGATCGCGGGCAAGTCGCCGCTGCTCCAGGCGCGTTCCATCTGGCGGGTCTGGCTGCGCACATCGCCAGTGTCAGCGATCACCGTCAGCAACAAGTCGCGCTGCTCGGTTTCGGGCAGCGCTTCGAAAATGCGCAGCTGGGCGTCAGCGCCCTCGAACTCCTCGACCGGTCGACCGCTCGCCGCAGCCTTGATCGCGCGGTCGACCCCGTTGGCGCTGTCGCTGCCGGCAACCTGCTGAGCCGCCTGGGCCAGGACCAGCGCACCGGCCCAGGTATCCATCGCGGCCAGGCTGGCGTCCTTGACCCCATAGCGCTTGAGATAGGCGTCATAGTCGGCCTGGGCCTCGCCCGGCAGGCGGCTGCGCAGCGGTGTCGGGGTCGGGGTCGCGCCAAGCGTCGCAAAGGTTCGAGCTACGGCGCCGTCATCGTCGATCCGGGCCACCTCCAGCACGATCCGGTCGGCAGCGGCCAGCGCGGCATCGAGCCTGGGTGAATGCCAGTCGACCGGCGCAGGCAGGGCGTGGATCGTGCCGAGCAGCCACGCCTTCTGGCCATTTGGTCCGTCGATCTGCCATAGCGCGGGGTGCACCTGCTCTGGCTGACGGCAGCCGAACAGCGCCAGCGCGCCGAGCGCGGCGAGGACCAGCCCGCGCTTACTGGACACGGGTTGCGGCGATCCCGGACTTGGCGAGGACGTCTTGGACCGAGCCCTTGCCGCCCAAATGCCCCGCGCCAACCGCGATAAACACCGTGCCCGGCTTGTCGAGGCGGGTCCTGATCCACGTCGCCCAGGCTTTGTTGCGATCGTAAAGCAGCGCCTTCATCATCGCCGGATCGTCCTGTTCGGCGTTGAGCAGATCGGCGAGGGCCATTGCATCGCCCTTCGCCCAGGAATCGACCATCTTCTGAACGTCCTGCTGCAAGGTCGGCAGCGAAGCGATGGTATCGAACAGATAACCCTTCTGCACCTTGGGCGAGAAGGCGCTGAACAGGCCCAGCTGCATGTCCAGCGTTTCCAGCCCGGTGCGCGGCCGACCGGCCTTCTTCGCCAGATCGGACAGCTGCGCCTCGACCCCGTTCTGCATGTCATAGCCCTGCTTCTGCAGCGGCAGGGTGGCCATCAGCACCGCGGCGTACCACGGGCGGAACCGGTCGAAGGATGCGGGCGGCAGGCCCAGCTGGCGCAGTGCGGCTTCGAAGCGGAGTTTCTCCTTTTTCGACATCATCAGCCGCAGCGATTGCGTGGGCGGCAGCATGGCATACTTCATCACCGCTGCGGCGGTATCGGTATCGCCGTATTCGGGAATCTCGGTCACCAGCTCGCCGCTGCTGTCGAAGGCCTGGGCGAGGGGACCGGAATACCATTCGATCCCCTTGGGCAGCAGGTGGATCGTACCGAACAGGTAGATCGTGGTATCGGTATCGGACACTTTCCACAGCGCCGGATGCGCTGCAGCCGGGGCCGGAACACTCTGCGCAAAGAGCGTGGTGGGGACAAGCAGGGCGGCGAGGGCGAGGAGCAGGCGCTTCATCAGGTTCATGGGCCGCTTCCTATCGCGGCACGCGCGGCGCGTCGATGAACGAATACGGCAATCCCCCGCGAACCTTGACCGAGCAAGGGCCATGAGCCAAAGCGCCGGGCGATGAGCAGCACCGGCCAGCCCCTCAGTTTCCAGGACATGATCCTGCGGCTCCACGCCTTCTGGAGCGCGCAGGGCTGCCTGATCCTGCAACCCTATGACATGCGCGTCGGCGCGGGGACCTTTCACCCGGCGACAACCCTGCGCAGCCTGGGCCCGCAGCCTTGGAACGCCGCCTATGTCCAGCCGAGCCGCCGCCCGACCGACGGGCGCTATGGCGAAAACCCCAACCGGCTCCAGCACTATTACCAGTACCAGGTGATCATGAAGCCGAGCCCGCCGAACCTGCAGGAGCTCTACCTGCAGTCGCTTTCCGAGATCGGGGTCGATCCGCTGGCCCACGACATCCGCTTTGTCGAGGATGACTGGGAAAGCCCGACGCTGGGCGCCTGGGGGCTGGGCTGGGAAGTGTGGTGCGACGGGATGGAAGTCACCCAGTTCACCTATTTCCAGCAGATGGGCGGGTTCGACTGCAAGCCGGTCGCGGGCGAGCTGACCTATGGGCTCGAGCGTCTGGCGATGTACATCCAGGGCGTCGACAACGTCTATGACCTGGCCTTCAACGCCGCCGGGGTGACCTATGGCGAGGTGTTCCTGAAGAACGAGCAGGAATTTTCCAAATACAACTTCGAAGTCGCCAACACCGACCAGCTGTTCGAAGGCTTCAAAAACGCCGAGCGCGAGTGCCAGTCGTGTATCGCGGCCGGGGTGCCGCTCGCCGCCTATGACCAGGCGATCGAGGCCAGCCACCTGTTCAACCTGCTCCAGGCGCGCGGGGTGATCTCGGTCCAGGAACGCGCCAGCTACATGGGCCGGGTCCGCGATCTCGCCAAGGGCAGCTGCCAGGCGTGGATCGAGAAGAACGCCGACCAATGGGCGAAGGATTTTCCGGAGTGGGTGCTGTGAGCGACTTCCTGCTTGAGCTGCGCTGCGAGGAAGTGCCTGCGCGGATGCAGGCTGGCGCGCGCGAGGCCCTTGAAAAGCTGTTCCGCAAGGAAATGGACGCCGCCGGGGTGGCGCTCGGCGAAGTCACCGTCTGGTCGACCCCGCGCCGCCTCGCCCTGATCGCGCGTGGCCTGCCCGCTGCGACCGCCGCGGTCAGCGAAGAGGTCAAGGGCCCGCGCGTCGGCGCGCCGCCGCAGGCGCTCGAAGGGTTCCTGCGCAAGACCGGGCTGAGCGAGGCCGACCTGACCGAGCGTGACGGCGTGCTCTTCGCCGTCACCGAAAAGCCCGGCCGCGCCACGGCCGAGGTGCTGGCCGAGGCCATCCCGGCGATTGTCCGCGCCTTTCCCTGGCCCAAGTCGATGCGCTGGGGCGCTGCGTCGCTTTCCAGCGAGAGCCTGCGCTGGGTGCGCCCGCTGTCGGGGATCGTTGCGATCCTCGGCGAAGACCTGGTCGAGTGCGAAGTCGGCGGGATCCGCTCGGGCTTCGCCACGCACGGCCACCGCTTCCACTGCCCGGGCGAGATCACCATCGGCGGGGCTGGCGACTATGCCGAAAAGCTGCGCGCCTGCCACGTCCTGGTCGACCATGAAGAGCGCCAAAACCTGATCCGCAGCGGCGCCGCCGCGGCCGCTGCTGCCGCCGGGCTGGCGCTGATCGAGGACGAGGGCCTGGTGATCGAGAACGCCGGGCTGACCGAATGGCCGGTGCCGCTGCTCGGCCGCTTCGACGAAGCCTTCCTCGACGTCCCGCCCGAAGTGATCCAGCTGACCGCGCGGACCAACCAGAAGTATTTCGTCTGCAACGACTCCGCGGGCAAACTCGCCAACGCCTTCGTCTGCACCGCCAACATTGTTGCCAGCGATGGCGGCGCGGAGATCGTCGCCGGCAACCGCAAGGTCCTCGCCGCGCGCCTGTCCGATGCGCGCTTCTTCTGGGAACAGGATCGCAAGGTGCCGCTGGCCGAGCAGGCGAAGAAGCTGGAGCGGATTACCTTCCACGAGAAGCTGGGCACCGTCGCCGACAAGGTCGAGCGGGTGGCCAAGCTGGCGCGGTGGCTGGTCGAGGAAGGCGTGGTCAAGGGCGCCGACGCCGACCAGGCCGAACAGGCAGCGCAGCTGTGCAAGGCCGATCTCGTCACCGAAATGGTCGGCGAGTTCCCCGAACTGCAAGGCCTGATGGGCGGCTACTACGCCCGCGCGGAAGGCTTGCCCGACGCCGTCGCCGACGCGATCCGCGACCACTACAAGCCGGTCGGCCAGGGCGATGACGTCCCGACCGCGCCGGTGACCGTGGCGGTGAGTTTGGCGGACAAGCTGGATACGCTGGCTGGATTCTTCCTAAAGGGAATGAAGCCAACAGGGTCAAAAGACCCGTTCGCACTTCGCCGTGCGGCAATTGGCCTTAATACGCTGATATTGCAGAACGACCTGCGGTTCTCGATCAAGTTCGCGCTCGGTGGGGCGACTATTGAGCACGCTCTAGGGCAGGTCGAACGCGGTGTGGACCAGTCTGCAGCAAAGTTACTTAGGGGTATGACAGGCGAAATTTCTGCTGACGATGCAGCCGACTTGGTAGCGAGATATTTTGAAATCCAACGTTCAAATCGCGCCAATCAAGGTTCCAAAGAAGGAATGGCCGTAATTCAGAGCGTGGGCGAATGCTGGTCATTCATCATTGAGCGGCTGAAAATCCAACAGCGTGAAATTGGGGTTCGCCACGACATTGTAGACTCGGTTTTCGCGCTCGGCGGAACTTCACCATTCTCAGGGGAGGACGATCTCGTCCGCCTGCTTGCCCGGGTCCACGCGCTCCAGGCCTTTGTCGGGACCGCCGACGGCACCAATCTGCTTGCCGGGTACAAGCGCGCAGCGAACATCCTCAAGAAGGAAGGCGTCGAGGCGACCGAAGAGGTTTCGCTTTCCTACACCCCCGAAGCGGCGGAAAAGGCGTTGATCGATGCGCTCGATGCGGCCGGGCCGAAGGCGACCGCAGCCGTGGCGGCGGAGGACTTTGCCGGGGCCATGGCGGCGCTGGCCAGCTTGCGCGCGCCGATCGATGCGTTTTTCGACGAGGTGACTGTCAACGATGCCGATCCGGCCAAGCGACTCTATCGCCTCTCGCTGCTCGCGCGGTTCCGCGATGCGGTGCACGGGGTGGCGGACTTTTCGCGGATCGAGGGCTGACGCAAGATTACATAAGGTGACAGCGGGTGACGGGCAACTTTTTGCCGCCGTGCACCCTGTCAGGATTGTCAACTTCCACAGCGCCGCCTTGCTGCAATGCACAATGATGGTTACGGGCCAAAGGGCACCGGCCTGCGATTCGCCGGTTCATGGGAATGTCGGAAATCCATGACTTCATACGTATTCACATTCGGTGGTTCCACGCGCAGCGACGATCCGCGCAGCCGTGACAAGACCGTGGTCGGCGGCAAGGGCGCCAACCTGGCCGAAATGGCCGGGATCGGCCTGCCGGTGCCCCCGGGCTTCACAATCACCACCGAGGAATGCGTCCGCTACCTTGCCGAGGGCGGCGAGTTTTCCGACGTCGTGAAGGCCGATGTCGCCGCCGCGCTGGGCCATATCGAGCAGGCGGTCGGCAAGACGTTCGGCGATCCGGCCGATCCGCTGCTGGTTTCGGTCCGCTCCGGCGCGCGGGTTTCGATGCCGGGAATGATGGACACTGTGCTCAACCTTGGCCTCAACGATGTGACGGTGCAGGGCCTGGCCGCCAGTTCGGGCGACGCCCGCTTTGCCTGGGACAGCTATCGCCGGTTCATCCAGATGTATTCCGACGTGGTGCTGGGGATCGACCATCACCTGTTCGAGGATGCGCTGGAAATCGCCAAGGAAGACAACGGTTTCTACGCCGATGTCGAGATGCAGGCTGAAGACTGGCAAAAGCTGGTCAAGGAATACGAGCAAATCGTTGCGGACGCGCTGGGTCGGCCGTTCCCCCAGGACGTCCACGAGCAGCTGTGGGGCGCGATCCGCGCGGTGTTCGACAGCTGGGATTCGGACCGCGCCAAGGTCTATCGCCGACTCAACGACATTCCGGGCAACTGGGGCACCGCGGTCAACGTCCAGGCGATGGTCTTCGGCAACATGGGCGATACCAGCGCCACCGGCGTCGCCTTCACCCGCGATCCGGCGACCGGCGAGAAGGCCTATTACGGCGAATGGCTGGTCAACGCCCAGGGCGAGGACGTGGTCGCCGGGATCCGCACCCCGCAGTACCTGACCAAGGCGAGCCGGGAGCGCGCTGGGGCCAAGCCGCTGTCGATGGAAGAGGCGATGCCCGCGGCCTATGCTGAACTGGCCGCGGTGTTCGAGCTGCTCGAAAGGCATTACCGCGACATGCAGGACATCGAGTTCACCGTTGAACGCGGCAAGCTCTGGATGCTCCAGACCCGGTCGGGCAAGCGCACCGCCAAGGCCGCGCTGAAGATGGCGGTCGACATGGTCGGCGAAGGCCTGATCGACCAGAAGGCCGCGATCCTGCGGATCGATCCGATGGCGCTCGACCAGTTGCTCCATCCCACGCTCGATCCCGAAGCCGTGCGCGACGTGCTGACCAAGGGCCTGCCGGCCAGCCCCGGCGCAGCATCTGGCGCGATCGTGCTCGACGCCGATACCGCGGAAAAGCGCGCCGAACGCGGCGATGCGGTGATCCTGGTGCGGGTCGAGACCAGCCCCGAAGACATCCACGGGATGCACGCGGCGCGCGGCGTGCTGACTGCGCGCGGCGGCATGACGTCACACGCGGCGGTGGTCGCGCGCGGCATGGGCCGGCCCTGCGTTTCCGGGGCCAGCGCGGTGTCGATCGACATGGCCAGCCGTACGCTGCGGATCGGCACGCGCGAGCTCAAGGAAGGCGACGTCGTGACGCTCGACGGGTCGACCGGCGAGGTTATGGCGGGGCACGTTGCGACGATCGAGCCCGAGCTGGTCGGCGATTTCGGCACGCTGATGGTCTGGGCCGATGTCCACCGCCGGATGAAGGTGCGGACCAATGCCGAAACCCCGGCCGACTGCCGCACCGCGCGCCAGTTCGGCGCCGAGGGGATCGGCCTGTGCCGCACCGAGCACATGTTCTTCGACGACAAGCGCATCGCCGCGGTGCGCCAGATGATCCTGGCCGAGGACGAGGGCGGGCGCCGCGCCGCGCTGGCCAAGCTGTTGCCCGAACAGCGCGCCGATTTCCATGCGATCTTCGAGGAAATGGCCGGCCTGCCGGTGACGATCCGCCTGCTCGATCCGCCGCTGCACGAATTCCTGCCCCATGCCGACGCCGAGTTCGAGGAACTGTCCGAGGCAATCGGGATCGGCGTCGCTACACTGAAACGCCGTGCCGACGAACTCCACGAATTCAACCCGATGCTGGGTCACCGCGGCTGCCGCCTGGGGATCACCTTCCCCGAAATCTACGCGATGCAGGCCCGCGCGATCTTCGAGGCGGCCTGCGATGTCGCCGCCCAGGGCGGGACGGCGCCGCTGCCCGAAGTTATGATCCCGCTTGTCGCCACGCGCAAGGAACTGGCAATCCTCAAGGCGCTGGTCGACCGCGAGGCCGAAGCCGTGTTCGCCGAAAAGGGCCGCCGCGTGCCTTACCACGTCGGCACCATGATCGAGCTGCCCCGCGCCGCGCTGATGGCTGGGGAAATTGCCGAGGTGGGCGAGTTCTTCTCGTTCGGAACCAATGACTTGACCCAGACGACGCTGGGCGTTTCACGCGACGACGCGGCGCGGTTCCTGGGGGCCTATGTCGAACAGGGGATCTTCCCGCGCGATCCCTTCGTCAGCCTCGACATCGAAGGTGTCGGCCAGCTGGTTGAACTGGCGGCGGCGCGGGGACGGGCGACCCGGCCCGACATCAAGCTGGGGATCTGCGGCGAGCATGGCGGTGACCCCGCCAGCATTGCCTTCTGCGAGAAGGTCGGGCTCGACTATGTCAGCGCCAGTCCGTTCCGCGTGCCGATCGCGCGATTGGCAGCGGCGCAGGCGGCGCTGGGCTAGAGACGCCAGCCGGTCAGGGTCAGGATCTCGAAGGTCTCGGTCGTGCCCTGGCCGAACGCTTCGCTGGCGATTGCCACCTGTGCCCGGGTCAACGGCGGGCCGGGGCGGGCCAGGCAGTTGCTGAGGCCTTGTGCGCGCAGGTCGCTGACCAGGCTGGTGAGGCTGGAGAAGCGCACCGCAAGGCTGCGATTGTCGACCACCGGATTGGCCCAGCCGGCCCGCTGGAGCAAGGCTGCCCCGGCGCGCACGTCGATCATCGGGTGGAGGCGCGGAGCGGGGCGGTCCCCGTCGGCGGTCAGCATGGCCGTGCGCAGAGCCGGCAGCGAACCGGCGCCGCACAGGCTGGCAATCGCCAGTCCGCCCGGCGCCAATGCCCCGCGCATGTGGATCAGCGCGCCGACCGGATCGTTCAGCGTGTCGAGCGCCGACAGGCTGACGGCCAGGTCGAAGCCGGAAGCGGGGAAGGGCTGCTCCTCGTCCAAGCCGGTCGCGGCGTCGACGGCGTGGACCGTGCAGCCGCGTGCCGCCAGCGCGTTCGACAGGACGCCAAAGCGATCGCCGATGAGCAGGGCATTGCCGGGTTCGTGCCGCAGGAAGGCGAGCCGCTCGGCCACATCCTCGGCCATGTCGTCGAGCAGGTAGCGTGCCGCGCCGTCAGTGCGGGCCAGCTTGTCGGCGCGCCGCCGGTTCGCGATGCGCCGGGCGGCGGCAAAGATGCGGGGCGGGGCGGGGGCGTCCATCGCCTCGCCCCCTGCCTTGCCAGCAGCGCCCGTGCAAGCGATAGTGGCCGGGGGGAGACGGCAATGGGCTTTGCAAACTGGTACGAGGAACAGGTGGTGCCGCGCTTCATCAAGTGCGCCTGCAGTGCCCCGGCGGTGATGGCCCTGCGCGAGAAGATCGTTCCGCTGGCATCGGGCGCGGTGTTCGAGATCGGCTGCGGCGGGGGGATCAACCAGCCGCTCTATGACGCGGCGCGGATCACCGCCTATGCGGGCATGGACCCGTCAGGCAAGGGGCTGGACTTCGCCCGCGCGGCAGCGGCGGGCAAGGGCTGGCAGGCGGACATCCGCCAGGGCTTTGGCGAAGCAATCCCGTTCGAGGATGACCGCTTCGATTGCGTCGTCTGCACCTTCACGCTGTGTTCGGTCACCGACCAGGCGCAGACCCTGAAGGAGCTTCGCCGCGTGCTGAAGCCAGGCGGGCGCCTGCTGTTTGGCGAGCATGGCCGTGCTCCCGATGCCGGCGTGCAGAAATGGCAGGACCGGATCGAGCCGGTGTGGAAGCGCCTGGCCGGCGGCTGTCACCTGACCCGTCCGGTGACCGCAGCCATTGCTGCGGCCGGCTTCGACATTGCCGCGCATGACGCGCGCTATGCCCCCCAAACCCCGCGCTTTGCCGGGTGGATGGAATGGGGCAGCGCGATCAAGGGGTAAGTGTCAGAAGCCGCGGGCTTCGCCGATCTTGAGGATCCAGGCGTTGTCCTCACCGTACTGCTGGTCGCGCGCGGCGGTGCGGAAGCGCTGCGGCGCCTCGAACGGATCCTCCGGCGTCAGCATGATCGAGCCCCAATGCATACCCACAACGTGGCGGGCCTTAAGCTGGCGGGCGATGCCGATCGCTTCCTCGGGCGTGGCGTGGCTGGCCGCCATGATCGCGCGCGGCTCGTAAGAGCCGATCCCGACCAGCGCGAGGTCGAACGGCCCGGCACGCGCGCCGATCTCGTCGAACACGGCGCCGGGCGCGGTATCGCCGCCGAACCACAGGCTGCGCTCCGGGCTGGTCATGGCCACGCTGGCCCACAGCGTGCGGTTGCGGTCGAACAGTCCGCGGCCGGAAAAGTGCACCGCGGGCAGCACGGTGAAGCGGACGTCGCCGAGCGACCATGATTGCCACCAATCGCGTTCGTGGACCGTGCCAAAGCCAAGCCGGGCGAACATCGGGGCAAGCCCCAGCGGACAGAGCACCGGCGTATCGCTGCGCCAGCGGTAGGCCGTCAGCGCGGCGGTATCGAGGTGGTCATAGTGATTGTGGCTGACCACGATCGCATCGAGCCGGGGCAGGTCGCGCGCGGCGATCGCCGGGGCAAGGAACCGCTTGGGCCCAAGGCCTACAGGACCGGCGGTGCGGCTGAGGAATGGATCAGTCAGGATTAGCTTGCCGCCCATCCGCACCGCAAAACAGGCGTGCCCCAGCCAAGCGACGCTATTGTCGGGCAGAGTGGCAATATCGAGCGGCTGGGCCGCGACAAGATTGTCAGGCAGCGGTGGCAGCTTGGCCCGGCGCATGTCCCACAGCAGGAAGCGCAGGAAATCGCGCGGGCCTGCGCGTTGTTGAGGACTGCCAGGCGGATTGCGAAAACCCCCGCCAGTCCGGTGATGCGCAGGGCGATCGGCCGGAACGACGGGGGCATTAGTCATCGCTGGCTATTGCTCGCCGAAGGTGCGCTGCCACCAACCGCGGCGCGGCTTGCCATCATCGTCGGCGGCAGGCTCAACATCCGCGGATTCCGCAAGTGCAGGCTCGGGGGCCGAGGCAGCTTCGGCCTCGGCTTCGGCGTCGACCTTCTTCTTGCGGGTCCGCTTCGGCTTGGCCGACGCTTCGTCGGCAGTCGCTTCGACAGGCGTCGCTTCGGGCTCTGCCACCGGAACAGCTTCTACCTCGGCTTCGACGTCTGCCTTCTTGCGGCGGGACCGCTTCGGTTTGGCCGGGGCTTCGTCAGCTTCAGCGTCTACTGGTTCAGCGACAGCTTCGGCTTCCGGTTCGGCATCGACCTTCTTGCGGCGGGTCCGCTTGGGCTTGGCCGGCGCATCATCGGCAACAGCAGGTTCAGCTTCGGCCGCAGGCATATCCGCTGCTTCGTCGGAATCCTCCTGCTCGCCTTCGGCCTGCTCGCCATCGTTCGAGCCTTCGCCTTCACCGCGTCCGCGACCACCGCGCCTGCGGCGACCACGGCGGCGTCGTTTGCGCGGCGCTTCGCCATCTTCACTGGCTTCGTCGGTGGCCTCGCCGCGCTCTTCGCCTTCTTCGTTTTCGTCGTCGTTCGCAGCTTCGGCCTGCTCGCCGTCTTCGCGAGGCATGCCATCCTCGCGCTCGCGCTTGCCGCCACGCCGACGGCGCTTGCGCCGACGCTTGCCGCGTTCGTCTTCGCCGCCATCGTCGTCGCGTTCGCCGCGATCGTCGTTGTCGCCTTCCAGCTCGTCCTCGTCATCGATCAGGTCGTCATCGTCGTCCTCGATAGCGATCGGCTCGAAGCGCGGGGTGAACTCGGGACGCGGACCGGACGAGCCAACCCGCATCTTTGCGCCCTCGTTCTCGCCCTCTGGCAGGACCTCGACGCGCACGCCGTAGCGATCCTCGATTTCCGCAAGATCGGCGCGTTTGGCATTGAGCAGATAGACCGCCGCCTCGGTGCTGGCGTAGAGCGAAATCACCGAGCCGCGACCCTTTGCCGCTTCATCTTCGATCAGGCGCAGCGCCGAAAGGCCCGCGCTCGACGCGGTGCGGACCAGGCCCGTCCCGTCGCAGTGCGGACAGCCGCGGGTCGTCGCTTCAAGCACGCCGGTACGCAGGCGCTGCCGGCTCATTTCCATCAGGCCGAAGCTGGATATGCGGCCGACCTGGATGCGCGCACGATCGTTCTTGAGCGCGTCCTTCATCGCCTTTTCGACCTTACGGACGTTGGAGTTGTACTCCATGTCGATAAAGTCGATCACCACCAGTCCGGCCATGTCGCGCAGGCGCAGCTGGCGGGCGATTTCACGCGCCGCTTCAAGGTTGGTGTTAACCGCGGTCGCTTCGATGCCGTGCTCCTTGGTGGAGCGGCCCGAGTTGATGTCGATCGAAACCAGTGCTTCGGTCGGATTGATGACGATGTAGCCACCGCTCTTCAACTGAACCACCGGATCGTACATCGCGGTCAGCTGATCTTCGGCACCGTAACGCTGGAACAGTGGCACGGGATCAGCGTACTGCTTCACCCGCTTGGCATGGCTGGGCATCAGCAATTTCATGAAGTCGCGCGCGGCGCGATAGCCATGCTCGCCTTCGACCACCACGTCTTCGATGTCACGGTTATAGATGTCGCGAATCGCGCGCTTGATAAGGTCGCTGTCCGAATGGATCAGCGCCGGAGCCACGCTTCCCAGCGTGGTTTCGCGAATCCCGTCCCACAGCCGGGCCAGATAGTCGAAGTCGCGCTTGATTTCGGTCTTGGTTCGCTGCAGTCCGGCGGTGCGGACAATGCAGCCCATCGACTTGGGCAGCTCGAGTTCGGCAATGATCGACTTCAGGCGCTTGCGGTCTGCGGCCGAGCTGATCTTGCGGCTGATGCCGCCGCCGTGGCTCGAATTGGGCATCAGCACGCAATAGCGGCCAGCCAGGCTGAGATAGGTGGTCAGCGCCGCGCCCTTGTTGCCGCGTTCTTCCTTGACCACCTGGACCAGCAGCACCTGGCGGCGCTGGATGACGTCCTGGATCTTGTAGCGGCGACGCAGCGCCATACGCTTGGCGCGCAACTCGTCGGCTTCCTTGGCGTGGCCGCGATTGTTGCCATTGCTGCCCTGGCGGCGGCGACCGCGACCGCGTCCACGGCGGTTGTCTTCGCCATTGCCGTTGTCTGCAGCGCCATCGTCCTCACCGGATTCCTCGCCGTCGTGGTCAAAGCCGTTTTCGACGTGGCCGTCCTCAATCGTGGCGACATGGTCCTTTTCGTCGGTATCGACTTCGGTAACACCGCCAACGTCATCATCGTGATGGTCGTGCGTGGTGCCGGCCAGGTCGTCGGCCAGACTTTCGCCCAGATCATCGTCGCCGACGAAGTCTTCCTCACCCTCGGCGATGGCGCGCAGGGCGGCCTCTTCCTCGGCATGGGCGGCCTCTTCGGCCAGCAGGGCTTCGCGATCCTCCTTGGGGATCTGGTAATAGTCCGGATGGATTTCGCTGAACGCCAGGAACCCGTGCCGGTTACCGCCGAAATCGACGAAAGCCGCCTGCAGCGATGGTTCGACGCGGGTTACCTTGGCAAGATAGATGTTGCCCTTGATCTGCTTGTGTTCGGCCGATTCAAAGTCGAATTCGTCAATTCGGTTGCCCTTGAGCACCGCCACCCGGGTTTCTTCCGGGTGGCGCGCATCGATAAGCATGCGCGTTGTCATTGGTATATCTCCGTGCGCGCCTTGGCAGGGCCGGCCCGAAACGGGCGGCCCAGTGGGAGGCGCGACTATGTGCGAGAAGGTCGCCCGGTGCGGTGCACCGGGCGGGAACATGCGAAATACCGGCGCGCTTGTGCGTACCGGCGGCGTAGTGCGTGTCTGCAGCAAGGAAAAGGCGCGGCGACAATGGGCGCGCACGACCGGCCGTCCGAGCCGCCGACGCCCGGACGGGCTGCGACGGAGGAAACGGCGAACGGCTTTTCATTACAGCATCAACCTGACTGATCCCGGCGAATGCGCCGGATTCTCCCGCCGGGATATCGTGCCGATCCGAAATGCCGCAACACGCTGTATCGGCGTGAATTGTGCGGAAGGATCGGGACAGGTCTGCCCGGCTGCCGATTGACTAGCAAAGCTTTGCCAAGGCGGCAAGTTGCTTGCGCGGCTGCCAATGACGATTGCGCCGAGCAGGTCGATTCCGTAAGCGCTATGGCCGATGCGCCGCTGGATAATCCTGCCGCTGGTCTTTGTCGCTCCGCTTGCCGTATTCGCGGCGATGATCGGGGCCGATCGCCTGTTCGGTGCGCCGGGACGCGGTTTTGATTATGTCGTCAAGGTAAGGCTGCCTGCGGCTGACGGAGTCGTTGGCCTGCCTCCTGTCGAAGGACCGCAGGATGCCAGTCGTCCGCTCGTGGTGATCGATGCCGGACATGGCGGCAAGGATCCCGGTGCCGGAACCGGGACTCTCAAGGAAAAGGATGTCACGCTGGCCCTGGCGCGGGCCTTGCGCGACGAATTGCTCCAGCGCGGGGGGATCCGCGTGGCCCTGACCCGCGGTGACGATCGCTTCCTGGTGCTGGGTGAGCGGTCCTCGATTGCACGGCGCCTGGGGGCAGACCTGTTCATTTCGATCCACGCCGACAGCACGGGCGACAATGCCGCGGCCCAGGGCGCCTCGGTCTATACGCTGTCGGACAAGGGCACGAGTGAGGCGGCCAGCCGCTTCGCCGCGCGCGAGAATGCCGCCGACGTGATCAACGGCGTCGACCTTGGCGGTACAACGACCTCGGTCAGCTCGATTTTGGTTGACCTGTCGCAGCGGGAATCGCTGGCACGTTCGCAGCAGTTCGCCAACTTGATCCTTCGTGAGGGGGCGGGACGCATTCCGTTCCGCGAAAAGTCCGAACAATCGGCCGCCTTCGCGGTACTGAAGGCGCCCGACATTGCCTCTGTTCTGTTTGAAACCGGCTATATCAGCAATGCCGACGACGCCGCGCGATTGTCATCGCCGCAAGGACGACAGGCCCTCGCGCAGGTCACGGCCAAGGCAATCGAAGCCTATTTTGCCCGCCTGCGCGCATCTGGTGCGCGCGCCGCCCAAGGGCTTGAATATTGAACCTGTTCAAGTCTGCCCGCGATCGCCCGTCCGGGGACTGGCCTTGTCCGTTGCCACCATGCTAGAGCCGATCGCCTATGCCCGATAGCCAGGACCCTGAATCGATCCGCCTTCGCATCCGCCGTGAGGCCGGAGGGTTGCTGAGCCGCACACGGGCCGGGCTCGCCAGCCTGGGTGCGCGCCTGGCTGACACGCATTTCGGCGACTGGTTTGCCCGCCGCTGGCAGGCCAGCCGCGGCTTTCGCATCACGGGTTACATCCTGGCAGCCATTGTCGGGGTGAACTTGCTGGTATGGGCCACAGTAACTCGCAACCTGCCGTCGGCTGACAGTCTGCTGACCTATCAGCCGCCGCTTCCGACGATGGTCCGCGGCGTGAATGGCGAGATTGTCTACAGCTATGCCCGCGAACGGCGGGTGCAACTGCGCTTCGTCGATTTCCCCAAGCCGCTGATCAACGCCTATCTCTCGGCCGAAGACAAGACATTCTGGTCGCACGGCGGGGTCGACTATGCTGGCCTAGCCGGGGCAGTTGTCGACTACGTCACGAAATTCGGCTCCGGCCGCCGGGCCCGTGGTGGTTCGACGATTACCCAGCAGGTGGCCAAGAACATATTGATCGGCAACGAATACTCGATCACCCGCAAGTTCAAGGAAATGATCCTGGCGCGGCGGATCGAGGCCGTGCTGAGCAAGGAGCAGATTCTCGAGCTTTACCTCAACGAAATTCCACTTGGACGGCAAAGCTTTGGGGTCCAGGCCGCGTCGCGTGCTTACTTCGGCAAGGACGTTGCCGACCTTACCCTGGCAGAGGACGCCTTTCTGGCTATCTTGCCCAAGGCACCCGAAACCTATGGCCGCGCAAATCACGCGGCCGAAGCGATTACACGTCGCAACTGGGTGCTCGACCAGATGGTCAAGAACGGGGCCGTCAGCGCGGCAGAGGCCGAACAGGCCAAGGCACAGCCACTCGCCATCGTGCCGCGCCGCGTCGAAGCCTACGACCCCTCGACCGGCTACTTCGTCGAAGAGGTACGTCGCCGCCTGATCGACAAATATGGCGAGAAGGCCGAGGATGGACCCAACTCGATCTATGCCGGCGGGCTGTGGGTGCGCACTTCGCTGGACCCGGAACTGCAAAAGGGCGCGCAGGATGCGCTGCGGGCAGGGCTGTTGCGTTATCAGGGCGGTCGCGAATGGACCCGTCCGATCGCGCACATCGATGTCGATATGGAGTCCTGGCAGGCTCAATTGGCGACGCTCAATAAATCCATATCCTATCAGAACTGGCGCACGGGCCTGGTTCTGACTCGCAAGGGCAGTCAAGCGACCATTGGCTTCAATGATGGACAGACGGCGCCGCTGGTCAGCATTCCTGACGCCTTGAAGGCCGGCGACGTCGTTGCGGTCGGGCCTGTAGGCAATGCCTGGGCCGTGCGCACGATACCTACTGTCTCAGGGGGGATGGCAGTAGTCGATCCGCGTTCGGGCAGGGTGCTTGCGCTGCAGGGCGGATTTGATGCCGGGCTCGACAGTTTCAACCGGGCCACCCAGGCCGAACGCCAGCCCGGATCGACGATCAAGCCGTTCGTCTATGCCACCGGTCTCGACTTTGGAATGACCCCGGCAAGTGAGGTGGTCGACGGCCCGTTCTGTGTCTATCAAGGCGCGGCACTTGGGCAGAAGTGCTTCCGCAACTTCGACATGCGCGGTGCCGGTGGCACACACACAATGCGCTGGGGCCTTGAACAGTCGCGCAACCTGATGACGGTGCGCATCGCCAATGATGCGGGCATGGAAAATGTGGTCAAGCAGATCGACCGGGTCGGCATCGGCAAGTATCCGCCCTATCTGTCGTTCGCGCTGGGGGCCGGCGAAACGACTGTGCTGCAGATGGCCAATGCCTATGCCGCCCTTGCCAACAATGGCCTGCAATATCCGGCGTCAACGATCGACTTCGTGCAGGATCGCAATGGCAAGGTCATCTGGCGGGCCGACAGCCGGCGCTGCGACAAATGCAATATGGCGCAGTGGGACGGCAAGCCGATGCCCAGGCTGGTGCAGCGCGGCAAGCAGGTTATGGATCCGCGCACCGCCTATCAGGTGGTTCATATGCTGGAAGGTGTCATTACCCGCGGCACCGGGGTCGTTCTGGCGGATCTGAAAATGCCGCTGTTTGGCAAGACCGGGACGACGACGGGGCCGACCAACGTGTGGTTTGCCGGCGGCGCCCAGAACATCGTCGGGGCGGTGTACATCGGGTTCGATCAGCCGCGCTCGCTTGGTGGTTACGTCCAGGGCGGAACCTTTGCAGCGCCAATATTCAAGCAATTTATCCAATCGACCCGCAACCGATGGGATAGCCGGCCCTTTGTCGCCCCGGCCGACGTGCACATGGTCAAGATCGACCGCGTGAGCGGCAAGCGGGTATTCGAAGGCCTGGCCACTAACGAGCCCAAGGCCTCGATCATCTGGGAAGCGTTCAAGGCCGATGCCGAGGCCAAGCGCAGCAACGGGCTGGAAGACCTGGCCAAGCAGCGTGACGCGTTGATTGCCGCATTGCGCCGCGGGGCAAGCAGGCCGACAGGCCAGAGCGCGGCCCCGGCGGCCGGACCAGCTACGGAACCCGATGCCGCATCAAGCATCGCCTCCGATGAAACGGTCACGACGCAATAGCATGGACAGCCGCGGTCACTTGGCGCAGGATCAGACCATGAAATATCGCATTCTTCGCGGCGCTGCCGCGCTTATTGCCGCCGCCTTCCTGGCCCCGGCAGCATCCGCCGACCTTCCCCTGGGAGCAAAGGCGCCGGCCTTTGTCACGCAGGGTGCGCAGGGCGGCAAGGCCTTCGCCTTCAACCTGCGCGCGGCGCTGCGCAAGGGCCCGGTGGTCTTGTACTTTTATCCGAAGAGCTTCACGCAAGGTTGCACGCTTGAAGCCCATGCTTTTGCCGATGCGATGGACGATTTTCGCGCCGCCGGTGCGACTGTCATTGGACTGTCTGCCGATGATCTGGCGACCCAGAAGAAGTTTTCGACCGAGCATTGCCGCGACAAGTTTCCTGTAGGCATCGCCACGCCGGCGATTGCGACCGCCTATGACGTCACCTTGAAGGGTGCCGGTGCGCCCGCGGGCATGACCGCGCGGACCAGCTATGTCATCGGCCGCGATGGCCGAATCAAGCTGGCCTATACCAACATGGATTTTCGCGACCATGTGCGCATGACCCTTGCGGCCGTCCGCTCGCTTTCGGGCAATCGCTAGGCGCGCCTGCTTTACAATCCGGAACCTTGCGCTAAGCGGGCCGGGTTGACCGGTGCGGGCGTGCCTGCACCCATTGCGGAGAGTGAATGTCATGCGTGCCGAAGGGCAGGCTCATATCGAACGGATCGAGGCGGCGCTGGCCCTGGTCCGCAAGTTTCTGGATTGGGACCGGGCGCTGCGCCGGCTCGACGAGCTTAACGCGAGAGTCGAGGATCCCAAGCTTTGGGACAATCCGAAAGAGGCCGAAGCCGTCATGAAGGAGCGCCGCCGGCTTGATGCCGCGGTCAGCACCGTCAAGGATATCTCAGCGCGGATGGCGGACGCTATCGAGTTCGTCGAACTGGGCGAGATGGAAGGCGATGAAGCCACCATCGACGAAGGCGTTGCCGCGCTGGCCGCGCTTGCCGACCGCGCCGATGCCGACAAGGTCCAGGCCCTGCTCGGCGGCGAGGCCGACGCCAATGACACTTTCATCGAAATACACGCCGGCGCTGGCGGGACCGAGAGCCAGGACTGGGCCGAAATGCTGCTGCGCATGTATAGCCGATGGGCCGAACAGCGCGGCTTCAAGGTCGACGTGATCGAATACCAGGCGGGCGAGCAGGCCGGGATCAAGTCCGCAACGATCCAGGTCAAGGGCGAGAACGCCTATGGCTATGCCAAGACCGAAAGCGGTGTGCACCGCCTGGTGCGCATTTCGCCCTATGACAGTTCGGCGCGGCGGCACACCAGTTTCAGCTCGGTCTGGGTCTTCCCGGTGATCGACGACAGTTTCGAGATCGACATCAATCCGGCCGATCTCAAGATCGATACCTATCGCGCCTCGGGCGCCGGTGGCCAGCACGTCAATACAACCGATTCGGCCGTGCGCATCACCCACGTTCCTTCGGGCATAATTGCCGCCAGCCAGCAGGACCGCAGCCAGCACAAGAACCGCGAGATCGCGATGGGCATGCTCAAGTCGCGCTTGTACGAAGCCGAGATGCAGAAGCGCGAAGCAGCGGCCAGCGCCGAACATGCCGCGAAAAGCGACATTGGCTGGGGTCACCAGATCCGGTCCTACGTCCTGCAGCCCTACCAGATGGTCAAGGATTTGCGGACCGGGGTGACCAGCCCGACCCCGGCGGACGTGCTCGACGGCGCGCTCGATCCGTTCATGGCCGCTGCCCTGGCACAGCGCGTTACCGGTGAAAAGATCGCGGTGGAAGACGTCGATTGATCGCGCGCGGGTCCGCCTTTGCTCTGTTGCTGGCACTTTCCGCGTGTAGCCGCGCGGACTCGGATGCTGGCCGTGCCGAAGGTGCGCAGGGATTTCCCAAGCCTGACCGGCCGGTATCCAGCATCGTTTCGAATGCCTTCAGCACCGAAGATCAGCGCGACGATCTGGGCGAGGCGAAGGTCGTGATGGATCTGGCGGCGATCAAGGAAGGCACGACGGTTGCCGATATCGGAGCGGGCGAGGGGTATTATACCGTCCGTCTGGCCGAACGCGTTGGAACCAAGGGCCGTGTCCTGGCTCAGGACATCGATGCTGCGGCCATGCAGCGCCTGGGCCAGCGCGTGGAGCGCGAGCGAATCGACAACGTATCGATCAAGGTGGGCGCACCGGCAGATCCGCGGCTTCCCGAAAACAGCTTCGACCGCATCTTTCTGGTCCACATGTACCACGAGGTTGGCGAACCCTATGCCTTCCTGTGGCATATGCGCCCGGCGCTGCGCGACCGCGGCCAGGTCATCGTCGTTGACGCCGATCGCCCTGCCGACCAGCACGGCATGCCGCCGGCGTTGCTGTTCTGCGAATTCAACGCTGTGGGCTTCCGCCTTGTGGAATTTGTCCGTAAGCCCGAGTTGAAGGGTTACTATGCGCAGTTCGAAGCGGTTGGTCCGCGACCCGAACGCGCCGATATCAAGCCGTGCACTGCGGCAAAGGGAAAGACAGCAAAGCAATGACCGGGGCCGCGACATTCAAGGGGTTGAAGCCCATTCTCTACGGCGGGCGTGAGGTATGGCCGCTGGTTGAGGGCGGCAAGGGCGTTTCGGCCACTAATCATATGAGTTCGGGCGCCTGGGCAGCGGCCGGCGGCATCGGCACGGTCAGCGCGGTCAACGCCGACAGTTACGACGCCGAAGGCAAAATCGTCCCCCAGGTCTACGCAGCGCTGACCCGCAAGGAGCGCCATGAGGAGCTGATCCGCTACGGGATCGACGGGGCCGTCGCCCAGGTCAAGCGGGCCTACGAGCTGTCCGGCGGCAAGGGCGCAATCAATATCAACGTCCTGTGGGAGATGGGCGGCGCCCAGCAAATCCTCGAAGGCGTGCTGGCCGCCACCCAAGGCATGGTCGCCGGGGTCACCTGCGGCGCGGGTATGCCCTACAAGCTCAGCGAAATCGCCGAGCGCTACAACGTCTTGTACCTGCCGATCATCAGTTCGGCGCGCGCCTTCCGGGCGCTGTGGAAGCGGGCCTATCACAAGGTCCCGCACCTGTTGGGCGCGGTGGTCTATGAGGATCCCTGGCTGGCCGGCGGGCACAACGGCCTGTCGAACGCCGAAGATCCGCTCAAGCCCGAGGACCCCTATCCGCGGGTCAAGGCACTGCGCGACGTGATGCGGGGCGAAGGCATTGCCGATACCGTGCCGATCGTCATGGCCGGCGGCGTCTGGTTCCTGCGCGAATGGGACAACTGGATCGACAATCCGGAGCTGGGCACGATCGCCTTCCAGTACGGCACGCGGCCGCTGCTGACCGAGGAAAGCCCGATCCCGCAGGGCTGGAAGGACGCGCTGCGCGACATCGAGCCGGGCGACGTGCTGCTCCACCGCTTTTCGCCGACGGGGTTCTATTCCTCGGCGGTGCGCAATCCGTTCCTGCGCAGCCTCGAGGCGCGCAGCGAGCGGCAGATTCCCTATTCCAAGGTCGAGGCGGGCGATCATACCGTGCGGCTCGATGTCGGGGTCAAGGGCAAGAACTTCTGGGTTACCCCGCGCGATCTCCAGCGCGCCCGCGGCTGGGTAATCGACGGCCATACCGAAGGGTTGCGCACCCCCGACGATACGATCGTGTTTGTCTCTCCGGCTGAGCGCGCGATGATCCAGCAGGACCAGAAGGATTGCATGGGCTGCCTGTCGCACTGCGGGTTTTCGTCATGGAAGGACCATGACGATTACACCACCGGCTACCTCGCCGATCCGCGCAGCTTCTGCATCCAGAAAACCCTGCAGGACATCGCCCACGGCGGCCCG
The DNA here is from genome assembly GCF_042434435.1 of Novosphingobium aquiterrae. Classification (NCBI taxonomy): domain Bacteria; kingdom Pseudomonadati; phylum Pseudomonadota; class Alphaproteobacteria; order Sphingomonadales; family Sphingomonadaceae; genus Novosphingobium; species Novosphingobium aquiterrae. The sequence goes on along the minus strand of NZ_JBHLTL010000004.1, from coordinate 323,398 downwards.
ATCGACCAGAACCTGATGTTCGCCGGCCACGCCGCCTACCGCTTCAAGCAGGACCCGTTCTATTCCAACAACTTTACCCCGACGGTGAAGCAGCTGGTGGATCGGATTCTGACGGGGGATTGAGGCCTTCGCAAACGGCTCAATCGAATTCCCATGCCCGTTCGCCGTGGCTCGACAAGTCAAGCCCTTCGCGTTCGTCGTCCTCGCTGACCCGCATCGGGAACAGCAGCGACACCAGCACGGCGATCACCGCGCTGGCCACGGCCGACCAGATCGCCACCGCGCCGACGCCGACCGCCTGCGCGGCGAACTGGCTGAGCATGGTCTTTCCTTCGCCGTAACCGGTGCCGCCCAGCGTCGGGGACAGGAACACCGCCAGCAGCAGCGATCCGGTAATCCCGCCTACCCCATGGACCGCGAAGACATCGAGCGAGTCGTCGATCTTCAACCGCTGTTTGATCAACTGGATCATCGGGTAGCAAACCGCTGCAGACAGTGCGCCGAAAACGATCGCTGCGCCGGGTGAAATGAACCCGGCCGCCGGGGTGACGGTGGCAAGCCCCGCCACAGCACCAGTGGCGAACCCGACACTGGTCGGCTTGCCGACAGTGAACCGTTCGATGCCCAGCCACACCATTGCCGCCATGCAGGCCGCGACATGGGTGTTGATGATGGCGCTGGCCGCGTCGTCATTGGCGGCAAGAGCCGATCCGCCGTTGAAACCGAACCAGCCGACCCACAGCAGCGCCGCTCCGGCCATGGTCAGCGACGGCGCATGCGGGAGCATCAGGGTCTTGGGATAGCCCTGGCGCTTGCCGATCAGCAGCGCCGCGATAAGGGCCGAGACGCCTGCCGTCGTGTGGACCACGATCCCGCCAGCAAAATCGAGCGTACCCATCGCACTGGCCAGCCAGCCGCCGCCCCACACCCAGTGCGCCACCGGGGCATAGACCAGCAGGCTCCACAGCGCGCAGAACGCCACCGTCCAGCCAAATCGCGCGCGATCGACCCAGGCGCCGACCATCAGCGCCGGGGTGATCGCGGCAAAGGTCATCTGGAACAGGGCGAAGGCGCTTTCAGGGACCAGCGTATCAACACGGACGTTGCCGAGGTTGCCCAGCATGACATTATCGAAGCCGCCGAGCCATCCATTGCCGGCCGGACCGAAGGCGATCGAATAGCCGGCAACGACCCACAACAGGGATGCAACGGCGGCGATCGCGCCGACCTGAACCAGAACCGAAAGGAAATTCTTGGCCCGCACCAGACCGCCGTAGAACAGCGTCAGCCCCGGCATGGTCATGAGCAGCACCAGCGCCGCCGAGATCATGATCCACGCGGTGTCGCCGGTATCGGAGACGTCATCCGCAGCCTCTTGCGCCAGCGCCGCGAATGGCGTGAGCAGGGCAACGGCAGCAGCACCCAGGGCAGCGAACTTGCGCATGGTACGGTATCTCCCCAACGCCGCGGCATTTTCGGCGCGATTCCTTTGCGCCGCGCCTTAAAGCAACGATTGCAGCTTCGGCAAGCGGCCCAGGATCACGAAGTTGCGCGGCCCGGCGCTTATGCCCAGCCGTCGAGCACCTGATCGGGCGGGCGGTGGCCATCGACCCAGAACCGGATGTTCGCGACGACCTTTTCTCCGGCATGGGCGCGCCCTTCGATCGTGGCGCTGCCAAGATGGGGCAGGGTGATCACGTTGGGCAGGTCGATCAGCCGCTGGTCGACCTGCGGTTCACGCGCAAACACATCGAGCCCGGCCCCGGCGATGCGGCCTTCTTGCAAAGCTGCAATCAGCGCTTCCTCGTCGATCAGGTCACCGCGGGCGGTGTTGATGACAAAGGCGCTCGGCTTCATTTCCGCGATCCGCGCGGCGTTGAGCAAATGGTGCGTGTCTGCGCCGGCCGGGCAATGCAGCGAAAGGATGTCCGCCTCGGCAATGAGCTTTTCCAGGTCGGGTTCAAAACTGGCGCCGAACATGTTCTCGATGCTGGGGGGCAGCCGGTGACGGTTGTGATAGACCACGTCCATGCCAAAGGCACGGGCGCGGTGGGCGACGGCCTGGCCGATCCGGCCCATGCCGACGATGCCCAGCCGCTTGCCGCCAATGCAATGCCCCAGCATTGCCGAGGGTGCCCAGCCGGTCCACTTGCCGTCGCGGACCAGTCGGCTGCCTTCGCCCAAGCGGCGCGGCACCGACAGGATGAGCATCATCGCCAGATCGGCCGTGTCATCGGTAAAGACGCCCGGCGTGTTTGTGACCATGATCTTGCGCAGGCGCGCGGCGTGCAGGTCAATGTGCTCGATCCCGGCACCGAAATTGGCGATAAGGCCCAGCCGCTCACCCGCCTGCTCAAGCATGGCTGCATCGATCCGGTCGGTAACCGTGGGCACCAGCACGTCACAGCCGCGCATCGCCGCGATCAGTTCTTCGCGGCCTAGCGGGCGGTCGGCCTCGTTGAGCACGACATCGAACAGTTCGCGCATTCGCGCCTCGACCGAAGGCAGCAGCCGGCGGGTGACATGGACCTGCGGCCGGTCGGGCAGGCGGCGTTGGCCGGGCGTTTCGGTAACGACTGTCATGGCCTGTCGCTAAGCCTCCCGTTGCGGGACGGTCAAGCGGCTTGAAGCGCAGCCGTTGCTGGCGCTATCGGAGAATCACCAGCTATGAAGATATCCACGCTCCTTTGCACCGTCCTGCTTGCCTGCCTCTCCGCCGCCCCTGCGGCGGCCGATGAGGTCAAGACGCCTTACTGGGCCTCGATCCGCGCGGGCGAGGTCAACATGCGCGCCGGGCCGGGCGAGGATTACAAGATCGAGTGGGTCTACCACCGCCCGCAACTGCCAATGAAAGTGCTGCGGATGATGGAAGGCTGGCGCCTGGTCGAGGATCCCGACGGTGCGCGGGGCTGGATGCTGGCCCGGTTCCTGACGCGGCAACGCAGCGCGCTGGTTAAAGGTCAGGGATTGGCTGACATGCGTGAGAAGGGCTCAGCGGACTCGCGGCTGCTGTGGCGCGTCGAAAAGGGCGTCGTAGCCTTGATCGACGATTGCGAGGATGGCTGGTGCCAGGTCAAGATCGGTGAGCGCTCTGGCTATATTCGGCAGGACAGGCTGTGGGGGGCGGGCGAACCCTGAGGTTGCCCGCCACACCCATGATGCCGCTCAGCGGCGATGGGTCTTGCGGAAATCGCGCGCGTCGTCGCGCAGCTCGTGCTTGGCACCCCGGTACTCGCGGCGTTCTTCCTTGATCCGCGCCTGACTGCCATGGTGGCGCGCGCGATTCAGTTCGTGGCGTTCCTGATGGACCGAACGGATGTCGTGACGCAGTTCAGCCTTAGTGGTATGCGCTTGGGCGATGCCCGGGAGGGCCAGGGCAGCGACGGCAAGCGAGGCGAGCAGGGTGCGGTTCATGCGGCAAACTCCTTCTGGATCGAGCCGACCGCGTGGGGGTCGGCGAACCAAAAAGTAGGTCTGCGAAAATGAACCGCAGATAACTGAACCGGCTGAAATTGGCGGTTTAGTGTCGCCAATTGTCGCACAAGTGTACAGTTCTTAGACCAGTTCCACCGCGACGGCTGTGGCCTCGCCGCCGCCGATGCACAGACTGGCCACGCCCTTGGTCTTGCCGTGACGCTTGAGTGCGGCAATCAACGTGGTGACGATCCGCGCGCCTGAAGCGCCGATCGGATGGCCCAGCGCTGTCGCGCCGCCATGGACGTTGATCTTGTCGTGCGGGATGCCCAGATCGTGCATCGCGAACATCGCGACGCAGGCGAAGGCCTCGTTCACTTCGAACAGGTCGACATCGCCCAGCGACCAGCCGGCCCGTTCCAGCACCTTGGTGATCGCGCCGACCGGGGCGACGGTAAAGTCCTTGGGCTCCTGGGCATGGGCGGCCACGGCAACGACCTTTGCAACCGGCGTCAGGCCCTTGGCCAGGGCTTCGCTGGCGCGGGTCAGAACGAGAGCGGCAGCCCCGTCCGAAATCGAGCTCGAAGTGGCGGCGGTGATCGTCCCGTCCTTGGCGAAAGCGGGCTTGAGCGTCGGGATTTTGTCCGGGCGTCCCTTGCCCGGGGCTTCGTCGGTATCGACCACGCTTTCGCCTGTGCGGCTGACCACGGTGACCGGGGCGATTTCATCGGCGAATGCGCCGCCGCTGATCGCGGCCTGGGCGCGGCGGAGTGATTCGATCGAATAGCTGTCCTGCGCCTCGCGGGTCAGCTGGTATGCGTTGGCGGTGTCCTGCGCGAAAGTGCCCATTGCCCGACCAGGCTCATAGGCGTCTTCCAGCCCGTCGAGGAACATGTGGTCATAGGCGGTATCGTGGCCGATCCGCGCGCCCGAGCGGTGCTTCTTGAGCAGGTAAGGCGCATTGGTCATGCTTTCCATGCCGCCCGCGACCACCAGGTCGATGGTTCCGGCAGCCAGAGCCTCGGCCCCCATGATCAGCGTCTGCATGCCCGAGCCGCAGACCTTGTTGACCGTCGTCGCCTGGACCGACTTGGGCAGGCCGGCCTTGATCGTTGCCTGACGGGCAGGGGCCTGGCCCAGCCCGGCGGGAAGGACGCAGCCCATGTAAACCCGGTCGATATCTGCTCCGTTCACTCCGGCGCGCTCCACCGCGGCCTTGATCGCGGTCGCGCCAAGGTCGGTTGCGGACGCATCGGAAAGTGTCCCCTGCATCGCGCCCATCGGGGTGCGGGCGTAGGACAGGATGACGATCGGATCGTGCGCGGAAAGCTGGGCCATGGAACTGCCTCTCTCAATCGGGGGTCGGGTTTCGTCGCAGCCTTAATGCTGCACTGCGGCAATGGCAATCGCCAGCAGGCACGGGGCTTGCCAATCAATCGCACATGCGAAACAAGGTGGTAAAGTGAAACGGGAGAACCTGCCATGAGCGCCGCCGAGATCGAACGCATGAACGCTGTGCTGGTCAGCCAGCGCGCCGCTTTCACCGCAGCCATGCCCGAAGCACTTTCCGTCCGCCGCGACCGCATCGACCGCGCCGTTGCCCTGCTGGTCGATCACCAGCACGCCTTTGCCAAGGCGGTCTCCGCAGACTTCGGGCATCGCAGCACCGAACAGACGCTGATGACCGATATCATGCCCTCGGTCGGCGCGCTCAAGCATGCGAAGAAGCACTTCGAGGCATGGAGCCGCAATGAAAAGCGCAAGGCGATGTTTCCGCTCGGCCTGATCGGCGCGAAGGCGGAAGTGCGTTGGCAGCCCAAGGGTGTGGTTGGAGTGATCGCCCCGTGGAATTTTCCAGTGGGCATGGTCATGGTGCCGATGGCCGGGATACTTGCCGCCGGAAACCGCGCGATGATTAAGCCCAGCGAGTTCACCGAACGCGTTGCCGAGGTCTTTGCCGAGGTCGTTCCCAAGTACTTTGCCGAGGAGGAAATGGCCGTATTCACCGGCGGGGTTGAGGTCGGCTCGGCCTTTTCCAAGCTCGCTTTCGATCACCTTATTTTCACCGGCGCGACCGGTGTGGGCAAGCACATCATGCGCGCCGCCGCCGACAACCTGGTCCCGGTCACGCTGGAACTGGGCGGCAAGTCGCCGACCTTCGTCGGGCGCAGTGCCGACAAGAAGCAGGCGGGTGAGCGTATCGCCATGGGCAAGATGATGAACGCCGGGCAGATCTGCCTGGCGCCCGATTATCTGATGGTCCCCGCCGAGCAGGAGCAGGATGTCATCGCCGGCGTGGTGTCCGGCGTATCGGCCATGTATCCCAAGTTGCTCGCCAATGACGATTACACTTCTGTGGTAAACGGTCGGAATTTCGAACGGCTCAAGGGTTACCTCGACGATGCCAAGGCCAAGGGTGCCGAACTGATCGAGGTCAACCCCGCGGGCGAAGACTTTACCGCCTCCAACGGCAACAAGATGCCGCTGACCATCCTGCGCGGCGTCAACGACGACATGAAGGTCATGCAAGAAGAAATCTTCGGCCCGATTCTGCCGGTGATGACCTATGATTCGATCGATCAGGCGATCGATTACGTCAACGATCACGACCGGCCGCTGGGCCTCTATTATTTCGGCAAGGACAAGGCCGAAGAGGAAAAGGTGCTGACCCGGACGATTTCGGGCGGCGTCACTGTCAACGATGTCCTGTTCCACAATGCCATGGAAGACCTGCCGTTCGGTGGCGTCGGCCCCTCCGGCATGGGCAATTATCATGGCCATGACGGGTTCAAGACCTTCAGCCACCCGCGCGCGGTCTATCGCCAGTCGGGAATGGATGTGGCCAAGCTGTCGGGCTTCAAGCCGCCTTACGGCAAGCAGACTGCGGCAACCCTGAAGCGCGAACTCAAGAAATAGGGCGGCAAAAGGGGAAGTGCCGGGGAAAATCCGGCGCTCCACCCCTTGCGCGGTGCAACATGCGGGACTAGGGCGCGGGGCAACAATTGCCATCGCGAGTCAGTCTGTTGGTCGACCTGTCGCAATACCTGCCGATCCTGATATTCCTGGCGATTGCGCTGGGGCTGTCATCGCTGTTCGTGTTTCTGCCGATGGGGGTGGCACGCCTGACCGGCGCGCATAACCCGACGGCGGAAAAGCTCAGCGAGTACGAATGCGGCTTTCCCGCGTTCGAGGATCCGCGCAGCCAGTTCGACGTGCGCTTCTACCTGCTGGCGATCCTGTTCGTGGTCTTCGATCTGGAAGCCGCGTTTCTGTTTCCCTGGGCGGTGACTTTCACCAAGCTGGGCTGGTCGGCGTGGATCACGATGATGATCTTCATCGGCGAGCTGCTGGTCGGCCTCGCCTATGCCTGGAAAGTCGGAGCACTGGACTGGGAATGAGCACTCTCGTCAATTCCGCGGGTCAGCCGCTTGTCGCCGCCGGCCAGCCGGTGACTGCGCCGGACCAGGGCTTCTTAAACGACATCAACGCCGAAGTGCATGACAAGGGCTTCCTTGTCACCAGCACCGAGGACCTGTTCCAGTGGGCCCGCACCGGCAGCTTGTGGTGGATGACTTTCGGCTTGGCCTGCTGCGCGGTCGAGATGATCCACGTCAACATGCCGCGTTACGACATGGAGCGCTTCGGCGTCGCCCCGCGCGCCTCCCCGCGCCAGTCGGACGTGATGATCGTCGCCGGCACGCTGTGCAACAAGATGGCCCCGGCGCTGCGCAAGGTCTACGACCAGATGTCGGACCCCAAGTACGTGATCTCCATGGGCAGCTGCGCCAATGGCGGCGGCTATTACCACTACAGCTATTCTGTCGTGCGCGGTTGTGATCGGATCGTTCCGGTCGACATCTACGTGCCGGGCTGCCCGCCGACTGCCGAGGCGCTGCTCTATGGCGTGATGCAATTGCAGCGCAAGATCCGCCGCGTCGGCACGATCGAGCGGTGAGGGCGGTATGAGCGTAGTCCATTCCGCCCCGCGCATGGCCTCGAACGAGGGGGTGGTCACGGCTGTCACCCAGACGCTGGGCGGCAAGCTGCTGTCGGCCCGCGAAGAGCATGGCGAGGTGATCCTCACCGTCGCCCGTGACAGCATCGGCGAATGCCTCGCGGCGCTGCGCGAGACGCATGAATACCAGCAGCTGATGGAGATCGCCGGGGCCGACTATCCCTCGCGGCCCGAACGTTTCGACGTGGTCTACATGCTGCTCTCGGTGACCCGCAATCACCGCCTTATCGTCAAGGTCACCGCCAGCGAAAGCACCCCGGTGCCGACCGTCACCCACCTGTGGCCCAACGCCGGGTGGCTCGAACGCGAAGTGTTCGACATGTACGGCGTGATCTTCGAAGGCAACACCGACCTGCGCCGGATCCTGACCGACTACGGCTTCGAAGGGCATCCCTTCCGCAAGGACTTCCCGCTGACCGGCTATGTCGAGCTGCGCTATTCCGAAGAAGACCAGCGCGTAGTCTATGAGCCGGTCAAGCTGGCCCAGGACCTGCGCCAGTTCGACTTCATGAGCCCGTGGGAAGGTGCCGACTACGTCCTGCCTGGCGACGAGAAAGCTACGCCCACGACCGCTGCGCCGACGCCGACGGCAACTGCGACCCCGGCGCAGACCGGCGCTGGCACCAAGGCCAATGATGCCGCGGCAGACAAGAAATCCGATGGCGCACCGGCGGTCACTGCAACGGCCAAGATCGAACCGGGCGCACCGAAGAAGACCAGCAGCCGACCGAAGAAGGGAGACAAGGCGTGAGCTTCACTCTCGAACAGTCGCCGACCACCGGTGACGAGGTCATTTCCAACTACACGATCAACTTCGGCCCGCAGCACCCCGCGGCGCATGGCGTGCTGCGCATGGTGCTGGAGCTGGACGGCGAGCTGATCGAACGGGTCGACTGCCACGTCGGGCTGCTCCACCGCGGCACTGAAAAGCTGATCGAGCACAAGACCTACCTCCAGGCGCTACCCTATTTCGACCGGCTCGACTATTGCAGCCCCTTGGCGATGGAGCACAGCTACGTCCTCGCGATCGAAAAGCTGCTCAATCTCGAAGTGCCGCTGCGCGCGCAGTACTTGCGGGTGCTGTTCGCCGAGCTGACCCGCATCTGCAACCACATGCTCAACATGGGGTCGCACGTGATGGATGTCGGCGCGATGACGCCGAACCTGTGGCTGTTCGAGATCCGCGAGGATTGCCTCAACTTCTTCGAACGCGCCTCGGGCGCGCGGATGCACTCGGCCTGGTTCCGCCCCGGCGGGGTCCATCAGGACGTGCCGCAGCAACTGCTCGATGATATCGACGCCTGGCTCGACAGCCGGCTCAAGCCGCTGTTCGAAGACGCGATGAGCCTGGTGATCGACAACCGCATCTTCAAACAGCGCAACGTCGACATCGCCCTCGTCAGCAAGGAGGACGCTATCAGGTGGGGCTTCTCCGGCCCGATGATCCGCGCCGCCGGCGTGCCGTGGGACCTGCGCAAGAGCCAGCCCTACGACGTCTATGACCGGATGGACTTCGCGATCCCGGTCGGCACCCGCAGCGACTGCTATGACCGCTTCATGGTCCGGGTCGAGGAAGTGCGCCAGTCGGCCCGCATCATCCGCCAGTGCATCGCTGAAATGCCGCAAGGGCCGATCGCTTCGGACGACCGCAAGGTGGTCCCGCCCAAGCGCGCCGAGATGAAAAGCTCGATGGAAAGCCTGATCCATCACTTCAAGCTCTACACCGAGGGCTTCCACGTGCCCGCCGGCGAAGTCTATGTCGCCACCGAAAGCCCCAAGGGCGAATTCGGCGTCTATCTGGTCAGCGACGGCAGCAACAAGCCCTACCGCTGCAAGATCCGCCCGACGGCGTTCAGCCACCTCCAGGCGATGGACTTCATGTGCAAGGGCCACATGCTGCCCGACGCGACCGCCATCCTCGGCGCGATCGACGTGGTGTTCGGGGAGTGTGACCGGTAATGCCGTATCGCCTCCAGATCGCTACCCAGATGATCGCGCATTACAACGCACAGGACGCCGACGCCTATGTCGCGCTGATGACCGACGATGCCTGCGAGGCCGGTTATCGCGGTGCAGTGTTGCGTGAGGGCAGGGAAGGTGTTCGCGCCGGCCTCAAAGCGATGTTCGCCGAGTTCCCGGAGAATCGCGCCGAAATCGTAACGGGCTACCACCTCGGTGACTATGCCGCGCTGCACGAAAAGGTCTGGCGTTCCAACGCTTCGGAGCCCTTCGAAGTCCTGTCCATCTACTCGTTCGAGGGCGACAAGTGCTCTCGCGTGGAGTTCGTCCGCTAATGGCTGACCGTCATCTCGAACCCGATACCCCGGAGCTGCGCGCGCGGTGGGGCGGCTTTGCCTTTTCCAAGGCCTGGGAGGCCAAGGCCAGGACCGCGATCGCCAAGTATCCCGAAGGCCGGCAGCGTTCGGCGGTGATGGCGCTGCTCGACTTTGCCCAGCGCCAGGTCGGTGAGGAAACCGGCACACAAGGCTGGCTGCCGATCCCGGTGATGGAATATGTCGCCAGGTACCTTGACATGCCGATAATCCGCGTGGTCGAGGTCGCCAGCTTCTACACCATGTACAACCTGGTCCCGGTGGGCCGGTTCCACGTCCAGGTCTGCGGCACCACGCCGTGCATGCTGCGCGGGTCGGACGACATCCTTGCCGCCTGCAAGAAGCGCGGGATGCACAAGGGCCACACCACCGACGACGGGCTGTGGACCCTGACCGAGGTTGAATGCATGGGCAACTGCTCGAGCGCGCCGATGGTCCAGATCAACGACGGCAACTACGAGGATCTGACGGTCGAACGCTTCGACGCGGTGCTTGATGCGCTGGCCGCTGGCAAGACGCCCAAGGAAGGCACCCAGGATCCGGGGCGCCACACCGTCGAACCGCTCGGCGGGCCGACCACGCTGAAGCAGATGGTCAAGACCAACCACGATTATCGGAAGGAATGGTAAGCCATGCTCGCCGATAAGGACCGGATCTTCACCAACCTCTACGGCTACCAGCCATGGACCCTGAAGGCCGCGCAGGCCCGGGGCGATTGGGATAACACCAAGGCGCTGATGGCCCGCGGGCAGGACGCGATCATCGACGAGATCAAGGCCTCTGGCCTGCGCGGGCGCGGAGGGGCCGGTTTCCCGACCGGCCTCAAGTGGTCGTTCATGCCCAAGGAATCGAAGGACGGCCGTCCCAGCTTCTTGGTGATCAACGCCGACGAGAGCGAACCGGGCAGCTGCAAGGACCGCGAGATCATCCGCCACGATCCGCACAAGCTGATCGAAGGCGCGCTGGTCGCCGGCTACGCGATGCGCGCGCGCGCTGCCTACATCTACATCCGCGGCGAATACATCCGCGAGGCCGAGGTGCTCGAAGCGGCCGTGGCCGAGGCGTATGCCGCCGGGCTGCTGGGCAAGAACGCGGCCAAGTCGGGTTATGACTTCGACGTCTTCGTCCACCGCGGCGCGGGCGCCTACATCTGCGGTGAAGAAACCGCGATGATCGAAAGCCTGGAAGGCAAGAAGGGCCAGCCGCGGCTGAAGCCGCCGTTCCCGGCCGGCGCGGGGCTCTATGGCTGCCCGACCACGGTTAACAACGTCGAATCGATCGCGGTTGCCCCCACGATCCTGCGCCGCGGCGCGGCGTGGTTCTCATCCTTCGGGCGCGAGAACAACAAGGGCACCAAGCTGTTCCAGATCAGCGGGCACGTGAACAAACCCTGCGTGGTCGAGGAAGCGATGAGCATTCCCTTCTCGGAACTGATCGAGAAGCACTGCGGCGGCATCACCGGCGGGCGTGACAACCTGCTGGCGGTGATCCCCGGCGGCTCCTCGGTTCCGCTCGTTCCGGCGGCCGAAATCTGGGACGCGCCGATGGACTTCGACGGGCTCAAGGCGGTCGGCTCGGGCCTTGGCACAGCGGCGGTGATCGTCATGGACAAGTCGACCGACATCGTCCGCGCGATCAGCCGCCTGTCACACTTCTACATGCATGAAAGCTGCGGCCAGTGCACGCCGTGCCGTGAGGGCACCGGGTGGATGTACCGGGTGATGGAACGCCTGCGCACCGGCGATGCTGAGCCCGCGGAAATCGACATGCTCCAGCAGGTCACCAAGCAGGTCGAAGGCCACACCATCTGCGCCCTCGGCGACGCCGCCGCCTGGCCGATCCAGGGCCTGATCAAGCACTTTCGGCCTGAGCTGGAACGCCGGATCGCCCAGCACGTGCGGGAGGCGGCAGAGTGAACTCTCGCGGCACACCTCGTTCAACTCTTGCATTGGCCCTATACGTAGTGGCAGCATTTGGTGCGACAAACTCGTTTTTTTCTCCCGGCGCAATCCGACTGTTTGGAGAAGAAGATTTGACCGGCTTGCAATACTTTGCAGCTCTTCTGCACGACTATATTATGATCTTTCTGCCCTTCTTGATGCTGGCGGGCCTAGCTCAAGTGATTCAATACCTCGCTGACATCAAATGGCTGCTTCGCCATAATTTGGAGGGCGGGCATGCCTAAAGTCACCGTAGACGGCATCGAACTCGAGGTTCCGCAGGGCGCGACCGTGCTGCAGGCGTGCGAGCTGGCGGGGAAGGAAATCCCGCGGTTCTGCTACCACGAGCGGCTAAGCATCGCCGGCAATTGCCGGATGTGCCTGGTCGAGGTTGCCCCCGGGCCGCCCAAGCCGCAGGCATCGTGCGCGCTGCCCGCCACCGAGGGCCAGGTGATCAAGACCGACTCCGCGATGGTCAAGGCGGCGCGCGAGGGGGTGATGGAGTTTCTCCTGATCAACCACCCGCTCGATTGCCCGATCTGCGACCAGGGCGGCGAGTGCGACCTGCAGGACCAGTCGGTCGCCTATGGCCGCGGCAAATCACGCTATCACGAGCCCAAGCGCGCGGTGACCGAGAAGTACATGGGCCCGCTGATCAAGACCACGATGACGCGGTGCATCCAGTGCACCCGCTGCGTGCGCTTCAGCGAGGAAGTGGCCGGGGTGGACGAGATCGGCGCGCTCTATCGCGGCGAGAACATGCAGATCACCACCTATCTGGAAAAGGCCGCCAGGCACGAACTGTCGGCCAACGTGATCGACCTGTGCCCGGTCGGCGCGCTGACCAGCGGGCCTTACGCCTTCGAAGCGCGTCCGTGGGAACTCAAGAAGACGCTGTCGATCGACGTTTCCGACGCGCTCGGCTCGAACGTGCGGCTCGACAGCCGCGGGCGCGAGGTGCTGCGCATCCTGCCGCGGATCAACGACGACGTGAACGAGGAATGGCTGTCCGACAAGGGCCGCTACATGGTCGACGGACTGACCCGCCGCCGCCTCGACAAGCCGTGGCTGCGGCGCGATGGCAAGCTCGTTGCCGCAAGCTGGGAAGAGGCCTTTGCCGCCGTGGCCAGGATCAAGCCGGGCAAGTCGGTGGCTGTCGTGGCTGGCGACCTGGTCGATTGCGAGACGATGTTCGCCGCCAAGGCGCTGGCCGGGGCCCTGGGCTCCAGCCTGCTCGAAGGGCGCCAGACCGGGCTCGATTATGACTGCTCGAACCTCGCCGCGGTCAACTTCAATTCGGGCCTGGCCGGGATCGAGGAAGCCGATGCATTGCTGATCGTCGGCAGCCATGTCCGCTGGGAAGGCGCGGTGCTCAATCCCCGCCTGCGCAAGATCGCCAAGCGCGGCGGCAAGGTGTTCATCGTCGGGCCAGAGTGGGAAACCACCTTCCCGGCGACCTTCCTTGCCAACGACCTTTCGGTCCTGGGCAAGCTGCCCAAGGACGCGGTCGACGCGTTCAAGAACGCCGAGCGTCCGGCGCTGATCCTCGGCGGGGCAGGGCTGGGCAAGGGCGCGCTCGATGCATGCCTCGCCTTCGCGGCGGCCAACAAGCTGGTCCGCCCAACGGACAACGGCACCTGGAACGGCTTCAACGTGCTGCACATGGCGGCAGCGCGGATGGGCGGGCTGATGCTCGGCTATGCGCAGAAGGGCGGGATCGCCGATCTGGTTGCCGCCAAGCCGAAGATGCTGATCTCGCTCGGCGCGGACGAGGTGGACTACACCAGGTTCGCCGATTCGATGATCGTCTATATCGGCCACCACGGCGACAAGGGCGCGCATGCCGCCGATGTCGTGCTTCCGGCGGCCGCCTTCAGCGAGAAGCCCGGGACCTACGTCAACACCGAAGGCCGGGTGCAGTTCGCCGACAAGGCGGTCTTCGCCCCCGGTGACGCGCGCGAGGACTGGACGATCCTGCGCGCCATGGCCGACGCACTTGGCGTCTCGGTCGGCTTCGACAGCTTCGACCAGCTCCGCGCCGCGATGGCCAAGGCCGTCCCCGCGCTGGGGCGCGAAGGCCTAGCCGACTACGGCGCGCTACCGAAAGGCAAGGCCGGGGCCAAGGGTTTGATCGAGGCCTATCCGATCAAGGATTTCTACCTCACCAACGCCATCGCCCGCGCCAGCGAAACGATGCAGCGCTGCTCGGCCGAGCTGCTCCACGGTGAGCCCTTCGCGGAGGCCGCGGAATGACCGAGTTCTTCCAAAGCTTCCACTTGTTCGGAATGCAGGCTTGGCATGTAACCATGTCTTACGAAGCTGCCTGGTTCATTGCCACGATCCTTGGCATCCTCCTCATCGCCCTGCCGCTGATGCTGGCCGTGGCGATGATCATCTATGCCGACCGCAAGATCTGGGCGGCGATGGCGCTGCGGCGCGGGCCCAACGTGGTCGGGCCGTGGGGGCTGCTGCAGTCCTTCGCCGACGGGCTCAAGGTGTTCCTGCAGGAAACCATTGTCCCTTCGGCGGCGAACAAGGGCCTGTTCCTGATCGCGCCGATCATCACCTTCACCGTCGCGCTGATGGCCTGGGCGGTGATCCCGTTCAATTCTGGCGCCGTGCTGGCGGATATCAACGTCGGGCTGCTCTACGTCCTCGCGATCTCCTCGCTCGGCGTCTACGGCGTGATCATCGCCGGGTGGGCCTCGAACTCGAAGTATCCGTTCTTCTCGGCGATGCGCGCCTCTGCGCAGATGATCTCCTACGAAGTGTCGATCGGGTTCATCCTGATCTGCGTGGTGATGTGGGCCGGGTCGTTCAATCTCAACACCATCGTCCACGCCCAGCAGAATCATGTCGGCCCGCTCAACGGCTTCGTCTTCAACCCGCTGCTGTTCCCGATGTGGGTGATGTTCCTGATTTCGGGCATGGCCGAAACCGCCCGCGCCCCGTTCGACCTGACCGAGGCCGAGAGCGAGCTCGTCGCCGGGTACCAGACCGAATATTCGAGCATGAGCTTTGCGCTGTACTGGCTCGGCGAATACGCCAACGTCCTCTTGATGTGCGCGCTCAACGCCACGCTGTTCTGGGGCGGGTGGCTGCCCCCGGTCGAGTGGGCGCCGCTCTACTGGATTCCCGGCTGGCTGTGGCTGTTCGCCAAGATCTTCTTCTTCTTTTTCATCTTCTCCTGGGTCAAGGCCACGGTCCCGCGCTATCGCTATGACCAGCTGATGCGGCTGGGCTGGAAAGTGTTCCTGCCGGTATCGCTGTTGTTCGTGGTGCTGGTCAGCGGGTGGCTAATGTTCACGAGGTACGGCATATGACGGTCGGGCAGCTCATCAAGAGCTTCACCCTGTGGGAGTTCGTGAAGGCGCATTGGCTGACCTTGAAGTACTTCTTCAAGCCCAAGGCGACGATCAACTATCCGTTCGAAAAGAACCCGCTGAGCCCGCGCTTCCGCGGCGAGCATGCGCTGCGCCGTTATCCCAACGGCGAGGAACGCTGCATCGCCTGCAAGCTGTGCGAGGCGGTTTGCCCGGCCCAGGCGATCACGATCGAGGCCGAACCGCGCGACGACGGCAGCCGCCGCACCACGCGCTATGACATCGACATGACCAAGTGCATCTACTGCGGCTTCTGCCAGGAAGCCTGCCCGGTCGATGCCATCGTCGAGGGGCCGAACTTCGAATACGCGACCGAAACGCGCGAGGAATTGCTTTACGACAAGGCCAAGCTGCTGGCGAACGGGGACAAGTGGGAGCGGGCACTGGCCGCGAACCTTGAAGCCGATGCGCCGTATCGTTAGGGGCGCGCCAGCATGATCACGGTTCTTGCCTTCTACCTCTTCGCCGCTTTGACGGTACTGGCCGGCGCCTGCACTATCCTGGCCCGCAATCCGGTCCACTCGGTGCTGTGGCTGATCGTCGCCTTCTTCAACGCGGCCGGGCTGATGGTACTGGTTGGGGCAGAGTTCATCGCGATGCTGCTGGTCATCGTCTACGTCGGCGCGGTCGCGGTGCTGTTCCTGTTCGTGGTGATGATGCTCGACATCGATTTTGCCCAGCTGCGCGCCGGCTTCATCCGCAATTTCCCGCTCGGCCTGCTGCTCGCCGTAGTGCTGCTCGCAGAAATGGGCATCGGCATCGGTGCGTGGAGCGTGGGTGGGATCAAGCTTGGCGTGGCCGATGGCTCCGCTCCCACAGACGCTGCGGCCAGCAATATCGAGGCGATCGGGATGCTGCTCTACAGCAAATACCTGTTCCTGTTCGAAGCGGCCGGCGTGCTGCTGCTGGTCGCCATGGTCGGCGCGATCGTGCTGACCCACCGTCAGCGCGCAGGCGTGCGCGGCCAGAACATCGGCCGCCAGATCGCCCGCCGTCCGGGCGAAGCGACGGTCAACGCCAGTCCCGAAGTGGGCAAGGGGGTAGTGCTGTGATCGGTATCGGCCATTACGTCACCGTCAGCTCGATCCTGTTCGTGCTGGGGGTGCTGGGGATCTTCCTCAACCGCAAGAACGTCATCATCATCCTGATGGCAATCGAGCTGATCCTGCTGGCGGTCAACATCAACCTGGTGGCCTTTTCCAGCTATCTGCACGACCTGACCGGGCAGATTTTCGCCATGTTCGTGCTGACCGTGGCGGCGGGCGAGGCGGCTGTCGGGCTGGCCATCCTGGTCATCTATTTCCGTGATCGCGGCACCATCGCGGTCGACGACGTCCACAACCTGAAGGGGTAAGGTACCAGTGGATCCGATCCTCTTCATCGTTTTCCTGCCGCTGCTGGCCGCGATCGTCGCCGGACTGGGCAACCGCGCGCTCGGCAATGTCGCGGCAAAGAGCGTGACCACCGGCGCGTTGTTCATCGCCTGCGCGCTCAGCTGGCCGATCTTTCTGGGCTTCCTTGGCGGCCACGCCGAGCCGCACGTGGTGCCGGTGCTGCACTGGGTGCAGTCGGGCGCGCTGACCTTCGACTGGGCGCTGCGGGTCGATACGCTGACTGCGGTGATGCTGGTGGTGGTGACTTCGGTCTCGGCGCTGGTCCACCTCTATTCGTGGGGCTACATGGCCGAGGATCCGGATCAGCCGCGGTTCTTCGCCTACCTGTCGCTGTTTACTTTCGCCATGCTGATGCTGGTGACCGCCGACAACCTGGTCCAGATGTTCTTTGGCTGGGAAGGGGTCGGCCTCGCCTCGTACCTGCTGATCGGGTTCTGGTTCAGGAAGCCCAGCGCCAGCGCCGCCGCGATCAAGGCCTTCGTGGTCAACCGCGTTGGCGACCTTGGTTTCATGCTCGGCATTTTCGGCACGTTCCTGGTGTTCAACACCGTTTCGATCCCAGAAATCCTGGTCCGCGCCCCCGGCATGGCCGGATCGACGATCCATTTCCTCGGCATGCAGTGGGACACGATGACGATCCTGTGCGTGCTGCTGTTCATCGGCGCGATGGGCAAGTCGGCGCAGCTTGGGCTGCACACCTGGCTGCCCGACGCGATGGAAGGCCCGACCCCGGTGTCGGCGCTGATCCACGCCGCGACGATGGTCACCGCCGGGGTCTTCATGGTCTGCCGCCTGTCGCCGATGTTCGCCGCCAGCCCGGCGGCGATGGCGGTGGTCACCTGCGTTGGCGCGGCGACGCTGTTCTTCGCCGCGACGATCGGTACCACCCAGTGGGACATCAAGCGGGTCATCGCCTATTCGACCTGCAGCCAGCTGGGTTACATGTTCGTCGCCGCGGGCGTCGGTGCGCCCGGCGCGGCGATGTTCCATCTGTTCACGCACGCCTTCTTCAAGGCGCTGCTGTTCCTGGGTGCAGGCAGCGTAATCCACGCCATGCACCACGAGCAGGACATGCGTTTCTACGGCGGGCTCAGGAAGCAGATCCCCTGGACCTTCTGGGCGATGATGGCAGGCACCCTGGCGATCACCGGGGTCGGGATCGTCGACGTGTTCGGTTTCGCCGGGTTCTATTCGAAGGACTCCATCCTCGAGGCGGCCTATGCCTCGGCCAGCGAGAGCGGCCGCTTCGGCTTCTACATGGGCATTTTCGCGGCGTTGCTGACCAGCTTCTATTCGTGGCGCTTGGTCTTCCTGACCTTCTATGGCAAACCGCGCTGGGCCGGATCCGAGCACATTCAGCACGCGGTGCACGGCGATCATCATGGCCACGACAGCCACGCGCACGGCCATCACGACGACGGCACCGCGGGATATCATCCGCACGAAAGCCCGCTCAACATGCTGGTTCCGCTGGTGTTGCTGTCGACCGGGGCGGTGCTGGCCGGCTTTGCCTTCCACCACGCCTTCATCAGCGAAGGCGCGGGCCATTTCTGGAAGGGCAGCGTGGCCTTCAGCGAAGAGCTGATCCACCACATGCACGGCGTGCCGACCTGGGTTAAGTGGGCGCCTTTCGTGGTGATGCTTGCGGGCTTCCTGACCGCGTACCAGTTCTACATTCGCAGGCCCGAATTGCCGGCGCAGGTCGCGACGCAGCTCGGCGGGCTCTATCGCTTCGTCTACAACAAGTGGTACTTTGACGAGCTGTATGATCGGATCTTCGTTAAACCGGCATTCTGGCTGGGGCAGAAGTTCTGGAAATGGGGCGACATCGGCGTCATCGACCGCTTCGGGCCGAACGGCGCAGCCTGGGCCGTGGCGCAGGGCAGCCGCTTCGCGCAGCGCTTCCAGTCGGGCTATCTCTACACATATGCGCTGGTCATGCTGCTGGGCCTGACTGCGGCGATCAGCTGGGTGATGGTGCACTAATGGCGGGCTTTCCCATCCTTTCGCTGATGCTCGGCGTGCCGCTGGTCGCGGCCATCGCGTGCCTGTTGGTCGAGGCCAAGGCAGCGCGCTGGATCGCGCTGTTGGCAACCCTGATCAACTTCGCGCTCGGCGTCGTGCTGTGGTGCAATTACGAAGTCGGCGGGGCGCAGTGGCAGTTTACCGAGAACGTCGCGCTGTTCGCGGGCTTCTCTTGGAAGCTGGGCATCGACGGGATCGCCTTGCTGCTGATCGAGCTTTCCGTGTTCCTGATGCCGGTTTGCATCGGCGCCTCGTGGCTGTCGATCGAGAAGCGCGTCGGCGAATACATGGCGGCATTCCTGCTGATGGAAACTCTGATGATCGGCGTGTTCACCGCGCAGGACCTGTTCCTGTTCTACATCATGTTCGAAGCCGGTCTGATCCCGATGTACCTGATCATCGGTATCTGGGGCGGGGCGGACCGGATCTATGCCAGCTACAAGTTCTTCCTCTACACCCTGCTCGGCTCGGTGCTGATGCTGATCGCGATGCTGTGGATGGTGAACGAGGCCGGGACGACCGACATTCCGACACTGATGGCCTATGACTTCCCGGTCGGGGCGCAGAAGTGGCTGTGGCTGGCCTTCTTCGCCAGCTTCGCGGTCAAGATGCCGATGTGGCCGGTCCACACCTGGCTGCCCGATGCCCACGTCCAGGCGCCGACCGCTGGTTCGGTGATCCTGGCTGGGGTGCTGCTCAAGATGGGCGGCTATGGCTTCATCCGCTTCTCGCTGCCGATGTTCCCGGAAGCGAGCGCCCAGTTTGCCCCGCTGATCTTCGCGCTGTCGATGATCGCGGTGATCGCCACCAGCCTGATCGCTCTGGTCCAGCACGACATGAAGAAGCTCATCGCCTATTCCTCGGTCGCGCACATGGCGATCGTGACGATCGGGCTGTTTGCCTTCAACGTCCAAGGTCTGGAAGGCGCGATGATCGTCATGCTCAGCCACGGCCTGGTATCGGGCGCGCTATTCCTCGCGGTCGGAGTGATCTACGACCGGCTCCACACCCGCGAGATCGACCGCTACGGCGGACTGGCGATCAACATGCCGAAGTATGCGCTGTTCTTCATGCTGTTCACCATGGCATCGGTCGGCCTGCCGGGGACCAGCGGCTTCGTTGGCGAATTCCTGGCGCTGGCCGGGATCTACCAGTTGTCGAGCTGGGTCGCGCTGGTCTGCGGCACCGGGGTTATCCTGGGGGCAGCCTATATGCTATATCTCTATCGCCGGGTGATCTTCGGAACGCAGAAAAATGCCGATGCCGCAGCCATGCCCGATCTCGATCTGCGCGAATGGCTGATGATGGCGCCGATCGCCGCCGCGGTGCTGTGGATGGGGGTTTATCCCGAAAGCTTCCTGAAGCCGATGCGGCAGGACATTGCCGCGCTCGATGCGCGGCTGTCGCAGGCCAGGCCGGCGGGCGATGCGCGGCTGACTGCCGCCAAGCCCGGCGCTGTTGCCACCGAACACGAGAATTCCGCGCATGAGGGGGCGCACTGATGGACTGGTCCCAGTCGCTGCGCCTGGTTGCGCCTGAAGAATTGTTGAGCGTCACCGGTCTGGTGCTGCTGCTCGGCGCTGCCTGGTCGAAGGGCGTGCGCGATGCCCGTGCGGTCACCTGGCTGTCGGTGCTGGCGCTGTTCGTCGCCGGTGTCATGGTCGCGCCCTCGCTGTGCGGCGGCCTGCGTGGGGCAGAGGCTGATGCCTTTGGCGGGCTCTATTCCGGCGATGCCTTCGCTGCCTTCGCCAAATTGCTGATCTTTGCCGCGGCGGGTGCCAGCCTGCTGGTTGCGCCGGCATTCTTCGAGAAGGCGCGGGCGATGCGCGCCGAATTCCCGGTGCTGGTACTTTTTGCCGTCGCCGGCATGTGCATGATGGTCTCGGCCACCAACCTGCTCACGCTCTATGTCGGGCTCGAACTTAACTCGCTCGCCGCTTATGTGCTCGCCGCGTTTCTCAAGAACGACCAGCGTTCGGCCGAGGCGGGGCTCAAGTATTTCGTGCTTGGTGCGCTGGCCAGCGGCATCCTGCTGTTCGGGATGAGCCTGGTCTATGGCTTCACCGGCACCACCAGCTTCGCCGGGATCGCCGCCGCGCTGGGTGGGGGCATGTCGACCGGCGCGACGTTCGGCGTGGTCTTTGTCCTCGCCGGGCTCGCGTTCAAGATCAGTGCCGTGCCGTTCCACATGTGGACCCCGGATGTCTACGAAGGTGCGCCGACCCCGGTCACACTGTTCTTCGCCTCGGCGCCCAAGGTGGCGGCGCTGGCACTGACCATGCGCGTTACGCTTGGCGCTTTCGGCAGCCAGACCGCCGCATGGCAGCAGATCGTGATTGTTGTTTCGCTGATGTCGATCGTGGTTGGTGCCCTTGGCGCCATCGGCCAGAATAACCTCAAGCGCCTGCTCGCCTATTCCTCGATCAACAACGTCGGCTTCCTGCTGATCGGCCTCGCCGCGGCCACACCAGCTGGCGCGTCAGCCATGCTGGTCTATCTTGCGATCTACGTCGCCATGACTGTCGGCGGTTTCGTCGCGGTGCTGATGCTCAAGGACCAGGACGGCAACCAGATCGAAGCACTGGCCGACATCGCCGGTCTCTCGCGTGAGCGCAAGGTGCTCGCCGCCTGCTTCGCCATGGTCATGTTCAGCCTGGCCGGTATCCCGCCGCTGTTCGGGTTCTGGGGCAAGTTCGTGGTCTTCCAGGCCGCGGTTCAGGCCGGACTGCTGCCGCTGGCGGTGATCGGCATCGCCGCCAGCGTGATCGGCGCGTTCTACTACCTTAAGGTCGTCAAGGTGATGTATTTCGACGAGCCGGTCGGCAAGGCGCTGGGCAAGAGCGACTGGGTCCACCAGTCGATCCTGCTGGTTGCCGCGCTGTTCATCTCGCCGCTGGGTTACCTGTTGACCAAATGGCTTGGCAATCTTGCGAACATCGCCGCTTCCACCCTGTTCCCGGGCGCTTGATCCAGTTCATCCCCGAAACCGGTTCGACCAACGCCGACCTCGCCGCGCGTCTGGCGGCGGGTGAGGGCTGGGCCGAGGGACGCTGGTTGGTGGTTGACCGGCAGAACGCCGGGAAGGGTCGACAGGGCCGGGCGTGGTTCGATGGATCGGGCAATTTCATGGGCTCGACGGTGGTGCACCTCGGCCCCGGCGATCCGCCGGCCCCGAGCCTGGCCTTGGTGGTCGGCCTGGCGGTGATCGAGACGATTGCCGATTTCGTCCCGCCGCCGCGCCGCGCCCTGCTCAAATGGCCCAACGACGTCATGATCGATGGCGCAAAGCTGTCCGGCGTTCTGCTCGAATCGAGCGGGCGCAGCGTGATCGTCGGCGTGGGGGTCAACCTTGCCGCCGCGCCGGATCTGCCAGATCGCGCAACTATTGCCTTGTCAGCCTTCGGTCCCGCTCCGGACCGCGATCTTTTTGCGCGCAATCTTGCCGGCAACCTAGCGACGGAGCTGGGGCGCTGGCGGAGCTACGGCCTTGCCCCGCTAATTGCGCGCTGGCTCGCCGCCGCCCATCCGCCAGGCACACCGCTGCGCGTCGGAGAACCGGGCGAAACGCCCACCAAAGGCACATTCGCCGGGCTTGCCGACGATGGAGCCTTGCAACTGCGGCTGCCAGACGGCACGACGCGCACGATCCATGCGGGCGAAATACGCCTCGCCTGAAAAGGAACCCGGCCATGCTGCTTGCGGTCGATAACGGCAATACCAACGTCAAGTTCGCCCTGGTCGATGACAGCGGGGCGATCGTCCAGCGCTGGCGCATTGCGACCGATATCAAGCGCACTGCCGATGAATACGCGGTGTGGCTGGTCCAGCTGCTTGAGATGGAGGGTTATTCGAAGCGCGACGTCAGCGCCGTGGTGATTGCCTCGGTGGTCCCGCGCGCGATTCATAACCTGCAGGAACTGTCGCAGAAGTACTTTGGCACCGAAGCGCTGATCGGCGGACGGGCCCCGGTCGAATGGGGCATTGCGCTGAAGGTGGACGAACCGCGCGCGCTGGGTGCCGATCGCGCCGTCAATGCCATCGCTGCCCACGCGCTTGAACCGGGGGACAAGATCGTCATCAGCTTCGGCACGGCGACCACCTTCGATCATATCGGCGCAGACGGCGCCTATCTGGGTGGCAGCATCGCCACCGGGGTCAGTCTGTCGCTCGACGCGCTCTACAACGCGGCGGCGATGTTGCCACGCATCGCGATTGAACCGCCGCCCGGCACCAGCGTCATTGGCCGCGATACGGTCAGCCAGATGCAGATCGGCATCTATTGGGGTTATGTTTCGATGATCGAGGGAATGATCGCGCGGATGAAGGCGGAGATCGGCCGGCCGGTGAAGGTCATTGCCACCGGCGGGCTGGCACCGCTGTTCCAGGCCCATGCCGATCTGTTCGACCGGGTCGAACCCGATCTGACCCTGCGCGGCGTTGCCCAGCTCTATGCCAATCGGACCATGGCATGACCCCTGGCGACGAACTGCTGTTTTGCGCTCTGGGCGGATCGGGCGAGATTGGCATGAACGTCAATCTCTATGGCTGCCAGGGTAAGTGGCTGATGGTCGATCTGGGCATGACCTTTGGTGCGAACGAATATCCGGGCATCGAGCTGGTTTTCGCCGACCTCGACTTCATCGAGCAGAACCGCAAGGATCTGCTCGGCGTCGTGCTGACCCACGCCCACGAAGATCACATTGGTGCCGTGCCCTATTTCGCCGAAGAGCTGGGCGTGCCGCTCTATGCAACGCCGTTCACCGCCAAACTTGTTGCCAACAAGCTTGCGGAAGCAGGAAATGCCGCCAGCGTCGAACTGAACGTGATCGATCACCTCGACCGGTTTGAGATCGGTCCGTTCGGCATTCGCTATGTCCCGTTGGCGCATTCGATTGCCGAGGGCAACGCGCTGCTGATCGACACGCCTTACGGCAAAATCTTCCATACCGGTGACTGGAAGCTGGATGACCGGCCGCTGGTCGGTACCCCAGCAACCGCGCAGGAACTGACCGCGATCGGTGATAGCGGTGTCCTGGCGCTGGTCTGCGATTCGACCAACGTCTTCAATCCCGAACCTTCGGGCTCCGAAGGCGATGTCCGCGACGGCCTGCTCGCCGAAGTTGCCAAGCACACCGGCAAGCGGGTGGTGGTGACCACATTTGCCTCCAACGTGGCGCGGCTCCAAACGCTGGGTGAAGTCGCGCGAGCGACCAAGCGCCAGCTCTGCGTTGCCGGCCGCTCGCTCGACCGGATCATCCGGACCGGTCAGGACTGCGGTTATCTGCAGGACCTGCCCCCGATCGTCGATTTCGATACCGCGATGGGCCTGCCGCGTGGCGATGTGCTGATCCTTGCCACCGGCGGGCAAGGCGAGCCGCGCGCGGCGCTGTCACGGATAGCCGAGGACAGCCATCCGATCGCGCTCGAATCCGGCGATGTCGTGCTGTTTTCCAGCCGGCAGATCCCGGGCAACGAGATCGCCATCGGTCGGATCCAGAACCGCCTGGCGGCGCGCAACATTGCCATTGTGACCGACCGGCAGAGCCACATCCACGTTTCGGGGCACCCCGGGCGGCCAGAGCTTGAAGCGCTTTATGGCTGGATCCGGCCCGAGATTCTGGTGCCGGTCCATGGCGAAGTACGTCACATGGCGGAACAGGCGCGGCTTGGCCGCAAATGCGGAATTCCCAAGGCGGTGGTGCAGCAGAATGGCGACCTGGTTCGTCTGGCGCCCGGCAAGCCTGGCAAGATCAGCGAAGTGCGGGCGGGTCGCCTCGTGCTGGACGGCGACATCATCACCCCTGCCAATGGCGAGGCGCAGGTCATGCGCCGCCGCCTCGCGCAAAGCGGTCTCGTTGTCGTCATTCTGGATGGCAAGGGGCGGGCCCATGTCGAAGCCATCGGACTGCCGCTGGACGAGGACATGGACGATTTTCTTGGCGAAGCCCGCGAAGATGTCGCGGCGGCCCTGTCTCGGCTCAAGGGCGGTCAGCGCCACGACCGGGAAGCCGTGTCCGAAGCGGCGCGGCTTGCGGCGCGCCGTGCGGCGCAGCGCTGGTCTGGCAAGAAGCCGCAGGTTCGCGTCATCATGCCGGAGTATTAGAAGCGATGAAATGGACGTCGATTATCGCGATCTACGCGCTGTTCTGGGTGCTGTCGGCCTTTATTATCCTGCCGTTCGGCGTGCGGACGCACGATGAGGCGGGCATCGCAAAGATCCCCGGGCAAGCCGACAGCGCGCCGGCCAACTTCGATCCGGCCCGCATCGCTCGGCGTGCAACCCTGCTCGCACTGGTGTTGTTCGGGCTCTATTACCTGAACTACGTCAATGGCTGGATCGGGATGGAGCTGTTCGACTTCTACCCCGGTCGCGAAGCTTAGTTTCGCAACCGTTCGATCGACTGCGCCAGCGCGACATAGAGCTTGCCCATATCCGAAGACAGCAGCGTCACCCCCAAGGCGTGGCCGTCCCGGGTGGATAGCAGTTGCCGAAGCATGGCTTCGAAATCGTGAATGTAGCGGCTGACGTTGTCGCGGAAACTGCGATCGTCCTCATAGAGCTGGGCAACGGCCTTTGCATCGGGCGTTTCCAGAAGCTTGACTGCGCGGCGGGTGAAGATGCCGCGGTCGCCCTTCAGATAGGCCGCCCAGGCCGTGTCCGAAACCTCGGAATCCATCGCCCGGGAAATATCGATGGCGTTTGAATTGAGCGATTCGTTGATTAGCGCGACCCGGCGGGCAAAGTCGTTGTCGACCTGCTCTTCGGCGCGGCTGCGGGCATGGGCCACCCGGCGCTCAAGGTTGCCCGCCAGCTCATTCACCTTGGCCAACTGATCGCGCAGCTGCAGCGCGGCCTCGCGGCTGACCCCGGCGGCGTGGGCGGCTGCCTGTTCAAGCTGCCCTGCCGCCTCCGCAGCACGGGCGCGCATGGCCTTGTCGATGGCCGCACCACTTTCTTCGCCCAGCCGCTCCGCCAGGTCGGACACGGCCTTGGCACTCATCTCTTCGATGCCGGCCACTGCATTGCGCGCAGCAGTGTTGAGCTGTTCGATCGCGGCAGCAAGTTGATCCTGCGCCAAGGCTGCCACGGCGACGCTCTGATTGCGCACCGCATCCAGGGATCCCGTCAGCTCGGCCAGTCCGTCAGAGTGATGGCGGGTGCTGGCCGCGATATCGGCATTGAACTTCGCAACCCGTTCGATCGTGCTGTCGAGATCGTCCGCGCTCTTGAGGACATGCGCCGACAAACTGGCGCCGTGACTGTCCGCCTGTTCGACGGTGCTGTGCAGGGCCAATGCGCGCTCTTCCAAGGCGGCCAGACGCGCTTCACCCACGCCAATCGCGGCCGGAAGATCGCTGCTGCTGTGCTCGACGCTCGCGCGGATCAATTCGAGCAGGCGCACACTGCCGTCGGTCAGTTCGGTTATCTCTGCCCCTGTACCGGACAGCGCGTCTCGGCTTGCGGCCAGCTTCTCGGCAAGCGTCGTCAGACTGGTCGACAATCCGGCTTCCGCCGCGCTGCCATGCGCCGCGATCTCGGTCATTCGGGCGGCGAACTGATCAAGCTGGTCCGCCATGGTCGCGGTTTGCTGGGCAAGGCGCTGGGCATGTGCGTCCTGCGCCTGCTGCCGCGCGGCAATGTCGGCATCCAGCGCGGCCAGACGCTCGCGCAGGCGTTCGGCAAAGGTTTCGTGGCGCAGGTCGAAATCCGTGCTGCGCTTTTCAACCTCGGCGAAGAACAGCGTGTCGCGTTCAGCCATGCGCGAATCCAGCTCGTCAGCCTCTGTCGCCAGAGTCGCCAGGCGCAGACGTGCAGAATCCATCGCCCTCTCGTCGATTTCGCCGACTTTGGTAATTGCTTCGCGCAGCCCGTCTTCAAGCCGGGCAATTGCCGCGCGCCAGGCTTCGGTCGCGGCACTCTCGCCATCGCGCAAAGCGCGGGTGATCGCGGCGCTTTCATCGCGCACCGCGCCAAGCCGCGAGCGCAGCGAGCTCAGGCTCTCGGCCTCATTGCTATCGAGATCCGTGCGCACGGCGGCCAGTTCTTCGCTCAGCGCCGCGGCACGGGTACGGATTGCGGCCAGCACAGCCACCTCGTCTGCGTCGAGCTGGGTCCGGAATTCCTCGCTGCGGCTCCCCAGCGCTGCGAAGCGGTCGGTCGCAATGGCGTCGAGTTGATCGGTCCGCTTTGTGAATTCGTCCAGAGTGGTATCGACCATTTCGCGCAGCGCTGCGACCTGGCGTTCGCTGGCCTGCCCGAACTGGTTGAGCCGGTTGAAGCCCTGGACCATCTCTTCGAGTTGACCCTTGGCCGTGCGCCCGGCCGTGGCAATGTTGTTGGTCACGTCCTTGGCGGCGCTGGCAATGACCGGCAGTTGCCCGCGCAGCTTCTCCATATTGTCGAGGGCCGCGGTGCTGACCGTCCCGATCGTGTCGAGCCGGGCGCCGTTGTCGTGAATCAGACTGGAAAGCTGCTCGGAATGGAGCGACAGGCGCTCGGTCGCGAGGCGGCCCAGTGCCTCAAGATCGCGCGCTTGCGAGGCCAGAAACTCACGCGCGAGGCTCAACTCGCTGTTCACGGTCGTCAGGCGGCGTTCGAGCTGGGCGGATTCCGCGCCAAGCAACTGCGCGGTTTCACCAAAGCGCTGTGCTTCGCGCCGGCTGTTGCGCATGGCAATCAGCCAGGCGACCCCGACCAGCAGAACCGGCATCGACCAGTCGCGGATCCAGCCGAGCCATTCGGCCGCACTGCCGCCGGCCAGCATCGCTGCCTGATTGACGATGAAAAACAACGCGGACCAACCGGCGATTGCAGACACCGCCAGCACCGCGGCGATGATCCCGATCGTGCTGCGGCGGGGAGGCGGCGGAGCCTCTTCCCACACGTCCTCGGCAACAAGAACGGTGTCGTCCTGGCTGTCCTGTTGCGGCTCGACCAGCGCACCGTCAGGCACGCCGGCATCGATGGCGACTATGCGCGATCCCCCGGTCATGGCACGAGTTTACCATGATGTGCCGCGCTTTAAACCCCACTTTAATGGTTTGCGACTAGCTGCATAAACCATGGCATATGAAGCAGGAGCACTGGACGCGACCCTCGCAGCAGCAGCAGGAGACGATCCTGCGCTTTTTTCCGAGCTCCGTCAGGCATTTATAGACAGTCTTTCGCAGCAGGTCGACCTATTGCGACGGTCGCGCTGCGACGGGAACTGGCAAATTGCGGCCTTGCGGCTGAAGGGTCTGGCCGCCAGCTTTCACGCCGAAGCGCTTATCGACATGGCTGAAGAGGCACTGCAGGCAGCGCCAGGTGAACCGACCGTGGTGCGCCGGATCCAGACATTTCTGGATGAATATTCACTGGGTTAGTCGGCGCCTGGCCGGCTACGCCGCCGTGACCCTTGGCAGATTGCTACACTCCGCCTAAACCGCGCGCTTGTCGCACAGCGCGGAGAGAGACGCTGCGGGTTGCCCTGCTGACAATGCTGGAAATGGCGGACGCGGCAACCCCGCGTGCGTTCCTGCGCGTCGGCGGCGTTACCGTGGCGCGCCAGCAGCTTGGACTGGCGCTCGACCTCAAATGTGAGCGGATTATCTGCCTGGCGCATGGCATGCGGCCGGAACTCGTCGATTTGCAGCACGAAGCCGAGGCGAACGGCGCACAATTTCATATCGTGCCGGGCGCGCGGGCCCTGCTTGGCCTGGTTACGGCAGTCGACACGCTTTTTGTCTTCGGCGACGGGCTGTTCGTTTCGAACGACGAGGCAGCAACATTGCTTGAAACCGGTGAAGGCGTGTTTGTCCAACCCATCGAACAGGGTCTGGCCGCCGGGTTCGAGCGGATCGATCTGAACAATGCCAGCGCCGCAGCCATGCGGATCCCCGGCCGCCTGGTCGAGGCTGTCGCCGATTTGCCAGCCGATTGCGACGCAGCCTCCGCCTTGCAGCGGGTCGCCCTGCAAAGCGGGCTGCGGCAACGGCCGATCCCGCCGGTCGACAACGGATCGGTCTTCTGGAGCCTGGTGCGCAGTGATGCCGATGCCCACGCTCTCGAACCGCAATGGATCCGCCAGCGGACCAGCGATGACCGACCGCTTAGTCCCTCGCGGGTCATCGCGCTCGGTTTCGTGCGAAAACTTGGCCCTGGCCTGATCCACGCTGGAAGCGGATCGACCCACCTTGGCATTGGCGCTGTGATGCTGATGCTTCTTGCCGCAGTTGCCGGGTGGTTCGGCTTTTTTGTCGCCGGATTGATCCTTGCCGCTTTTGCGTCAATCAGCGGCGAAGTTGCCGGATTGCTAGGCAGGGTAGAAGCGCAATCGATATACCGCCAGACGCGTCTGATAAAGGCGGACCGCGGCTTTGGCTGGATGATCGATGCCTTGCTTATCGGGTTGGCTGGTTTCGGTACGGCCAGCCAGCACGGCCAGACCGACTGGGACCGCTTGTTTCCGCCCTTCATGCTGATCGCGCTGCTGCGGATTTTGCCGCAAGTGATCGATCGGCGCTGGGCGGCATCTCTGGGTGACCGCGGCCTGCTTGCGCTTGGTCTTGCTTCAGCGCTGGCAGGCGGGGTCGGAAGCGTGGCCGTTCATGCCGGAGCCGTCGTCGCGGCCATCGCAGGAATCGTGCTTCCCCGCGTCACTAAGCGGCTAACGCGACCTTAACCCTGCCGCTATAAGGCGGTGATCATGAATGACCTTTCCGTCTCGATTGCGACCGGCGTTTCTGCCGAAGATCTCCTTCGCGAAGACCTTATGGCTGCCGATGCGCAGATCGGAACCTATGGGCCGATTTTGCGCCATTTGCTCGCCAGCAACGAACATTCGATCTTCAGCGACGAAATAATTGCCCGGGTCCGCGGGATGGTTTCGAATCTGGCGGAGCAGGTGCTCGACGAATTGGCCCAAGCGCAGGGGCACACTGCTGACCGACAGCTTGATACCGCGGATATCGCGCAAGTCGCCGCAGCCCTCATGGCAAATCCGGGGTTGATCGGCCACTGCCATGCCCTGGCGATCGAGTGGCATCTTACCGAACGCCTCCAAGGCCGCCTGGCTCTGGACCCGGTACTGTCGCCGTTGCTGCAGGCATTGATCGCTTCAAGCGACACGGCCACCGCCACCCACGCGATGGCCTTACTGGCTTCGCAGGCACGCTTTGCCCAGACTCAGCGACGCATGCAGTTGCCACAGACCGAGCTGCCGGGCGATCTGTTGCACCATACCTTGGTTGTGCTGCGCGGTTTTGCATCAGGCGATCCGGAAATACGAGCCCATACCGACATTGCAGAGGCGGCAATCCGCTCTCGCTTTGACGAAGGGCGCAGCCGGCTGGGCCTGATCGCGCGCCTGGTCACGGCAATGGGCGGAGGGGCGACCGCCGCCCTTTCAATCACCCATGCCGGGACAGCGATGTTCCTGACGGCACTGGCCATGGCTTCGGGGCAAGAGCGTGACTTGGCCGTTCTGTCTACCTGTGAGGGCCAGTATGCCCGCCTTGCCTTGTCGCTTCGCGCGGCCGGTCTGAAACCCCAGGCGGTGGAGGAGCAGTTCCTGGCGCTCTATCCGGATATTACCCTGCCGGAAAACTTCGACCAACTTGGTGCCGACCGAGCGGCTGCGCTGATCGCGCGGACCAATCCTTATCCCGGCCTCTGATCTATGCATTCGACCGCAACTTCTCTGGCGCAGGCGCGCAGCGACGCCGAAGACCGGTTGATCGCGGTTGACGAGCCTCTGGCCGGTCTGCAGCTGCGTTGCGGCGGTGAATTGCCCGGCTTGATCGCCGTTCCCGCCTTGCTGGAATTGGTCCGCAAGGCGCGGACCTTCAATCTCAAACTGGCGCGCACCATCCGGGCGAGTGACGGCAAGGACAGCATTTCCGCATGGATCGAGGTCGTGCCCGATGCCGATGGGTGCGCGATCACGATCCGTTCGTGGCAATCGAGTCCGCTGCCGCCCGAAGATCCTCTGGAGGTTGCCGAGCATCGCAGCGCGATCGACCGCACGCTGGCAGAACTGACTGCGCGGCTTGATGCCCAGCAGAACGTGCTGACGGTTGAAAGCGATGCGCCGGACCTGGCCGAGCTGGCCGCGGCGATGCGCAGCGGTTTCGGCAAACCGTGGACCGACTTCATTACGGTTTCGGGCAGCAGCCATCAGCAACCGTTGCATTGGCGCCTGCTGGACGGCGCAAACGTTGCGATAGCCGGATCGCAGCGGACCTGGCGTGCGTCGCTGCTGCCCCAACAGGCACCGGGCCAGGAACCGACCGGCTTCGAACTCTGCCTGACTGCCGAGCAGCCGCCGGTGCAAGCGCCCAATGAGCCCGAGGTTCCCAGCGCGCCGGTCATGCCGCAGAACGGGCGAGGCCTCGTCGGACGCGACATTGCGCCGGTGCTGCGGCAGCCGATCGCCCGGATCATCGCCAATGCTGAGACGATCCGGACCCGCATGGCCGGCCCCTTGGCAGAGGAATACAGCCAGTATGCCGCGGATATCGCCGCTGCCGGACAGCATTTGCTATCGCTGGTCGAAGATCTGGCCGATCTGGAAGTCGTCGAAGCCGAAGATTTCAACACCGCACCCGACCGCATCGACCTTGCCGATGTGGCGCGCCGGGCCGCAGGCATTCTTGCGGTGCGGGCGCAGGAACGCGGGATCACCATCGATCCGCCGCGCATGGGTGAACATCTGCCGGCAATCGCCGAGTTCCGGCGTGTGCTTCAGGTGCTGCTCAACCTGGTCGGCAACGCGATACGTTATTCACCGGACAATTCGCAGGTGTGGATCCGGCTTGAGGACGAGGGCGCCCGGGCCAAGGTGATCGTCGCCGATCAGGGTCCCGGCCTCAGCGACGAACAGCAGCAACGCCTGTTCGGCAAATTCGAACGGCTCGGTCGCAGCGATGAGACCGGCTCTGGCCTGGGACTCTACATCTCGCGGCGCCTCGCCCGTGCGATGGGCGGCGAACTGACTGTCGAAAGCGCGCCGGGCAAGGGCGCGCGTTTCATCCTGGACGTTCCGGGCGATCTATTGGCCGCCGCGCCCGTTACGCGCACCGAGCCAGACAAGTCCGGCTCCGACAGCGGCGGTGATTGAACCGTAAATCGCCCATTGCGGGTCGCCCAGCATGAAGCTTGAGCTGGGCCACATGATCAGGCCCAGGCCTTGTCCTGTCCACAAAAGCCCCATCAGCACCATAAGAGTGCCGACAACCAACAGTACCGGTCGCAGAATTGCCATCGCGTATTCTCCCCCGCTGGACCCTGTTGCGGGAGCCAGCAGGACAGAACCTGCGCGCTGGATCAGCGCTTGTCGAGCGGAACGTAATCGCGCTGCGTCGGCCCGGTATAGAGCTGGCGCGGACGACCGATCTTCTGGCCGGGATCGCTGATCATCTCGTTCCACTGCGCGACCCAGCCGACCGTGCGGGCAAGGGCGAACAGCGCGGTGAACATGGTGGTCGGAAAACCGATCGCGGAGAGGATCACGCCCGAGTAGAAGTCGACGTTGGGGAACAGCTTCTTTTCGATGAAGTAATCATCATTCAGCGCCATTTCCTCAAGCCGCAGGGCGACCTCGAAGACCGGATCGGTGACCTTCAGCGCCTCGAACACCTCGCGCACGGTCTTCTGCATCACGGTCGCGCGGGGATCGTAGTTCTTGTAGACGCGGTGGCCGAAACCCATCAGGCGGAACGGATCGTTCTTGTCCTTGGCGCGCTCGATATAGTGCGGGATTTTGTCCGGCGTACCGATCTCGTGCAGCATGTTGAGCGCGGCTTCGTTGGCCCCGCCATGCGCCGGGCCCCACAGGCAGGCAATCCCCGCAGCGATGCAGGCGAACGGATTGGCGCCCGACGAACCGGCCAGACGAACCGTGCTGGTCGAAGCATTCTGCTCGTGATCGGCGTGGAGAATGAAGATCCGGTCGAGCGCCTTTTCCACGACCGGATTGACCACATAGGGTTCGGCCGGCACGCCAAAGGTCATGCGCAGGAAGTTGCCGGTATAGCTCAGCGAATTGTCCGGATAGAGGAACGGCTGCCCAACCGAATACTTGTAGGCCATGGCCGCGATCGTCGGCATCTTGGCGATCAGGCGGTGGCTGCTGATCGTGCGGTGCGTCGGATCGGAAATGTCGGTGCTATCGTGATAGAATGCCGAAAGCGCCCCGACGACGCCGCACATGATCGCCATCGGGTGCGCATCGCGGCGGAACCCGCGATAGAACGTGGCCAGCTGTTCGTGCAGCATGGTGTGGCGCGTGATCGTCGTCTCGAACTTGCTCAGTTCGTCGGCGCTCGGCAGTTCGCCATTGAGCAGCAGATAGCTGACTTCCATGAAGCTGGAATGTTCGGCCAGCTGGCCAATCGGATAGCCGCGGTGCAGCAGCACGCCTTCATCGCCGTCAATATAGGTGAGCGCGCTTTCGCAGCTGGCAGTGCTGGTGAAGCCGGGGTCATAGGTGAACATCCCGGTCTGGCCGTACATCTTGCGGATGTCGATCACATCGGGACCGACCGAGCCCGACAGGACCGGATATTCGAATTCACCGCCACCGGTCGTCAGTTTTGCCGAATTGCCCACTTGCCTTACTCCTCAACTTGCCGTGCAGCGGCGGGAAGGACCTGCGCGCCAATCCGCGCAAGGCTTTCATCCCGTCCCAGCAGAACCAATACGTCGAATATACCCGGGGAGGTCGTCTGACCCGTTAGCGCAGCCCTAAGGGGTTGGGCAAGCTTGCCCAGGCCCAGTCCGCGTTCTTCGGCCATAGCCTTGAGCGCCGCTTCAAGCACGTCGAGCGTCCAGTCGCGCAATCCGGTGATCCGCTCTGCAATTGCCCCCAGCAATGCCCGCGCATCGTCGGTCAGCAATGCCGCGGCCTTGTCTTCGATCGCCAGGGGACGTGTAGTGAACAGAAATGCGGCGCCGGCGGCCAGCTCGTTCAGATCCTTGGCGCGAACCTTGAGCACGGGCATTGCCCTGGTCAGCAATTCAAGATCGACCGCCCCGGTTATCCGCGGCGCAACCAGGTCGGCCAGGCGCGCGTCGTCCGCTTCGCGCAGATAATGTCCGTTGAGGCTCTGCAGCTTGGCCAGATCGAACCGCGCCGCACCTTTGCCGACATGGCCGATGTCGAACCATTCGACCGCCTGGTCGCGGCTGATGATCTCGTCATCACCGTGGCCCCAGCCAAGCCTGAGCAGATAGTTGAACAGCGCTTCGGGCAGGATCCCCATTTCGTCGCGATAGGCATCGACGCCCAGCGCACCGTGACGCTTGGAAAGCTTGGCCCCGTCAGCGCCGTGGATCAAGGGGACATGGCCATAGGCCGGATCGGGCCATCCACCTTCGACAGCATGCATCCCGCGGATGATCAGCAGCTGGCGGAAGGCATTGTTAATGTGATCGTCGCCGCGGATCACGTGAGTCACCCCCATGTCGTGATCGTCGACCACCACCGCCAGCATATAGGTCGGGGTGCCGTCCGAGCGCAGCAGAATGAAGTCGTCAAGCTCGACATTGGCAACGGTGATCGATCCCTGAACCAGGTCGTCGATCGTCGTCTCGCCCTCGCGCGGTGCCTTGATTCGCACGACATAGGGCTGATCGGCCGGCCAGCTATTGGGTGCGGCGTCACGCCATTCGCTTTCGATGCGGAATGGGCGACGTTCCGCCTGGGCCTGCTCGCGCCGCGCGGCCAGCTCTTCCTGGGTCAGGTAGCAGCGATAGGCATGGCCGGCGCCGAGCAGAGCGTGCGCCACTTCGGCGTGGCGATCGGAGCGGGCAAACTGGAACGTTGCCGGTTCGTCACCCATCAGGCCCAGCCAGTCGAGTCCGTCGAAGATCGCCGCGATCGCCGGCTCGGTTGAGCGGGCCCGGTCGGTATCCTCGATCCGCAGCAGATACTTGCCGCCGGTGTGACGCGCATAGAGCCAGTTGAACAGCGCCGTGCGGGCACCGCCGATGTGCAGGAAGCCGGTGGGCGAGGGCGCAAACCGGGTTACGACGCCTTGCGCCGCTCCTGTTCCAGCCATGCCGCTTCCGCTTGCCATTGACCCTGCCTTCCTGTCACCTGTCAGCCATGGTCAGCCGTGTTCCGCCAACTGTCCCGATGGGCGATGCAGAGCCGGATGGCGCTGCACTGCAACATCGCCCTTGGCGCAACCGCGGGCACTTGTCCAGCGGGCTTGCTTTGGTCGAAAGGCATCTCGCCCAGGCCGGATTTGACCGCGGTCCGTGGGGCGTCGTCGCCTTCGCTGCCGGGATTGCGGCATGGTTCATTCTTCCTGGCCCGGCGCAGTGGCTGAGCTGGATCAGCCTGTGCCTGGGCGGCGCAATGCTGAGCCTGGCGGCATTGCGGGGCGAAGGCCGCTTTCCTTATCTGCGTCAGTCGCTTGTGGTCGCGCTATGTGCGGCGGCGGCGGGTTCGCTGCTGGTCTGGGGCAAGTCTGCACTGGTCGGAACACCGCCCGTTGCCCGACCGATGGTGACCATGCTTGAGGGCAAGGTGCTCGACCGGCAAGAGCAGCCTGCCGAGCATCGCGTCCGCCTGACACTGGCCACGCGGGAACCCGAAACGGGCCGGGCGATCAAGGTCCGGCTAAACCTCGATCTCGACAGCGACCGCATCGCTCTGGTCGATGGCGCCGTCGTGCGCTTGCGGGCACGGCTGGTTCCGCCAGCGCCGCCGATGCTGCCCGGCGGATATGACTTCGCCCGTACGGCGTGGTTCTCGGGCCTGGCGGCAACAGGCAGCGTGCTAGGGCCGGTGTCGATTGTCGCGCCAGGCGACAACGGCGGTTGGCTTCAGCGCCTGCAACGAAGCCTGTCGCGCCATGTCCGCGCCAACCTGGATGGATCGGCAGGCACTATCGCGGCCGCTTTTGCCAGCGGCGACCGCGGGGCGATTGCCGAGGCGGACGAGAACGCGATGCGCGATGCGGGACTTACGCATCTGCTGTCGATCAGCGGCCTGCACGTCAGCGCGGTGATCGCTGCGACCTATGTGCTGGTCTTGCGATTGCTCGCCCTGATGCCGTGGATCGCGCTCCGCCTGCGATTGCCGCTTGTTGCGGCGGGGGGCGGGGCGCTGGCCGGGATCGGCTACACCTTGCTCACCGGGTCCGAGGTGCCAACGATCCGCTCGTGCATCGGCGCTCTGCTCGTACTGGCCGCACTGGCGCTGGGGCGCGAGGCCTTGAGCATGCGGATGATCGCGGTGGGGGCCGGCGCGATTCTTCTGCTGTGGCCTGAAGCCCTGGTCGGGCCGAGCTTCCAGATGAGCTTCGCCGCAGTGATCGCGATTGTCGCGCTGCACGGCGAACCGCGGATCCACGCCTTGTTCCAGGCGCGTGAGGAGCCGCTGTGGGCCAAGGCGCTGCGTCAGATCGGCTCGTTGCTTCTGACGGGCGTCGTGATCGAGTTGGCCTTGCTGCCGATTGGTCTGTTCCACTTTCATCGCGCCGGGGTGTACGGCGCACTTGCCAATGTCGTGGCGATCCCGCTGACGACCTTCCTGTCGATGCCGCTGATCGCCTTGGCCCTGCTGTTCGATGCCATAGGCGCCGGCGCGCCGTTCTGGTGGCTGGCTGGCAAGTCGCTCGATCTGCTGCTGGACCTGGCGCACTGGACCGCCAGCTGGCCCGGCGCGGTGACAATGATGCCGGCCATGGGCCGACCAGCGCTGGGACTGTTCCTGCTGGGTGCTTTATGGCTGGCACTCTGGCGCGGGCGCGTGCGCCTGCTGGGTCTGATTCCCGCCGCCGCCGGGACTCTGCTTCTGACCTTGGCCGAGCCACCGGACGTGCTGATTTCAAGCGACGGCCGCCATGTCGGCGTGACGGGCGAGGGCGAAGCTTTGCTCGTCCTGCGTGACAGCCGCAGCGACTTCGCGCGCGATAATCTGGCCGAACTGTCCGGCATGGAAGGCGAGATGCGGCTGATCGCCGACTGGCCCGGGGCGCATTGCAATCCCGATTTCTGCGCGATCACGCTGAGGCGCGGCGGACGCGACTGGCAGCTGCTGATCGGGCGCGGCAAGGACATGGTCGAAGAACGCGCACTCGCGGCAGCGTGCGAACGCGTCGATGTGGTCATCGCGGCGCGCTATCTGCCGCGCTCGTGCAAGCCCCGCTGGATCAAGGCCGACCGGCGGATGCTGGACCGGACTGGCGGTTTGTCACTCGACCTGGAACGGGTACGATTTCGTACGGTTGCCGAAGATGAGGGTCGCCATGGCTGGTGGCAGCCCGCAGCCCGGGCCTACGCCTTTGCTCCGAAGTCGAACGTCACCGGCAATGGCAAGGCGCCACAACCTTTCGGTGCGGCGCCGCGCATAGAACAATCCAATGCCACTCAGTGATAGCGGCGCAGCAGCCCTGCCAGCTTGCCCTGAACCACCACTTCGCGCGGATCGTAGATCTGCGGCTCATAGGCGGCATTGGCCGGATCGAGGCGGACCCGGCCATGCTCCCGGTGCAAATACTTGAGCGTCGCTTCCTCGCCGCGGACAAGGGCAACAACAATCTCGCCATCGCGGGCGCTGTCGGTACGGCGGATCAACGCATAGTCACCGTCCAGGATGCCCGCATCGATCATCGAATCGCCCGACACTTCCAGCGCGTAGTGTTCGCCCGCACCAAGCAGGGCAGCCGGCACCGGCAGCATCGCCGCGGTCTCCATCGCCTCTATCGGCACGCCGGCGGCAATCCGGCCATGAAGCGGAATCTCGATCACGTCATTGGCCGGGGCAGGGCGCGCTTCCGGCGGACGG
This sequence comes from Novosphingobium aquiterrae, assembly GCF_042434435.1. Classification (NCBI taxonomy): domain Bacteria; kingdom Pseudomonadati; phylum Pseudomonadota; class Alphaproteobacteria; order Sphingomonadales; family Sphingomonadaceae; genus Novosphingobium; species Novosphingobium aquiterrae. The sequence continues at coordinate 286,115 of NZ_JBHLTL010000004.1, read as the reverse complement.
ACCACGGCAGCGGTGCTGTTGGTATTGGCCGCGCGCGGTGCCGGCTTGGCTCCGACATCGTCGGGCTGACGCAGCACTTCCAGCGCGCGGGCGCGATTGGGCAGGCGGCGGATGAAGCCGCGTTCCTCCAGCGCGGAAATCAATCGGTGCACGCCCGACTTCGACTTGAGGTCCAGCGCCTCCTTCATTTCCTCGAACGAGGGGGACACCCCGGTCTCTTCCAGGCGGACCTGGATGAAACGGATCAATTCGTGCTGCTTGCGGGTCAGCATGCGCCTGTCACTCCGATGGAACGGGTGGAACATCCCAGCGATGTATCCGCACCGTTCAGTGAACGAATGCGGAACATCTAAGCAACGAAACGAATCGCGTCAAGCATTTCCGCCATTTCGGCGCAATCACCCGTCAGCGCGCCAGGTCCCCGATTTGCCGCCGCGCTTTTCGATCAGGCGCACTCCTTCGATGACCATGGCTTTGTCGATGGCCTTGGCCATGTCGTACAGCGTGAGCAGTGCAACCGACACCGCGGTCAGTGCTTCCATCTCGACCCCGGTGCGCCCCGTCAGCGCGGCGGCGGCGCGCACGATTACGGCTTCCGCGCCCAGTTCGAAGTCGAGGGTAACGCTATCGAGGGCCAGTGGATGGCATAGCGGGATCAGCTCGGCGGTCTTCTTGGCCGCCATGATCCCGGCAATACGCGCGGCGGCAAGGACGTCGCCCTTTGGCACGGTGCCATCGCGGATGGCCGCCAGCGCCGCCGCATTCATAAGGATGCGGCCCTCGGCGATCGCGCTCCGCGCTGTGTCGGCCTTGCCGCCGATGTCGACCATGCGCGCCTTGCCCGACTCGTCGAGATGGGTGAGCTTGTTCATGCTTTCAGCCGATCATATGAACGACCTGACAAAATGCACAGGGTCGCGAAAATGGAAAAACGTGCTCTCTGCCGGACCGGTTGAAAAACCGCGGTAATAGCAAGGGGAGGGGTGCTGGGCATGCCTTGCCTGTGCCAGAAAGCCGCGCTGTAGGACAGTCTAACCCTGCAGCAGCGACCGGGTGGCTGCGGCAAGGTCGGCCTGGCGCATCAGGCTTTCGCCGACCAGGAACGTGCGTACGCCGCGCTCCGCCAGACGGAGCAGGTCGGCGTGGTGGTTGATCCCGCTCTCGCTGACCAGCAAGGTGCCTTCAGGAGCGAGCGGCAGCAACCGTTCGGTCGTCGACAGGTCGGTGACGAAGCGCTTGAGATCGCGGTTGTTGACGCCGATCAGGCGGGAGTGGAGCCTTGTGGCGCGCTCCATCTCGGCCTCGTTATGGACTTCGACCAGCACGTCCAGCCCGCGCTCGATCGCCGCGGTTTCGATTTCAGCCATTTGCGCATCGTCCAGCGCAGCGACGATGATCAGGATCGCATCGGCACCGATCGCGCGCGCTTCGGCCACCTGCCACGGATCCACCATGAAGTCCTTGCGCAGCACCGGCAGATCGCAAGCGGCCCGGGCCGCGGTCAGATAGTCTTCATGGCCCTGGAAGAACGGTGCATCGGTCAAGACAGACAGGCAGGCCGCGCCGCCCTGTTCATAAGCGGCGGCATGGGCCGGCGGATCGAAATCGCCGCGAATCAGACCTTTGGATGGCGAGGCTTTCTTGATTTCTGCGATCAGCGCGAAGCCATTTGCGGCTTTGCGGCGCAGCGCCGCCTCAAACCCGCGCGGCGGGGTCTGCATGGTAGCGCGCGTATCGAGGTCAGCCAAAGAGGTCAGCGCCTTGCGCGCGGCGACTTCAACCCGCTTGGTGGCGCAGATTTCGGCAAGCTTGTCAGTCATCGTACGGTATCGATCCAGCAATCGAGCAGAGCCTTGGCCAAGCCCTTGTCGAGCGTTTCGGCGGCTTCCTCAACCCCTTCCAGCCAGTCCTCGACCTGGTCCGCCACCAGCAGCGCTGCAGCCGAATTGAGTAGGACCGCGTCGCGGTAAGCGCCGGGCTGGCCCATCAGCACGTCGCGCAAGGCAGCGGCGTTGAATCGAGCATCGCCGCCGCGCAGATCATCAAGATCGTGAGAGGCAAGCCCGGCATCTTCGGGCCGGATCTCGGCAGGTACGCCGGGAATGCCCAATGCGGCGACATAGCTGGTACCAGCGATTGACAACTCGTCGAGCCCTTCAGCCCCGGAAACGATCAGCGCCGCTTCGGTGCCAAGCAGGTCCATCGCATCGCGATACAGCGCAATAAGCGACGGATGGGCGACCCCGACAAGTTGCCGCGAGACACCGGCCGGATTGGCAAGCGGTCCGCACAGATTGAAAATCGTCCTGCGGCCCAAAGCCTTGCGGATCGGTGCAACGCGGGCCAGCGCAGGGTGATGGGACTGGGCGAAAAGGAAGGCGATGCCCAGATCGGGCAGGGTCTGCTCGGCCAGTTCGCTGGCCCGCGCCAGGTTGAGCCCCAGCGCCTCGAGCGTATCGGCCCCGCCGGCCAGACTGGAGGCGGCGCGGTTGCCGTGCTTGGCGACCGGCACCCCGCAGGCTGCGACGACCAGCGCCACCGCAGTCGAGACATTGACGCTGTGCTGCCCGTCACCGCCGGTCCCGCAGACGTCGATCGCGCCGGCAGGGGCCACCACTCGCCGCATCCGCGCCCGCATAGCCAGAACCAGCCCGGCAACGTCGGTCGCGCGCTCGCCGCGATCGGCAAGGTCAGTGAGAATCGAGGCCGTTTCATCATCGGCGATGTCGCCGTCGAGCATGCGCCCGAACAGCGCCTCGGCCTCGACCAATGCGGCGCTCATGCCAGTTCGCGGGTCGGGATGCCGCAGATCGCCAGGAAGTTGGCCAGCATGGCGTGGCCATGCTCGGTGGCGATGCTCTCGGGATGGAACTGGACCCCGTGGATCGGCAGGGTAGCATGGCGAAAACCCATGACGTGCTCGTCGTCGCTGGTCGCATTGACCACCAGCGTATCGGGAATGTCCTTGACGATCAGCGAGTGATAGCGCGTGCCGATGAAGGGCGAGGGCAGGCCCTTGAACAATCCGGTGCCATCGTGGCTGACCGGCGAGACCTTACCGTGCATCAGCCCGCCGCGCACCACCTTGCCGCCGAAATACTGCCCGATCGACTGGTGGCCCAGGCACACGCCGAGCAGCGGTTTTCCAGCGTCGGCCGCGGCACCAACCAGGTCGAGGCTGATCCCGGCTTCGTTCGGGGTGCACGGCCCGGGCGAGATCAGGAATCCCTGCGCGCCAGAGGATATCGCTTGCCCTGCGCTCATCGCGTCGTTGCGCACTACCTCGACCTCGGCGCCCAGCTCCATCAGGTAATGGACCAGGTTCCAGGTGAAGCTGTCGTAATTGTCGATGACCAGGATCATAGCGGCGCCCTATTGCCCGAAACCGGCTTCGGAAGCCACCCGTACCGCCTCGCGTGCGGCGGCGATCAGCGCACCGGCCTTGGCTTCGCATTCGCGCTGTTCATAAGCGGGGTCGCTGTCGGCGACGATGCCGGCCCCGGCCTGGACGTGAAGCATCCCGTCCTTGACCACCCCGGTGCGCAGCACGATGCACGAATCGAGACTACCGTCGGGGGCGAAATAGCCGACCCCGCCGGCATAGGCCCCGCGCGTTTCCGGCTCGAGCTCGGCAATGATCTGGCAAGCGCGAACCTTGGGCGCCCCGCTGACCGTCCCGGCAGGAAACCCGGCGAACATTGCATCGACCGCATCGTGGTGCGCGGTGTCGAGCCGCCCGACCACGTTGCTGACGATGTGCATGACGTGACTGTAACGCTCGACCGTATAGCTTTCGGTGACCTGGACCGTCCCGGCTTCGGCCACCCGGCCGACGTCGTTGCGGCCCAGATCGAGCAACATCAGGTGCTCGGCGCGCTCCTTGGGATCGGCAAGGAGGCTGGCTTCGTTTGCGCGGTCTTCCTCGGGCGTGGCACCGCGAGGCCTTGTGCCGGCGATCGGGCGGATCGTCACTTCGCCGTCGCGGACCCGGACCAGGATCTCCGGGCTCGATCCGGTCAGGGCAAAGCCGGGCAGATCGAGGAAATAGAGGAACGGCGAGGGATTGACCCGGCGCAGCGCGCGGTAGAGCGCCAGCGGGGGCAGGGTAAAAGGGGTGGTAAAGCGCTGGGCCAGGACGACCTGGAAGATGTCGCCGGCCTCGATGTAATCCTTGGCGCGGCGGACCATCGCGGCATAGTTCGCACCCGGCATCGTCGGGGTCAGCACCGGTTCGGGCAGCACGGCATCGCGCGAGGTTTCCGCCACCGGGGCGGCCAGCTGCTGCAACGCCAGGTCGATCCGTTCGACCGCTTCCTCGATCGCCCGGTCGGGCGCGCGTTCGGACGGCCACAGCGGGGCGATGCAATAGAGCTCGTCGCTCAGCCGGTCGAAAACCAGCACCAGTGCCGGGCGGACGAACAGCATGTCGGGCAGGTCGAGCGGATTGGCCGCCGGACGGGGCAGCGTCTCGACCAGGCCATAGGTCTCATAGGCGAAGTAGCCGACCAGGAAGGCCAGCGCCGGGGGCAGGCCCGCAGGCATGGCAATCCGGCACGAATCGACCAGCGCGCGGAGTTCTTCCAGACTGTCACCGGGCAGGGGCGCGAACGCCTGGCGATCATGACGCCACGCGCGGTTGATCTCGCACGATGCGCTGGTTGCCCGGAACACCAGATCTGGATCAAGCCCAAGCATCGAATAGCGCCCGCGCACTTCGCCGCCTTGAACCGATTCGAGCAGGAAATCCCCCCGGCCTTCGCGCATCAGCTTTGCCGCAGCGCCCACAGGGGTTTCTGTATCGGCAACCAGCCGCCGCCAGACCAGTGTGGTCTGGCCTCGCTCGAGGGCGGCGCGCGCTTCGCCTTCGTGTCCTATCCGCGCGGCAGACATCGCAGCGGCCGGATCAGTTGCCGGCGCCGGTCAGGCGGTTGCGTACGGCCTTGACCGCATTGTCGTTGCGCTTGACGCCGATCTCGGTCCGCATCGCGCTGCGCAGCTGCTGCGAGAATTCGTTGGTCTGCAGTTCGGTAATCGACTTGGCCAGTTCGCCCAGCCGCGGATCGTTGGCGGCGACTGTCCCGGGGATCACGTCCTTCAACTGGACAATGAACCAGCCGCGAGCGCGCGGCGCGCCGAGCAGCTTTACCTTGCCCTTGGCCATCTGGAACAGCAGGCCGAGTGGCGGCGGGGTCTGCTGGCCCATGGCCTGCAATTGCTGGCGGGCCATGTCGACCTTCTGCACCGGCGGCAGCTTGAGGCCCAGCCCGGCCACGGCCGCACCCAGATCGCCGCCCTTGCGCACGGCGTCCTCGATCTTCTGGGCCACCGCCTTGGCCGCCGCAGCGCCCTTTGAAAGCTGCACGTCGGTGGCGACGATCGCCTTAATCTGGGCCAGCGGCGGCGGCGCGGCCGGGGCAAGGGTGCCGACATCAAAGATCATGAAGGTCTTGCCTGCTTCGACTTCGGCCAGCTGGGGCTGCTTTTCACCTTCCATGGCGAACGACGCGGCAACAATCTTGGCCAGTTGCGGCGGTGCCTTGGCCCCCTGCTGCCCGAACACGCTGCCATCGGCGAGCAGGGCCGGTGTTTCGGCAACGGTCAGGCCCAATTCCTTGGCCACATCGGTCAGCGATGCGCCATTGTCGAATTCCTCTTCGATTCGTGCCGAGAAATCGGTCAGCGCGGCGCGGCGCTTGGCGGCGGCGGCCTGCTGGGTCAGCTCACCGCGAACGTGGTCGAGGCCGCGGCCGGCCTTGGTGTCGATCGAGTCAACACGCAGCAGGGTCCAGCCAAGCGGTGCCTTGAGCGGGCCGACCAGAGCGCCCTTGCCGGCACCATAGGCGGCGTCGGCAATGGCTTGCGACGTCTGCGCCGAGAGTGCCTGCCTGGTCAGCGAGCCGAGATTGGCAGCAGCCAGGCCTTTGCTGGCAGCGACGGCTTCAAGCGACTTGCCCGATGCCAGTTCGGCCTGGATCGCCTTGGCAGCCGCCTCGGTCGGCAGGACGAGCTGGGTCAGCCTGCGGCTTTCGCTCGCAGCAAACAGCGCCTTGTTCTTTTCATAAAGCGCGGCGATTTCGGCCTCGGTCGGCGCCGGGACGCTTTTGACCGCGGCATCGGTGAAAGTCGCATAGCGGATCGAGCGGCGCTCTGGCAGGGTGTAGTCGGCCTTGTGCGCGGCATACCACGCGCCGATTTCCGCATCACTTGCCGGGGTCTTAGGCGCAAAGGCGTCAGAGGGCAGGGTGGCAATCGCACCAATGCGCTTTTCGGTTAGGATGCCGGCATAGCGTGCCACTGCCTCTTTCGACGTCGACACGCCAAGATCTGCCGGGGCCAGCAACTGGCGCGCCATCATCGATTCGATGATCTGCCGGCGCAGCATCGCATCCGTGGCGCCGCGCTGGCGCAGGAACGCCTGGTAGGCTGCTTCGCTGAACTTCCCGTCGATCCCCTGAGCCGCCGGGATCTTGGCGATTTCGCTGTCGATCAGCCGGTCGCCGATATGCACGCCGTACTTTTCCCCGAAGGCGCGCACCGCGGTGATATCGATCAGGTTGTCGAGCAGCTGGTCGAGCCCGCCTTGCGCAACAAAGGTCTTGATCGTCATCTTGGGCTGCTGCTGACGCAGCTCATCCACCGCATTGCTGGCCGCACGTTCGATGTCAGAAGTGCTGACCCGCAGCTTGCCGACGCTGGCAACCCGGTCACCGCCAGCAATGCCGCCAAATCCGCCGCTATTGGCGACATCGCCGCTGGCAAAGGCCAGGGCAATCAGGCCGACCATGGCCAGCGTCACGCCGACGCCGATGCGCGAAGAGAAGAAATTGCGGAAAAACTGGAGCATGGTTTCGTCGCCGATAGATTTGGCGTGCCGCAAGCGGGCACCTTCGGCGGCGCTTTACGCAGCATTCCCCTGCTTCGCAATGGCCCAGCAACAGTTGCCCAGAGCGGCTTTGCCCGGGCATCGGGTCACCGCAAGGACTTTGACAAGGCTGCCACCGGTCGCCTAGCAGCGCGGCAGATTCGTCCGCGGGGGCATCCCGGCCGGGCACCATCACACATTTGAAGGTTTGACCATGCCTAACCGGCCCTACATCGTCGGCAACTGGAAGATGAATGGCACCCGTGCACAGCTGACAGAAGCGCGCGCGATCGATCGCGGCGCGACGCGTCATGCCGGGGTGCGCGTGGCTATTGCACCGCCCTTTACGCTGATTGCGGCCATGGCGGCAGAGGTCCAGGCGCTGACAGTTGGTGGTCAGGATTGCCACGGCGAAGTCAGCGGTGCTTTTACGGGCGACGTTTCCGCCGTCATGCTCAAGGATGCCGGCGCCGGCTTCGTGATCGTCGGCCACAGCGAGCGGCGCGCGATGCATGGCGAAAGCGATGCGATGGTCAGAGCCAAGGCAGAAGCCGCGCTCGACGCCGGTCTGGAAGTCATCGTCTGCGTCGGGGAAAGCGAAGCCGAGCGCGATGCCGGCCAGGCGGAAGCTGTCGTCGGCGCCCAGCTCGATGCGTCCTTGCCGCGCGGCGAAGGGCTGGTGCCGCGCCTGACCGTTGCTTACGAGCCGGTCTGGGCGATTGGCACCGGCCGTGTTGCCGCCCCTGCCGATGTCGCTGCCATGCACGCGGTCCTGCGCGCAAAGCTTGTCGCGATCTACGGCGAAGACGGCGCGGCGGTGAAGATCCTTTATGGCGGATCGGTCAATGCCGGCAACGCCGCTGAACTGCTTGCCGTTGCCGACGTTGGCGGCGCGCTGGTCGGCGGAGCCAGCCTGACAGCCGACAGCTTTCTGTCGATCGTCGCAGCGGCGGGTCCTGGCGAGGACTGATCCTCAGCAAACCTTGCGCCTTGGCGCGCCTGCGCCTAGATGCGGGCCAACATTCCTGTTTCCGGATATTCCATGTCTTCTCTTTTCCTGTTCCTGATGGTCTTTCAGGCGATCGTCGCCGCGCTGCTGGTCTGGGTCATCCTGATGCAGAAGTCCGAAGGCGGCGGGCTTGGCGTGGGCGGAAGCCCGGCGGGCCTGATGTCGGCGCGCGGCGCAGCGGATTTCCTGACCCGTTCGACCACGGTTCTGGCCACGGTCTTTGTCGTGGTCAGCATTACCCTGGCCGCAATGGCGGTTCGTGCCGGTTCGGGCCGTTCTATTGATGATAGTCTGAAGCGCGCCGCGCCGATCTCTGCCCCGGCAGCGCCGACGGCTCCGATCGATCCCTTGGCCGGTGCCGCGCAGAATGCTCCGGCTGCCGCGCCTGCGGCATCCCCGGCGGCGGGCAATGCGGCTCCGGTCGATCCCTTTGCGGCTCCGGCCAAGAAGTAATCTGCACGCTATGATCTGGTAACGGCCTGCCTTCCCTGGCGGGCCGGTTGCCTGTGTGCCGGGCGCAAGGCGCAATCGTTGTGGATTGCAGCGTCAGGCCCTTGCCCATTACCCCTCTTGAGGATTAAGGCCCGACTCCCATGGCGCGGTTCATTTTTATCACCGGCGGCGTGGTCTCCTCGCTCGGCAAAGGTCTCATGGCGGCAAGCCTTGCCGCGCTGCTGCAGGCGCGCGGCTACAAGGTTCGGATCCGCAAGTTCGACCCCTATCTCAACGTCGATCCGGGGACGATGAGCCCCTATCAGCACGGCGAAGTCTACGTCACCGACGACGGGGCCGAGACCGATCTCGACCTGGGACATTACGAACGCTTCACCGGGGTTTCGGCGCGCCAGGCAGACAATATCACCTCGGGCCGGATCTACCGCGACATCATCGCCAAGGAGCGCCGCGGCGACTACCTTGGGGCGACGGTCCAGGTGATCCCGCACGTCACCGACGCGATCAAGGACTTCGCCAAGACCGAGGTCGACGATCTCGACTTCGTGCTGTGCGAAATCGGCGGCACGGTCGGCGACATCGAAGGGCTGCCCTTCATCGAGGCGCTGCGTCAGCTGCGCAACGAACTGGGGCGCGAACGCACCTGTTCGGTCCATGTCACCCTTGTTCCCTATGTCTCTGCCGCGGGTGAGCTCAAGACCAAGCCGACCCAGCATTCGGTGCGCGAGCTGACCAGTCTGGGGGTCCAGCCCGATATCCTGCTGTGCCGCTGCGAGCACCCGCTGCCCGAAAACGAGCGCGCCAAGATCGCGCTGTTCTGCAACGTGCGCAAGGAAGCGGTGATCCCCGCGCTGGATGCCAGCAGCATCTACGCCGTGCCGCTGCAGTACCACGCTGAAGGGCTGGACCACGAGGTTCTGCACCATTTCGGCCTGACCACGCCCGCGCCCGACTTGTCCCGCTGGGACGATATTGTCGACCGGTACCACAACCCCGAAGGCGAAGTGACCATCGGCGTTGTCGGCAAGTACGTCGGCCTGCCCGACGCCTATAAGTCGCTTAACGAGGCGCTGGTCCACGGCGGCATGGCCAACCGGGTCAAGGTCAACATCAAGTGGATCGACGCCGAACTGTTCGAAGCCGATGACACTGAAATCGTCGCGCGGCTTGAACCGATGGACGGCATCCTCGTGCCCGGTGGCTTTGGTGTGCGCGGCAGCGAGGGTAAGATCGCCTCGGTCCGTTTTGCCCGCGAACGCAAGGTGCCATTTTTCGGAATCTGTCTGGGCATGCAGATGGCCTGCATCGAAGGCGCGCGCAACACGGCCGGGATCGCTGCGGCAAGTTCGACCGAATTCGGCGAGTCGGACGAGCCGGTGGTCGGCATCATTACCGAATGGATGAGCGCGGAAGGTTTGCAGAAGCGCGGAGCCAATACCGATCTGGGCGGCACAATGCGGCTGGGGGCCTATGAAGCGAAATTGGCCGGCAACAGCCATGTCTCCGCGATCTATGGCGGGGCTACCTCTATCTCCGAACGCCACCGCCATCGCTACGAAGTCAACGGGGCCTATCGTGATGCGTTGGAGAAGGGCGGTCTGGTCTTTTCCGGCATGTCGCCCGACGGCTTGCTGCCAGAGATCGTCGAACGCCCGGATCACCCCTGGTTCGTCGGCGTCCAGTTTCATCCAGAGCTGAAGAGCCGTCCATTCGATCCGCACCCGCTGTTTGCCGGATTCATCGCCGCGGCGCTGGCCCAGGCACGACTGGTTTGAGCGGCCGATAAATCATATTCCGGTTACCTTTCAGGCACCTGCAACGATCTTCTAAAATCGGGACTTGAATGGCCTTGAACGGGCCTTGCGCATCACATAGCGATGCGCAACTCGAAAACGAGTCGCATCTTGGCGACGCGTTGAGGGCATTGCGGCGGTGGCATTCCCGACCGCGGCCAAGGGGGAATGGGGCGACCTTCTTAAGACATTTCCCATAGATCTGGGCTTGCCGTGATCTGACCGTCTTCTGCGACCCGGACGATCAAGAATACGGCGGGGCGATGGTCAAACATCGCGGGGGGTGAGGTTTGCAAGAGCCTCACCCCCCAATCGTTTCAGCTACCGAATGCCGGATCAGGCGGCGGCGCTATCCGTGTCGGCATCCTTGACCACCGACAGGGTCTTCTGCGTGCCGACCGCGATCTTCTTCGGCTTCATCGCTTCAGGCACTTCGCGGACCAGGTCGATGGTCAGCAGGCCGTCTTCCAGGTTGGCGTCTTCGACGCGGACATAGTCGGCCAGTTCGAAGCGGCGTTCGAACCCGCGCTGCGCGATCCCGACGTGCAGGAACTGCGCATTGGACGCGTCTTCGGCCTTCTTGCCCTGGACCACCAGCAGGTTCTGCTGCGCGGTGATCTCGATATCGGCAGGCTTGAACCCGGCAACCGCCAGGATGATGCGATAGGCATCCTCACCGCGGCGTTCGATGTTGAAGGGCGGGTAATTGTCGCTGCTGCCCATCCGCGACTGGTTCTCCAGCAGATCGAACAGGCGGTCGAAACCAACCATGGTGCGGCGATAAGGGGTGAAATCGAAACGGTTCATGGCAAAATCCTCTTGTGAGCAATTTCAACAGTGGCGGAGCCCGAAAGCGGCACTCCGCCGGCGTCACCCCTTGCGGGCTGTGACACCAGTGACGAGATATGATACCCAAGCGTCGTTTCAAGAGGAGCCGTGATGACCGCGCCCAAAGTCGAGATCTACACCAAGTGGGGCTGCCCCTATTGCGTCCGTGCCAAGGCGCTGCTTGATGCCAAGGGCGTGAGCTATGAGGAATACGACATCACCCTGGGCGGGCCGACGAAGGCAGAGATGCTGGCGCGCGTACCCGGGGCCAGCACGGTGCCGCAGATCCTGATCGCCGGGCAGGCGATCGGCGGCAGCGACGATCTTCACGCACTCGACCATTCCGGCAAGCTGGACGAACTGCTCGCCGCATGATCAAGGGCCGCGCCGCCATCCTGCAGATGACAGCGGGGATCGACCCCGCTGCCAATGCGGAAACTTTGGTCGGTGCGATCGGCGCGGCGGCTATGGCGGGGGCAACAATGCTGTTCACGCCCGAGATGTCAGGCCTGATCGACCGCGATCGCGCGCGCGCCACTGCCCATATCGTTGCCGAAAAGGACAGCCCGGTGTTGGCCGCAGTACAATCCGCTGCTGCCGATTCGGGCATCTGGGTTGCGCTGGGCAGTCTGGCTGTTGCCCGTGCGGATGGTCGCTGGGCCAACCGCAGCTTCGTGATCGATGGCGAGGGCAGGATCGCTGCCCGCTATGACAAGATCCACATGTTCGATGTCGATCTGGCGACCGGGGAAAGCTGGCGCGAATCCGCCGCCTACGCGGCAGGCGAGCAGGTTGTTACGGTCGAGACACCGCTCGGCCGGCTGGGCCTGACGGTATGTTACGATCTGCGCTTTCCCGCCTTGTTCGAAGCGTTGGGCCAGGCAAAGTGCGATATTATCGCCATCCCCGCGGCCTTTACCGTCCCAACCGGCCAGGCGCACTGGCACGTGTTGCAGCGGGCCCGGGCGATCGAGGCCAGCGCCTATGTCATCGCTGCAGCACAAGTTGGAACCCACGCCGACGGTCGGCAGACCTATGGCCATAGTCTGGTTGTTGACCCGTGGGGCGACGTCTTGCTCGATCTGGGCGATGCGGCAGGCCTTGGCTTTGCCGAGATCGACCAGACACGCCTCAGCGAAGTCCGCGCGCAGCTGCCCAGCCTGCGTAACAAGCGTGCGATAGCGAGGGCAGGGCTGTGATCGTCTACGACCTCGTCTGCCAACCGCTTCAACACCGGTTTGAAGCCTGGTTCGCGTCGTCGCAGGCATTTACCGACCAACAGGAGCGCGGCCTGCTTTGCTGCCCGCAATGCGGCACCGCCGATGTCGTCAAGGCACCGATGGCGCCGGCGGTTGGCCGCAAAGGAAACAGCAATGACGTGGTTTCCAACCCGTCTGCCGTTGTCGGGGGAACCATGCCGCCGGCGATCCAGGAGGTGATGACCAAACTTGCCGCGATGCAGGCTGCGGCGCTGAAGCAATCGAAGTGGGTCGGCGGCGACTTCGCCGAGCAGTCGCGCGCGATGCACTATGGCGAGCGTGATCAAGAGACGATCCATGGTCAGGCCAGCCCGGCCGAAGCCAAGGCACTGGTCCAGGAAGGCATCGCCGTGATGCCCCTACCATTTCCGGTCGCACCGCCAGACGAACTCAACTGATTGCGTCGCCGCGCGCCCTATCCTAGGGAAAGCGCGGGCGCCCGTAGCTCAGCAGGATAGAGCACCAGATTCCTAATCTGGGGGCCATGGGTTCGAATCCCGTCGGGCGCACCACCTATTTCTTCCAGCCGCCAGCAATCGCCTGGGCTTCCTGCGCGGCATCGAGCGCGTCGCCTACAGCCATGTCCTGCGCCGCGGCCATTACCGCCGCATCGCCGCTGCCGGCCTGGCGATAGTCGCCCTGCGCATTGGCTTCGGCCGCGCCGCGGAAGCGGATCTTCCAGCCGTCACCTTCGCGGCAGGCGATGCCAGACGCGGCCTTGTCGGCATAGCCGCGGCACAGCGTCCCCGCCTTGTCGCGGAACGACAGCAACACCTTGGTCCCTTGCGGTCCAACCATCCCCGAGGTTTGGCCGTCCAGTGCGGCAACAAGCTGCGGTCCGGCGAGGTCGCCGCTGCCGGCCTCTTGACGGTTCACCGAGAACAGCAGGACCAGCGCCAGCGCGGCGGCAATCGCGCTGCCGCCGTAGCGCAGGGCAGGGCGCTCGCTCCAGCGTTGCCGGGCGGCACGCACTGCCGCCAGATCGACCACCTTGGCCGCATCGGCGATCGGCGCGGTGAGGCGCTCGGGCAGCGGCTGGGTCAGCACCGGATCGTAGTGCGCCGCAAGCAAGTTCTTGAGCGACAGCATGGCTTCGAGCCGGTCGGCCAGCGCGGGATCCTCGCCCAGGGCGCGTTCAACCCGCGCAGCGCTGAGCTCGTCGAGTTCGCCGTCGGCATAGGCGGCCAGCAGCTCCTCTGAAATGGTCATGGCCGTTCTCCCAGCTTGAGCATCAGCGCCTCGCGCCCGCGCAGCAGCCGCGAGGTCAGGGTGCCGACCGGACACCCGACAATCTCCGCCGCTTCGGCATATTTGTAGCCTTCGACCATCACCAGCAGCACGGCCTCGCGCTGTTCATCTGGCAGGCTGGCCATAGCGCGGTCGACCATCGACAATTCGACAGTCGCTTCCTGATTGCCATCGCTGCCGACGGCAAGCCCGGCGTCGGGATCGACGAAGGTACGCTCGCGCCGCGCGGTGCTGCGGGTCTGATCGATGAATATGTTGCGCATGATCCGGTACATCCAGCTATCCAGTCGCGTACCCGCCTGCCATTGCTGGCGCGAAACGAGCGCGCGTTCGATGGTCGCCTGGCACAAGTCGTCGGCATCGGCAGCATGACGCGCCAACCCGCGCGCAAAGCGGCGCAATCGGGGGAGCAGCGCGGTCATGCCGTCCAGAAAGTCGTCTTCGTGTGCCAATTCGGCCTTTCCTGGATGAAACGAGCGGCCCCGTTCGTTTCATCCATGATTAAGCACTTTTTTGGCTAAGAGGCAGTATGCAACCGTTACACTCCACGCTTATCGCCGGTTTTCTTGCCGCGCTGGCTGCACCACTGGCAGCGCAGCTTGCCTTGCCGCAGCTACCCGCGGTGCCGCCGGTCGGCGGGACGGTCGACGCAATTGCAGCGCGCGCGGGCAATCTTACCCGTGCCTCGCTCGACGATGTCGGCGCAGCGCTGCGTCAGGCCCGGACCGCACGGATCGACGACCTGTTAAGGCGCAACCGCCAGACCATCGAACGCGATGCCGATGGCCAGCCGGCGCGGCGCGGAACCTTGCTGGTGCTTGATCCGGGCGAAGCGGACCGCGCTCGATTGGCGGCGCTTGGCTTCACCCTGCGCGGCAGCGAGCGGCTTGACGATCTAAGCATGACCGTTGTCGAACTGACGGTTCCTGCCGGGCTCGACCTTGCCGCGGCGCAGCGACTGGTGGCGAAGACCCTGCCGGGACTGACCGTGTCGAGCGATCCGCTGCACTTTCAAAGCGGCGGGGCCGCCAGCCTGGCCGCGGCAGAGGTCGGCGCGGGGCAGGGCGCCATCACCACGCCGATCGGTCTGATCGACGGAGCCCCGGCACAGCAAGTCGATGCGCTGCGCGGTTTTGCCGCCGGCGCGCCGCTGCCCAGCAATCATGGCAGCGCCGTTGTGTCGCTGGCAACGCGGGCCGGGGTGCGGACTATCCGGGTTGCCGATGTCTATGGCAACGATCCCGCCGGCGGCAATGCGCTGGCCATTGTCCGGGGCATGAACTGGCTGATTGCCGGCGGTGCCCGGGTGATCTCGATCAGCCTGGTCGGACCGCGCAATCCGGTGCTGGAGCGCGCGGTTGGCGCGGCGCGGGCGCGCCAGGTGCTGGTCGTCGCTGCAGTTGGCAACGATGGCCCGGCGGCGCCGCCGTCCTACCCCGCGTCCTATGGCGGGGTGGTGGCGGTAACCGCGGTCGATCGCCGTAACCGCCCGTTGATCGAGGCCGGGCGCGCGTTGCATCTCGACTACGCCGCGCCGGGTGCGGACATCACGGCACGCAACGCCGCGGGCCGCTTGGTTGCGGTGCGCGGCACCTCATACGCGGTCCCGCTGGTCGCAGCGCGCGCCGCTGCGGCATTCCAGCGCGGCGTGGCCTTCAGCCAGATCGGCGCCGCACTTGATGCCGAGGCGCGCCCGCTGGCGCGCAAGCTGCCCGACCCGCGCAGTGGACGCGGATTGCTGTGCGATGGGTGCCGCTGACGATTTTTTGGCTGTGAGTGAATTTTTTTGGCGAGGCCCATCGTTGTCCCGATGAGCGTCCGGAAATCGACCGGGCGCTGCAAGATCAGAAGAAGGACAACGACCATGACCAAGTTCATTTCTCTTTCGGCGCTTGCGCTGCTTGCAACCACTGTTTCCACCAATGCCCAGGTGCTGGGCGGGCTTGGCGGGGCGCTGCCGTCGCTGCCGTCGATGCCCTCGATGCCGCATGCACCGATCGACACTTCAATCATCGGCCGCGGCGCCGGGACGCTCGACGGATCGATTTCGAAGTCGGTCGACCCGCGTTCGGGCAAGGCAGGTGCCTGGGGTTCGCTTGACGGCTCGGCTTCGGGTGTGCTCGACACGGCCGTGTCGACGCCGATGCACTCGCTGAACGGTTCGGCCGGCGGCAGCGCCCAGGGCCATGCCAGCGGCGGCGGTGAAGCGCAGCTGATCGGCACCGATGCGGCGCGCGGCGCACTTGCCGGAACCCGCGATCACCTGACCCAGACGGCCAGCAGCGCCCGCGATCGCGCTTCGGCTGCCAAGGGCGCCCTGAGCGATCGCGCTGCCACGGCCGTTGCGGCGGTCAAGGACAAGGCTGCTGGTGCGGGTTCGCAGGTCCGCTCGGCCAGCGGCTCATTCGCTGGAAACGCCAGCGGTGACGGCAATGCCTCTTTGACCAAGTCGCTGGGCGGACTGACCGGTTCGGCCCAGGGCAATGGCAGCGCCAATGGTTCGGCCAGCGGATCGACCGGCGGAGACACCACGCCTGCCGGCACTGGCACAATGCTGCCGGGCAATGCGCTGGGATCGGCCCGTGACAAGCTGGGCACGGCCACCGGCGGGCTGGGCAGCCGCCTCGGCGGGCTGACCGGCAATGCCGCCGGTAGCGGTTCGGGCAGCGCCTCGGGTTCGGCCGGCGACGAGGGTTCGTCTTACGATGTCGCCGGTAGCGCCGAAGGTGCAGCCAGCAGCGCGGGTTCGCTGGTGATCACGCCGGGTACCAAGGTGTTCGATGCCGCCGGCGCCAAGATCGGCAAGGTGCGCAAGGTGTTCACCGACGCCAAGGGCCGGGTGACCGGACTGCTGGTCAAGTCGGGCGATGCCATGGCGATGCTTCCGGCCGGCAATTTCTCGGCTGATGGCAGCACCCTTGTTTCGGCGATGGGCGCGGCGCAGATCGGCACCGAGGCGGCACGCCAGTCGGCTCAGGGCGAAGGCAACGCCGCCAGCCAGGCCCAGACGTCCAACTGATCGGACTCAAGCGGGGCGGCCGACTCTCTCCCCCCTCCCGAACATCGGCCGCAACCGTCGTGCGCCCGGACCCCACGGTCCGGGCGCATCTTTTGTGTCAATTCGACGTTTTCCGCTTGAATCGCTGAATCATTTGTGATTCTTAAGGACCATGCGGGGCGGGAAGCACACTTCGAAATTGCCGAAAGAACAGGCCACGCAGGCTATCGCCTTGTGCTGCCTGCTTATTCTTGCCGGATTGACCCTGGCCGGTCCGTCCGGACTGCTGGCGTGGAGCGAAAACAATCGCCTGTTGCAGGAACGCCAGAACGAAGTGCAGCAATTGACCGCGCGCCGGGACGAGCTGCGCAACCGGGTTGCCTTGCTCGATCCCAGCCATGTCGATCCCGACATCGCCGGTGAACTGGTGCGCCGCAACCTCAACGTCGTCCACCCGGACGAAATGGTGATGCTGCTCAACTGAGCCGGGCATCGGTTCGGCCAAATCGCGATCACAAAATACGTATGGGAGTGTTTCCCTTACGGAAGCTTCGCCTTATAGGCGGGCCTTCCGATCCTATCCCCAGGGGACCCGACTTTGGCCAAATCGCCGTCAGCATCGAAGCCTGCCGCATCGTCTGCAGAAAACTCTGAAGACTTCGCCCTGCGCAGCCTGCAGGAGGCGCACGCGGCCAAGCTGCGCTATGACGCCAGCGACGATGAATTGCTGAAATTCTACGAGCAGATGGTGCTGATTCGCCGCTTCGAGGAAAAGGCCGGGCAGCTTTACGGCCTCGGGCTGATCGGCGGCTTCTGCCACCTCTACATCGGCCAGGAAGCGGTTGCGGTCGGGCTGCAAAGCGCGCTCGACGGCGACAAGGACAGCGTCATCACTGGCTACCGCGATCATGGCCACATGCTCGCCTACGGCATCGATCCCAAGGTGATCATGGCCGAGCTGACCGGGCGCGGTGCTGGCATTTCCAAGGGCAAGGGCGGGTCGATGCACATGTTCAGCGTCGACCACAAATTCTACGGCGGGCACGGCATCGTCGGCGCGCAGGTGCCGCTGGGGGCAGGGCTGGCCTTCGCCCACAAGTACCGCGAGGACGGCGGGCTGTGCATGGCCTATTTCGGTGACGGGGCCTCCAACCAGGGCCAGGTCTACGAAGCCTTCAACATGGCCGCGCTGTGGAACCTGCCGATCGTCTTCGTGGTCGAGAACAACGGCTATGCCATGGGCACCGCGGTCAAGCGCGGCTCGGCCGAAACGCATTTCTACCGCCGTGGCACCGCCTTCCGGATCCCCGGGATCGACGTCAACGGCATGGACGTTCTGGAAGTGCGCGCCGCCGCTGAAGTCGCGCTGGCTCATGTCCGCGCCGGCAAGGGCCCGGTGCTGATGGAGCTGAAGACCTATCGCTATCGCGGCCACTCGATGTCTGACCCGGCCAAGTACCGCAGCCGCGAGGAAGTCCAGGAAATGCGCGACAAGCACGATCCGATCGACGCCGCCAAGGCCGAACTGCTCAAGCGCGGCGTGACCGAGGAGGCGATCAAAGACATCGACAAGCGCATTCGCAGCGTGGTCAATGAAGCCGCTGATTTCGCGGAGAATTCACCGGAGCCGGACATGCCCGAACTCTACACCGACGTGCTGGTGGAGTCCTACTGATGGCGGTCGAGCTCAAGATGCCCGCGCTCTCTCCGACAATGGAGGAGGGGACCTTGGCGAAGTGGCTGGTCAAGGAAGGCGACACGGTCAAATCGGGCGACATTCTCGCCGAGATCGAAACCGACAAGGCAACGATGGAATTCGAAGCCGTCGATGAAGGCGTGGTCGGCAAGCTGTTGGTTGCCGAAGGCACCGAAGGCGTGAAGGTCGGCACGGTCATCGCGACTATTGCGGGTGAGGGCGAGGATACGCCGTCAGCTCCGGTACCGACAGCCGCCGCGCCAGCGCCGGTGCTGGCGGAGGCGCCGGTCGCCACCGCGGCCCCGGCGCCAAAGCCGCGCGCGGCCGATCCGGCGGTTCCGACCGGTACCAACATGAAGATGTCGACCGTGCGCGAAGCGCTGCGCGACGCCATGGCCGAGGAAATGCGCCGCGACGACCGCGTCTTCGTGATGGGCGAGGAAGTCGCCGAATATCAGGGCGCCTACAAGGTCACCCAGGGCCTGCTCGAGGAGTTCGGTCCCAAGCGCGTCATCGACACCCCGATCACCGAATACGGCTTTGCCGGGATCGGCACCGGCGCGGCGATGGGCGGGCTGCGTCCGATTATCGAATTCATGACTTTCAACTTCGCCATGCAAGCGATCGACCACATCATCAATTCGGCAGCCAAGACCAATTACATGTCGGGCGGGCAGATGCGCTGCCCGGTGGTGTTCCGCGGCCCCAATGGCGCCGCCAGCCGGGTCGGCGCGCAGCACAGCCAAAACTACGGCCCGTGGTACGCCAGCGTTCCCGGCCTGATCGTGATCGCACCTTACGACGCGGCCGACGCCAAGGGCTTGCTCAAGGCCGCGATCCGCAGCGAAGATCCGGTGGTTTTCCTGGAAAACGAGCTGGTCTATGGCCGCAGCTTCGAATTGCCTGAGCTCGACGATCACGTCCTCCCCATCGGCAAGGCGCGGACGATGCGCGAGGGCAGCGACGTTACGATCGTCAGCTATTCGATCGGCGTCGGCCTGGCGCTTGAGGCCGCCGAAACCTTGGCGGGTGAGGGGATCGAAGCCGAAGTCATCGACTTGCGCACCCTGCGTCCGCTCGACAAGGATGCGGTCCTGACCTCGCTGGCCAAGACCAATCGTGTCGTCGTGGCTGAAGAAGGCTGGCCAACCTGCTCGATCGCTTCGGAAATCATGGCGATCTGCATGGACGATGGCTTCGACCATCTCGATGCGCCGGTCCTTCGGGTCTGCAACGAGGACGTGCCTTTGCCCTATGCGGCCAACCTGGAAAAGGGCGCCCTGATCGACGCTTGCCGAATTGCCGCAGCGGTGCGCAAGGTGTGCTACCGCTGAGCCGGTTTCAGCTCATCACCCCTGCGCCACTGAAGGTCACTTCGCCCTTGTTGCTGCCGCAGTCCTGCACCGGATCGGGCTTGGCCGGAACGCGCTGGTAAATCTGGCTGAGGTCACGGCTGTCGCGCACGTTGAATGCAGCGATCGCCTTGATTTCCTTGTTGGCGATGATCGCACCGGCAATCAGCGGCTGATATGTGTAGCGCACCTCGACGAAGATCACCCCGTCATCCGGTTCCGCTGTTATTTCGCCTCCTTTGGGCCCCATTCCCGATACGGTATCGCCCTGGTTGCCATAGCTGGACGCTACGACCTTGGCCCCGCGGCATCGCTGCCAGTGGATGTACTGCTTGCCGCCGCCTGGCTGGACTTCGAGGCTGCTGATGAAAATCCGCCCGTATTTGTAGATGTTGACGGATTTTCCCGCCTGTATCTGCGCGCCGACAATCACATCGTTGAGGTCGCTTTCGTAGATCTTGCGGTTTTTCAACTGCGAGGTATCGCCAATGCGCGATGCGTTGTCGGCCAGATGGGTCGCCAGTTGGTTGATCTTCATGTTGACCAGAACGAAGTTGGCTTGTTCGACCCCGTAGAGCCCGGCAAACATCAGAAATGGCGCGCCCAGCGCGAACTCGGTCATCGCGACGCCCGAGGGATTGCGCAAAAGCGCTTTCAGGGCGGTCCGCACGCTCACGGGCAATTCCCGACCGGCGGAGCCTTGGGTGCGCCCTGAACCCCATAGGGCTGGTTGCGCAGCACCGTGGTGGACTTGAGCGTGAAGTCCTTGTTCTGGCCCGGCAGCCAGGCGGCGATCGGAACCAGACGCGGATATTTCACGGTGACCGTGTACAACACCGCATCGCGTGCGCCGCCAAAGCCGGCTGCGCCGGGATCGATGTCCCATTTGCCATTGCCATTGGCATCTTCGAACGGTTCGCCGTTGTCGCAGATGCTGTTCGCGTTGCCGTCGCTATAGTCTTCCGGCCGGGCTACGCGGGAAAAGCTGGCGTATGATTTGCGGTCGAAGGTCAGGACGGCGTTGGCCGCAACTGTGTGCACTTCACCCGTCACAATCGCATCAAACGAAGCCTGCTTTGCCTCAGCACCTTCGATGGTAGAACCGCGCGCCGCGCGCTGGATCGCGCCCTGCAGCATCTCGTTGGTGTAGACGTTGTAGCCCAGGTCGAAAATGCCGAGCAGAAGCACCATCAGGGCCGGAGCGACCAGCGCAAACTCGACGATCGTGACGCCTTGCCGGTCCTGGCCAAGGCGGCGCAGGAAGGTGATCATTTGGCGATCCTCAAATCGCCCATCTGCTGCGCGATCTTGGTGAATGTGTCGGACAGCGTTGCCGCATCCTTCGCCTCAAAAGCGTGTCCGTCACCAGCGCATTCCTTCATGATCGGATTGAGGGCGGTACCAAAGCTGATCACCCAGACAGTGACGTTGCGCTTTTTCACCTCGTTGCAGGCCACAGTGAAGCGCTTCTCCACCACCTGCGTCAGGGTTAGTCCGCCTTTTGGGTTGGCCGGATCCCAGCGCCGCCGGTCCAGAGGCTCGACGCCGTAGCTGGCGTAGGAATAGTCCAGCGGTGCAGTCTGCCCGTCGGTCAGGAAGATCAGGTGGCGGCTGGTCGGCTTGCCGTCGATATCGGCGTTGTCAGCGGCGAACAGCCCTGTCGGCGATATCATCCGGCCACCCCAGATCATCCCGATATCGTGGTACGTGCTGCCTTCGGGTGTCAGTGATTTGAGGTAGGTATCCAGCGTACCCGCGTCGAGCGTGTCGAGCTTGCGCGCCGGGGTCGGGCAGACGGCAAGACCGGCCCAGAACGGCATCAGGTACGTATCGTGGTTCTTGACCGGGTTCACTTCCCAGGTTCCCGAACCGTCCCACCACATGCCGCGATCGAAAATGAACCCGGGAATCAGCGGGCGCCACTGCGTCTTCGGATTCTTTGGGGTCGGAACCAGATCGATATCCAGATCGAGCGCCTTGGTCAGATCGACTTTCGTGTAGTCGTCGATTTCGTAGGTATCGCGTTCCTCGACGCAGCCCTTGAACTGCGCCCACAGGGGCTGGACATTTTCGGGTGTTCCGTCGGCCGGAATGCTGTTCCAGTCGCCGATTTTGAGCGGATCGCCGTTCGACCCCTTGGTCCATTGCACGTCAAGCGACAGCGGCTGATAGATCCAGGCCGATTTTTCCTTGGTCACGGTCCAGTCGCGGACATAGGCGGTGAACCTGGCCCCGTTGACAGTGATCTTGCCGTCGCTCCCCGTTGAACAATAGTACTCGATCCCGTCGATTTGCTGACGTCCCGCTCCGGTGCCGTCGCTGCTATAGCCGCCGGAAATATCCTTGTAGGTGGCGGTATTGGACGGGCAGCTGGCTTGTTCGGTTGCGGGCAGATCCTCCCGCTTACCGCTTACGTAGGTTTCGTTCCAGACCAGCTGGCCGGCGCCGGTCGGCGCGGTCTTGCGGCTCTGATAGGTCCACTTGTCGACCATCCAGTCAGAGCGGAGCAGATTGCCGACATTGACGTTGGTCGAATAGGGCAGGAAGCCGTAACGGATTCGTGTGCCCTTGTTCTTGCTCTTTTCCAGCTGGTCGTAGAACGACTTCACCGTCGAGCGGAGGATTTCGATCTTTGGGGCAGGATCGCCGGGATTGGTATCGCGCATCGACCCGGTGGTATCCAGGACCATCATCACGTCGGTGTTGGAAAAGTTTAGCCGTGCCATGCAGGACACCTTCACGGCCACCGTCTTGTATCCGAAGACCTGCATGATCGTGGTCGGCACGTCGACACTGGCCAGCCCACTGATCGCCATGTCGGATTGCAGTGTCATTGTGAAGGCGCGGCCGGTCGTGCCAAAGGCGCCGTTGCCGAAGTTGAGATTGAAGAACTTGTCGCCGGTGGTCTGGACCGTGGCCGGGATGCCGGTCGGGAGCGAAGCACCCAGCTTCTTGCGGGCAGCCAGAACGCCGGCGTCGCAGGCCTGCTGCAGGCGTGCCTGGGTCAGATAGGTGCGACCCATGTCGACACCGCCGCCGATCATCGCCAAAAGGGGAAAAATCGATGCGGCAATCAGTGCCAGGGTATTGCCCGAATTGTCTCGTAGCAGGCGCGCCAGGACGTCGCCGCCCAAGGGCGCGTCGGCTTCTTTGCTCTGGCAAGTCATTGATTTTGCACCCGTTATGCCAGACACATTAGCAGGGCCGGGTAACGACGTCGCAAACGGACAGGGTTAATCAGACGTCAAAGAAGCGTGGAAGTCATGCGTTTTGCAGGGATTTTCCTATACACCTGACTTAACGAAGATCGGCCGCGAATAGCTTATCCGGAAGTCACCCATGCCCGCGAACTGCATGATGTTGGGCATGTCGTAAACGATCTTGAGCGTCTTTTCCGTCACCCCGCTGATCGATTGCGTGGATGCATCAGATACATAAGCGACCACGCCCGAGCCATCCAGCGAGTACGGCGCGGTGGTTGCCCGGCGACGCGCTTCTACGGCTATGTCGATGTTCGCCCGGCGAATCCCTTTTTGGTATTCGACCGTGGTCCAGCGCCCCGTTTCGTTGGCGATGGATCGCATCGAATTGTAAGTGCCCATCCACATTCCGGCCTGGACCACGCCCAGCACCATGGTGATTAGCAGCGGGGCGACGAGCGCGAACTCCACGGCTGCAGCACCTTCATTGCGGCGGCAAAGCGACTTGATCATGCGCACTCTCATCCGATCTGCACCATGCGGCTAACGGCCAGATTGATTGGCGCACCCACCCCGAAGTCGGTCCAGACCGGGGTATAGGTGTCCTTGAGCTTTAGCTTGAGATACGTGGAGACGGTCTTGGTCGAGCCGCAGGTCGTCTTGTCGGTGACATAGGACGTATCGCTGCCGCAACGATACATCCGGTCAATCGTGATGTTGCTGGTCGACACCCCGGTCGATCGCCTGATCACATCCTTCATCGCCGAAATCTGCGTGGTATTGTCGCTCCAACCGGCAAGCGCGATAGACATCGCCTCGTCTGCGCCTGCCTGCAACTCGTGCTGTCGTGCTATGACCTGGCTGACCTGATAGGTGCCCACACTCATCAAAACCAGCATCGGAGTGACCAATGCCGTTTCGATGACCACGGCGCCAGCCGTGTCGCGGATGAGTTTGAGCAGCTTGCGCATCACGCGACCAGCCTGACCGAGTTGCCAGTGCCGCCGACACTGACTGTGTTGATCACGTCGGTCGGGCAGAACCGCGTCATGTTCGCGGTGCCTTCGATGACGATGCGGGCAGCGGCCAGCACGAAGCACCGGGTCATGACGTTGGTCGTGCCGTCGAACACAACCGGGCTCTTTGGAAGATAAACCGTGCCATCCATGATGAAGCCGGAATTGCCGTTGATCTTGTCGAACTGGTTGCCAGGTGAATTGCGGTCTTCGAAGATCAGCATGTCTTTCAGCTGCGTCGCCTGCGTCGATGTCATGCCGCCGGCATTGGGATCGACCATCTCGTCGTAAGACATGGCACGCAGCATGGTGTTGGAACCGCCGTTGATCTTGATCCCGGCACCATTCTTGAGCACAAACATGACGCCGTCGCCGGTCAGTCTGTTCTGGGCGTTGATTGCCAGATCGCCGCCGTCGATCACGTAGACTCCCTTGGCCATCGTGGTGTCGCAGCTAATGGTGAAGTCGGAATAGGTTCCGGGCTGGGGATAGGCCCCCGCCGAAACGCTCCTGTTTTCGACCGATTGCACTACGCCCGTCTGATACATGATGATGTCGGTGCGGGTGTAGGTGGTCTTGTTGCCGGAAACGATCGGCACTTCGGCGCCCGTCGTTACGGTCCTCAGATTATTGATCTGCTGACCGACGGTGACCGCGCTCGTGAAGGTCACTTCCTTCACTTCGTTGCCTTGCGCCAGCAGCACTTCCCCACCACTGGTTTTCCAGGAGTTGCCGTTCGTGCTGGTGTAGACTTGCTTGTACTGCTTCCAGGTGCCCGCCACCTGGGCAACGTATTTGGTGCCACCATCCTGGCAGGTCAGCGTGCGCGGGGTGGGGTTGTTCGGCGGAGTCAGGTTGGCGAACGGGTCGCTCAGGTTTGACTGGTTTTCATAGATCTCGGTGTGACCATCGTTGAAGGCATCGTCGATCCCCCCCTCCGATACGATCCACCCGACATTGAAAGTCGCCCCACCGTTCTTGATCACCGAATCGGGGTTGTTCGACAGCGCCGCCGCGCCGCAGCCGGCGACAACGTAAGCGTTACCGCCGATGACGATTGCGCCGCGGGTCGTCGGATCGACTGCGATCAGGCAGCTGGTGAACGAACGGCCCTGAGCGAACGTTGCCTGGGCACGGGCGCTGACTGTTACGGCCTTGTTGGTCAGGAACGCGCTGAACGGCAAGCGCTTGGTCGCGCTGAAGCTGACGACGACGCTGTTTGCAGTCCCGCCCGACCAGTCGGCCTTGTTAACAGTCGGGACGGTGGAGAACGTGACTTGTTGCAGGTTTGCAGCAAGTTCCTGCTTGGCCCGGTTGATGTAAGCTTCGCCCGTGGCTCCGCCGACAAGAGACCATGCGCCAGCAAGCGCGGCCTGGTCCGCCGCGTACTGCATCTCGCGCTTCCACATGTACCACTGGGCCGTATCGACACCCAGGCCCGCGGCACCGATCAGCGCCGGCAACCCCGCTGCAACCAGCAAAGTGGCATTACCGCTGCCCTGACGGGCGAGTCGGCGCATTGTCCGCTTGAAGGTGCTCAGCATCATGCCCCCGATGAAAATATGGCCATTCAATCCCTAGCGCTTAAACCGCCACGGTTTGCGCTCCTTGAAGGATCAGGGTTAACAGGCGGATAAGGGGAGAAAGTTTGTGACTTGTGAAGGGGCGGCTATGATGGCTGCATGACGGCGGATTTATTGCGAGAAAGCTTGCCGGTGGAGCAGCGTCTGGCGCTGTCCTATGCCCCGGCAGCGGTGCGCAGAACCGTCCTCGCAGTGATGGCTCTCGACGCCCGCATGTCCAATGTCGTCGTCGGTGCGCGCGAGCCGATTATGGGGCAGATCCGGCTTGCATGGTGGCGCGAACGTCTGCGTGAAGTGCGCAGCGATCAACGCGGCGAGCCGTTGCTTGATTTTGTGTCAGACTGCGCAGTCGATCCGCTTGTCCTGACCGGGCTGATCGATGGCTGGGAAAGGCTGCTGGGCGATCCGGACGCTGCAGCCTTGGAAGCCCTGGCTGCTGCCCGTTCGCTCGCACTTGCCAGTGTCGCCGAAACCGATGCCGGTAATGGCGCTGCCCTTCGCACGGGCCGCGAATGGGCGTTGGCCGATCTGGGCCGTTTGCCCGACACCTGGGGGCGCCTGGCTTTGGCGCTGTCAGACTCCCAGACCTGGGCACCGGCCCGGTTGCCGCGCCGTCTGCGCCACATGGCAGTGCTGCACGCGCTGGCCCGGACGGGTCGAGCCAGCCGCCGCGGCCGCAACGCTGGATCCGTACTGGTCGCAGTCAGGGTTGGTTTGCTTGGCATCTAGGCTATGGTCAGTGCGATCCAACTTGCGGGAATCGCCGAACAATGAATCGCACCATCCTTGGCGCCGTGTCTGCCTTGCTGCTTGCCGCTTCGGGCCTGTTCTGGTGGCAGGGCCGCGCCGCGACCGAAGCTGCGGCACCGCCGCCGCCGCTGGCCCTGACCGATCAGGCAACCGACCCAGCTGCCGTCGAGGATGAAATTCCGACCGAGGACGGCGAAGGATTGCGCGGCGCTTCGCTGCCCCAGGCCAGTGAAGCCACGCGCGAGGAAAAGCGCTTCAACCGGCTTGACCGTAATCGCGATAATCTGATCAGCCGCATCGAAGCGCTGGCACCGCGGGTGGCGGCATTCCGCAAGCTGGATACCGATCATAACAATCTGCTGAGCTTCGAAGAGTGGGCGGTGATGACCGCGAACCGCTTCAAGAAGGCCGACGCCGATGGCAACCAGCAATTGACCCGGCCGGAATTCGCCACGACCAAGCCCAAGCCGTCCAAACACCCGACCTGCAAGTGTTGAATGACTGAGTCAAAGAATGCCCGCCCGGATCGAAATCCGGACGGGCATTCCAGGAGGGTTTCTGGTTTGACTTAGAAGTGGAAATTCATCCCGACGCGGACTTGATGCATCTTCAGGTCCTGGCGGATGGTTTCACCATAGGCCGGGCTCTGAAACGCACTGCCTGTAACGTAAGAGGTCTGGTACGTGGTATTGCCCTGATCGGTATAGGTGTAGTCGATCCTTGCCGAGATGTTCTGGGCAAACTTGTGCTCAATCCCACCGCCGACAACGTAGCCGTTGAACGTGTGGTTGAGCTTCGACGCCTTCTTGTAGTTGGCGCTCGAACTGATGTCCGCGCCCAACTCGGCGCGGGTCCAGCCCCAGCCGCCGGTGGCATAGATCAGCGTCTTGTCGATCGCGATCCCAAGCTTTCCTTTGACCGCGTAGGATGCCTTGGGATCAATGCGATTTTCGAACGTGTAAGTGGTCGGGGCGGTTGGGGCTCCCGGCGCGTACGTGGCCGATCGATTGTAGCTGGTCCGGCCCCCGAGCAGGGCAAAGTCAGCTTCAGCGCCAAGCACGAAGATTTCGCCGATCTGGGCATTGAAACCTGCCTGAACGCCGTAATTGGCATCCTTTACGCTCTGCTTGGCGGCCGAGTTTGCGATGACGAAGTCTCTCCGACCCGCGGTTTCCGCAGACCAGTTACCGCTGAGGGTGGTTGCTGACTTTGAATTGGATACATTGTAGCCCGCGCTGACTCCGACATAGGCACCGGTCCAGTCGCCGTCTTCGGCAAAGGCGGGAGTGGCAAAGCAGCAGGCTGCGGCGGCAATGATAACACGTTTCTTCATGGTCAAATCTCCTGGGGTGCCCGTGCACCTCCATTTGCCATGACGGAGTCCTTTCCGTTTTGCCTTGGTCGATGGTTGGTGAAATCAATGTACTGGTACATTGAATCTGCCTGTCCGAAGCTCAATCCGGCCGCGCCAATCCCGGAACGGCTTTTCCTATATACGTCCAGGGATGGTGCGCATTGCCCAATCGCTTTTCGGACCGACCGCAGGTCTGAGCGCCTGTCGCCACGCTCAAGACCGCAGGATCATGCATGAGCTGGCATCTGGCCGTTATTCAGTGCGGCACGCCAGGCTGCCAGATCCTGCTTGGCCCGACTGGTGTAGGCTTCCTTGCGTTGCTTCTTCTTTGTTCCGGGATGGGGTGGTGGGAACAGGCCGAAATTGATGTTCATCGGCTGATAGGTCTCGGCCTCTGCATCGCCGGTGATATGCGAGAGCAGCGCACCTAACGCGGTTGTCCGGGGAGGCGCTTCCCACGTGCTGCCGCACAGCTCTGTCCCGGTCATCAAACCTGCAAGCAGGCCGATCGCGGCGCTTTCGACATAGCCTTCGCAGCCGGTGATCTGTCCGGCAAAGCGGATGTGCGGCGCCGATTTGAGCCGCAATTGCCGGTCAAGCAAGACAGGAGAATTGAGAAAGGTATTGCGGTGCAGCCCGCCGAGGCGGGCAAATTCGGCATTCTCCAGACCGGGGATGGTCCGGAAAAGCCGGACCTGTTCCGCGTGCTTCAGCTTGGTCTGGAACCCGACCATGTTCCACAGCGTGCCCAGCTTGTTGTCTTGGCGCAGCTGGACCACGGCATAGGGCCAGCGGCCCTTGGGGAATTCCGGGGTGGCGTCATGCGGATTGTCCAGCCCGACCGGCTTCATCGGCCCGAAGCGCAGCGTATCCTCGCCGCGCGCGGCCATTACCTCGATCGGCATGCAGCCTTCGAAATAGGGCGTGCTGGCTTCCCATTCGCGGAATTCGGTCTTTTCGCCGTCGAGCAGGCCCTGATGGAACGCGCGGTACTGTTCGCGGGTCATCGGGCAGTTGATGTAGTCCTTGGTCTCGCCCTTATCCCAGCGACTGGCCATCCAGCACACGTCCATGTCGATGCTGTCGCGATAGACGATCGGGGCGATGGCATCGAAAAAGGCCAGGCTGTCGGCGCCGGTTGCGCTGCCGATGCTCTGCGCCAGGTTCGCTGCGGTCAACGGACCCGTCGCCACGATGGTCAGGCCGGCGGCGGGCAGGGTGTCGATCCGCTCGCGCACCACCTCCAACGTGGGCAGAGCAGCCAGCCGTCGCTCGACCTCGGCCGAGAAAACCTCGCGGTCAACCGCGAGCGCGGATCCGGCGGGAACCTGCGCCACGGCAGCAGCACCCATGATCAGGGAGTCGAACTGTCGCATTTCGTGATGAAGCAGACCGACCGCATTCTTTTCATGATCGTCGGAGCGAAAGCTGTTCGAGCAGACCAGTTCGGCCAGGCCGGCACCCTGGTGGGCCGGCGTCATATCGCCGCCGCCGCGCATTTCCGACAGGCGGACCTTTACGCCGCGTCGCGCCAGTTGCCAGGCCGCTTCGCTCCCGGCCATGCCGCCGCCGATAATGTGAACATCATACGCCATTGCGCGCCGCCCTAGCCTTGCGCGGCGGAGAATCCAACGCCAAGCATGGCGCTGAAGGGGATTGTCGATGCCGAAGCGTGCCTTGATTGAGAAGCGGCCGTGGTTGCTGGCCAGCCTGGTTGCCGGGATCAGCTTCTATTTCGTCAAGGACAGCCACTTGCCCGGGCTTTACCAGATGGCGTGGAAGGGGGCGGGGGTGGCGCTGCTGGCGGTCTATGCGCTGGTTCGGCACCACGGCCTGGATTCGCGGCAGATCGCAGCGGTGATGGCGCTGGGCGCGCTGGGTGATGTGCTGATCGAGATCGACATGCTGTATGGTGCGCTGGCGTTTCTGGCCGGGCACATCGTCGCGATCTGGCTCTATGCCCGCCATCGCCGCTCTGCATTGTCCACCAGCCAGCGCCTTCTGGCGATTCTGCTTGTCCCCACGGTGGTCTGGATTGCCTGGTCACTACCCGGCGATCCGATGGAACGACCTGGCATCGCACTGTATTCGACCGGTCTGGCGGTGATGGCCGCAATGGCCTGGACCAGCAACTTCTCGCGCTACAGGGTCGGGATTGGCGCGATGATGTTCGTGATTTCGGACCTGCTGATTTTTTCGCGGCTCGGTCCGCTCAGCGCCAGCGCCTTGCCCGGGCTGCTGATCTGGCCGCTGTACTATTTCGGACAGTTCCTGATCTGCACCGGCGTCATCGGTGAACTGCGCAGCCGGGATTCGGCAACCAAAGCGGCCATTCGCGCGTAATAGCCGGGCGAGGCACGGGGAGCACGACCATGCAGATCCAATTCTACAAGGCGAACGGGCATGACCGGACGCTGGCACCGAAGGATCTCGCGAAATTGCGGATCTCGGCCGACAGCCTGCTGTGGATCAACGGAACCAGTGCGGAGATTGCCGCACTGCCGTTGCCGGAGGCTTTGGCGGACGCTTTCGCAATGCACGATCCGGCCATGGAAACGGTGCGGGTCCATGACAGCTTCTACACTCTGTCCATCCCGGTGCTGAGCTTCCCCGGTGAGGAATCGTCGGGCGCACTGTCGCTGATCGTCGGGCAGGACTGGCTTCTGTCGGTCGGGGAAGGGGTGGCAACCGACTTCGAAGCGTTCATCGATCACGATGTCGGGGAGACGATGAAGGGCAAGCTGTCCGGATCGACCCTGGCTGTGGCCCTGATCGCCGACCACTTCGGGCGGGTTCATCACCGCATTGCCTCGATCAACCGCGAGATCGACCGGATGGAGGAGCGCGTCCTGACCGGGCGCGAAGGGCGCAACACCTTGCAGGTCATGGCGGTACTGCGCCGCCAGGTGTCACGCCTGCGCGAATTGATCGATTCGCTGCGCGGCACGGTGCACGCCCTGACCCGCCCGGACTTCCTGCCCGAAATGGCGGGCGAGGACCGGGCGCATTTCATGCACTTGCAGGCCGGTTTCGAGCGGCTGGAGGACGAAGTGGCGCGGGTGCGCGACACCGTGGTGGCCAGCTTCGATCTCTACGCCACGCGGGTGGCGCAGGATACCAACCGGCTGGTGCGCACGCTGACCTTCTTCACCATCGGCATCGGCCTGGTCGGCGCACTCGCCGGGGTGTTCGGGATGAACTTCAAGGTCGCGCTGTTCGAGAAGGGCGAGCAGGGCTTTTTCCTGGCCGCGTGGATCATGGCCGGCATTCTCATCGTGACCGCGGCGGTGGCTCTGGTCAGTTATCGCCGGCCCTGACCGGTCAGCCGTTCCAGGCGGCGATCGTGGTGCGATGCAACTCGCGGCGGTGGCCTTCGTAGCCGCCGGTGGCCTTGTGCAGCACCGAGCGGTTGTCCCACATCGTCAGCATCCCCGGCTCCCAGCGGTGTCGATAGACGAAGCGCTCGTCGCTCTGCCATTGCTGGAGTTCGAGCAGCAGCGGGAATGCTGCGCTGTCCGCCATGCCTTCGATCCCGACGATATAGCCCAGCGTCGAATAGAACCCGCGTCGCCCGGTTTCGGGGTGCGCTGGGACCAGCGGATGGGTCTGGGTCGCGCGGGCCGATTCGTCGGGCCGGATGTCCATGCTGCGGCCCTTGTCCTTTGCGCCATAGCTGCCGTCGGGGGCATAGGCGAGGCGGGCGGAATGGATCGCGATCAGATCGGTGAGATCGGCCTGACGCGCGGCGGGCAGGGCCTCCCACGCCAGATGCTGGTTGGCGTAAAGCGTGTCGCCACCGACCGGGGGAATGTCGACCGCGTTGAGGCAGGTGCCAGAGGGCGGACGGGCCTGAAAACTCCAGTCGGTGTGCCAGTTTTCGGCAAATAGCGGGCTCTGCTCGTCGGCCTCGCGGCGGATCGCGGCGATATGCTGGCGGCCCCGGATCGGCGCAAAAAACGGATCATCGCCGAAGTCGCCGAAGCAGAGTGTGAAGGCTTCGAGCTGGTCATCGTCCAGATGCTGGTCGGGAAAGGCCAGCACGTGATGCTCAAGCCAGATCGCGCGAATCTCGGCGATCGTTGCGGGATCGAGACTGCGCGACAGGTCGAGCCCGGTCACGCGCGCACCGCACGCCTGACGGCTTGGCTCGACCCGCAGCGCCATCAGCCGTCGCCAACCACGATGGCGCCGTCTTCCGGTTCGCCGCCACCGGGCTCCTCGGCGTCGTCGCCGGTATCGGCCAGCCGCACGGCGCTGACCACGTGTTCCTCGTCGGCGACATTGAACAGGCGCACCCCGGCGCTGTTGCGGCCGATCACCCGCATCGATTCGAGCGGCAGGCGGATCAGCTTGGCCTGGTCGGTCACCAGCATCAGCTGATCGCTCTTGGTTGCAGCAAAGCTGGCCACGACCAGTCCGTTGCGGGCGATGTTGTCGATATTGGTGATGCCCTGGCCGCCGCGACCGGTGCGGCGATATTCATAGGCCGAACTCATCTTGCCATAGCCATTGGCGCAGACAGTCAGGATGAATTGCTCGCGCTCGGCCAGCTCGGCCATGCGTTCGGGTGCAATCGACGGTTCGCCATCCTTCTCGCCCTTCCACGGGGCATAGCGGACGTAGTCCTCACGTTCCTCGCTGCTGGTGCCGACGCGGTGGAGGATCGAAAGCGAGATAACCTCGTCGTCGCCCTTCAGCGTCATGCCGCGCACGCCGGTAGAGGTGCGGCTCTGGAACTCACGCACGTCATCGCCGGCAAAGCGGATCGCCTTGCCCTGGCGCGTGGCGAGCAGGACATCGTCGCTCGCCTCAAGCAGAGCCACGCCGATCAGGCGGTCTTCGCTGTCTTCCTCGAAGCGCATCGCGAACTTGCCGTTGCTGGGTACGTTGGTGAACAGTTCCATCGAATTGCGCCGGACATTGCCCTTGGCGGTAGCGAAGACCACCGACAGGCTGGCCCATTCGGCCTCGTCCTCGGGCAGGGGCAGGACGGTCTGGATCGTCTCGTCCTTGTCCAGCGCGGGGAGCAGGTTGACGATCGGGCGGCCGCGGGTGGCGGGACCGCCTTCGGGCAGCTTCCACACCTTGAGGCGATAGACCTTGCCCGCAGTCGAGAAGAACAACACCGGATTGTGGGTGCTGGTGACGAACATGCTCGTCACCACGTCCTCGTCCTTGGTCGCCATCCCGGCACGGCCCTTGCCGCCGCGGTTCTGCGCGCGAAAGGTGGAAAGCGGGGTGCGCTTGATATAGCCGTCCATGGTCACGGTGACGACCATCTCGTCGCGCTCGATCAGATCCTCGTCCTCGATCCCGTCGGCGGCGGCGGTGATTTCGGAGAGGCGCGGCGTGGCATAGGCATCGCGGATCGCGGTCAGCTCATCGCGCATCACGCCGTAGAGCTTGACCCGGTCGCCCAGGATCGAAAGGAATTCGGCGATCGCCAGCGAGAGTTCCTTGAGCTCGTCGCCGATTTCGTCGCGGCCCAGTGCGGTCAGGCGGTTGAGCCGCAGCTCGAGGATCGCCTTTACCTGCGCTTCGGACAGGCGATAGGTCCCGTCCGCCTGCTCGGCAGTTGGCTCGATCGCTTCGACCAGCGCAATGTAGGGCGCAATTTCCCCAATCGGCCATTCGCGCGTCAGCAGTGCATCGCGCGCCGCAGCGGGGTTGGGCGAGGCGCGGATGATCCGCACCACCTCATCAAGGTTGGTCACCGCGACCACCAGGCCGAGCAAGATATGCGCCCGATCGCGCGCCTTGTTGAGCTCGAACTTGGTGCGGCGTGTGATCACTTCCTCGCGGAAGGCGATGAAGGCGGCGATGAAATCGCGCAGCATCAGCACTTCGGGGCGGCCGCCGCGGATCGCCAGCATGTTCGCCGGGAAGCTCGATTGCGCCGGCGTGTTGCGCCACAACTGGTTGAGCACGACTTCGGGTGTCGCATCGCGCTTGAGCTCGATCACCACGCGCACGCCGAGCCGGCTCGATTCGTCGCGGATGTCCGAAATGCCCTCAATCCGCTTTTCCTTGGCGGCTTCGGCGATCTTTTCGACCAGACCCGACTTGCCGACCTGATAGGGGATGGAGGTCAGCACGATCGAGCG
This sequence comes from Novosphingobium aquiterrae, assembly GCF_042434435.1. Classification (NCBI taxonomy): domain Bacteria; kingdom Pseudomonadati; phylum Pseudomonadota; class Alphaproteobacteria; order Sphingomonadales; family Sphingomonadaceae; genus Novosphingobium; species Novosphingobium aquiterrae. Next base: position 252,610 of record NZ_JBHLTL010000004.1, on the reverse strand, counting down.
GCGATCGTTGCGGCCTTCCTCGATCTCGTGGCGGCAACGCATGATGATGCTGCCGCGCCCCTCGGTATAGGCCTTGCGCGCGCCCGACAGGCCCAGGATCAGCGGGGCGGTGGGAAAGTCCGGCCCGGGGATGATCTCGAACAGTTCTTCCGAGGTGATCTCGGGCCGGTCCATGAAGGCCAGGCAACCGTCGATCACTTCACCCAGGTTGTGCGGCGGGATGTTGGTTGCCATGCCCACCGCGATCCCGCCCGCGCCGTTGACCAGCAGGTTGGGAAAGCGCGCCGGCAGAACCGTCGGCTCCTGGCGCGAACCGTCATAGTTCTCGGTGAAATCGACCGTATCCTTGTCGAGATCGTCGAGCAGGGAATTGGCGACCCGGGCGAGGCGCGCTTCGGTATAGCGCATCGAGGCCGGCGGATCAGGGTCCATCGAACCGAAATTGCCCTGGCCGTCGATCAGCGGCAGACGCATCGACCAGTCCTGGGTCATGCGCGCCAGGGCATCATAGATCGCGCTGTCGCCGTGCGGGTGATAATTGCCCATCACGTCGCCGACGATCTTGGCGCTCTTGCGATAGGGCCGACCGGCGACGAAGCCGCCTTCCTGGCTGGCGAAAAGGATGCGGCGGTGGACCGGCTTCAGGCCGTCACGCACGTCGGGCAGGGCGCGCGCCACGATCACGCTCATCGCGTAATCGAGGTAGCTGGTCTTCATCTCGTCGACGATGTCGACGCGCTGGAAATCACCCTGCGGGCCGACCGGTCCGGAGTCGTTGGAATCGATGTTTTCGTTGTCGTCGCTCACGCGGAAATCAGCCGTTTGTTTCTGGGAATGGACTAGCGTTCCCGGCACTAGGGCATGGGCGCGGTGAAGGCCAGCGCAGGTGGCCCGGACGCGCCTAAAAATGCGCTGTTTTCCACACTTCCCGCGCCGATTGTGAACGCCATGGCAGCGGTCTATTCAAATGCGGTTCAGCGCATCGGCCCTAGTGCGCGCCCCTGTTGCCAAACAGGCGAATTCCCGCCATTTGGCTTGTCGGAAGGAATTGGTTGTGTCGGTTCGGGAAACTGACCCGTTCGGACCACCAAGAAGGAGACGAATGTCATGATCCGCAGCACTTATCTCACCCGTTCGGCCCTGGGCCTGGCCCTCGCGCTGGGCGCAGCTGCCGGCACTGCCGTTCCGGCACTGGCCAAGGAAAAGCCCGCGGCTGCCCCTGCGGCCGCAAAGATCACGCTCTCAAAGCCGGTCATGGCGCTCTACAATCCGATGAAGGCGGCGATCGACAATGCCGGCAAGCGCCAGGACGTGGTCGAAGCCAAGGCCGCCGTTACCGCGGCAGGAAATGCCGTCAACGCCGCGTCGGGCAAGACCGCCCGCGCCGCCGCGCGCACCAATTATGACGCTGCGGTCAAGGCGCTGGGCGACAAGCTGAGTGCCGAAAAGACCCAGCTCGAACAGTTCCGCGCCGCCGGCACCGTCGCCGATGACAAGTACGCCTATGGCCAGCTGGCCTTCGCGCTGGGCAAGCTGGCCGAAGACAAGAGCCTTCAGCGCACCGGGCTGGCGGCTTCGGTCGAAAGCGGCAAGCTGACCCCGGAACAGGCCGCAGAGTTCAATTTCTTCGTCGGCGCGCTTGCCTATGACATGCGTGACTATGCCGCAGCGCGTACCGCGTTGCAGGCGGCTTCTGCGGCCGGCTATACCAAGAACGACGTCGAAGGCATGTTGGCCGAAGCCTATATCAACGACAACCAGGCGGCTGCCGGGCTCAAGATTCTGCAGGATGCAGTGGCCAAAAAGGGTGCGACCGCGCCCGAGGACTGGCTGCGCCGCGGCGAAGTCGTCGCCTATCAGGCCAAGCTGCCCGACCAGGCCGCATCATTCGGCGCACAGCTGGTCCGCGGCTATCCCACCACCCAGAACTGGGCGCTGGCGATTGCCGTGCTGCGTGACCTCAGCCGCTATCCGTCGCAGGACATGATCGATCTGCTGCGCCTGATGGACCGTACCGGCAGCTATATGGAAGCGCGTGATTACATCGACTACATCGAAGCCGCCGACGCCCGCCGTTCGCCGGGTGAAGTGCTGAAGGTGCTGAACGCCGGCGTCGCTTCTGGCAAGCTGACCGCCAGCAACGTGACCGTTGCCGAAGCGCGGACCATCGCCACCCAGCGTCTGGCCGGGGACAAGGCCTCGCTCCCGGGTCTTGATCGCGATGCCCGTGCCGCCGGCGCTACGGCTGTCGTGACGATGGCTGCGGCTGATGCCTTCCTCAGCTACGATCAGCCGGCCAAGGCGGCCGAACTGTATCAGATCGCGCTGACCAAGCCGGGTATCGATACCGCCCGCGCCCTGACTCGGCTGGGCATTGCCCAGATCGATATGGGCCAGGCGGCTGCTGCGCAGGCGACCTTCGCCAAGATCGAAGGGCCCCGCAAGCAGATGGCGATGCTGTGGTCGGCCTATGCCGCGAACAAGGCGGCACCGGCTGCGGCACAGTAAGCTTTGCCATTCAGAACACGGGAAGGGCGGTGCGCAAACGCCGCCCTTTTCCTATGAGCGTCAGGTGATCGGTGCGAAGTCGCCCGTATCTTCGTCCAGCACATGCAGGATGCCGTCGGAAATCGCAAAGAAGGCACCGCGCAGGCGCAGCAAGCCGGCGCGCTCCTTGGCTTCAACCCAGGGAAAGGTGCGTAGGTTGCCAAGGCTGGCCTTGACCCCGGCGTGTTCCATCGCGCGTTCGGCTTCGCGACCTTGCGTACCGAACTGCGCCACGATCGGTGCGCGCGCCTCATCAAGCAAGGCAATCCAATCGGCAACAAAGCCGCCTTCGCCATGGCTGGCACCATGCATCTCGCGGGTCAGTGCGGCCTTGCAGCCGCCGCACATGCCGTGGCCCATGACCACGATTTCCTTCACGCCCAGCACCTGCACGGCAAATTCCAGCGCCGCTGACACGCCGTGATGGCCCGGCGTCGTTTCGAACGGCGGGACCATTGCAGCCACATTGCGAACAACGAAAATCTCACCCGGATCGACATCGAAGATCTGCGCCGGATCGACCCGGCTGTCGCTGCAGGCAATGACCATGACTTCGGGCTGCTGGCCTTCGCGAAGGCTTGCCCAGCGTTCGCGATTCGATGTCCAGGCCTGGTTGCGGAAGCGGCGATATCCAGCGATCAGATGATCGAGTTCGGGGGAGAAAGCATCGGTCATGGCAGCCCTAATGGCGTCAAATTTTCACGCTGGCAAGCCGCGCGCCAAGCGCCTAGAGGAGCGCGGATGAACGACCTTTCCTCCGCTCCGAAAAGCGAACGCCAGCGCAAGCCCGACTGGATCCGGGTCAAGGCGCCGACCAGCAAGGGTTACGGTGAAACCCGCCAGCTGATGCGCGATCTGCGGCTGAATACGGTGTGCGAGGAAGCGGCCTGCCCGAACATCGGCGAATGCTGGACCAAGAAGCACGCCACGGTGATGATCCTGGGTGATGTCTGCACCCGTGCCTGCGCCTTCTGCAACGTCAAGACCGGGATGCCGCGCACCGTCGATCCGCTCGAGCCGGAGAACGTCGCCGTCGCGGCGGCCAAGCTGGGGCTGGAACACATTGTCATCACCTCGGTCGACCGCGACGACTTGCCGGACGGCGGCGCGGGTCAGTTCGTCAAGGTGATCGAGGCGCTGCGCCGCAACACCCCGTCAACGACGATCGAGATTTTGACCCCGGATTTCCGCGGCAAGATGCGCGAAGCGGTCGAGGCGATCGTCGCCGCCGGGCCCGACGTTTACAACCACAACCTCGAAACCGTGCCGCGGCTTTATCCCACGATCCGCCCAGGCGCGCGCTATTACGCGTCGCTGCGCCTGCTTGAAGAGGTCAAGCGCCACAATCCGCTGATCTTCACCAAGAGCGGCATCATGCTGGGCCTGGGCGAACAACGCCTGGAGGTGCACCAGGTGATGGACGACATGCGTAGTGCCGGGATCGATTTCCTGACCATGGGGCAATACCTTCAGCCGACCCCGCGCCATACCGCGGTCATCGATTTCGTGACGCCGCAGGCGTTCAACGCCTATGGCGCGATTGCCCGGGCCAAGGGTTTCCTGCAGGTCGCGTCGAGCCCGCTGACCCGCTCAAGCTATCACGCCGGCGACGATTTCCGCGCGATGCGCGATGCCCGCGCGGCGCAGCTGGCCAAGGCTGCCATCAGGGGCTGATGCCGGGCATTCGCGAACTGCGCCGCCTACCCTGGTCGGCCGAGCAGATGTTCGATCTGGTCGCCGATGTGGCCCGCTATGCGGAATTCCTGCCCTGGGTCGTGGCCACGCGGGTCCGCTCGAACAGCGATACCGAAATGGTCGCCGACATGATGGTCGGCTTCAAGGCGCTGCGCGAAAAGTTCACCTCACGCGTGGTCAAGCAGCGCCCACAGCGGATCGAAGTCATCTATATCGACGGGCCGATGCGCGATCTCGATAACATCTGGCTGTTCCGCCCGCTGGAGGGCGGCGGGTGCGAAATCGAATTCCAGGTGGATTTTACGTTCCGCAATGCCGTGTTCGAAGCGCTTGCCGGGCAATACTTCGATCGTGCGTTCCGCCGCATGGTTGCGGCCTTTGAGGAGCGCGCGGAAAAGCTTTACGGCAGCAGCAGTTCGAGTGCGACGAGCGCCGCTTCATAGCGGACTGCGGCGCGACCACCGTCTTCAAACCAGCGCTCTTCGGCAACGGCATCCTCTTCGATCTCGCCTCTGACGGCACGGGCAAAGACGACGGTCCCGACAGGCTTCTGGTCTGAGCCACCGGCAGGTCCGGCAATGCCGCTGATTGCCACGGCAACATCCGCGCGGCTGCGGGTCAGCGCGCCTTGTGCCATGGCCCAGACACAGGCGATCGAGACTGCACCGAAGGTATCGATGATATCCATCGGAATACCCAGCACTTCGTGCTTGGATTCGTTCGAATAGGTCACGAAGCCGCGATCGAGCACGGCCGATGATCCGGCCACTTCGGTCAGCGCCGCCGCCACCAGCCCGCCGGTGCAGCTTTCGGCCAGGGCGATGGTCCGTCCCGCCGCAGCATTTTCGCGAACGACACGTTCGGCCAGGGCGACCAGATCGTCAGGCAGCAGGTTCACGGGTGTTTTGTCCAATCCTTGCGAATCATGGCGCGCGCATTGGTCCCGTTGCGCCGGAAAAGCCAGCGCTCAGTTGGCCAGCAGCGTTGCCGCGGCCTGACATGCGATGCCTTCGCCGCGCCCGGTGAAACCCAGCCGCTCGGTCGTGGTGGCCTTTATGCTGACCGCGCCCGGCGGCGTGCCCAGCAGTTTGGCAAGCCGCGCCCGCATGGCATCGCGATGCGGGCCGATCTTCGGCGCTTCGCAGATGATCGTCACGTCGACGTTGCCAATGCGGTAACCGGCCTGCGCCGCAAGGCCGACCGCATGAGTCAGAAAGCGATCCGATGAAGCGCCGCGCCACTGCGGATCGCTGGGCGGGAAGTGACTGCCGATATCGCCCTGGCCGATCGCCCCGAAGATGGCATCGACCAGAGCGTGGATCGCCACGTCGGCATCGCTGTGGCCCGCCAGACCATGGGTATGGGGAACGCGGATTCCGCAAAGCCACAGATCTTCGCCAGCGGCCAGCCGGTGAACGTCATATCCAGTGCCCATGCGAACGGGCAGGATTTCGGCAAAGTCGGCGGCGTAAGTCAGCTTGTGCAACGCTTCATCTCCATCCACCATCGCCACGCTAAGTCCAGCCGCCTGCGCGACCTGGGCATCATCGCCCGCTTGCGCGTCTCCGTCCCAGCTTCGGTGTGCTGCAAGAATGGCAGCGTATGCAAAGGCCTGGGGGGTCTGGACCCTGCGCAAATGCTCGCGCCGCGCTGGCGCTCCCATTTCGCTTCCTTCGGCATGGGCCAGACTGTCGACGACCGGCAGAACCGGAATCGCCGCCACGTGGCTGTCCAGCGCTGCTTGAAGCCGGGCAATGACAGTTGCGGGGACAATCGGCCTGGCGGCATCGTGGATCAGGACATGATCAGGTGCCGCCCCAGCCAGTGCTTCCAGCGCGCGGCGCACCGATAGCTGCCGGGTCGCGCCGCCAGTGACCAGGGCGATTCCGTTGATCCCCTCCAAGGCAAGCCTGGCCAAGTCCTCTGCGCCTTCAGGAACCGCGACGACAATCGGATCGCAACCCGCCGCGGCCAGCGCCTCGACGGAATGGCGCACGACGGGCTTGCCGCGCCACAGGGCAAACTGCTTGGGCACAGGCTGACCTGCGCGCAGGCCCTGTCCGGCAGCAACGATGACGGCGGCAGTACGGGGCAGGGAGAAAGGGGCGCTCATCACCTCTGCCGGTAAGCGCTTGCCGCGCGCGGAGCAATTCCCTATGTGCTGCCTAAATTTTAGGCACAGACGCAATGAATCCGCTTCCTTCCCCGCCGCCGCTCGCCCCGATCATGGTCGGGCCGGTGCGCATCGATTGCCCGGTGATCCTGGCGCCGATGACCGGCGTCACCGACCTACCGTTCCGCCGCATGGTGCGGCGCTTTGGTTCGGGCCTCAACGTCACCGAAATGATCGCCAGCCCCGCGGCGATCCGCGAAACCCGCCAGTCGGTGCAGAAGGCGGCATGGGATCCGGCGGAAGAGCCGGTGTCGATGCAACTGGTTGGCTGCGCGCCGAGAGAGATGGCCGAAGCGGCCAAGCTGGTCGAGGACCGCGGCGCTGCAATCATCGACATCAACATGGGCTGTCCCGTGCGCAAAGTGACCAGCGGCGATGCCGGATCGGCGCTGATGCGCGACCTCAAGCTGGCCGCCAGCCTGATCGAGGCGACGGTCAAGGCGGTCAAGGTGCCGGTCACTGTAAAGATGCGCATGGGCTGGTGCCACGACAGCCTCAACGCCCCCGAACTGGCGCGGATCGCACAGGATATCGGCGCGCAGATGATCACCGTCCACGGCCGCACGCGCAATCAGATGTACAAGGGCAGCGCCGACTGGGGCTTCGTTCGCAAGGTCAAGGACGCAGTGACCATTCCGGTGATCGTCAATGGCGACATCTGCGGGATCGAGGATACGGCAACCGCGCTCGCCCAGTCGGGTGCCGACGGCGTAATGATCGGGCGCGGAGCCTATGGCCGTCCGTGGCTGCTGGCGCAGGTCATGCACTGGCTCAAGACTGGCCAGCAACTACCCGATCCGGCGCTGCAACAGCAGCTTGACCTGATCCTTGAGCACTACGCCTGGATGCTCGACCTGTACGGTGAAGACACCGGGGTGAAAATGGCGCGCAAGCATCTGGCCTGGTACACCCGCGGCCTCCACGGCTCTGCCACGTTCCGCAACATGGTCAATTTCGTCGACGATCCGCGCGAAGTGATGCGCCAGTTGCAGGACTTCTACGCGCCGTTCCTCGACCGGCAGGCGGCCTGACCGATGGATGCCCAGCGCCAGCTGTCGAGCCTTCCGCTCGCGGTGGTGCTGCTATCGCCAGGTCAGGCTGTTGCCGCGGCCAATCCAGCTGCCGAACAACTCTTTGGGCAAAGCCTGCGTCGGCTGAAGGGACGCGCGCTGGCTGATCTGATGACATTTGACGAGCCGTTGCTGGCCGACCGGCTGCTGGAAGCCGATGCCAATGTCTCGGCTCGGGCGACCGACGTGCTGATCGTCGGCCAGGGGCCGCGGCGGATCGATGTGGTGGCCGCACCGCTGGTCGATCAGCCGGGGTGGCAAGTGCTGACGCTGCACGATATTGGCGGGGCCGAGGCGATGCGCGACAATGCTGCACGGGGCGAGGAAGGCGTGCTGCGCGCGCCCGCAATCCTGGCGCATGAAATAAAGAATCCTCTGGCCGGAATCCGCGGCGCCGCGCAGTTGCTGGGGCGCAAGCTTGACGGCAACGAACGCGCGATGACCACGCTGATTGCCGACGAGGTCGACCGGATCGCCAAGCTGATCGACCAGATGCAAACCCTGTCGCGGCGCAACTCGCCCGATCTTGCGCCGTGCAACCTCCATGAGGCAATCCGCCGGGCCAAGGCAGTGATCGAGGCTGGCGGCAAGGCACCGGTTATCGGCGAGGAGTTCGATCCGTCGCTTCCCCTGGTCAGCGGCAATGTCGATGCGCTGGTCCAGGTTCTGATCAACCTCATCGCCAATGCCGCGGATGCCTGCCGTAGCGCGCCCAATCCATCGATCACGGTCCGCACCCGCTTTGCCAGCGGTCTCCAGCTCCATCAGGGTGCCGATGGTGCACCGGTGCGCCTGCCGATCGAGCTGCGGGTCAGCGACAACGGGCCAGGGATCGACCCGACCTTGCGCGAACATGTGTTCGAACCCTTTGTAACCTCGAAAAAAAGCGGGCAGGGGCTGGGCCTGGCGCTGGTGCGGCGACTGGTCCGCGACATGAACGGGCGGATTACCCACGACCGCGACGACCAGACTGGGATCACCCATTTCCGTGTGCACCTGCCGATGGCAGACAACGGGAAATCCCGTGCCCGGGAGCAGGCGGCATGAGTGTCTTGCTGGTCGAAGACGACGCATCGATCGCCATTGTCATAACCGCCGCGCTCGAGGCCGAGGGCTTTGCCGTAACCCGCTGCGACAGCGTGGCCGAGCGGGACCGGCTGCTCGCCGCTGGCCGCTATGATGCGCTGGTGACCGACGTGATGCTGACGGACGGCGACGGGATCGAAACCATCGACGCCGTGCGCCGCGCTGCGCCCGACATGCCGATCATTATCCTGTCGGCGCAGAACACGCTCGATACCGCGGTGCGCGCCAGTGATACCGGCGCGTTCGAATATTTCCCCAAGCCCTTCGATATCGACGAACTGGCACGGACAGTCCGCCAGGCAGTTGGGAGCAATTCCGCCCGCAGCGTTCCAAGCGAAGATGCACCGGTTGCCGGCTTGCCGCTGGTCGGACGCAGCGCCCCGATGCAGGCGGTCTACCGGATGATCACGCGCGTCCTGCGCAACGATCTGACCGTGCTTGTGCTGGGCGAGAGCGGCACCGGCAAGGAACTGGTAGCCGAAGCCATCCACCAGCTTGGCCAGCGCAAGTCCGGGCCCTTCATTGCGGTCAATACCGCCGCGATTCCCGGCGAATTGATCGAAAGCGAGCTGTTCGGGCACGAAAAGGGCGCCTTCACCGGCGCCGTAGCGCGGCACATCGGCAAGTTCGAGCAGGCGCAGGGCGGCACCCTGTTCCTGGACGAGATTGGCGACATGCCGATGCAGGCCCAGACCAGGCTGCTGCGCGCGCTGCAATCGGGCGCCATCCGCCGGGTTGGCGGGCGCGATGAAATCACCGTCGACGTCCGGATTATCGCAGCGACCAACCGCAATCTCGAACCGATGATCGCCGCCGGCACGTTTCGCGAGGACCTCTACTACCGTCTCAACGTCGTGCCGATCACGCTTCCGCCGCTGCGCGAACGTGCAGACGATATCGCGGCCCTGGCGCGGCATTTCCTGGCCCTGGCCGCCGGCGAGGGGCTGCCGCGACATAGCCTGTCCGAGGATGCAGCCGAACTGATCGCGCAGCAGGCGTGGCGCGGCAACGTCCGTGAACTGCGCAATTTCATCTACCGGCTTGCGTTGCTGGCCCGCGAAGACACGATCAATGCTGCGGCAGTGCAACCGTTGCTGGCCGCAAATGCGCGTCCCGATGCAGGCGACGGCCAGGTGACGCTGGCGAGCGTCGTGCAGCACTGGCTAGACCAGAACGAACCCCCGTCGGGCTTGATCTACGATGCGGCCTTGGCCGCGTTTGAAAAGCCCTTGTTCACAGCGGTTTTGCGCCGGACGGGCGGCAATCAGCTGCGCGCGGCGCAAGTGCTGGGGATCAATCGCAACACGCTGCGCAAGCGCTTGCATGAATTGTCGATTGATCCGCTCGACGTCGTTCGCCCCGGTTGAACGCAACTCGTCGGAAAAACCTTGCAACACTGCAACAGTGGTGTTGTAACTGAGCAACGATGCAGTTGCTAAGCAACACCGCCGGCAATCAGGCGTGGCCCCGCTGGTGGCGCCGCGTTCAGATTGCCGCGCGCCGCGCGAACTTCTTCGTCGTCATGTTTGCGCTGTCGGTCGTCGCCTTCCTGGCAATGACGGTCGTCACCTGGTTTGCCCTGTCGGCGCAGGACGCGCGCGGCCAGCTGGTACCGTCCAACTTAACCGCTGTCCTGCTGGTCGGCACGCTGGTCCCAGCGATGGCGATCATCGTGCTGATCGGCCGTTACCTGGCCTTGCGCCGCTCGGAGCAGCTGGCCGGGGGCGGGGGGATGCACGTCCGCCTGGTGTTCTTCTTCTCGATGATTTCGGCCGTGCCGACGCTGCTGGTGGTGGTCTTCGCCTCGTTCCTGTTCCAGTCGGGCGTCGAGTTCTGGTTTTCCGACAATTCGCGCGGCCTGCTGGAAAACGCCAACAACCTCGCGCGCGGCTATTCGGCGCAGTCGCAGAACGAGCTGAAGTACGACAGCCTGGCCATGGCCGCGGACCTTCGCGACGAGATGACCCGCACCCCGATCGCCAGCCAGGATTTCCGCGACTACTATTTGTATCAGGTACTTAATCGCAAGATCAACGAAACCACGATCCTCCAGAAGGGTGCCGACGGCATTCTGCATAAGACGGCATTCACCCGCGGTGAGGCGCCGCTGTCAGAGATATCGGCCGACGCGATCCGCCAGCTTGATCAGGGTGTCGATATCGTCATCAGCACGACCTCGAACTCGATCCGCGCAGTCACCCCGATCGACCGGCGGACGGGAACCTATCTTTACGCCTCGCGAAAATCGGATCTGCTGTCGACCAGCCAGGCCGAAAACATCGTCCGCGCTTATGACCAGCTGACCAAACGCGCACGGATCCAGCAATTGCGCTTCAACATCCTGCTGTTCATCGCCAGCCTTGCGCTGGTCGGCCTGTCGGTGTGGTTCGCGCTGCGCTTTGCCGACCGCCAGGTAAAGCCGCTCTACGATCTGGTCGATGCCGCCCGTCAAGTCGGCTCGGGCAATTTCTCGATGCGGATCGAGGCACGCCGCGGGGCAGACGAAATCGGCCTGCTCAACCGGGCGTTCAACCGCATGACCCAGCAACTTGAGCGCCAGACCCAGGCGCTGGTCGGCGCCAACCAGCAACTCGACGATCGCCGCGCCTTCATCGAGGCGGTACTCGATTCGGTCACCGCCGGGGTGATTTCAACCGATCCCGAAGGGACGATACTGCTGGTCAACGGCTCTGCCCACAAGCTGCTGCTTGACAAGGATTCGTCGCCGCCGGTGGGGCAGAAGCTGGTCGATATTGCGCCGCAGCTGGCCGGGTTGGCTGAAAGCGGCAGGCAAGGCGGGGTGGTGCAATATGCGCGGGGCAGTGAACTGCTGACCCTGGCGGTCAAATCGACCCGCGAACCGAGCGGTTATGTCATCACCTTCGAGGACATCACCCGGCAACTGCTCGATCAGCGCCAGGCCGCCTGGTCCGATGTCGCCCGCCGCATCGCGCACGAGATCAAGAATCCGCTGACCCCGATCCAGCTCGCTACCGAACGGCTCAAGCGGCGCTACACCAAGCTGGTCACCGCCGATGCCGCACTGTTCGAGGAGCTGACCGGGACGATCATCCGCCAGGTCGGCGATCTGCGCCGCATGGTCGACGAATTCTCCAGCTTTGCCCGCCTGCCCAAGCCCGTGTTCCGGGGCGAGGATCCAGTCGATCTGGCCCGCCAGGCGCTGTTCCTGCAGGAAGTCGCGCGGCCCGACATCAACTTCGCTTTTTCGGCCGACGCCGACATAGGGATCATCGCCTGTGACCGGCACCAGTTCGGCCAGGCCATGACCAACGTCCTCAAGAATGCGGTCGAAGCGGTCGAAGCGCGCCAGAAGACCGCCGATACCGACTATCGCGGTTCGATCACGGTGACCCTGACGGGATCGACCGAGGATGTCGTCGTCAGGATAGCCGACAACGGCATCGGCCTGCCGCAGGACCGTGAGCGGATCGTCGAGCCCTATGTCACCACGCGCGAGAAGGGCACCGGGCTCGGCCTGGCGATCGTCAACAAGATCGTCGAGGAGCACGGCGGCGAAATGAGTTTTGCCGCGGGCGAGATCGACGGCGCGGTGGTCTGCCTGCGCTTTGCCCGCGATCCGCTGTCAAACCAGACCAAGTCCGAAGCCGCCGAATGACCGACCGAATTGACATGCCAAAGGAACCGCAATGGCCCTCGATATCCTGATCGTCGACGACGAGCGCGACATCCGCGAACTCGTGGCCGGCGTGCTGAGCGACGAAGGCTATGAATGCCGCACTGCCGGGGACAGTACCTCGGCGCTGGCGATGATCGACGAGCGCCGGCCCAGCCTGGTCCTGCTCGACGTGTGGCTGCATGGCAGCCCGATGGACGGGCTTGAAGTGCTCGACGCAATCAAGCTGCGCGAGCCGGAATTGCCGGTGATCATCTTTTCGGGCCACGGCAACATCGACACCGCGGTTTCGGCAATCGGACGCGGCGCGATGGATTTCATCGAGAAGCCGTTCGAAGCCGAGCGGCTGCTGCTGCTGGTCGCTCGTGCCACCGAGACCGAGCGGTTACGGCGCGAGAATGCACGACTGCGCGAAGGCTTCGTCACCTCGGACGAATTCACCGGCAACAGCACCGCCATCAACGCCGTGCGCGCCACGCTCAAGCGGGTCGCCAATACCGGCAGCCGCTTGCTGATCAGCGGACCCGCCGGAGCGGGCAAGGAAGTTGCCGCGCGGCTGCTCCACAGCTGGAGCCCGCGTGCCGGCAATGCCTTCGTCACGGTCAATTCCGCACGGATCACGCCAGAGCGGTTCGAACAGGAGCTGTTCGGCGAAGAGCAGGGCGGCAAGCTGGTCCGCGCCGGCCTACTCGAAATGGCCGATGGCGGCACGCTGTATCTAGATGAGGTGGCGGACATGCCGCTTTCCACCCAGGCAAGGATCCTGCGCGTGCTGACCGAGCAGGCCTTTGTCCGTGTAGGGGGCCACCGCCAGATCCGTGTCGACGTGCGTGTCGTGTCATCGACGGCGCGCGATCTTGAGCGTGAGATTGCTGAGAAGCGCTTCCGCGAGGATCTGTTTTACCGGCTCAACGTCGTGCCCGTGGCGATCCCCTCGCTGGCCGAGCGGCGCGATGATATTCCCGCGTTGGCCGACCACTTCTTCGCCCGCTTCGCCGCCGATCAGGGGGTGTCGCCGCCCGAAGTGGCGATCGAGGCGATGGCCGCGCTGCAAAGCTACGAATGGCCCGGAAACGTGCGCCAGCTGCGCAATGTGGTGGAGCGGACGATCATCCTGACCCCGCGCGACAAGCTGGGCCGGATCGTCACCGACATGCTCCCGCCCGAAGTTGCCAGCGGCCGCATCGGCAACGACAGCGGCATGCCATCGCTGATGGGCGTGCCGCTGCGCGAGGCCCGCGAGAACTTCGAGCGCGAATACCTGCGGGTCCAGATTCGCCGCTTTTCGGGGAACATCTCGCGCACCGCGGCATTCATCGGGATGGAACGTTCGGCCTTGCACCGCAAGCTCAAGCTGCTGGGCATGGTCGGAGGCAAGGATGGCGAGGAAGGCGAGCTCGAAGAGGCCGTTTGAGCTGGCGCATCATCAGGGCGTTTACGAAGTCACCCGAAAACGGTAACAAGGACTCGGCAAAGACCCGGTTTGCACCCCAGCGGTGCAGCCAGAATGCGGACCGCAGCAGCGGCCGCCAACAAGAAGGAGCCCAATGATGACTTCCAAGACCCTTACGGCGCGCCCGCGTTCGGCCAAGGCCGAAGCCGAAGTTGCTGCAGATGCAGCGCCGATGATCGACACCGCGACCACGCCCGCACCTGCACCCGCCAAGGGCCAGAACCTGCAGGATCAGTTCCTCAACCTGCTGCGCAAGAACAAGACCCCGGTGACCATGTTCCTGGTCAAGGGCGTCAAGCTGCAGGGCATCGTTACCTGGTTCGACAATTTTTCGATCCTGGCCCAGTCGGCCCGAAGCTGCGATTTTGGCCATGTTGAAGAACAAAGATTGAACATGGCGATCTACCAGGCTCGCTCTTGTCCTCCAATCTCGTAAACATCGGTCTCGATCGAGCACCTGTAGCTCTCTGCGATGTTGAACATCTCTGTCTGGAGAGATGCGATCTCATCATCGAGGCTGACGCCATCGGCACCCTGATCATAGGCGACGGTCAGCGTGTAATCGCAGTTCCCGGTCTTTTGCATCTGGTAATCCCGCTCCAGCATCGCCTCAATGCGCTCGCGAGCGGGCTTTCTGCCACGACCATGCTTGTTGAAGTTCTCGATGGTCAGATGCAGGGCGATGGTGACAGAAGGCGGCTTTTCCGGCAGCCCGATCCTTGAAGGAATGACGTCAAGCGCCCGATAGACGGTCATTCTTGAGATCTTGAGGTCGCGCGCGACGCTGGCCTTGCTCGCGCCGGCGGTGATCCGGCGTCGGATTTCATCGTCATCGATGTTTTTCTTCCGGCCTTTGTAGACGCCTTCGGCGCGCGCCGCCTCGATCCCGGCGCGCTGCCGGTCCTTGATGAACGTCAGTTCCATGTCCGCGACCATGCCCAGAATGGTGATCACCATCCGCCCCATGCTTCCGGCCGTCGTCACCTCCGGCTCAAGCACCCGCAATGAGGCTCCCTTCTGGTCGAGTTCATGAACCAGATTGAGAACATCGCGTGTGGAGCGACCGAGCCGATCGAGACGCAGGACGACGAGTTCGTCATCGGCGCGCAGGAACTGCATGATCGTCTCAAGCTCCGTGCGTCCAGTGCGCGATGCGCCCGAGCCTGTTTCGGAGCGGAGGATTTCACAGCCCGCTGCCTTCAACCGGGCAACCTGGATGTCGAGATCCTGGTCGATGGTGCTGACGCGGGCGTAGCCGACGCGGGTCATGGGCAAATCCGTCACATTAGGGTGGCTTTGCCCTCGTACAGTAACATTGGTGACGGAACCACCCTTTTGTGACATGTCGTATATGTCACTTCCGATCGTCACGTTCGGGTGCACCCAAATGGTGCGAGCGGAAAGGCCCCGGTCAGGCAGCAAGCCGCCCAAAATCGATCCGGCTATTCAGATCGAGGTCGAAGCGGCCATAAGGATTGACGTGGCTGTAAATCAGCGGTGTGAGGCCGCGATAATCATCCGGCGTCATCCGGCCCGTCCATTTCGGTTCCACCAGCACGCTCTGAAGCATTCGGGTGTTCACATAGACAAGCGACGCTTGCAGCAAATGTAGCGCCAGGACCGAGAGCTGCTGCTCATCGATGCGGTTAGTGGCGATCTCGCCGCCCTTGCCGAAGAAAACGAACCCATTGGCACTGTTCCAGTTTTCAACGACATTCAGGCCTTCATGAATTTCGCGGCGGAAGGACTCCTCGCGCAGATACCGGCACAGGAAGATCGTCTTGACCGCGCGGCCCAGCTCACTCAACGCCTTGTAGGTCGGGTGCATCACCTCGGAGCGGCTAAACCGGCGCAGGATCGCCTCCGGGTCGGCGGTTTTTGTCTGCATCGCGGCTGCATATTTGACCATCTCGTCATATTGCTGCTCGATCTCATCCCAGTTGATCGGACTGGAGAGGATCGGCTGCAAGTGGGGAAGCCGCGTTCGCATGCCGACATCGGGAAGAGCCAGCTTCTGGCGAGCGATCGCTTTCAGGCGGGGTGCAAGCTCAAATCCGAGAAGCCGGCAAAATGCAAAGCCAACCGCGCTTTGGCCATGACTATCAACATATTGTCGCTGGATTTCCATGTCGGTGCAATGGCGCAGCACGCCCTCGATCATGGAGGCGACCTCGGAGGAAGAGCAGCGCTTGAGCTGGGAATAGACGCATGTCGCGCGTCGTTCGACATGCCAGTAGATCATGACGCCCCGTCCACCATAACGCGCATGCCATTCCGTCATCAGGTTGCGATCCCAGGCTCCGAACTTTGTGGAATCTGACGCACAGGCCGTGCCGGCGTCCCCCCAGACTGCAGCATTGCGGATTGCCAGGGTCGCATTCGCAACCCTGGCACACGCCTCCTTGAGCGCCGCGGCATGAACGAAGCGGCGATGGACATGCAGCAGCTCTTCATAGCTGACATCGGGGGTGGCGCCGGCGATCCGCTTGAGCCCGGCATTCGTTCCCAGGCCGTAGAGGCATAGCAGGAGACGTTGATCCAGCGCGGTTTTCGGCAGTGCAACACGCGAGGCCGATGTTTCGAACGCTTCGAGAAGTCCCGTATCAAGGGCAGCCTCCTTCAGTACGTCGAGCAGCCCGGTCATCGGCCAGCGTTGGCCGATCTCGGTCTTGATCGAGGCGAGACCCCTGGGTTCGGGCAAGGGTTTGAACGGGGTGAGAGATATACGGTTCTCGCCGCGCCACAGCAGCCGAACCTTGTCGTTCCGGGGAATATTGGCATTGAGGAGCAACAGTTCCTGAGCAAGCTCTTCCCGGATGGCGCTTGAAAATGCACGCGCATCCGCCGTCAGGTTCAATCCTGTGTAATATGCTTCTCGCCGCGCATCGAAGTCCTTGGGAAGATCGTCATCGGGATTGCGGTATCGGTCCGCCCCGACAACCCAGATTTCCTTAGAACGGATGCGATCGCGCAGTTGCGCGAGGACACAAAGCTCATAACTGATCCGGTTTACGCGCCCCTCTTCATCAATGACGGAACTGCGCCATCTCGCCGGAATGACCTCGTCGACCGGCACTGCGTGCGGCGGCACGTAGCGGCATCCATCATCCACTTTGCTTCTGATCCAGTCCAGGGCCGCCAGCACCGGACGCCACACGGCGTTGTTCGACCGGAACTCCAGTGCCGAAAGCAGGCTTGGCAGCATACGGCGATAATGATTGGCCCATGACCTCCGCATCACCTTGTAGATCCGCCGATCCAAGGCGCCCTTTGCCTGGCTTTCCTTGATGATCGCCGCCAGTTTGTCCTTGCCGGCGATTGGGAAAATGACATCGCAGATGCGCCCGGATGGATCGTCGATCGAAGCGCTGGCAATCTCGACCAGGAGTCGCTCCTTGCCATAGACCCGCTCGATGTCTTTCGCGATATCGCCCACCACCTTGCGTTTCGAGCGCGATCCGATCTTATGGACCGTCTCGATCAGCAGGTCGACCATCGCATCCGTAAGCTGAGCTTCCCGCGCCATCAGATAAACGGCATAGAGCCCGAGCTGGCGCGCCGGTACATGCCGGCGCATCTCCGAGGCTTTCTCGCCGGCAACCCGGCGAACGATCTGATCGACCCATGCCTTGCCCGTGACCGATAGGAAATCTCGGGGAAGAGCAAGCCGTTGGATAAAGGCGAGTTTGGCGGTCACGCCAAGAATGTTTTCGAGCGTCGCCTGACCTGCATCCCCCTTCATCGTGTTGAAGCCGGTCGGGCCATCGGGATCGGCGAGCGAGGCTTCCAGCAAGGCGACCGCATCCGGCGCAAGCCGATCGCGGACTCGGGCCAACAGGGCCTCCAGATAGAGGTGTCGTTGCGAACGGACGAGGCGTTCCAGCTCCTTGCGCGACGGCCCATAGATACGGCGGTCGCGGCACCACAGGAAAACATGCTCGAGCATGGCATTGATCGGCTGCCCGCCCGCACAAAGATCGTCGGAAATCCACCTCGACAACGCCCTGCGATCCGTCTGCGTCATACGGCGGAACCCGAGATGCCGCAAAATCTCCGCGCAATGCCGGCGGGCGGTGCGCCCGGAAAAATCATAGTGGTTCACGGATTTGGCATCGAGACCAAGTTGCTCCGCCAGATACAAGACACCGTCGGAGGGTATCGACGCATGATCCGGCACAAAGAAGCCATGCCCGGCGAAAAATCTAAGCTGAACCGCCAATCCCAGTCGTGCCGTCTCCGCTTTGCCGGTCACGAACGCGATGTCCGAAAAACTCAGGCTCCAGGAGCCGATCAGATCCCCACTCGAAACGCCAAGGCTCATAACGCCGCTCCCTTATCGGAGCGGAACGTCGTTCCTCGCATGGGCGATCGTCAACAACAACCAGCCCGTTCCCGACGTGTTCTCCAAGATGACCAAAATCGCAGCTTCGGGCCGACTGGGCCATCCTGCTGCGCCGCGATGGCCAGTCGCAGCTGGTCTACAAGCACGCAGTATCCACGATCATGCCCAGCCAGCCGGTTGACGTGCGCCAGTTCGGCGGCACGGCAGAAGGCGGCAAGAAGATGCGCCTGCTGCAGGACGTGTTCCTGTCCAGCGTCCGGTCGTCCGGGGTGCAGGTGACCATGTTCCTGGTCAACGGGGTGATGCTGCAGGGCCGCGTCGCCGCCTATGACCTGTTCTGCATGCTTCTCGAACGCGAAGGCTATGTTCAGCTGGCTTACAAACACGCGGTTTCGACCATCCAGCCGCTCAGCCCGGTCGACCTGACCGGCGAGGACTGGGACGGCGGCGAAGGTGATGCCAGCTGAGCTTTCTTGACGACAACCGTGAAGACGTAGCCCGCGGCGCCCGCGCGCTGGTGGTCTACCCTGAATTTCGGGGACGCGGCTCTGCGTCGATCGATACCGCTGCACGCCTGGAAGAAGCACGCGGTCTGGCTCTGGCGATCGGGCTCGAGGTGGTCGACGCCGTGGCCATCCCGATCCGCGAGGCACGCGCCGGCACGCTGTTCGGGGAAGGGCAGATCCAGAATATCGATGTCGCCTGCAACCAGGGCGAGGCCGAGCTGCTGATCGTCGACGGATCGCTCACCGCGATCCAGCAGCGAAACCTTGAAGACAAGCTGAAACGCAAGGTGATCGATCGCACCGGCCTCATCCTCGAGATCTTCGGTGAGCGTGCGGCAACCGCCGAAGGGCGGCTACAGGTCGAACTGGCGCACCTTGATTATCAGGCCGGCCGCCTGGTCCGCTCGTGGACCCACCTTGAACGGCAGCGTGGCGGCTTCGGCTTTCTTGGGGGACCGGGCGAAACCCAGATCGAGGCCGACCGGCGGATGATCCGCGACCGCATGGCACGCCTGCGGCGTGAGCTGGAACAGGTCCGCCGCACCCGCGGGCTGCACCGCAGCCGCCGCGAAAAGGCACCGTGGCCGGTGATCGCACTGGTCGGCTATACCAATGCCGGCAAGTCGACCCTGTTCAACCGGCTGACCGGGGCGGAGGTGATGGCAGAGGATCTGCTTTTCGCCACGCTCGATCCGACCATGCGGCGGATCCGCCTGCCGGGCTTGGACAAGGCGATCCTGTCGGACACCGTGGGGTTCATCTCCGATCTGCCAACCCAGCTTGTCGCCGCGTTTCGCGCGACTTTGGAAGAAGTGACGGCCGCCGACGTCATCGTCCATGTCCGCGATATCGCCAATCCCGACAGCCAGGCGCAGAAGAACGAAGTTCTGGCGATCCTTGCCGACCTCGGCCTGCTGGACAGCGAAAGCGATGCGCCACCGATCCCGATCGTCGAAGCGTGGAACAAGTGGGACCTGCTTGATGAGGAGCGCGCCGCAGATCTGACCGAGCAGATGGCCGTCCATCCCGATGACGTTATCGTGCCGCTGTCGGCACTGACCGGGCAGGGTTGCGCGGCGCTGCTTGAAACCATTGGCAAGCTGCTGACCCAGGGGGCGCGCCTGCACACTTTTGTGCTGCCGCTCAGCGACGGCCAGCGCCTCGCCTGGCTGCACGCGCATGGGGAAGTAGTGTCCGAGGATGACGCCGGCGAAGATGAGCGCGGCCCGCTGCGCCGGGTGGCAGTGCGGCTCGAACCCCGCGAGCTAGGGCGCTTTACCCGGCTCTGACTTCTTAACGTCAACCCACAGCGACTCCTGCTGATCGAGGGACAGCGCGGCGAAGTCCGTGCCGCGATTTGTGGCGAGCGCTTCCATCGCGCGAAAGCGCCGCTCGAATTTGCGATTGGCGGCGCGCAACGCGTCTTCCGGGGCGACGCCATAGGCGCGCGTGACATTGACCGCGGCGAAAAGCAGGTCACCGGCTTCCTCAGCGCGTTCTTCTTTTGTTCTGGCGGTGGCCAATTCGCCGACTTCCTCGATAAGCTTGTCAACCGGGCCTGCGCGATCGGGCCAGTCGAACCCCTGCCGCGCGGCTCGTTTCTGCAGTTTTTCGGCGCGCATCAATGCGGGGAGGGCAAGGGCAACGTCATCCATCGCGCTGGTCGCGCCCCTGGCAGCGCGTTCATCGGCTTTCAGGCGTTCCCAGCGTTCCTCGCGGCCATCACGGCCGGACGTGCCATCGCCGAAGATGTGCGGATGGCGGGTTTCCATCTTGGCGCTGATTGCTTCAGCGACGGCGTCGAAATCGAACAGACCGTCTTCCTCCGCCATGCGGGAATGGAACACGACCTGGAGCAGCAAGTCGCCAAGCTCATCCTTGAGCGCGGCCATGTCATCGCGCTCGATCGCGTCGGCGACCTCATAGGCTTCTTCGATGGTGTATGGCGCAATCGTGGCAAAGCTTTGCGCGAGGTCCCATTCGCAACCGTGCTGCGGGTCGCGCAGCCGGGCCATTATCGAGAGGAGGCGGTCGAGAGGGGGCATGGCTGGCTCGATCATCTGAGATTGATAATATATATTATGTTAAATACGAGAGTGATCAGTGTGGCTCTATCCGGCGAGATAGCGTGCAACTGCCGCGACCACGATGATAATCCCGATCCAGATCAGCCCCATGCTGACCATCCTGCTTCGCGACAAGCGATGCGCGGCAAGCGCGCGCAGATTGATGATCAGCACCAAGACCGTCGCCACAAGCGCGAAGACAATCTCGCCGTTGCTCATGCCGCAAGCCCCAGTCCGTCATAGCCGACAAGCACGTGCGGCGGCACCTCTGCAGACACAGTGGCAAAGTCCATCGACTTGTCGAGATGCGTCAACACGCCTTTGCCAACCCGGCAGACCTCGATCAACTCAAGCGCCATGGCCAGATGCGCATGGGTCGGATGCGGTTCGCGGCGCAGGCAATCGACCACGAGCAAATCGGTGCCACGGAACAGATCGACCATTTCACGCGTAATCTCGCTGAAGTCTGTCGCATAGCCGATTGTCTTTCCATCACAATCGAAGCGAAAGGCCGTGCTTTGTGCCGGACCGTGCGGCATCTGGCAGCTGGCGATGCCAAAGCCCATGCACATCCGCAGCCGGTCCAATGTATCGAGTTCTACCAGGGTGTGATAGCCGAACTGGCCGGCAAAAACGTAGCCGAAGCGCTGGCGCAAGCGGCGTACGGTTTCGCTTGCGGCATAGCCCGGGATTGGCCCGGCGCGGCCATAGCGCATCGGCCGCAGATCATCGATGCCGTGGCAATGATCGGCGTGATCGTGGGTCCAGAACACCGCGTCGATCCGGTCGATGCCGTTCACCAGCAACTGTGCCCGCAAATCGGTCGAAGTATCGACCAGCAACCGTTGACCGTCGTTACTCTCAACGATGATCGACACGCGGCTGCGACGGTTCCGTGGCTCAGCCGGATCGCACAGGCCCCAGTCGTTGCCGATCCGCGGAACCCCGGTCGAGGTCCCACTGCCAAGCATCAGCAGCTTCACAGGGCGGCCTTGCCGAACAGCCTCGCGAAGTTGCGCGTCGTCGTTTCGGCCAGAAATTCAGACGAAACGCCGCGCAAGTCCGCCACAAATCGCGCCGTGTCAGCCACAAACGACGGTTCGCAGACCTGTCCACGATGCGGCACAGGTGCCAGGAACGGTGCATCGGTTTCGACCAGTAAACGATCGTCCGGAATGTCCGCAGCTATGGCTTGCAAGTCCTTGGCGTTCTTGAACGTCACGATCCCGGATATCGAAATCGTCAAACCGAGATCAAGCACGGTGCGGGCAAAGTCGGCTGAGGCGGTGAAACAATGGATCAGCGCGGGATAAGCGCCCTTCTCCATCTCGTCGCGCAGGATTGTTGCCGTGTCGTGCTCGGCCTCACGAGTATGGATGATCAACGGCAAACCTGTTTCGCGTGCGACAGAAATGTGTTTACGGAACAATGCTTTCTGCGTGTCTCTATCCGAATGGTCGTAATAATAGTCGAGCCCGGTCTCTCCGATTGCGATGACCCTGGGATGCTCGGTCGCCTCCACCAGCGCGGCTTCACCCATGTCGGCATGACCGTCGGCCTCGTGCGGGTGGATCCCGACGCTGGCCCAGACGTCGCTTTCCCGTTCTGCGGTTGCGATCACCTGGTCCCATTCGCGCTGCCGGGTCGAGATCGACAGGAAGCCTCCTACCCCGGCCGCTCGGGCCCGCGCCAGCACCCCGGCCTGATCCTCGACCAGGCCCTTGTATTCAAGGTGACAGTGCGAATCGATCAGCATCAGGCGTCCTCGACAGGCGCTTCAAGCCGCGGGAACACGCCAACCGGCTGCGACAGCCTGAACCCGCTTTCGGCGAGCGGCGAATACCAGTGCGACTGAATCGCCGCGTAGGAGCGCAATTCCGGCGCGATGCCCATCTGATCGAGCAGTTTCGCGGCGCTGTCAGGCATGACCGGGAT
This sequence comes from Novosphingobium aquiterrae, assembly GCF_042434435.1. Lineage (NCBI taxonomy): Bacteria > Pseudomonadati > Pseudomonadota > Alphaproteobacteria > Sphingomonadales > Sphingomonadaceae > Novosphingobium > Novosphingobium aquiterrae. The sequence goes on along the minus strand of NZ_JBHLTL010000004.1, from coordinate 230,082 downwards.
CGCCGCCACCGCCAGTTGCGCGATCGAAATGAACAGTGTGGCCAGGACCGTCTGCATCCTCGCCGGGTCGGTCTTGCGCAGGGTCCAGGGTGCCTGGGCATCGACATACTGGTTGCAGGCGAAGATCGCCGCCATCCAGTGTTCGAGGCCGACCGAGAACTCGAGCGCGGCGAAACTTTCGGGAAGATGCTTGGTGGCTGCCTCGTCAACCAGTTCGAACAGGGCGAAATCTTCCGCCGCGTGCTCAGTAATTTCAGGGAGATAGCCGTCACAGTTCTTGAAGATCTGCGAGAGTGTCCGCTGTGCGAGGTTCCCGAAGCTGTTGGCAAGTTCCGCATTGCAGCGGGCGACGATGGCTTCGACCGAATAAGATCCGTCCTGCCCGAAGGCGACTTCGCGCATCAGGAAATAGCGCAGCGAATCCACACCAAAGCGCTCGGCCAGACCCATCGGGTCGGTAACATTGCCCAGCGACTTGGATTCCTTCTGTCCACGATTAAGCAGGAAACCATGGCTGAACACGTGCCGAGGTAGCGCAATCCCCGCGCTCATCAGGAAAGCTGGCCAATAGACCGTGTGAAAGCGGGTAATGTCCTTGCCGATCAAATGCAGGTTGCATGGCCAATACCGCGCAAAGTCGCCGCTCTCATCAGGAAAGCCAAGGCCGGTCAGGTAATTTGTCAGCGCATCGACCCATACGTACATCACGTGATTGTCGCTGCCCGGAACCTTGACGCCCCAGTCGAAACTGGTGCGCGAGATCGACAGATCGCGCAGTCCCGACCTCACAAAGGCCAGCATTTCATTCCGCCGGCTTTCGGGACGGACGAAATCCTCGTTCTCCAGCAGCGCTACCAGTTTGTCCTGGTAAGCGGACAGACGGAAGAACCAGCTTTCCTCGACTGTCCATTCTACGGGCGTACCCTGGGGCGACAGTTTGTCGCCCCCCTCGCCAGCAATCAGTTCGCTCTCGTCGTAGTAGGCCTCGTCGCGAACCGAGTACCAGCCCTCATAGCGGTCGAGATAGAGGTCGCCGCTGGCTTCCATCCGCCGCCAAAGTTCCTGAGAGGCGTTGTGGTGGCGCGGTTCCGTGGTGCGCTGAAATACGTCATAAGACACATTCAGGCCATCGCACATATCAATGAAATGCTGCGACATCTGGTCGGCCAGCTGCTTCGGTTCCAAGCCGAGTTCGCGCGCCTTCTGCGCCATCTTCAGGCCGTGTTCGTCGGTCCCGGTCTGGAATCGCACGTCGCGGCCCATCTGGCGCTGGAACCGGGCGATGACATCGGCGGCGATCGCCTCATAGGCGTGGCCGATATGCGGCTTGCCGTTGGGATAGGAAATCGCGGTGGTGATGTAGAACGGTTCGGCCATGGCCGGGAGAATCTTTCCGAAATAGAGGCTCAGGCCGTCTCTCTAGGCATGGCAAGGGATGCCAGCAACCCGCCAATCTCCATAACCAGCAGCCCGGGATCGAAGTTATAGGTCGCGGCCTGTCCGGCCAGCTTCGTCAACTCACCATGCGCTGCGATGACCCGGGCCTGGCGTGGCGGTGCGCCTTTGGACAATTCCGCCGCAACGACCGCGCGGGCCAGGTCGATAGCCGCCTGCTGCCGCTCACGATCAGGCCGCGCGCCGATGGCATCCGCCATGGCCCCGCGCAGGCCCAGATGATCGTCGCCTTCCTCGGTCAGACGTCGCATGAGGGTGTGCAGTACGCCAAGGTCCTGCTCGACAAAGGCCAGCGCCGCGCCGGGCGACCCCTCGGCTGCAGCAATCGCCGCAGCGCGGGTCGCGGCGTCAGCTTGCGGTGCTTCGCTTTGCAGGATCCTGTCGACCTGTCGCGCATCCAGCGGGGCAAAGCGCAGCACACGGCAGCGCGAGCGGATCGTCGGCAGGAGCCGGCCCGGCCGGTGCGCAACCAGCAGGAAGAAAGTGCCTGCGGGCGGTTCTTCCAGACTTTTGAGCAGCGCGTTGACCGCGCCCTTCTCCATGTCGTCAGCGGGATCGATGATCACCGCGCGGCGCGCGCCCAGCGTAGGACGCGTGACCAGGCGCGCCTGCATGCGGCGAACCTGATCGATCGTGATGTTGCGCTTTTTCTGCCATGGCTTGCCGTCAGCGCGCTTTTCTTCCTCGGCGTCGTTGGCAGGCAGATGATCAAGCACGATGATGTCCGGGTGAACCTCCCATGGCGGCTGCGCCAGGCCCGGTTCGGCGACAAGCTGGGCGGCGGCAGCGCGGGCGAAGGCGCCTTTGCCAACGCCCTTCATCCCGGCCAGAATCCACGCGTGGTGCATGCGCGCCGAACCCATCGCATCATGCCAGGCGCGCCAGGGTTCGTCATGGCCGGTCAGCATGGTCACGCGGGGTCCAGCAGCGGCGCCAGTGCGCAGAGAACCTGGCCATGAACCTCGGTTGGCGCGCCATTCGCATCGATCCTCGCGAAGCGCCGCGGCTCTGCTTCGGCGAACCGGGCAAAGGCTGCGGCTACATTCGCGTGATAGGCTGCATCGCGTCCGCCGATCCGATCAGCTCCGCCCGAATCGCGTGCGGCCAGACGCCGCTGCGCCGCTTCCGGTGCCACTTCGAACAGCAAGGTCAGATCGGGCAGCAGACCGTCGCTGCCGATTCGGTGCAGATCCTGGATGTCGGTGTCCGACAGCCCCCCCGCGCCGCCTTGATAGGCGCGGCTCGAATCGACGAAGCGATCGCAGATGACCCAGGTTCCCGCTGCCAGGGCCGGCCGGATCAACCGATCGACATGATCCGAGCGCGCAGCGGCAAACAGCAGCGCCTCGGCCCGCGGGTGCCAGCCATCGCCGTCGAGACCGAGGAGCAAGGCGCGGATTGCCTCTGCCCCGGGGGTTCCGCCAGGCTCGCGCGTGACGACGCAGGCGATCCCGCGCCGGGTCAGTGCTTCAGCGAGCAGGCGCGCCTGGGTGGACTTTCCCGCCCCTTCCCCACCTTCCAGCGCGATGAATTTCCCGGTCGTCATGGCAGCAGCCCTAGCAGGCCATTGACGATCCTGTCGATTGCTCCCGCCTTGCCGACGGCCCGCGCCGCTACGAGCGGCAGGTCATAGCTGCCCGCTGCAGCTGTCGTGATGCGCAGCCGGGCAACGTGCTGCCCTTGGGCCAATGGTGCTCGCAGCGGACCATCATAGACGATGGTTCCACGCACAGCGGTGCCGGTTCCCTTCATCGTGGCCAGCGTGAATGAGCGCGGCACGGTCAGAGGAACGCTGCGCGCCGCGCCGCCCTGGACCCTGGCTGCACCGACAATCATGCCCGTATTCAGGAACGGCCGGCTATCCCATGCGGCATAGCCCCATTCGGCCATGCCGCGGGCGGCGTTGGCGCGGTCGGTATCGGTCCGCGCTCCGCCGATCACCAGCACCAGACGCCGTCCATCGCGCCGGACCGCGCCAAGAAAGTTGAACCCGGCTTCAAAGGTATGCCCGGTCTTGATCCCGTCAGCACCGGACAGAACGCCGGCAAAGGGATCGTGGCTGCTGAGCGTCGCACCGCGCCAGTCCATCGTCTTCTTGCCGATATAGCGGCGGTAGAGATCGGGATGGTCGTTGATCAGGGTTTCGGCAAGGCGGGCCATATCCGCGGCGCTGACCGCTGTTCTACCCCGATCGGGAAAGCCGTTGGGCGTGCCGAAGCGGCTGCTGCGCATGCCCAGCGACCGGGCCCGCGCATTCATCGCGGCAACGAAGTCTTCGGTGCTGCCGCTGGCACTTTCGGCCAAGGCCACGGCGGCATCGTTGGCGGAGACGGTCAAGGTGCCCATCAGGAGCTGACCGATGCTTACCTGCTCGCCCGGCCGCAGATTGAGCGTGGTGCCCTTTCCGGCCCAGGCGCTGGCTGTTCCGGGCCGCACGGTGACCAGTTCATTCTCATCCAGCTTGCCCGCCTTGATCAGATCGAAGATGACCAGTGCAGTCATCGCCTTGGTCATCGACGCGGGCGGAAAGACGACGTTACTGCCGTGTGCGCACAGGGTGCGCCCCGCCGACAGATCGACAAGCAATGCGTGGGGAATGCGCGCCGCCGGACCCGGACAGGCGGGTGCAAGCTGACCTGGCGCGGATGCCCGCAGCGGCAAGGCCGTCGCTGCCACGACCAGCAGCGCGCCGCCCGCAAATCTCATTGCTGCTTCCCCCGCGGCTAAGCGCGGGTTCGGCAAGGCCTTAGTCCGCGCGCTGGATTCTTGCGTCGCTATACCCGGCGGCCCTGGCCTTCGCCAGCGCCGGTCCGGCCTTGTCCTCAGCGACAAAAGGCTCGCTGCGCACTCGCCACAGTTTGCCCGATTGAACCACGGTCGCTCCGGCCTTTTTGGCGGCGGCATCGGCGTTCGCCTTGCTGGCGAAAGTACCGATCTGGACATACCAGGTGCCCTTGGCAGCGACCTTGGGTTCGACGGGCTTGGGCGTTGCGGCGGGCTTGATGTCGGTTTTAGACGATGCCGAATCCGGTTTTCCGGTGACCGCAGGCTTAGGCGCCGACTTTGCCGGCTTTGCCGGTGCTTTGGGCGGTTTGTTCGGAGTAACGGCAGGAGCCGGCGATGCTGCGGCTTCGGGCACCGGAGCGGGCGGCGGCGTCACGACACCCATCTGCTGATCAAGCTTGCGCTGCAGCACGACAAGCAGTGACTTGGGCGTATCCATCCGGGCCGGTGCCTGCTGGCCGCTGCGCAGCATGGCGCGTTCGACCTCGGGCGGATTGACCCGGCGCACCCGCACCGCGTTGCGGGTCGATCCCGCCATGCCAAGCTGCGCGAACGCGCCCGGCGATAGTTCGACCAACTGCGATCCCGTCATCGGACCGCGCCGCTCCATCCGCACCAGGACCGTCTTGCCGGATTCAAGCGAGGTCACTTCGACATAGCTGGGCAGCGGCAAGGTCCGGTGCGAACCGGACACGCCCGATCCGCCTTCGGCCGAAATCCCGGCAAAGCCGACGGCATCATAGTTCATTGTATCGGCCGGGGTATAGGTCACCCCGTCGACCGAGAACTGCGGCCCCAACACCATCGGATAGTCGGCCGAAGGACCATTGGCCAGGGGCGCGGGCACATCCCTGACGGAGGCGCCTCCCCCGCAGGCGGTCACAAGGATCAGTGCCGCAAGCGGCAGACTACGGTTAACGGGCAATCTCATCTGCAAGCAACCCCACGGAAAGTGCGTAGTAGTTCGAGCAGTTATACTGGAGGATAACCCTGTAATTCCCGGTTAACAGGAAAGCGCCATTTCCCGGACCGTCGGGTTCAAACAGGACGGCCAAAGTCGAATCGCCGATTGCCGTCTGCGGCGTGATACCCAAACCGCGCCACTCGCCAACGGTCTTCCACACCGAATGACGGGCATGAACCCGCGGGCAGGACGGAGCGCTGAGCCGCGACGTCAGCAGCGACCGGTCGAGCGCAGCGGGCACCGATGCCTTTACGCCCCAAGGTTCGCCGCGCCGCCAACCGGCGTCGCTGAAATAGTTGGCGATGGATGCCAGGGTATCGGCGCGATCATTCCAGATATCCGCGTCGCCATCGCCGTCGCCGTCGCGAGCGACCCGCAGATAGACCGAGGGAAGGAACTGCGGATTGCCAAAGGCACCGGCCCAGCTGCCGACCAGGCGCTGGCGCGGCACCCCGCGATCGACCATCTTGAGCAGCGCGACGAATTCGCTGGCGAACAGATCACGGCGGCGCCCTTCATAGGCCAGCGTGGCGAGCGAGCGGGCCAGATCGAAGTCGCCCTTGTAGCTGCCATAATTGGTTTCGTGCCCCCAGATCGCCACGATCACCTTGCCCGGCACACCATATTGCGCCTCGATCCGCGGCAGCAGTGCTGCGCTGTCGCGCAAAGTGCGCTGGCCGCCGGAAATCCGCGCGGCGTCGACATGGTCGCGGTAGTAGGGCCAAAAGGCCGGCGGCGAACCCGGCGTCGATCCGGGTTGAGCCTGATCGAGCGCAATGACCCGCGGGTTAAACGTAAGCCCGCTGATCATCTGGTTGATCGTTGCTTCGCTCACCCCCTCGCCCCGGGCCCGCGCGGCAAGCAATTGCAGATAGCCGTCAAAGCTTTGCTCGGATTGCGGCTCGACCTGGGCTTCGGCAGGGATGCCCGGCGCAGAAAATGCAGCGAGCACGGCAGCAACGGGAACGGTCAGGCGGAGGAGGCGCAACAACTTCATTGCGCTGGGTTTCGCACAGGCCGCTGCAGATGAAAACCGCTAAGGGCGTGACAATCGCCAAGTCACGCGCTAGCGGGCGCGATTAGAGGACAGGTGGCCGAGTGGTTTAAGGCAGCGGTCTTGAAAACCGCCGTGGGTGCAAGCTCACCGTGGGTTCGAATCCCACCCTGTCCGCCAGGCAATTTCAATCCGGCGGGGTAAACCTTGCCGCGATCCGCTTGATCCCCTCGATCGTCCCGGCAAAGAACAGCCCGCCCAGCACAGTGGTCAGCAGCAATTGGACCCAGTTGACGTGCAGCTGCACCAGCGGCGCGGCTGCGAGGGTGACGAACAGCATCGTGGCGTTGTTGACGATCATCGGCGCAAGTTTCGTGATGTCGAGATAAAGCCCCAGAAGAAGCGCTCCGAGTGCCAGGGCGATCCCCAGCCCGCCCATATGCGCAGGCCCGTAGACCAGGAACCAGGCGATGCCGATTCCCGTCACCGATCCGATCAGGGCGGCGGGAAACCGGGCAATTTCTAGCTGGCCATTGTTGGCCCAGAACCACAGCAGCATGAAGCCGCCGACCAGCGCGGTGTCGGCGACGAAATTGAGCGCGATCGCCATATAGGCGACCAGTAGCACCACGACTATGAGCAGAATGACCAAGCCGGCAAGCGGTCCGGGCGCTGGCACCACTTCGGGCGCTGTCGACGTATCTTCCATGATGTTCCCCTCCACGGGCCTTTGCGGCCGTTGACGGGAATAGATACCATACCGCGCGTTCGATCCAGCAGTTTCTTAACCGCGTGGTTAAGTTCGGAACCTAGAAGTGTAGTGCACGCCCGTAAGCTGCCAGCACGCTTTCATGCATCATTTCGGACAGGGTCGGGTGCGGGAAGACCGTGTTCATCAGTTCTGCTTCCGTGGTCTCCAGCGTCTTGCCCACGACATAGCCCTGGATCAGCTCGGTCACTTCGGCGCCGATCATGTGCGCGCCCAGCAGTTCCCCGGTTTTGGCGTCGAACACGGTCTTGATGAAGCCCTCGGCCTCGCCCAGCGCGATTGCCTTGCCGTTGCCGATGAACGGGAATGTACCCGCCTTGACCTCGTAACCCGCTTCCTTGGCCTTCGCCTCGGTCAGGCCGACGCTGGCAATCTGCGGATGGCAATAGGTGCAGCCGGGGATGTTGGCCTTGTCCATGGCGTGCGGGTGGACATCCTTGTTGCCCAGCGCCTGGGCAATGGCCTCGGCCGCTATCACGCCTTCGTGGCTGGCCTTGTGCGCCAGCCACGGCCCGGGGGTGACGTCGCCGATCGCCCACACGCCCGCCACATTGGTGCGGCCCATGCCGTCGATCGCGATGATCCCGCGCTCGGCCTTCACGCCCAGTGCTTCAAGTCCGATATTCTCGGTGTTGGGGGCGATCCCGACCGCGACGATGACATGGCTGAAATCGCCGTCGACCACCTTGCCGTCCTTGCACTTGATCTTCGCCTTGACCCCGGTCTTGCCGACATCGAGGCTTTCGACCCCGGCCCCGGTCAGGATCGTCATGCCCTGCTTCTTCAGCGCCTTTTCGAGGAAGGCGGAGACATCGGCATCTTCGACCGGGACGATCCGGTCCATCATCTCGACCACGGTCACTTCGGCGCCCATGTCGTTGTAGAAGCTGGCGAATTCGATCCCGATCGCGCCCGAGCCGATGACCAGCAGTTTGCTCGGCATTTCCTTCGGCGTCATCGCGTGGCGATAGGTCCACACCCGGTTGCCATCGGCCTTGGCGAAGGGCAGGTCGCGCGCCCGTGCGCCGGTGGCGACGATGATGTGCTTGGCGGTCAGGGTCTCGGCCCCCTTCTCGCCGGTCACTTCCAGCTTGCCGCCGCCTTTCAGAACGCCGGTGCCCATGTGGACGGCGATCTTGTTCTTCTTCATCAGGTGCGTGACGCCCTGGTTGAGCTGCTTGGCCACCCCGCGGCTACGCGCGACCACGGCGTTGAGGTCGGCGCTGATCTTTTCCGCGGCCAGGCCGTAATCCTTGGCGTGGCTCATGTAGTGATAGATCTCGGCTGAGCGCAGCAGGGCCTTGGTCGGGATGCACCCCCAGTTGAGGCAGATCCCGCCGAGCAGCTCGCGCTCGACAATCGCGACCTTCAGTCCCAGTTGGCTCGCGCGGATCGCCGCGACATAGCCGCCAGGGCCGGAACCGAGCACGATGAGGTCGTATTGGTCTGCCATTTTCAATCAGCTCCATCGAGTGCGCGCGGACGGTCGTTCTCGTCCAGCAGCACGAATTTGAATTGTCCCCTGGCGACTTCGGTCAGCGCTTCGCCGTTGCGCTCCCGGCCCTCGCCGCGGGCAGCGACAGTCAGCGATGTGCGGCCGGTGGCAATGACTTCGGCATAGACCGACAGCTCGTCCCCCACGGCCATGGTACCGGGAAAGGTGAAGTCGCTGGCATGGACCACCACGGCCTTGCTCCGTCCGATCCGCGAAGCCAGCGATCCCGCACCGAGCGCCAGCTGGCTCATCAGCCAGCCGCCGAACACCCCGCCATAAGGGTTGAGGTCGGTCGGCATGGCCGTCGCGCGAATGACGAGGCTTTCGGCCATGACGGCCTCAGGCCACCAGCCCCAGCGGCGCCTCGACCAGGTCCTTGAACGCCTGCATCAGCTGCGCCCCGTCGGCGCCGTCGATGGCGCGGTGGTCGAAGCTGCCGGTGGCGGACATGACCGTGGCGACGGCGAGCGCGTCTTCGACGATGTAGGGCCGCTTCTCGCCCGCGCCGACTGCCATGATCATCGCCTGGGGCGGGTTAATCACCGCTTCGAACTGCTTGATCCCGAACATACCGAGGTTGGAGAGGCTGGCGGTGCCGCCCTGGTATTCGTGCGGCATCAGCTTGCCCTCGCGCGCCTTGTCGGCCAGCGCCTTCATCTCGGTGCTGATCTGGGCGACGCCCTTGCTGGCGGCATCGAGGATGATCGGGGTGATCAGGCCCGAAGGCGCGGCGACCGCGACCGAGACGTCGGCGCGGCTGTATTTGCGCAGTTCGTCCCCGGCAAAGCTGACATTGCACTTCGGCACGCGCAGCAGCGCCTTGCCCAGCGCCTTGATCAGCAGGTCGTTGACCGACAGCTTGACCCCATCAGGCTCAAGCGCCTTGTTGAGCTCGCCGCGCAGCTTGAGCAGGGCATCGAGCCGGACGTCGACCGTCAGGTAGATGTGGGGGATGGTCTGCTTGGCTTCGGTCAGGCGGCGAGCGATGGTCTTGCGGACATTGTTGAGCTTTTCGGCTTCGTAGGGAATGCCGAAATCGGGGACCGGCGCGCTGGCTGCGGGCGCCGAAGCGACAGGAGCAACGGAAGCCGAGCCCGGTTGCGCGCCCTCGACATCGGCCTTGACGATCCGGCCATTCGGGCCGCTGCCCTTCACACTCTTGAGGTCGACGCCCTTCTGCTCGGCAATCCGTTTGGCAAGGGGGGACGCGACGATACGGTCGCCACTGGCCATCGCTGGCTTCACCGGAGCCGAGGCTGGCGGGGCCGCGGAAGGCTTGGTCTCAGCCACGGATTCCGCCTTGGGTGCCGGAGCGGCCGCCTTCGCAGCAGGCGCCGCACTGGCATCCTCATCCTCGCCGGCGATCGTGGCGATGACCGTGCCGACCTTCACGCCCTCGCTGCCCTCGGCAACAGTAATCGATGTAATTACCCCTTCGTCGACCGCTTCGAATTCCATCGTCGCCTTGTCAGTCTCGATCTCGGCCATGATGTCGCCCGATGAAACCGTGTCGCCAACCTTGACCAGCCACTTGGCCAGCGTGCCCTCCTCCATGGTGGGGGACAGGGCGGGCATCTTGATTTCGATCGGCATGGGCGGAATCCGGTCCTCTTGCGGGCGCTGGCAATGCACCGTCATTGGCCAAAATGTCGCCGTTCGGCAAGGTGCTTGCGCAGAATACGTTTGTATCGGATAGGTCGCGACAAGCGGGGGAAGCATGCGGGTTTATCTGGTCATCATGGACGAAACCGACGAGGCGAGCACCGCGCTGCACTTTGCCGCGCGCCGTGCCGCGCGGACCGGCGGGCAGGTCCATCTGCTGGCCCTGGTCCCGCGCCAGCCCTTCGTCGCTTTCGGCAGCATCCAGGCGACGATCGAGGAAGAGGCTCGCGCCCGGGCCGAGGCGCTGGTCACCACTGCGGCGGGCAGCCTGCTCAGCGAAGGCGGGCAGATGCCGGCGATTGCGGTCAAGACCGGCAATGGCGAACAGGTGATCCGCGAGTACCTGGCCGAACATCCCGAGGTGTCGGCGCTGGTGCTGGGCGCGGCCGGAGGAGGCGGGCCCGGCCCATTGGTGTCGCACTTCACCGCCATGGCCGGGCACCTGCCCTGCCCGCTCTACGTTATCCCTGGCGGACTGACCGACGGCGATCTCGACCGTTTGGGCTAACGCTTCTTGCCCTGATGGCGAATGTTGCCGGGGCGGCCGCGCTTGCCGGCCAAGTGCGCGCCCTTCTTCTTGAGCGGTAACGGGCGTCCGCGCGGTTCGATCCGTGAACCGCTGCCGCCTTCGGGCTCGAACTTCAGCGCACCGGTCAGCGGATTGGCCTCGGCCAGCTTGAGCCGCATCAGCTGCCCCCGCGCATAGCGGGTGCGGCTGCGCTCGCCTTCCAGCACCTGGGCTTTCTCATCGTAAAAGAATCGCTCGTCGCCCAGCACCGAGACCGGGACCAGTCCGTCCCCGCCCAGCTCGATGATCGTGGCGAACAGGCCGAAGCGCTGCACCCCGGTGACGCGGGTATCGAAGACCTCGCCCACCCGCTTGGACAGCCAGGCGGCGACATAACGGTCGATGGTCTCGCGCTCGGCCTCCATCGCGCGGCGCTCGGCGGCGCTGATAGCTTCGCTGACCCGGGTCAGGTTCTCGCGGTCGCGATCTGACAGCCCTGAGGCGGGCGGAAGGTCGCCTTTTGGCCTCGGTTGCTCCAGCGCAAAGCCATCGACCAGCGCGCGGTGCACCAGCAGGTCGGCATAGCGCCGGATCGGCGAGGTGAAGTGGGCATAGCTGCCCAGCGCCAGTCCGAAATGCCCGGCATTGCGCGGCCCGTAATAGGCCTGGGTTTGGCTACGCAGCACCGCCTCCATGATCAGCGCTTTCTCGCTCTCGTCGCTGACGTCCTTGAGCAGGCGATTGAACAGCGTCGGGGTGATCACCTGGCCCAGCGCGATCTTACGCTCGAAGGTGGCGAGATAGTCCTTGAGCGCGACCAGCTTTTCACGTCTCGGCGGCTCGTGGATGCGGTAGACCACCGGCGCGACCTTGCTTTCCAGCGCCTTGGCTGCGGCGACATTGGCAGCGATCATGAAATCCTCGACCACACGGTGCGCATCGAGCCGCTCGCGCAGGGCGATCTGCTCGATCTTGCCTGCCTCGTTCAGCACCACGCGGCGTTCGGGCAGTTCCAGCGCCAGTGGATCGCGGTCGCTGCGTGCCTTCTCCAGCGCGCGCCAGGCCTGCCACAGGTCGATGAGATTCTTGCCAGCCGCGCCTTCATCGATACGACGCTGCGCCTCTTCATAGGCAATGACTTCGTCGATCTGGACGATCGCTCGGGTAAAGCGCCAGCCGGTGATCTTGCCACTCGCTGCAATCTCCAGATGGCAGGCCATGGCCGCGCGCGGCTCGCCCGCCCGCAGCGAGCAGACATCGGCGCTCAGCACTTCGGGCAGCATCGGCACCACCCGGTCGGGGAAATAGACCGAATTTCCGCGCTTGCGGGCTTCGCGGTCTAGCGCGCCGCCAGGCCGGACGTAGTAGCTGACATCGGCAATCGCGACGACCGCGCGAAAACCGCCTTCGCCGTCGGGTTCGGCCCAGATCGCATCGTCGTGATCGCGGGCATCGCTGGGGTCGATCGCGACGATCGGCAGGTGACGCAGGTCTTCGCGCGCGTCGGCGCTGACCGGCAGCCTTGCCGCCAGTTCGGCCTCCGCCACCGTTTCCGGATGGAACGCGAAGGGAATGCCGTGCTTGTGGATCGCGATCAGGCTGAATGCCTTGGGCGCAAGCGGATCGCCGAGGATTTCGGTGACTTTCACCCCCGAGCGCGGTGATTTGCCCGCGGGCTCCGCCAGAACAAGCTGCCCGGCTTCGGCCCCGCCCAGATCGGAAATCGGCGTCGCATTGCGCTCGCGCTTGTCGACCGGGGCCAGCCAGCCCTTCCCCGCCTTGTCGATCTCGACCACGCCCATTACCTGATCGGCCAGGGTGGGCAGCTTCTTCATCGGATGGGCGATCCACCCGGTGGCGGTTTCCTCGGTCCGGGCGAGCACGCGGTCGCCCTTGCGCAGGGCCGCGCCGCGCGCACCCTTCTCGCGGATCCGCAAGCGCGGCGGCGGCGTGGCATCGTCGGGCGTCCAGCTGTCCGGCACTGCAACGGCCTCGCCATCTTCTATGTCGACCACCCGCAGCACGGTGACCTTGGCAACCCCGCCCATTCGGTGAAAGGCGGTGCGGTTGCCGTCGATCAGCCCTTCTTCGGCCATATCCTTGAGCAGCGCCTTGAGGGCGATCTTCTCCTGGCCTTTGAGGCCGAAAGCGCGGGCGATCTCGCGCTTGCCAGCGGGCTCGGCGCTGGCGGCGATGAAGTCGAGGACCTGCTTGCGGGTGGGAAGACCTGGCTGAGGGCGCTGCGCCTTGGCCAAGTCAGTAGGCCCGCGCGACGTAGATGCGTTCGACTGCAGGCTCGCCAGTGAACGGGCAGATACCGGTTACTGGCGCACCGTCCAGCGGAGTGTTGCGGATCGTCAGCTTGAGCGCCTTGAGCTTTTGCACCACGCCCTCGAGCGCCGCGCCGGTCGGGCGCGACCAGGCCAGTTCGGCCCAGCCGGGATAGCGGTTGGTTTCGGCAAAGAAGGCCTCCAGCCCGGCCATGTCGGTGATCCCGCGCTCGATCTGGGCATCGCGGCGCTGCGTCGCTTCGGCATGAAGCGATTGCTGCACGTCTTCCAACTCGGCAGCGGCCTGGCTGAGGAACAGGTCGCGGCTCTGGGCAATGAAATTGACCTTGCCATCCGGGCGCCACAGTCGGTCGCGGCGGACCACAGAGACCTGCCCGCCGGCTGCATCGCGCCCGCCGATCTCGAGGATCAGCGGCACGCCCTTCTTGACCCATGCCCAGCGCTTTTGCGTCGCCTTGCCGGCGCGCTTGTCGAGAAGGACGCGGATAGGCTCGCCAAGTGTGTTCTGCGCTGCCAGCGCGTTGCGCAGGTCTTCGCAATAGGCCAGCAGCGCGGCGTCCCCGTCATCCTCGCGCAGCATCGGCAGGATGACGATCTGCTGCGGTGCAACCTTGGGCGGCACGCGCAACCCGTCATCGTCGCCGTGGACCATGATCAGTCCGCCGATCATCCGGGTCGAAACCCCCCAGCTGGTGGTGTGGCACAGCGTCTGCTGGCCGTCCCGGTCCTGATAGCGGATACCCGCCGCCTCGGCGAAGCCGGTCCCCAGATAATGCGAAGTGCCGGCCTGTAGCGCCTTGCCGTCCTGCATCATCGCTTCGATCGAATACGTCGCAACCGCGCCTGGGAAGCGCTCGTTCTCGGGCTTTTCACCGACGATTACCGGCAGGGCAAGGTCGTCTTCGGCGACCTCGCGATACATCTCGAGCGCGCGCAGCGTCTCGGCCATGGCATCGGCCTTGTCGGCGTGGGCGGTATGCCCTTCCTGCCACAGGAACTCGCTGGTGCGCAGGAACATCCGGGTGCGCATTTCCCAGCGGACGACGTTGGCCCACTGGTTGGTCAGCAGCGGCAGATCGCGCCACGACTGGATCCAACGCGCCATCGCCTTGCCGATCACCGTTTCCGAAGTCGGGCGGACGATCAACGGCTCTTCCAGCTTGGCCTCGGGATCGGGGATCAGCCCGCCCTTGCCGTCCTGGATCAGGCGGTGATGGGTGACCACCGCCATTTCCTTGGCAAAGCCCTCGACGTGCTCGGCTTCTTCGGCAAAATAGCTCAGCGGAATGAACAGCGGGAAATAGCAGTTGTCGACGCCGGCGGCCTTGATCCGCGCGTCCATCAGCTTCTGGATGCGTTCCCAGATGCCGTAACCCCACGGCTTGATTACCATGCAACCGCGCACGCCGCTTTCTTCGGCCATTTCGGCTTCGGAAATGACGTCCTGGTACCAGGCGGCGAAATCGGCTTCGCGGGTGACGTTGAGGGCGTGGCGAATGACGGGCGGTTGACTCATGCCGCGCCGTTAGCGGTTTATCGTCCGCGGTTCAAACCCTGCGGCGGGTAGTTACTTGCCCAGCTTGTCGAGCTTGTCCTGCATCGCGGCCATCTGGGCACGCAGCGCGGCAATCTCGTCATCACGGTCCGATGCCTTTGCAGGCGCTTTGTCTTCGGCCAGGCCCGGCACAAAGGCCGAAGCTGCGGCCTTGAACATCGCCAGGTTCTGTTGCGCCAGCTTGGCCAGCGGATTGGCGCCCAGGCTGGCCTCGAACGCATCGCGCAGCTTGGCCTGGTTGGACCGGAAATTCTCCATCGACGCTTCAAGATAATGCGGCACCAGGCTCTGCATCGAATTGCCATACATCCCGATCAGCTGGCGCAGGAAGTTTACGGGGAGCATCTGCTCGCCGCCGGCGCTTTCTTCTTCCATGATGATCTGGGTCAGGATCGAATGGGTGATATCGGTGCCGGTTTTGGCGTCCAGCACCTTGAAGTCGATCCCTTCGCGGGTCAGCTTGGCCAGGTGATCCAGCGTGATGTAGCTTGACGACTTGGTGTTGTAGAGCCGCCGGTTGGCGTACTTCTTGATGATGACGGTATCGCCGCTGGCTTCGCTCATCAGATGTCCCCTGCGGACCCGAACGCCGCTTTCCGTAACGTTAGCACTTGCAGCAACGGCATTGCAACAAAACCTTGCTGCGCAGCATCACCGCGCAAAACGGCGGCCGAGGCCGGTCAGCAGTTCATATTGGGACAGGCCGGTCAGCTGTGCCGAGCGCGGCAGATCATAGACCACCTCGACCCAGTCGCCCTCGCCCAGGTCTGGCGCAGTGCTTAGGTCGATCACGGTCATGTCCATCGAGACGCGGCCCAGTACCGGCAGATCGTGCCCGTGACCGCGCATCGCACCCTTGCCCGACCAGCAGCGCAGGTAGCCATCGGCATAGCCCAGGCTCACAACGCCGACCCGCATCGCGCGGGACGCAGTGAAGGTGGCGTTGTAGCCGACGCTGTCCCCAGGGGCGAGACCGCGGACCTGGATCAGTGCCGCCTCGGGCATGGCGACCTGGGCAAGCTTTCCCTCAAGCGCGGCGCAGGGAACGCCGCCATAGAGGGCTATGCCGGGGCGGGTAAGATCACCGTGATAGTCCGGGCCCAGTGCAATACCCGCGCTGTTCGCCAAGCTGGCACGGCGGTGCGCGATGTGCCTGCGCGCTTCCTGCCATCGCGCCAGCTGCACTGCATTGAGCGGCGAATCCTCGTCGGCAGAGGCAAGGTGCGATAGCAGCACATCGATCTGCAAGTGCGCAATCAGCGGATCACCCAGCGCAGCCATCGGCAGTCCCAAACGGTTGATCCCGGTGTCGACCATGAGGTCGCACAGTCCGCCGCCTGCCTCGATCCAGCGCTGCGCCTGAGATAGCGAATTGATTACCGGCCGCACGCCAAGATCGCGGGCATAGTGGGCATCGCGAGGCGTCAGCGGGCCGTGCAGCACGGCAACGCTGGCCGGCGGCACCCGCGCCGCGACTGGCGCAGCCTCACACCAATGCGCGACGAAGAAATCGCGGCATCCGGCTTGCCACAGCGTCGGTACCGTCGCCGCCACGCCAAGGCCATAGGCATCGGCCTTGACCGCAGCGCCGGCTGCGGCCGTGCCGGACAGTCCGTCAAGCGCGCGCCAGTTGGTGGCCAGTGCATCGCGGTCGATCGTCAGCCGCAACGCGGCGGGGGGCGGTTCAGGCGGCATCGTCACCATAGTCGCGCGGCGCACCGCCTTTGAGTCCCCATGCCGCGACCACGAAGGCCATCAGCACGACGAACCAGGTGTACCACAATCCGTTGTAGGGATTGCCGGTCTTGGCCACGATATAGGCCGAGATGAACGGCAGGAAGCCGCCGAAATAGCCCGTTCCGATGTGGTAGGGGATCGACATCGAGGAATAACGAATCCGCGGCGGGAACATCTCCGCCAGCAGGGCAGCGACCGGGCCGTAGGTTGCCCCCGACAGCGCCATCATGACCAGCAATGCAAACCCGATGATCAGGCTGTCCTGCAGCGTTGGCTTGACCTTGGCCAGGTCATAGCCCGATGGGGCAAGCAGCGCCTGGAGCTGCTTGCCCCGCGCAGCCTTGTCGTCCCAGAGATAGTCCGCCAGCGGCAGCTCACGCCCGGAAACGTTGATCCGCGCGTCGCCATAGGCGTCACCGCTGACCGAATAAGGCACACCCAGGGCGGACAGATCGCCAAGCAGCTTGCCGCACTGCGTCTGCTGTTCGCTGGCAAAGGGACTGAACGTGCAATCGGTGCCCGATACGATCACCGGCGCGCGCGCGGCTGCCGCCGTCAGGCCGGGGTTGGCGTGGGCGCCCATCAGCCAGAACGCCGGGAACATCGCCAGAAGCGTCAGGGCATAGCCCCAGACGATCGGCTTCTTGCGCCCGAGCCGGTCCGACAGATGGCCGAACCACAGGTAGAAACCCATCCCCAGCGCCGCCGAAATCCCGACGATGATCTGCGCCCGGGTATCCTCGACCCGCATTGCCGTGGTCAGGAACGACAGCCCGGTGAACATCGCTGTGTACCAGATCACCGTCAGGCCCGCAGCGATGCCGAACAATGCGATGAACAGCCGCCGCTTGTTACCAGGGTAGGTAAAGCTTTCGACAAACGGGTTGCCGGCCAGCTCACCCTCGTCGCGCATGGCCTGGAATACCGGGCTTTCGGAAAGCTTGAGCCGCATCCACAGCGAGATCGCCAGCAGCGCCAGGCTCAACAGGAAGGGCATGCGCCAGCCCCATGCTTGCCAGACCTCGGCGCTCATCAGGCCCTTGCAGGCCAGCACGACGATCAGGCTGAGCACGAAACCGCCGACCACGCTGGCTTGGATATAGCTGGTGAAATAGCCGCGGCGCGCTGGCGGTGAATGCTCAGAGACATAGACCGCAGCGCCGCCGTATTCGCCGCCCAGGGCCAGGCCTTGCAGGATGCGCAGCAGGATCACTAGCGCCGGTGCGGCGAGCCCGATGCTTGACGCCGAGGGGATCAGTCCGACCCCGGCGGTGGCAATGCCCATCAGGGTCACCGTGACCAGGAACGTGTATTTGCGCCCCAACCGGTCACCCAGGAATCCGAACAGAACCGCACCAAGCGGGCGGAAGCCGAACCCGACGGCAAAGACCAGCCAGAACAGCAGCGTCGCCAGTGTCGGGTTGTCGGAAGGGAAAAACGCCTTGGTCAGGATCGCCCCAAGTGCACCGTAGATGAAGAAATCATACCACTCGAACACCGTGCCCATCGACGATGCCGCGATAACCAGGCGCATGTCGCTGGTACTGGGCTGGACATCTGGGTGCCGGGCCGGTTCGGTCATGCAAATTCTCCCATCCCTCAATCGAACAGCCTGCGCTCTAACCGGGCGTGGCCTCGCTGGAAAGCGCGTCCAGGGCGGCCTTCCACGGCAAAAGCATTGCGCCGTGACGACCGGGGAAATTCCGTGCCGCGGCGATCTGTTCGAGCATGGGCCAGGCGGGCAATGCAGCAGCACCCGCGAGCCAGGCCTCAAGGTCGCACAGCGATGCGGTAATTTCTGCCTTGCTGCGTCCGCTTGCATGGCTGGCGAAAATCGCGGCCGCCGCCTGCCCGATCGCGCAAGCATGCGTGCTCAGCCCGATTGCCGCGACGGCGCCGTCTACAACAGCCAGGTCCATGTTCAGGCTCGATCCGCAAGCAATGGAGCGTGCCGAACCATGCAGCGGCAGATCCGGACGCGCCGGGAATTGCGCGAGCGACGTTGCCAGGGCGAGGACCTGCGGCGTGTAAAGCGCCGTCGTCGATGCCGTCATGTCAGTTCTGCTTGTGCTTTTTCGAGGCTTTCTTGGCAGCCACTTCCTTGGCGTCGGCATCCAGCGCCTGCTGGCGGCGCTCAGCCAGGATTTCCACCATTTCACGGCTGGCGGCATCCATGAAGGGATAGGACCGCGACTGGCTGATCCAGTCGGGCCGGCCATTGGCACCCCAGACCGTGTCATAACCCAGTACCAGCACCGAGAAAGCCATGACCGCGATCAGCACGCCCTTGATCGTGCCGAAACCGAAACCAAGGACCCGGTCGATCGGACCCAGCACCGATTCCCGGCTGGCCGCGCCAAGCCGTGCCGCCAGCAATTTGACGATCGCATAGGGGATCAGAAGCAGGATCGCGAAGGCCAGTACGGCGGCCCCGGATTCGGTTCCGACACGCGGCGCAAGCCACTCGGTCATCGGTGTGTGCAGCGAATGGATGGCGAAGACCGAGAGCACCCAGGCAGCCAGCGTCAGGACTTCCTGCACGAATCCGCGCAAGAAGCCAGTGATGGCGCCCAGGCCGACCAGCAGCAGGACAGCGATGTCAAAACCCGTCATAAGCGCCGGAAACTATGCGCCGCCCATGATCCGGTCAACGAGATTTGGCAGCATGGTCAGGCCATAAAGGCGCGCTTCGTCGCTTTTTGCCGTGACGTCGCCCGGACCATAGGCATTGCGGAAGCCCAGTTTGGCCGCTTCGCGCAGGCGGACACCGGCGTGCGCGACGTTGCGAATCTCGCCCGCCAGCGACACTTCGCCGAACCACACCGCGTCCGCACCCAGCGGCTTGTCGGCCAGGGCTGAGACCAGCGCGGCCGCGACTGCAAGGTCGGCGGCAGGATCGGCCAGACGGTAACCACCTGCAACATTGAGATAAACTTCTGCCGTGGAGAAATTCAGGCCGCAGCGCGCTTCCAGCACGGCCAGCAGCATGGCGAGCCGCCCGCTGTCCCAGCCAACCACCGCGCGGCGCGGGGTTGCGCCGCTGGCCAGGCGCACGATAAGCGCCTGGATTTCGACCAGCACCGGCCGCGTGCCCTCAATCGCCGGAAACACGGCGCTGCCCGCCACTGGCTGATCGCGACCGGAAAGAAACAGCAGCGACGGGTTGCCGACTTCGGCCAGCCCTGCGCCCTCCATGGCAAACACGCCGATTTCATCCACCGGGCCGAAGCGGTTCTTGATCGAGCGCAGGATGCGGTACTGGTGGCTGCGCTCCCCCTCGAAGCTCATCACCACGTCGACCATGTGCTCCAGCACGCGCGGTCCGGCGATACTGCCGTCCTTGGTGACATGCCCGACCAGGACCAGCGCGACGCCGTTCTCCTTGGCATAGCGGATCAGTTCGAAGGCCGAGGCGCGGACCTGGCTGACCGTACCGGGCGCGCCTTCGATCTGGTCGGAATGCATGGTCTGGATCGAATCGATCACCAGCAGCGCCGGCGGCGCCATCCCCGACAACGTCGTCAGGATATCGCGCACCGATGTTGCCGCGGCCAGGGCAATCGGCGCACCGGCCAGTCCCAGCCGATCGGCGCGCAAGCGTACCTGCCCCGCCGCTTCCTCGCCGCTGATGTAGACTGCACTGCCCCCGCCCTGCGCGATCCGCGCCGCAGCCTGGAGCAGCAGGGTCGACTTGCCGATCCCCGGATCGCCGCCCATCAGCACTGCCGACCCCGGCACCAGCCCGCCCCCCAGCGCGCGGTCGAACTCGGCCAGTCCGGTCGAGCGGCGCTGCAGCACCTGGCCCGGCGCGTCGAGCGCTTCGAACGCGATCGGCCGCCCGCCCGACGACAGATCGTGCTTGATCGAAAATACGGTCGCCGGCGCTTCCTCGGCCAGTGTGTTCCATTCGCCGCAATCGGCGCATTGCCCCTGCCAGCGGGTCGCGACGCTGCCGCAAGCCTGGCAAATATGGCGGCGTTTCGGTTTGGCCATGGGCGCATTCCTAATTGGAACGTAATGAGAACGCAATTGCCTTGGCGCAGAAGGCGTGGAATGAGGATGCCATGAGGCAGAAAGAGCTCCGCATTGCCCTGGTCTGCTATGGCGGGGTCAGCCTGGCCATTTACATGCACGGCGTGACCAAGGAGCTGTGGAAGCTGGCTCGGGCAAGTCGTGCCTTTCATGGCGGAGTGGCTGCTCCGGGCGGGGAGGAAGCGGTCTATCTGGCGCTGCTCGAACATATCGAAAAGCGCCACAAGTTGCGCCTGCGGGTGCTGCCGGACATCCTTGCCGGGGCCAGCGCGGGCGGGATCAATGCCATCTTCCTGGCCCAGGCGCTGCATTCCGGGCAAAGCCTTGAGCCGCTCACCGACCTGTGGCTTGGCCGCGCCGACGTCGATGTGCTGATCGATCCCGACGCCCGGCCGTGGTCGCGGATCAGCAAGTTCTGGGCGATGCCGCTGGTCTATTGGCTGCTCAAGCGACCCGGCAATGTGGTCAGCGCCAGTGTTGCGCCTGAAACGCGGACCGAAGTGCGCAGCAAGCTGTCGCGCCTGATCCGTTCGCGCTGGTTCGAGCCGCCGTTCAGCGGGATCGGCTTTTCGCGCCTGTTGTGCGAGGCGTTCACCGCGATGCGTGACGGCCCAACCGATGCACCGCTGTTGCCGCCGGGTCATCCGATCGACCTGTTTGTCACCGCGACCGACTTCAAGGGTCACGCCGAAATGCTGCGGCTCAACAGCCCCGCGCAAGTGGAGGAAAGCGAGCACCGCCTGTCGATCGGCTTTCGCTCGCTTACCCCCGAAGCGGCGGGTCAGCCGCTGGCCTTTCCGCTTGAGCTGGTCTTCGCAGCCCGGGCCACGGCCAGCTTCCCCGGCGCCTTCCCGGCGCTGCAGCTGGCCGAGATCGACGAACTGGCCGCCAGCCACGAACATGGCTGGCCCAGTCGAACCGCGTTCGTCGAGCGGGTCATGCCCGAACACAGCCATCGCGGCGATGCCGAGGCGGTGGCGCTGATCGATGGATCGGTCCTGGTCAATGCGCCCTTTGCCGAAGCGATGGCCGCCCTGCCCGGCCGCCCCGCCCAGCGCGAAGTTGACCGGCGTTTCGTCTATGTTGATCCCCATCCTGACCAGATCGGCGGCATGTCGCGCAGCGATCCCCGGCCGCCGGGGTTCTTTTCGGTGATTTTCGGGTCGCTGTCGTCGATCCCGCGCGAGCAGCCGGTACGCGACAACCTTGAGGCGATTGCCCAAAGTTCGCGCGATCGGGCCCAGCTCAAGCAGATCGTCGATAATCTGCGGCCCGAGGTCGAGAAGGCGGTAGAGAAGCTGTTCGGCCGCACCCTGTTTTTTGACCGGCCAACCGTGGCGCGATTGACCGGTTGGCGCGCCAAGGCGCAGCAGGCCGCTGCCGAGCGCGCCGGTTATGCGTTCCAGGCCTATGGCCAGGTCAAGCTGACCGGGATCATCCAGACCCTGGCGGACGCCATTACCAAGGCCGCGCCAGAACTTGAGCATGCCCATGGCGACAATCTGGTCGAGTTCCTGACTCGACATCTGGCCGAACGTGGCCTCGATCACATCGGCGGGGCGCGCGGCGGCGCAAGCGACGATGCCGTCGCGTTTTTCCGCGATCACGACCTGGGCTTCCGCATCCGCCGCCTGCGCCTGCTGGCGCGGCGCTTGTCCGAGGAATGGGACGATGCCGCCGCCGACAGCCCCGACGCGCGGCAAAAGGCACGCGACGTCGTCTATCGCGCCCTCTCGCTCTATTTCGACCGCGAAGGCGCTCACGCCTTTGGCACTGATTTTCCCGTCGTGGCACGGCGGGTCTATGGCGATCCGCAAGAGGTTTTGCAGATCATGGCCAATCGCCGGCAATTGCCTGCGACGGATCTGGTGGTCGATGCCCTGCTTGTGGAAGGCATCGCAGATCTGCCGCGCGAACTGCGCCGGCGGATCCTGCTGACCTACCTGGGCTTCCCCTTCTATGACACGGTAACCTTGCCGTTGCTGCGCGGCGACGGAGCAAGCGAATTCGAACCGGCCAAGGTTGATCGCATATCGCCCGACGATTGCAGCGCGATCCGCAGCGGTGGCACACGCGCTACGCTTCGCGGGGTGGAGTTCTACAACTTCGGTGCATTCTTCAGCCGGGTCTACCGCGAGAACGACTATCTATGGGGTCGCCTGCATGGCGCGGAGCGGATGATCGACATCCTCGTCTCCGCCCTGCCCCGCGGCGTGGTGCTAGGGGCAGACGAGATCACCGCGTTCAAGCGCGACGCGTTTCTGGCGGTGCTCGACGAGGAGCAAGGTCGGCTCAAGGCCGATCCCGAATTGATCCCGGGGTTGCGCCGCGAAATCGAGGTCGCCGGTCCGGCCAAGCTCGCTTAGCGCGCTTCGAGAACCATGTTGAACGGCCCTTCGGTGGCGCGGCGAACCTGGTCGAAACCGCCGCTGCGGATCACTTGCGCGAGCCTCGCCTCGCCGGCCTGTGCGCCCAGCGCGGTGCCGACTTCCTGATCGAGCGAGGTAGGCACGCAGATCATGGTCGAGGCGTTGTAGTAGAGCCGTCCGACTGGATTCATGTTGGCGGCGGGACTGTCCCCGGCGATCGGTTCGACCACCATCCACGTGCCTTCCGGCTTGAGGATCCTGCGCATGTGTGATGCGCACCCGGCGGGATCGCCCATATCGTGCAGGCAATCGAACATCGTTATCAGGTCGAAGCCGTCTTCGGCGATATCCTTGGCCGTCGCCACTTCGAATCGCACCCGTTCGCCCAGGCCGTGATCGGCAGCGTGGCGGCGCGCCTCGAGAACCGAGGGTTCGTGAAAATCGAAGCCGACGAAACTTGACGCAGGATAAGCTTCGGCCATGAGCATGGTGGAGAAGCCGACACCGCAGCCGACATCGGCCACCTTGGCACCAGCACGCAGCCGTTCGCTCATGCCGTCCAGCGCCGGGATCCAGTTCTGGGCGATGTTATTGACATAGCCTGGGCGGAAAAACGCCCCGGTCGCGCAGAACAGGCAGCCGGCGTGATCGCCCCAGCGCACTCCGCGGCCATTTCGGAAGCATTCCTCGACCTTGGCCTCGGCCTCGATCATCGCAGCGATCAACTCGAACGCGCCGCGCAGATAGACCGGACTGTCTTCGACGCAAAACACCATCGCCTGCTCGGGCGAGATCGAGAAGGTGTCCTGGCCCGAATCGTAGTCGATGAAGCCGTTGGCAGTCTGTGCCAGCGCCCATTCGCGGACGTAGCGCTCGTGCAGATTGCCGGCCCGCGCCGCCAGTTCGGCCGCGCTGGCCGGACCTTGGGCAAGAGCATCGAACAAGCCGAGTCTAAAGCCCACGCGGGCAGTCGGAACGCTCATCGCTCCGCCGAGGTCGCCAAGCATTTTACCAACGAATTCATGCAAGCGAGATTCGTTCAGCCCTTGTGCCATGCTGCTTCTCCCAGGTTGTCGTGCGACCCGGTGAATACGCGTTATGAAATCAGAATATCACAAGCGTGGAGCGTGTGCACCGCCCAGTGGCACAATCGTCGCTGTCGACCCAGAATTTGCCCTGCTGGATCAGGCCTTGAACGCTTCCTTGATCCGGTCGAAGAAGCCCTTCGACTGCGGACATTCGTCTCCGGTCTCGGTTTCCTGCAACTGCTGCAGCAATTCCTTCTGCCGGGCCGAGAGTCTGGTTGGTGTCTCGACCATGATCTCGGCAACCAGATCGCCCCGACCACGGCCTTGCAGTACCGGCATGCCCTCGCCGCGCTTGCGCAGCTGTTTGCCGGTCTGGATGCCGGCCGGGATGTCCAGAGGGATGCTCTTGCCGTCCAGGCCGGGGATATCGATCGTTCCGCCCAGCGCCGCAGTTGTGAAAGTGATCGGCACGCGAGTGACCAGGTTGGTCCCGTCACGTTCGAACACGCCGTGGCGGCGAATGTGGATGAAGATGTAAAGATCGCCAGGAGGCGCGCCAAACGGACCGGCCTCGCCCTTGCCAGCCAGGCGGATGCGGGTACCGGTGTCGACACCCGGGGGAATGTTGACGTCCAGCGTCTGCGGCTGGTCGACCCGGCCTTCCCCGCGGCACGAGCGGCACGGCTTCTCGATCACCTCGCCACGGCCGTGACAGGTCGGGCAGGTCCGCTCGACCATGAAAAAGCCTTGCTGGGCGCGGACCTGGCCATGCCCGCCGCACAGGTTGCAACGCCGCGTGCCTGTGCCGGGTTCAGAGCCCGAACCATCGCAAGGCTCGCACTTGGCGGCGACTTCGATCTCGATCTGCGCCGCCTTGCCGTGGAAGGCTTCGTCGAGACCGATCTCGAGATCGTAACGCAGGTCCGCACCGCGCCGCGCCTGTTGCCGACCGCCGCCGCCAAAGGCGCTGCCGAAGATCGTTTCGAAGATGTCGCCGATGTCGGAAAAGCCGCCACCCATCCCGCCGGGACCGCCGCCGCCGCTCATGCCCTGCTTGAAGGCTTCGTGGCCAAAGCGGTCATAGGCCGCGCGCTTCTGCGGATCCTTCAGGCATTCGTAGGCTTCGCTGATCGCCTTGAAGCGATGCTCGGCTTCGGCATCGCCGGGGTTCTTGTCCGGGTGCCAGCGCATCGCGAGGCGGCGGTATGACGACTTGATCGTCCCGTCGTCCGCCGTCCGTTCACACTCGAGCAGTTCGTAGTAGTCGGCTTCTACCGCCATGATATCGTCCCTACCCCGAACCCGTCATTCCTGCCGTGGCAGAAATGACGGGGGGAGATCACAGCTTCATCAGCCCTTGTTGTTCTCGTCGACTTCCGAGAACTCGGCATCGACCACCTCTTCGCCGCCTTCGGCCGGCGCATCGCCGCCCGGAGCAGCCGCAGCGGCCTGTTCCTTCTCGTAGATCACCTGGCCCATTTTCATGGCCTTTTCGGTCAGGGCCTGGGTCTTGGCGGTCATTGCCTCGCTGTCGCCGCTTTCGATCGCGGTCTTGGCTTCGGCAATCGCGGCCTCGATCTCGGACTTCAGATCCGCGTCGAGCTTGTCGCCGTGTTCGGCCAGCTGCTGCTCGGTTGCGTGGACCAGGCTGTCGGCGTTGTTCTTGGCTTCCGCCGCCTCACGCCGCTTCTTGTCCTCTTCGGCGAACTTTTCCGCATCCTTGACCATCTGGTCGATGTCGGCGTCCGAAAGCCCGCCCGAAGCCTGGATCTTGATCTGCTGTTCCTTGCCGGTGCCCTTATCCTTGGCATGGACGTTGACGATGCCGTTGGCGTCGATGTCGAAAGTCACCTCGATCTGCGGCACCCCGCGGCGCGCCGGGGGAATTCCAACCAGGTCAAACTGGCCGAGCATCTTGTTGTCCGCGGCCATCTCGCGCTCACCCTGGAACACGCGGATCGTCACCGCCTGCTGGTTGTCCTCGGCGGTCGAATAGACCTGGCTTTTTTTAGTCGGGATCGTCGTGTTGCGGTCGATCATCCGGGTGAACACGCCGCCCAGCGTCTCGATGCCCAGCGACAGCGGGGTCACGTCGAGCAGCAGCACGTCCTTGACGTCGCCCTGCAGCACGCCGGCCTGGATCGCCGCGCCCATGGCGACGACTTCATCGGGATTGACGCCGGTGTGCGGTTCCTTGCCGAAGAACTCCTTCACCACTTCACGCACGCGCGGCATGCGGGTCATCCCGCCGACCAGCACGACGTCGTCGATGTCGGACGCCTTGAGGCCGGCATCGGCCAAGGCCTTCTTCATCGGCTCCTTGGTCCGTTCGATCAGGGTCGCGACCATCTTTTCCAGATCGGCGCGGGTGATCGTTTCGACCAGGTGCAGCGGCGTGGTGGTGCCGCCTTCCATGCGGGCGGTGATGAAGGGCAGGTTGATTTCGGTCGAAGCCGTGCTCGACAGCTCGATCTTGGCCTTTTCCGCCGCTTCCTTGAGGCGCTGCAGCGCGAGCTTGTCGGTGCGGAGGTCCATGCCCTCCTTCTTCTTGAACTGGTCGGCCAGCCATTCGACCACCTGGGTGTCGAAATCTTCACCGCCCAGGAAGGTGTCGCCGTTGGTGCTCTTCACCTCGAACACGCCGTCGCCGATCTCGAGGATCGAGACGTCGAAGGTGCCGCCGCCAAGGTCATAGACCGCGATGGTCTTGCCGTCGTTCTTTTCCAGGCCATAGGCCAGCGCCGCAGCAGTCGGCTCGTTGATGATGCGCAGCACTTCGAGGCCCGCGATCTGCCCGGCGTCCTTGGTTGCCTGGCGCTGGGCGTCGTTGAAATAGGCGGGCACGGTGATCACTGCCTGGGTGACGGTTTCGCCGAGGTACGATTCGGCGGTTTCCTTCATCTTCTGAAGGATGAACGCGCTGATCTGGCTGGGCGAATAGTCCTCGCCCCCGGCCTTGACCCAGGCGTCACCGTTCTTGCCCTTGACGATGGTATAGGGGACGAGCTCGGTGTCCTTCTTGGTCACCGGATCGTCGAAGCGGCGACCGATCAGGCGCTTCACCGCGAAAATCGTGTTGTCGCCGTTGGTTACCGCCTGGCGCTTGGCCGGCTGGCCGATCAGGCGCTCACCATCCTTGGTGAAAGCGACGATCGACGGCGTGGTGCGGGCACCTTCTGCATTTTCAATGACCTTGGGCTTGCCGCCATCCATCACCGCAACGCAGCTGTTGGTCGTGCCGAGGTCGATACCGATTACTTTAGCCATTATAACCCCATCCTTGGTAGCGTGAGTGACGCCGCATCCTTCGCTTCCCTAAGTCGGCAAAGCGCGTGGGCGGCTCCTTATCGCCGTCGATATAGGAGTGGTTTTACTTGGCACAAGGCCCGCAGCCGATTAGCGGAACCGCAGTCCCGCCATGATCCAGAAAGGAACCCGGCCCCGTGATCCCGCTTCGAACCCTTGCCGCTTCGCTCGCACTTGGCCTGGCATTGGCCGCGACCGCGGGATGCAAGCAAAACGGCGCAGCAAATGGCTCCGGCTCGGACACCGCGGCGAGCGAAGCAGCGACACCTTCGCCGCTCAGCGAGGCGCGGCTGATCCTGCCCGCCGTGCGCGGCAACCCGGCGGCGGCCTATTTCACCCTGACCAATGATACCACCGGAACCCGAGCGATTTCGGGGATCCAGATCGACGGGATCGGCAAGACCGAAGTCCACCAGACCATCGGCACGGAAATGACCCCGGTCGAACGGATCGACGTGGCCCCGGGAACCAATATCGTCTTCGAACCGGGCAAGCTCCACATCATGGCGTTCGATGTTGCCAGCACGCTCAAGCCTGGCGACACGACCAAGATAACGGTCCAGTTCGCGACCGGCGACAACATTTCGGGGCCGATGAAGGTCGAGGCGGCCGGGGCGGCGGCAATGGGCGGCATGGACCACGGGGACAGCCACTGAGCGATCCGGCGCAGTCCTGCCCTGCGGGGGGTGAGCGTCCGCTGACAGTCGGCGAGATCGCCGTGGTCCGCAGCGTGTTCGGGCGCGCAATCGACTGCGACAAGGTGACGATCCGGCGGCGGCGCTGGTTTCCGCTGCAGCCGCGCCGGGTCACCATGGCGCCGATGGGCCACCTCCACTTCCACCCGGACAGCACCAGCTATTGCGACGACTTCGCCGCGGCCGGCCTGGAATTGCAGGGCCATTTTATCCACGAAATGACCCATGTCTGGCAGACCCAGAGCAGGGGCCGATGGTACCTGCCGCTGTGCCGCCCCTTTTCAAGCCGCTACGACTATGCCCTGCTGCCGGGCGTGCCCTTGCATAAGTACGGGATCGAGCAGCAGGCGGAGATCGTTCGCCATGCCTTTCTGCTGCGCCGTGGCTGCCGCATCGCTGGCGTACCGAGCAAGGAAGCTTACCGGCTGCTTGTGGATTTCGCCGGGGCGGCGACTTGAAACGCCGCATGCGAACTAGTAACAGTTGAAACCGTCCGGGCGGCCAAACCCGCGCCCGGCCAAGAGACCACCATGAAATTGGGAGACTATGGACTATCGCGCGAGCGGGGGTACCTTGCCGCGTTCGAAATCGACGAAATCACGCTGCCCGATCAATTCGCGCCGATCATCGCAGCAGCCGAGACATTGTCGGGGCTGATCACCAGCGGACAGGTTCGCCGCTGGCTCGATCGCTTGCCCGATCCGCACATCGAAGACTGGGCGGTGACGGCTCCGGAAGAACAGGTTCGTGCCGCGATGGTGCGCTACAGCTTCCTGGTCCAGGCCTATGTCTGGGGTGAGGCCGAAGCGCCCGCGCATTTGCCGGCCAACTTGTCGCGCCCGATGGTGGCGATTGCCGACCGGCTCGGCCAGGCCCCGCTGCTGCCCTATTCGGGCTACGTGCTCGATAACTGGGCGCGGATCGACAAGGCCGCGCCGCTCGCTCTCGACAATGTCCGCATGGTCCAGAACTTTGCCGGCGGCGACGACGAGAACTGGTTCGTGCTGATCCACATCGGGATCGAACTGGAAGCCGGCGTCCTGCTCGACAACGCGGTCGCGCTGATTGCTGCAAGCGAAGCTGGCGATGCGACCACCTGCGAGCGCCTGCTCAACGAAATGCACGCCGCGTGGGAGCGAATCTACGAGATCTTCAAGCGCATGCCCGAGCGCTGTGACCCCTATGTCTATTTTCACCGGGTGCGCCCGTGGATCCACGGCTGGGCGAACAACCCCGCCTTGAACGGCGGCCTGGTTTACGAAGGAATCGCCAAATACGAAGGCAAGGCGCAGGCTCTGCGCGGCCAGACGGGGTCGCAAAGCTCGATCGTTCCGGCAATGGATGCGCTGTTCGGGGTCAAGCATTCGGACGATCCACTTAAGGCGTTTCTAGACGAACTGCACCACTATCGCCCGGTTCAGCACCGGCGTTTCATCGAGGATATCGGAGCGCGTTCGACCTTGCGGCACTTTGTCGAGCAGGCTGGATCGCAGCCGCTCAAGGATGCGTTCAACGCCAACTTGGAACAGGTCGCGCGGTTCCGTACCCGCCACCTTGAATATGCGGCGAGCTACATCAACCGTCAGGCCTCGGCCCTACCCGGCAACGATCCCGATGTCGGCACCGGCGGTACGCCGTTCATGAAATACCTGAAGAAGCATCGCGACGAAAACGCGGCACAGGTGGTTTGAGATTTACGGCGCGTTCATGTGATTGCGACAAACTGCTCTCATGAACGCGCCAACGTCCCTATTGATTCCCGAACAAATCGACATTGAGGAATTCAATCAACTCAGGTTGAAAACTCTTGACGCATTTTACACACTCGATGTCGCTCTTGAAGACTGGCTGCATGATATCGGCTCGAAATGCCCAACCGCATCGACCGGCTGCCGGATCAACGCGCTGGCAACGGCACAATTCCCCGCAAATGTCGCTTCGAAGGCTCAAGCTGATTACCTGTCGGGCCTCAATTCGGAGCTGTCGTCGGCAATCGAGGTTCGGAACCTTGTCGTGCATTCAAGAGCCAGCTTCGGATACGTAGGCGACAGGCCGACGATTTTCCTGAAACCAGTTGGGTTCAAGTTTGCCTCGAGCAATGGCTACTTGCACTTTGAGCTACAAGACATCGAGCTAGCGATCAAAGTCGCCAGCTCGGCTGCCGCGAAAATCTCCGCATGGCGCAAGCAGCGCGATGCCAAGCAAGCCTCTGCCTGATCAATCGCCCTTCTTCGCCACCGCCACCATCGCAGGACGCAGCAGCCGGTCCTTGATCATGTAGCCGGCCTGGAGTTCCTGCAGCACCGTGCCGGGCTCGGCATCGACCGAGGGGACTTCGAGCATCGCCTGGTGCTGGTTGGGATCGAGCGGCAGGCCGACAGCGGCGATTCGGCTGATGCCGTGGAGGCCGAAGACCTTGTCGATCTCGCGGCTGGTTGCCTCGATCCCGGCGACCAGGTTCTTCAGCTTGTCATCTTCGCGCAGTTCCGAAGGGATCGAATCCAGCGCGCGGGAAAGATTGTCGGACACCGACAGGATATCGCGCGCAAAGCTGGTTGCGGCATAGGTCCGTGCGTCGGCAATGTCCTTTTCAAGGCGGCGGCGCACGTTCTGGGTTTCGGCCTTGGCATAAAGCACTTCCTGCCGCGCCGCTTCCAGATCGTCGCGCAGCCGGTCGAGCGCATCGCCCAGCCTGTCGGTTTCCTGGTCCAGCAATTCGTCGGGCACGCCCGCCAGTTCGGCTTCGACCGCGGGGTCGCCCTGCGGTTTCTTGTCTTCGCTCATCGTTTGAAAAACCCGTTATCCGATCAATTTGCCCAGCGATTGGGCCGTGAAATCCACCATGGGGACTAGCCGCGCATAATTCAACCGCGTCGGGCCGATAACCCCCACCACGCCGACCACCCGGCCATCACGGTCGCGATAGGGCGAGGCGATCACCGAGGATCCGGACAGCGCGAACAGCCGGTTCTCTGCCCCGATGAAAATCCGTGTTGCATCGGCCGCGCGCGCCGAATCGAGCAGCTCGGCAACCGATTGCTTATTCTCCAGGTCGTCGAGCAACTGGCGCACCCTTTCGAGATCGTTCAAGGCCGCTTCATCAAGCAGGTTGGCCTGCCCGCGCACGATCAGCACCGGACGCTGCGCCGCGTCCTCACTCCACACCGCCAGTCCGCGCTCTACCAGGTCGCGGCTGACACCATCCAGCGCAGAGCGGCCCGACGCTACTTCCAATCGGATGGCCTTGAGCGCCTCGGGCAAAGTCCGACCTTCCAGATGGGCCGAAATATAATTGGAAGCTTGCTCCAGCACCGAGGCCGGTAGTCCCTGCGGCACAGCGATCACGCGGTTTTCGATACTCCCGTCGGCCCCGACCAGAATTGCCAGGGCTTGCCCAGAGGCGAGCGGGACAATCTGCAATTGCGCCAGTCGCGGCTCGCGCCGCGGCACCATGACGACTCCAGCCGCCGCGGACAATTCGGACAGCAGGGCGCTGGTCGCGGTCAGCGCCGCTTCGATCGGCCCGGGCTGGGCCAGGCGGCTTTCGATCGCGGCGCGTTCCTGCGCGGTCGGTTCGGCCACCTGCATCATCCCGTCGACGAACAGGCGCAGCCCTTGCTCGGTCGGCAGCCGACCGGCCGAGGTGTGCGGCGCGGCAAGCAAACCCAGGCCCTCCAGCTCGTGCAGGACCGAGCGGATCGATGCCGGCGAAAGGTTAAGTCCTCCTGCCCCGGCCAGGGTCTTCGAACCAACGGGCTGTCCGGACCCGAGATAGCCTTCGACCACGAGACGGAAAATCTCGCGGGCGCGGGTGTTGAGTTCGGTGATGGGCAGGCCAGACATTGCCGCTCAATTTAGGGCGCGGGCTTGCAGGCTCAAGCGGAATGCGCCTAACGCGGTGGAAACTTCCAAAGGAACCCCCATGCGACCTTCCGGCCGCGCGCCCGACGAGATGCGCGCTATCAGCTTCGAACCCCACTATACCAAGCACGCCGAAGGATCGGTGCTGGTCAGCTTTGGCCATACCAAGGTGATCTGCACCGCCTCGGTCGAAGAGCGGCTGCCGCCATGGCTGCGCGGCAAGGGCGAAGGCTGGGTTACGGCCGAATACTCGATGCTGCCGCGCGCCACCCATACCCGCGGCCAGCGCGAGGCGGCCAAGGGCAAGCAGAGCGGGCGGACCCAGGAAATCCAGCGCCTGATCGGGCGCAGTCTGCGTGCGGTCTGCGATCTCAAGAAGTTGGGAGAGCGCCAGATCACGCTCGACTGCGACGTGATCCAGGCCGATGGCGGCACCCGCACCGCCGCCATTTCCGGCGCCTGGGTGGCGCTGCGTATCGCCATCGACACCCTGATGAAGCAGGGCCTGATCGCCGAGGATCCGCTGCCCCGCAAGGTTGCCGCGGTCAGCTGCGGGATCTTCAAGGGCACCCCGGTGCTCGACCTCGACTACGACGAGGATTCGAGCGCGGACGCCGACGCCAACTTCGTCCTGATCGAGGGCGGCCAGATTGCCGAAGTCCAGGCCACCGCCGAAGGCGCGACCTATGACGAGGAGGCCCTGCTGCGCCTGCTGCGCCTCGCCCGGATCGGCTGCGAACGGATCTTCACGGCGCAAGGGGAAGCGGTGAAGTGACCCGGCGGCTCGGTTCCGAAACGCTGGTCATCGCTACGCACAACGCGGGCAAGCTCAAGGAGATTTCCGCCTTGCTTGCCCCGTTCGGGCTTAATTGCATTTCCGCCGGATCGCTCGGGCTTCCCGAACCGGCGGAGACCGGCAAGACCTTCGTCGAGAACGCCCTGATCAAGGCGCGGGCTGCGTCGGAAAGTTCCGGCCTGCCCGCGCTGGCCGACGATTCGGGGTTGTGCGTCACTGCGCTGGACGGGCGGCCCGGGGTCTACACCGCCGACTGGGCCCAGCGGCAGTGGTTCGAGGGGCCGGCGGGGCGCGACTGGTACATGGCGATGGGCAAGGTCGAAGGCCTGCTGTGCGAGCGCGGCGACGACGTCGACCGCTCAGGGCACTTCGCCTGCGTCCTGGCCATCGCCTGGCCCGACGGCGACAGCGCGGTCTACGAAGGCAAGGTTCACGGCAGCCTGACCTGGCCGCCGCGCGGGACCATGGGCTTCGGCTATGACCCGGTGTTCGTGCCGCAAGGCCGCGACCAGACCTTTGCCGAGATCGATCCGGACGAAAAGCACCGGACTAGCCACCGCGCCGATGCCTTCGCCAAGCTGGTCGCGGAGCAATTCGGCGGCTAGAACGCAGGCATGGCCCGCGCGCTGTACATCCACTGGCCGTTCTGCCTCGCAAAGTGCCCCTATTGCGACTTCAACAGCCATGTCCGCGACCGGGTCGACCACGCGCAGTGGGAAGCGGCGATGCTGGCCGACATGCGCCATGAAGCGACGATTGCAGGCGGCGAGCCGCTGGGCAGCGTATTCTTCGGCGGCGGCACTCCCTCGCTGATGCCCCCGGCGCTGGTTGCGCGGCTGCTGGAGGAAGCAGAGCGGCTGTGGGGCTTTGCCGAAGGCGTGGAGATCACGCTGGAGGGCAATCCCTCGTCGGTCGAAGCGGCCAACTATGCCGACTTGCGCCTGGCCGGGATCAACCGCGCCTCGCTCGGGCTGCAGGCGCTCGATAACGAGACCCTGCGCTTTCTGGGGCGACTCCATGACGCTGACGAAGGCCTGCGGGCACTCGCGGTGGCGCAGCGGGCCTTCGATCGGGTGTCGTTCGATCTGATCTACGCGCGGCCTGGGCAGACGGTGGCACAATGGCAGGCCGAGCTGGCTCGCGCCCTGGCATTCGGGACAGGGCACCTGTCGCTCTACCAATTGACGATCGAGCCGGGCACGCGCTTCGCGACCATGGTGCGCCAGCGCGAATTCGCACCGCTCGACGATGACGCCGCGGCCGACCTGTTTGCCGTGACCCAGGCCATGACCGCCGCCGCTGGCCTGCCCCGCTACGAAGTCAGCAACCACGCCCGTCACGGCGAGGAAAGCCGCCACAACCTGGCCTATTGGCGCTATCAGGACACCGCCGGGATCGGCCCCGGCGCTCATGCCCGCCGCGGCGGCATGGCCAGCGTGCGGCACAAGAAGCCCGAAAACTGGCTCGATGCCGTGGGAGAACGCGGCCACGGGATCAGCGAAGAGCGACCACTTGGCCTGGCAGAACAGGCCAGCGAGGCGCTGCTGATGGGACTGCGGCTCAGCGAGGGGATCGACCTTGCCGCGCTGGCGGCACGCTTTGCCCTGCCCGTGACCGCGCTGTGCGATCAGGCCAAGCTGGACTTCTACGCGGCGCAGGGCATGTGCTGGCAGCAGGGCTCGCGGATCGGGGTCAGCGAGG
Source organism: Novosphingobium aquiterrae (assembly GCF_042434435.1). Taxonomy (NCBI): domain Bacteria; kingdom Pseudomonadati; phylum Pseudomonadota; class Alphaproteobacteria; order Sphingomonadales; family Sphingomonadaceae; genus Novosphingobium; species Novosphingobium aquiterrae. The sequence continues at coordinate 196,080 of NZ_JBHLTL010000004.1, read as the reverse complement.
CAGGCATTCCGCTGCTCGACGGCTTGCTCGCCGAACTCGTCCCGGCCGGGCTGTTGGTGGCATGACCCGCGCCGATCTGCTGGGCACCTGGCACGATCACCTCGCGCTTGGACGGCGGCGCAGCCCGCATACGGTGCGCGCCTATGTCGCCACGGCGGCGCGGCTGCTCGACAGTTTGGAGCAGAGCGACTGGCCGGCGCTGGCCCGGATCGAAGCGGCGGGTCTGCGGGCACAGCTGGCGCGGCGCCGTGCCGAAGGACTGAGCAATGCCTCCGCCGCGCGCGAACTGTCGGCACTAAAGGCCTTTATCGCTTTCGCCCGCGAACAGGCCGGCATGCGCGATCCGGCACCGCCGCGGATGCGCGGTCCGCGGGTCAAGAAGGGCATTCCCCGCCCAGTCACCCCGGACGAGGCGGTCAATCTGGCTTTCACGGTCGAGGAGGATGCAGCGGAGCCGTGGATCGGTGCGCGCGACCGTGCCGTGTTGTTGTTGCTGTATGGCGCCGGGATGCGCATTGCCGAAGCCTTGTCATTGACCGGCGGAGCGCTTCCCCTGGGAGACGTGCTTGTTGTCACAGGCAAGGGCAGCAAACAGCGCGCTGTGCCGATCCTGCCATTGGTGCGCGATGCAGTTGCCGACTATGCCGCCAAGTGCCCGTGGCCGCTGGCCAGGGACGCCCCGCTGTTTCGCGGCGCCAAGGGCGGGCCGTTGACGCAAGGCGTGGTGCAAAAGGCGATGGCTGCCGCCCGCGTTGCGTTGGGCTTGCCTGCGAGCGCAACCCCGCATGCCTTGCGCCACTCTTTCGCCACTCATCTGCTTGGCGCCGGAGCGGATCTGCGCAGCCTGCAGGAATTGCTCGGTCACGCAAGCCTGGGTTCGACCCAGATCTATACCAAGGTCGACGCGGCAACGTTGCTTGACGTCTATCGCAACGCCCACCCGCGCGAGCAGTAAGGCTCAGTCGGGCTTCCAGGTCACGACCCGCCAAAGCCAACCGGCCACAGCAAGAAGGACAATGGCGACGATCACCGGCCCGATCAGGTGGTCCATTGTCTTGACATAATCGGCCAGCCAGTGGCCCCCAATGATCAGCAACGTGTTCCACACCGCTGCCCCGGCAAAGGTGAAGGCCAGGAACCGGCCGTGGCGCATGTGGGTCAGCCCCGCCGGCAATGAGATCAACGTGCGCAAAAACGGCGAAAAGCGCAGCGCGAAAACGATCCACTGCCCGTGCCGCTGGAAAAACCCGGTCGCCGCCTCGACATCGGCCCAGCGCACCGTCAGCCACCGCCCCCAGCGCCGCACCAGCGGCTCTAGCCGGCGATAGCCCAGCCGATCCCCCGCCAGAAACCACACGTAGTTGCCCAAGGTCGATCCAACCGTCCCGGCAATCAGCAGGGGCCAGAACGTCATGGTCCCGCGCGCCACGGCCACTCCGCCCAGCCCCATGATCACCTCTGACGGGATCGGCGGAAAGACGTTCTCAATGAACATCAGGGCGGCGATGCCCCAATAGCCGCCCTGCTCGATTAGCCTTATTATCCAGCCGTCCATCAGCGCTCAACCGATTGCGCGGCGTTCAGTTCCGCAGGGCGGACTGGCGGCGTTCGATCGCATCCCAGATCAGCGCCGGCGTATCGGTGCCGTTGAAGCGGTCGATCGCGACAATCCCGGTCGGCGAGGTCACGTTGATTTCAGTCAGCCACTTGCCGCCGATCACGTCGATCCCGACGAAGACCAGCCCGCGTGCCTTGAGCGCGGGACCGAGCGCGGCGCAGATCTCCTCTTCGCGCGGGGTCAGCGTGGTCGCCTCGGCATAGCCGCCCTGGGCCAGGTTGGAGCGGAACTCGCCCGCCCCGGGACGCCGGTTGATTGCCCCGGCCACTTCGCCGTCGACCAGGACGATACGCTTGTCGCCCTCGCTGATCTCTTCGAGAAACGGCTGGAACATGTGCGGTTCGACCCAGGCGTTATCGAACAGTTCGATCAGTGCCCCCAGGTTCGATCCGTCGGCGGGAATGCGGATCACCGCCTTGCCGCCGTTGCCGTGCAGCGGCTTCATCACCAGATCGCCGGGATGGCGGGCGTGGAAGGCGCGGACATCCTCGATCCGCCGCGCAATCAGCGTTGGCGGCATGTATTGCGCGAAATCGAGCACGAAGACCTTCTCGGGCGCATTGCGCACAGAGGCCGGATCGTTGACCACCAGGGTCTGCCCCTCAAGCCGCTCGAGCAGATGGGTGGCAGTGATATAGGACAGATCGAACGGCGGATCCTGCCGCATCAGGACGACATCGACGTCCTTGACCAGATCGATCTGGCGATAGTCCTCGCGCGCAAAATGATCGCCTTCGACCTTCTGTACCTTTGCAGGGGCAGCCCAAGCGGTCAGTCGACCACTTTCATAGGCCAGCGACTTGACGTCGTAATGCATCACGCTGTGCCCGCGCGCCTGCGCCGCCAGCATCAGGGCAAAGCTTGAATCGCCGGCGATATTGATCGTTTCCAGGGGGTCCATCTGGACCGCGACGCGCAGGGACATGGGGCAGGAAACTCCGGTTCAGGCAAGCGATGCGTTGACGATGTGGCGTGGCAGGCGCCCCGGCGCAAGCAGCAGAACGTCGATGCGGATGTCTTCGCCGTTGCGGGCATAGCGCGGTGCAACTGCCTGTGCGGCGTCAATCACCCGGCGCAGGCGGTAGGGATCGATCGCCTGATCAGCCTCTGCCGCGCTGGCGCGCCATTTGACTTCGACAAAGGCCACCGTGCGCCCGCGCCGCGCAATCAGGTCGATCTCGCCGCGCGGGGTCTTTACCCGGCGGGCGAGGACACGCCAGCCCTTGAGCCGCAGATACCATGCCGCCAGCACTTCGCCGCGCCGCCCCCGCGCCTCGCGTTCGGCCCGGGTGGTCACTTCAGTTCCAGCGCGCGGGCATAGAGCGCCTTGCGGTCCAGCCCGGTTAACCGCGCCACTTCGGCTGCAGCCTGCGATGCCTTGCTGGTCAGCAGCGCCGCGCGCAGCAGCGCGTCGGGATCCGCATCGTTGGCCTGCGCCAGCGGCGGAGCGATGACCAACACGATTTCACCCTTGGGCGGGTGCGCGGCGTAATGCGCAATCAGTTCATCGGGCGAACCGCTGCGGCATTCCTCGAACTTCTTGGTCAACTCGCGCGCGACCGCCACTTCGCGGCCCGGCAGGACTTCACCAATCGCTGCCAGCGCATCGGCCAGGCGCGGCGCGGTTTCGTAGAAGACCAGCGTTGCCGGAACCCCGCCAAGCTCGGTCAAAACATCGCGGCGCGCCTTGGCCTTATTCGGCAAGAACCCGGCGAACAGGAAGCGGTCGCTCGGCAGGCCCGACAGGGTCAAAGCAACAATCGCCGCGCTGGCCCCGGGCAAGCTGGTGATCGCAATGCCGCGCTCGCGCGCCGCCCGTACCAGTTTGAACCCCGGATCGGAAATAAGCGGCGTTCCCGCATCGCTGACCAGTGCGACCGGTTGCTCTGCGGCCAGCGCCAGCACGCCGTCGCGGGCGTTGTCGCTCGCGTGATCGTCATAGCGGATCATCCGCGCCTTGATCCCCAGGTGGTGGAGCAGCTTGCCGGTAACCCGGGTATCCTCGCAGGCTATCGCAGCCACGCCACGGAGTATCTCTGCCCCCCGCGACGTCATATCGCCCAGATTGCCAATCGGTGTCGCTACAATATAGAGACCGGGAGAGAGCGGCGCGTCCATCGGAGAACCCAATGGACCGCGCGGAGGAGAGCTACAAGCCATGTTCGAAGGTCGCATCGCCAGACGGCACCTGATTGCCGCAACCACTGCCCTGTTGCTTGCCGGGTGCAAAGTCATCCCGACCGGACCGAAGACGGCGCCCCCACCGGTCCCCGCCGACAATCTGCCCAGTGATCAGCAGCGCCACCGTATCGCGCTGCTGGTACCTTTGAGCGGGGCCAATGCCGGCGTAGGCCAGTCGATTGCCAATGCGACGACCATGGCTTTGCTCGATACAAATGCCAAATCGGTCCGCGTAACGTCCTACGATACGGCTGCCGGACCCGCGGCCGCAGCGAAAAAGGCCATTGCCGATGGCGCCCGCCTGATCCTTGGCCCCGTCCAGGCCGACGATGTCGCGCCGATCGCGGCGGTTGCTCGTGCCGCACGGGTGCCGATGATTTCCTACAGCAGCGATGAAGGCGTCGCGGCGCGCGATGTCTTCCAGATGGGCGTGTCGCCTTTGAACTCGATCACGCGCACGGTGCGCTATGCCCGCACCCGCGGGGCGCTGCGCTTTGGCATGCTGGCGCCCAACGGCGATTATGGCAGCCGCGCCGCCGCTGCTTTCACCTCTGCGGTCAAGGCCAGTGGCGGCACATTGGTCGCGAGTTCCACCTATGACCGGTCGAACACATCAGTCGTCAGCGCGGCGCAGCGGTTGCGCGGGCGCGGTTCGTTCGATGCGATCCTGATCGCCGATGGCACGCGCTTCGCCGTTCTGGCCGCGCCCAATTTGAAGGCGTCCGCGGCGGCTTCACCCCGCCTGCTCGGAACCGAGCTGTGGAGCGGGGAAAGCGCAGTCGCGAAGACCCCGGCGCTGCGCGGATCTTGGTTTGCCGCCGTTTCCGACGCGCGCTTCCGCCAGTTTGCCGACAGTTTCAAGTCGCGCTTTGGTTCTGCCCCTTATCGCACCGCAACGCTGGGCTATGACAGCGTGCTGCTGGCGGTAAGGGTCGCGCGTGACTGGAAGGTCGGCGCCCCCTTCCCCGCCGCCCGGCTGACCGACCGTGACGGCTTCCTTGGCCTTGACGGTCCTTTCCGCTTTGGTGCGAACGGTGCAATCGAACGGTCACTGGAAGTGCGCGAGGCACGGGCCGGAACGGTCAGCGTGGTCAGCGCCGCGCCCGACAAGTTCGCCGACTGACGATAACCCGAAGGCGGCGCTTGCGCGGCGGATTCGCTGCGGCCTATAGCCGTGACCATGTCCGAAGACCTGTTTGACAAGCTGCCTGCCAGCAGCGGCGATTCCTACGACGGCAGCGCGATCGAAGTCCTTGAGGGGCTGGAGCCCGTGCGCCGCCGCCCGGGCATGTATATCGGCGGCACCGACGAGCGCGCGCTGCATCACCTCGCCGCCGAAGTGCTCGACAACGCGATGGACGAAGCCGTCGCCGGCCACGCCAACCGCATCGAGGTCCTGCTGGAAGAGGTCGACGGCGCACCCGGGCGGCTGACCATCGTCGACAACGGCCGCGGCATCCCGGTCGATGAGCACCCGCGCTATCCGGGCAAGTCGGCGCTCGAAGTGATCCTCTCGACCTTGCATTCGGGCGGCAAGTTTTCGGGCAAGGCCTATGCCACCAGCGGCGGTCTCCACGGCGTCGGGATCAGCGTAGTCAACGCGCTTTCGACCCTGACCAGGATCGAAGTGGCACGCGACAAGCAACTCTATGCGCAGGAATTTTCGCGCGGTGAAACGCTTGGTCCGTTGCAGCATCTGGGTGGCACCCCCAACCGCCGCGGAACCAGCGTCAGCTTCGTTCCGGATACCGAAATCTTCGGCGAAGATGCCAAGTTCAAGCCGGCACGGCTGTTCAAGCTGGTCCGGTCAAAGGCCTACCTGTTCGCCGGGGTCGAAATCCGCTGGAAGTGCGCGCCCAGCCTGACAAGCGACGATGTACCGGCCGAGGCCGTATTCCAGTTCCCCGGCGGGTTGGCCGACCACCTCAGGGAACAGATCGGCGCGCGCGAATGCGTGACGACCCAGTTCTTTTCGGGTTCGCAGGACTTCCCCGGTGAGGAACAGGGCCGGGTCGAATGGGCGATCGCCTGGCCGCTGTGGTCCGACGGGGCCTACAGCTTCTACTGCAACACCATCCCCACCCCCGACGGCGGCACCCATGAGCAGGGCCTGCGCGCCGCGCTGACCAAGGGCATCCGCGGCTTTGCCGACCTGATCGGGCAGAAAAAAGCCAAGGACATCGCGCCCGAGGACGTGATCACCGGCAGCGAGATCATGCTCTCGGTCTTTGTCCGCGATCCCCAGTTTCAGAGCCAGACCAAGGACCGGCTGACTAGCCCCGAAGCGGCGCGCATGGTCGAGAACGCGGTACGCGACCACTTCGATCATTTCCTCGCCGACAACATGGAGCGCGGCAAGGCGTTGCTTGGCCATGTCATGGAGCGGATGGACGAGCGCTTGCGCCGCAAGGCCGAGCGTGAGGTCAAGCGCAAGACCGCGACCAACGCCCGCAAGCTGCGCCTGCCCGGCAAACTGACTGATTGCAGCGGCGAAGGCGATGCCGAAACCGAACTGTTCATCGTCGAGGGTGACAGCGCTGGCGGCAGCGCCAAGCAGGCGCGCGACCGCAAGAGCCAGGCGATCCTGCCGATCCGCGGCAAGATCCTCAACGTCGCCAGCGCCACCGCGGACAAGATCCGCGCCAACAGCGAAATCGCCGATCTCGGCCTCGCGCTGGGCTGCGGGATGCGCAAGGACTGCAACGCCGACAACCTGCGCTACGACCGCATCATCATCATGACCGACGCCGATGTCGACGGCGCGCATATCGCAACCCTGCTGATGACCTTCTTCTTCCAGGAGATGCCCGAGATCGTCCGCCGCGGGCACCTCTACCTGGCGCAGCCGCCGCTCTACCGCCTGACCGCGGGCAAGGAGAGCGCCTATGCCCGCGACGACGCGCACCGCGCCGAGCTGGAAGAGACGCTGTTCAAGGGCAAGAAGGTCGAGGTCGGCCGATTCAAGGGCCTTGGCGAGATGAACCCGCAGCAGCTGCGCGAAACCACCATGGACCCCAAGACCCGCGGACTGCTGCGCATCACCCTGCCTCCCGAATATGAAGGACGCGCCGCGGTGAAGGATCTGGTCGACAAGCTTATGGGCCGCGATCCGGCGCAACGCTTCATGTTCATTCAGAACCGTGCGGGCGAAATCGATCCCGAACTGATTGACGCCTAGGGGAAGGCGATGACCTCGGCGGCGTAGAGGTTCATCACAGATGCACCCTCCGCCATGGCTGTCAACGCCCGTACGAATGCCCCCGATTCGGACACCGCGAAGTGGGTCTTGACCGCGGCCATGTCGGCCCATTCCTCGACGAAGACGATGCGCTGCGGATTTTCCGCATCGACGTGGCAATTGTGGGCCACGCAGCCCGGCTCGGCGCGCGATCGGGCCGAGTGTTCGATGCCCAGCGCCAGCGCTTCGGCCATGTGCTCGGGACGGATGACGGCGCTGCCGGTGATGACGATCATCGCCGTTCACTAGCACCGATCCATTCATTGCGCAGACAGAAATCCATGTTACCTTATTACATGTAACTGGAGGGGAAATTCATGTCGCGATTGCCTTTTGTCCTCGCCGCGTCGCTCATTGCGCTGGCCGTTCCTGCTCAGGCCGAACCGGGCATTGCGATCACGATTTATTCCGACAACCAGGCGCTGTTGCAGGATACCCGCAGCGTGACCTTCACCGGTGAGCGCCAGAGGGTCGAATTCAAGAATGTCTCCGCACAGATCCGGCCTGAAACCGCTACGCTCAACTCGGCTGGAATGAGCATCTTTGAGCAAAACTTCGATTACGACCTGCTCAGCCCGGCCAAGATCATGGAAAACGCGGTCGGCCAGACGATCACGCTGGTTCGCACCAACCCGGCAACGGGCGCGGAGACGCGCGAACAGGCGGTGGTGCTGGCGGCCAATGGCGGCGTGGTGCTGCAGATCGGCAACCGCATCGAGGTGCTGCGCGACGACGGGCTGCCTGTGCGGGTGATCTTCGACAAGGTCCCGCCCAACATGCGCGCCGATCCGACCCTGTCGATGACGTTGCAGGCACCGGCCGGCACCCGCGAAGCATCGCTGCGCTACCTTACCCCCGGCCTGGGCTGGCGCGCCGACTACGTCGCGTTGTTCGACGAGGGCAAGGAGCAGATCGACGTCCAGGGCTGGGTAACCCTGACCAACAATTCAGGCGTCAACTACAACAACGCCGACACCGTGCTGGTCGCTGGTACCCCGCGGCTGATCGGCCAGGGCGGCTATGGCGGCCAATCCGGCATGGGCACGATGATCGAGGCCGGCACCGAAAGCGGCACCCGCGGGCGGCTGGGCGACTATTACCTTTACCCGCTGGCCGAGCGGACCACGATTGCCAACATGCAGACCAAGCAGGTCAGCTTCCTCGACGTCAAGAATGCGCCGGCGACGCATGGCTATGAAGTCCACTTTGCCTGGATGCAGAACTCGACCGTGCCACTCAACGTCAAGACGATGTACCAGTTCAGCACTTCGGCAAAAGGCGGCCTCGGCGACCAACTGCCGGCCGGGATCGTGCGCTTCTATCTGCGTGATTCGCAAGGTTCGCCGCAGTTCATCGGGGAACATGCAATCGCCAACACCCCGATGGGATCGCGGCTGTCGATCAACACCGGCGATGCCTTCGACGTGAAGGTGCAGCCGATCATGGACAGCCGCACCCGGCTCAGCTCCAGCCGCTGGAAGACCGCAATGCGGTATATCCTGACCAATGCGCTGCCCAAGCCGGTAAAGGTCCAGGTGGTGCAGGACGGACTGTGGGGCGACACCCGTATTGCCGAGCAAAGCCAGCAGACGGTGTGGCGCGATGCCGATCGTGCCGCCTGGCTGGTCGAGGTGCCTGCCAACGGCAAGACCGAGCTGACCGCGACTTTCGACACCCGGTACTGAGCCTCCGGTGCGCCATGCCGCCGCCTTGCTGATGGGACTTGCCGCCCTGCCCGCTGCGGCAGCGGCGCAGGAAGCGACCGCATCCGATCCCGCCGATGTTTCGGCTACGATCTACCGCGATCCCAACCGCAATGGCGGCACGCTGCAGCTTGGTCATCTCGGCGGGTTTGCTGTGGTGACCGAAACTCGCCGAGTAACCCTGCCCGCGGGCCGCGCGAAACTTCGCTTCGTCGGAGTGGTCGATGGGATCATCCCCGAAAGCGCGATCGTCTCCGGCCTGCCCGGCGGGGTGATCGAAAAGAACCGCGATGCCGCGCTGCTTTCGCCGGCATCACTGATGCGCGCGGTGCAAGGCAAACAGGTCCAGCTGAAACGCACTTACCGGACCACGGGCAAGACCCAGCTTGTTGCGGCGCGCGTGATTTCGGCAAGCGAAGATGGCGTGGTCTTCGATACTGTGGCCGGCAAGGAAGCCTTGCGTTGTTCGGGCCTGGCTGAAACCTTTGGCTACGGCGTCGACACGGCGGGCCTGTCGGCACGGCCGGTGTTGTCGGTCCAGACCCGCACAGCCAAGCCAATCACCACCGAGGTCAAGCTGACCTACCTGGCGCAAGGCTTTGACTGGAGCGCCAGCTATACCGCCCAGGTAGATCCCGCCGCCAAAACGATGGACGTCGGCGGATGGATCACGCTGGCCAACGGTAATTCAGTCGGTCTGGAAAATGCCCAGGTGCAGATCGTCGCCGGAGGTCTGCGCCGTGAAGCGTGGCGAAGGCTGGTCGATGGATCGGCGCGCGCAGTAGCGCGTTGCTGGCCGATGCAGCGCACGCATCAGGTGCCGCGCAAACCTGACCGACCATATGAGCTCGTCCGGCCATATGAAGAACAACGCGAGCAGTTGGAAGAAAGGTTGTTGAAGTCCGAAGCGATGGACATCGTCGTTACCGGTTCGATGCGCCGGTCGGATGCGCCCGCACCGATGATGGCGGCCGCACCTCCACCGCCTCCGCCACCACCGCCCGAGCAGCTCGGCGACCTCAAACTCTATCGCATACCCCACCGCACCACGGTGGCGGCAATGCAGATGAAGCAGACCAGGCTGGTCGAAAATCCCGGCGTGGATTTCGAACGGATCTATCGCCTGACCTATGATGCGATGGACCCCGGCGTTTCGGACAACCTTGAAGACAAGGTGGGCACGGATTGGGAAACCCGCACGCCCGTTGCCTTGCTGCGCACGAAGAACGACAAGGCGCACAAACTCGGCCTGCCGCTGCCGTCCGGGGCTTTCGTGATATCGCAGGATCAGGGCGCGCGGACCATGGTGCTGGGTCAGCCCAGCCTGCGCGACACCGCCGAGGACGAAAAGGTCGAGCTTGCGCTTGGTCCAGCGCCCGATGTGACCATCGAACGGCGAACCCGATCGCGCGGCAAGCGCTATCAGAAGCAGGAAATCCGGCTGAGTAACGCTGGACCGGAATCGGTGCACCTCGAGCTGCAATTCAATGCGTGGGGATCGATTATCCTCGATGACGCCGATGGCACCTTGATCAAGCAGGATGGCTTGCCCACCTTCAAGCTCGAGCTGCCGGCGAACAGCAAGCAGACACTGCACTATACCGTGCGCTGGCAATAGCGGCATGCGCGAATCGGGCCGCGCCGCAGCAATGCTTGCGCCGCGCCGCCTGCTCCCTTATCGACTTAACCGGACAGTTAAATGAATCGGGGAGCATCAATGCGTTTCGAAGGCACCAGCGACTATGTCGCGACTGACGACTTGAAGGTGGCGGTCAACGCCGCGGTGTTGCTGCGGCGCCCCTTGCTGGTCAAGGGTGAGCCAGGCACCGGCAAGACCGTGCTGGCACACGAGATCGCCAAGGCAGTCGGTGCGCCGCTGATCGAATGGCACGTCAAGTCGACCACCAAGGCCCAGCAGGGGCTTTACGAGTATGATGCGGTCGCCCGCCTACGCGACGGCCAGCTGGGCGACGAGCGGGTCCACGACATTTCGAACTACATCAAGAAGGGCAAGCTCTGGGAAGCCTTCACCTCGCCCCAGCTTCCCGTTCTGCTGATCGACGAGATCGACAAGGCCGACATCGAGTTTCCCAACGACCTGCTGCAAGAGCTCGATCGGATGAGCTTCGATGTTTACGAAACCAAGGAGCGGATCACCGCTGCGGAACGCCCGATCGTGGTCATCACCTCGAACAATGAGAAGGAACTGCCCGACGCGTTCCTGCGCCGCTGCTTCTTCCACTACATCAAGTTCCCCGATCGCGAGACGATGCAGGCGATCATCGACGTCCATTTCCCCGGGATCCAGAAGGCACTGGTGAGCAAGGCGATGGACGTGTTCTATGACGTCCGCGAAGTCCCGGGTCTGAAGAAGAAGCCGTCGACCTCGGAACTGCTCGACTGGCTGAAGCTGCTGCTCAACGAGGACATGCCGCTCGACGTGCTGCAGAACAAGGACCCCACAAAGGCGATCCCGCCGCTGCACGGCGCGTTGCTCAAGAACGAGCAAGATGTGATGCTGTTCGAAAAGCTGGCTTTCATGGCGCGGCGGCAGAACTGATCGATGCGGCTGGGCAATCATCCCCTGACCGCGCTGCTGTTCGCAACGACGGTAGCGGTACTGGCATTGATGCAGAGCTACTTTCCAACTGTGTTGGCAATTCCTTTGCCCGGAAGCAACATCCGGCCGGTCCTGCTGCTCGAAATGGCGTCACAGCCGCAGCATCTGATCCATATTTTCGGCCCGACTGACGATCCCCTTCGGCCCGCGCGCATTTCCGGGATGAACACCGGCAACGCGATCGATTACCTTTTGATGGTGTCCTATGCGCTGCTGACGCTCAGTTTCTTTTTCGGCATCGCGCAGGAACTTGGCAGCAACATCTGGCGTTTGTTCGGGTGGCTTGGGGTCATCGCTGCATTGGCTGACGCCACGGAAAATTGGCTGATGTTCCGCATGGTCGCTCACATCGCCGATCCTTCGGCTGAAATGGCGGTGCTGCCCTACCCCGTCTGGATCAAGTTCGGCTTGCTTGCGCTGACCTGCGGCGCAGCGGCATGGGCCTTTGTCGGGTTGCGCCGCTGGGCCCTTGCAGCGCTGAGCCTTCCCGCCATTGTCATGCTAATCCCCGGCTTTCTCGATCCGCTTCACGTCGCCCCTATGGCGACCGCGCTGATCGGTCTGGGCTGGCTGGCCATGGCGCTCCATGCTGTGTCGCGTTGGTGGTCAAGCCGCCGGACGGCGCGGCCTGCCGCGTGACCGGGGCGGGCGAGGCACGTTCACCGAATCCCGCCCACACCCGCTTTGCCGCTGTCCGCGCGCGGCTCGAGCGCTATGAACCGCGGCCCGGCTGGAGTGCCTGGCTTTATGAATTCCTGCTGTTCGGTTTCAAGCAAGGGTGGGCCTGCCTGTTCGGCGGGCTGATGCTGGCGATGTTGCTGGCGACCCACCTGTTTTACCCGCCCGCGGCGCCGCTGGCGCGCTATGATTTCCTGACCATCGGTGCGGTCCTGATCCAGGCTGGAATGCTCGCCTTCCGGCTTGAGACCTGGAACGAGGCCAAGGTCATTCTTGCCTTCCACGTGGTCGGCACGGTGATGGAACTGTTCAAGACCAGTGCCGGGTCGTGGCTCTATCCCGAACCCAGCCTGCTGCGGATCGGCGGTGTGCCGCTGTTTTCCGGGTTCATGTACGCCGCGGTCGGCAGCTATATCGCGCGGGTCTGGCGGATCTTCGATTTCCGCTTTTCCAGCTTTCCCAGCCCGGCTCTGGCGGGTTTGCTGGCAGCGGCGATCTACATCAACTTCTTCGCGCACCATTGGCTGCCCGACGTGCGACTGGCCTTGTTCGCCGCGCTGGCCCTGCTGTTTTGGCGGACCCGGGTGTGGTTCCGGGTCTGGCGCGCAGACCGCTGGATGCCGCTGCTGGTGGGCTGGCTGCTGGTCGCGCTGTTCATCTGGTTTGCCGAGAATATCGGCACGTTCAGCCGCGCCTGGCTTTATCCCGCGCAAAAGCATGGCTGGGCCATGGTCAGCCCGGCCAAGCTGGGTGCGTGGTATCTGCTGATGTACATCTCGTTCATCCTGGTCGCTGCTGTGCATCGGCCCCGTGACAAGGACGACAAGCCTAACTGACCGCAAAGCAGGCAATGCCCGCAGCGAACGCCGTGAATGTAAGCACGACCCTGGACATGAGGCTCCGAACGGGATGGGGTTAGCTGACCGCTATCCGACGGGCGCGATCCGGCCAACGATTCATTGCCGATCGCGCGCAAGGAAATCGGCACTCTTGCCCTTGTCCCCGCCCCCGGTTCGATTTAATCAGGTGATTAAGAGCAAGGAGCAGCTGCGTGTTTTTCAATTTCGTCGACGAATTGCGCAGCGCGGGGATCAAGGCCAGCTTCAAGGAGCACCTGATGCTGCTCGAAGCGCTCGACAAGGATGTGATCGAGCAAACGCCCGAGCAGTTCTACTACCTGTCGCGCGCGGTCTTCGTGAAGGACGAAGGCCTGCTCGACCGCTTCGACCAGGTCTTCAACAAGGTCTTCAAGGGTCTGCTCAGCGATTACGGCCAGAACCCGGTCGACATCCCCGAGGATTGGCTCAAGGCCGTTGCAGAGAAATTCCTGACTCCCGAGGAAATGGCCGCAATCGAGAAGCTTGGCAGCTGGGACGAGATCATGGAGACGCTGAAAAAGCGGCTCGAAGAACAGCAGAAGCGTCACGAAGGCGGGAACAAATGGGTCGGCACTGGCGGCACCAGCCCGTTTGGCAACAACGGCTACAATCCCGAAGGCGTGCGCATCGGCGGCGAAGGCAAGCACAAGCGCGCGCTCAAGGTTTGGGAAAAGCGCGAGTTCCAGAACCTCGACAACACGCGCGAGTTGGGCACCCGCAACATCAAGATCGCATTGCGCCGCCTGCGCCGCTTTGCCCGCGAGGGATCACCCGACGAGCTGGACCTTGAAGGCACGATCGAAGGCACCGCACGGCAGGGCTGGCTTGACATCCGGATGCGGCCGGAGCGCCACAACGCGGTCAAGCTTCTGCTGTTCCTGGACGTCGGCGGATCGATGGACCCGTTCATCAAGCTGGTCGAAGAGCTGTTCAGCGCCGCGACCACCGAGTTCAAGAACCTTGAGTTCTTCTATTTCCACAACTGCCTCTACGAAGGCGTTTGGAAGGACAACAAGCGCCGCTGGAGCGAGCGAACCAACACCTGGGACATCCTCCACAAGTACGGTCACGACTACAAGGTTGTCTTCGTCGGCGACGCGGCGATGAGCCCCTATGAGATCACCCATCCCGGCGGCTCGGTCGAGCATTTCAACGAGGAAGCCGGGACTGAGTGGCTCAAGCGCGTGGCCCATGTCTATCCTGCGACGGTGTGGATCAATCCGGTGCCGGAAAAGCAGTGGGGCTATTCGCAATCGACCAAGATGATCAAGGAACTGGTCGGCGGTTCGATGTTCCCGCTGACGCTGCAGGGCCTTGACGACGCCATGCGCGAACTGACCCGCAAGAAGCACTGACGGTCGGCGTCGGGTGGATTGGCGATTCTGGCCAGCCCACAGTGTGCACAGGCAACCAGGTCATAGCCGCTTGTCCCGAACGACGGACAGGTCCGCGCTTCTCCGCATTGATGGCAGCCGGTCAGGCTGACCAGCTGACATTGTTTGGCGGACGAGTGCCCAGGTATGCTGTCGGTTACCGCAGCGCTGCTTGCCGCGGCTCAAGAAATCCTGACCTTGCGCCCTGCGACACTGCTGCCACATAGCATCCATGACCCAGCGACTTCCCGCCCTGTTCCTTGGCCACGGTTCACCGATGACCACCATATCCGATGTGCCCGAGCGCCGCGCCTGGGCTGCACTTGGCCAGACCCTGCCCCGTCCAGAAGCGATCCTGGTGATCAGCGCGCATTGGGAAACCCGGGGCAGGATCCACCTTTCGGCCGGTGACGCGCCGCGTACGATCCATGACTTTGGCGGATTTCCGGCCGAGCTTTACACTGTGCAGTATCCCGCACCGGGATCGGCCGCCCTGATCGACCGGATCGAGGCACTGCTTGGCGAAGACCGCATCGAGCGTGACGAAAGCTGGGGCTTTGACCACGGCGCCTGGGGCGTCGTGCTGCCGATGTTTCCACAGGCCGACATTCCCATGGTCGAGATGAGCCTGGACCGCGCAATGGATCCTGCGGCTCTCCTGGAACTGGGCCGCTCCCTTGCCCCGCTTCGCGATGAAGGTGTGCTGATAATCGGCAGCGGCAACATCGTCCACAACCTGCGCCTTTGGCGGCAGTTTGCCGGAACCCGTCCCGACTGGGCCGTGTCGTTTCAAGACCGGATCAATGACGCCGTGCGCAATGGCGACAATTATGCGCTGACTGCGTTTGCGCCAGACGACCGGGCGGCGGCCGACGCCATCAACAGCGCTGAACATTACCTGCCGCTGCTGCCCATCGTCGGAGCGCGTTTGCCGGGCGACGACGTTGGCGTGTTCAACGACAGCGTTGACGGCGCGCTGTCGATGACAAGCTATCTGGTCGGCGATACGGCCTTGCTTCCCCGCGCCGCCTAGGCGTTGCGATCAAGCTCGCCGGGCAAGCGCGGGCGCAGCAGCCAGAACAGCAGCGCCGGCACCAGGCCAAGCAATGCTGCGCCGTAAAGCACATAGCGCACCGATTCCTCTCCGAAGCCGGGCTTGATCCAGTCGGACAGCATTCCAAAAAACAACGGCCCCATGCCCAGCCCGATCAGATTCTGGCCCAGCAGTAAAAGCGCGCTGGCCATGGCCCGATGACGCGGCGCAACCAAGCCTTGCACCGAAGAGAACACGGGGCCGTAATACAGCGAATTGAGCACGGTGGGCACCAACAGCAGGGCCAGCGACATCCGCCAGTCCGAGGCCAGGTAGGACGATATGGCCATCGGCACCGCAACGGCCATGCCGATGGCTGGCGCCAGCACCAAATTACGCCGGTCCTTGCTGGCCAACCGGTCAGCCAGCCAACCGCCCAACCAGGTGCCCAGGATACCGGCAACGCCGCCGCCGATTCCGAACCACAGGCCAACCTCGCCAGGGGTCAACCCGTGGGTCCTCTGGAAGAAGATCGTGGTCCATGTCCCTTTGCCGTAAGACAGGAAAGAGCACGCCGATGCGGCCGCCAGCATCAGCACGAACGTTGGCCGCGCCAGCAGAATGCGCATCGATGCCAGCATGCCTTCCGCCGTTACGCCCTCAGGCAGCGGCCGCGCCAAGCGGTCGCGATCCTTGACCAGGAAGATGACGAACACGGACATGATGATCCCCGGCGCCCCGACGAACAGAAAGGCGTGACGCCAGCCCAGCACATCGGACAGATATCCACCGATCACCATGCCCAGCAGCGATCCGATCGGAATGCCCAAGGCGTAGAAGGCCATGGCACCGGATCGACGCTCGGCAGGAACACGATCGGCAATCAGCGAGTGCGCTGCGGGTGTACACCCCGCCTCGCCCACGCCGACGCCAATGCGGGCCATGAGCAGTTGCACGAAATTCTGCGCCAGCCCGCACAGCGCGGTCATGCCCGACCACACCACCAGTGCCAGCGCAATCAGCCGCCCGCGGTCAGTGCTTGGCCGATCGGCATAACGCGCGATCGGCAGGCCCAGCAGCGTGTAGAACAGGGCAAAGGCCAGGCCGGTCATAAGGCCGATCTGAGTGTCGCTGAGCCCCAGATCCTTGCGTATGGGCTCGGCCAGAATGTTGACGATCTGGCGGTCAAGAAAGTTGAACACATAGACCACCAGCAAGGTGATCAACATGATCCGAACCGCTTTGGGATCATGCGCGGTTTGCGCGCCTGTGCTCATGCCTTCTCCCTTGATGGCGATATCCGCCGTTCTGTCCTTGATCGAACATCACGGGCGCCAACAATGTCGTCAAGTGGGGGCAGGCGGGAATGCGATCAGTAGAGCAGGAACGGTGATACAACTTCGGCCCAGGCGGCTTCGTCTGCGCCAGCCGCCGCCTCGAGATCCACTGGCGCGCTGTCCGGATCGTCGACCCATTCGCGCAAGGCCGGGCCGCCGTTGATCACATCGATCGCCAAGCGATTGAATTCGTACTCGTACGGAAAATCCCGCCAGATCTCATATTCCGGATAAAGCCGCCGGATCGCCTTGAAGGCCAGCGCCTGCAGCCGCCAGGGGCGGAAGGCGTGATGATCGTAGAACGTGCCTTCGGCATGGATCATCAGGCCATTGCACAGCGCGCCGGCGTGCTTGTGGAAGGTCGGGGTGAACCAGCATTCGCGCAGCGCGCAGCCATCGAGCCATTGCGGCGCAAATTTGCGCATGTCCGCAAGGACGGCCTTGGCATCGATGTCGGGGGCACCGAACAGCACTTCCAGCGGGCGGGTCGTGCCGCGCCCTTCGGACAACGTCGCCCCTTCCAGCATCACCGTCCCGGCATAGGCGCGGGCCATGTTGATACTGGCGGCATTGGGGCTGGGATTGATCCAGATGCGGCTTTCGGGCCAGCCGAACCCCGCGCCATCGGGTTGCCAACCCTCCATCGCGATCACGCGGTAGTCGACGTCGAGCTTGAAGTGCTGAATGAACCAGTGGCCCATTTCGCCCAGGGTCAGCCCGTGACGCATCGGCATCGGCCCCGCCCCGACAAAGCTTTCCTGCCCTGGCAGCAATGTCGTTCCTTCGATCGGTCGTCCCGCGGGATTGGGCCGATCCAGCACCCACACCGCCTTGCCGGTGCCGTGCGCGGCTTCCAGCAGGTAGAGCAGCGTGGTGACGAAGGTGTAGATCCGGCAGCCCAGATCCTGCAGGTCGAACAGGAACACGTCGGCGGTGCTCATCATCTGCCCGCTGGGGCGCCGCACTTCGCCATAAAGGCTGAAAATCGGGATCTTGTAGGTTTGATCGAGTTCATCCGCGGTCTCGACCATGTTGTCCTGCTTGTCACCCTTGAGCCCATGCTGCGGGCCGAAGGCCGACGTGACATTGAGCCCTGCCGCGATCAGCGCGTCGAGCGAATGGGTCAGGTCTGCCGTCACGCTGGCCGGATGCGCCACCAGCGCGACACGCTTGCCTTCAAGCGGGCGGCGCAAAGCAGGGTCGGCCAGCAGCCGATCGATGCCGAACGCAACTGTCACGCGTCCAGCTCCAGCGCGCGGCATTCGCCGGCATGAAACTCGGGCGCGCCGGGGCGGAAAGCCAAGGCCCAGAACCGGTTGACGCCGTCGGCGTCCTCGATGATCGCGTTGAGCGCGACGGTTGCGGGCAAAGGCAAATCGCTGCGGATATCGGCGGTCAGGCGCAGTTCGGTGGCAGATACCGCGACGGCCACGTCCACCTCGGCCGGGGCGTCGCGCATGCCTTCGCGAAAGGCATCGAAATCATAACAGGCCCAGCGGGTCGACGGGGAGAGATTGAACTCGCGATAGCTGATGCCGTCGTGACTCCAGAAGATCTCGAAGCAGGTCGTCTTCCACAGGTCGTCAAATCGGCCCGGTTCGGCAATTGGCGGAACTGCGATACTGCCCACATCGCCGCGCGCAACGAATGTGGCGCGGCAACCGTCCGGGGTGGGTTCAATCGCGGCTTCGATGCTGTGGATCGAACCGGGCGCACAATCGGGATGGAGGACAAGCGGGGTCATGCCACGCCTATTGCCTGCAGCGCGCAGGCTGGGCAAGCGGCACTTGGGCTTCACGCACCTTGCTGCTATGGGCGCCCCGCGATGACCTATACCTCTACCTTGCTCCGCCTGCTCGAAGAACGCGGCTATATCCACCAGCTGACCGATGCCGAGGGTCTCGACAAGCTCGCGAACGCGCAGGTGATACCGGGCTATATCGGGTTCGATGCCACGGCCGCGTCGCTGCACGTCGGCTCGCTCGTCCAGATCATGCTGCTGCGCCGCTTGCAGCAGGCAGGGCACAAGCCGATCGTGCTGATGGGCGGCGGGACCACCAAGGTCGGCGATCCGTCCGGCAAGGACGAATCGCGCAAGCTGCTGAGCACGGCAGACATCGATGCCAACATCGCCTCGATCCGCCGGGTGTTCGAACGCCTGCTGACGTTCGGCGACGGCCCGACAGATGCGGTCATGGTCAACAATGACGATTGGCTGAGCCAGCTTGGCTATGTCGATCTGCTGCGCGAGGTCGGCCCGCACTTTACCATCAACCGGATGCTGACCTTCGATTCGGTCAAGCTGCGGCTTGAGCGCGAGCAGCCGCTGACCTTCCTCGAATTCAACTACATGATCCTCCAGGCCTATGATTTCCGTGAACTGGCGCTGCAGCACGGCTGCCGCCTGCAGCTCGGCGGATCGGACCAGTGGGGCAACATCGTCAACGGGATCGAGCTGACCCGGCGAATGAACGGTGTCGAGGTGTTCGGGGTCACCACCCCGCTGCTGACCACGGCGGACGGCGCCAAGATGGGCAAGACTGCGGCAGGCGCGGTGTGGCTGAATGACGATGCCCTGCCCGCGTATGATTTCTGGCAGTACTGGCGCAATGTCGATGACCGCGACGTCGGCCGCTTCCTGCGCCTGTTCACCGACCTGCCGCTGGATGAAATCGCCCGGCTCGAAGGATTGCCCGGCAGCGACATCAACGCCGCCAAGGTCGTCCTAGCCAACGAAGTCACGCGTCTCTGCCGCGGTGACGATGCAGCACGCGCCGCCGAAGCCACTGCAGCAGAGACATTTGCCGGCGGCGGCGCGGGAGCCGACTTGCCGGTGCTCACCTTGCCTGCGGGCGGGATCAGCGTGATCGACGCGCTGGTTGGAATCGGATTCGCAGCCAGTCGCGGTGAGGCAAAACGCCTTATCGCTGGCGGCGGAGCCCGCATCGACGGGGCAGCGGTGTCCGATGAAAATGCCATGATTACAGAAACTAACGGTGACGTGCGAATTTCCTCGGGCAAGAAAAAGCACGGTATCCTGCGCCCTGCCTAACAAAAAGGCCCATTGGGTTTACCGAATATTCGGCTTTCCCGCGTTACATCCCTCCCTGACTGTTTGTGCAGAGGAAGGACCGTATCATGGGCGTCGGAGCTCAGCTGACCGTTACGGACATGCGCCGTGCCGCGCGCCATCCTGTCGATCACAAGGTGATCGGCGAACACCGCCGCCTGGGCGACGTGCATCTGCATATCATCAATATCTCGGCACATGGGTTCATGGCCGAAGGCGTCAGCGAAATGGAAAAGGGCGAACGCGTCAGCATTCGCCTTCCGGAAATCGGCCGGATCGAAGCGCACCTGATCTGGGCCACCGACGAACGCGCCGGCTTCCAGTTCGAGCGGATCATCCGCCTCGACGATTTCATGAAGATGATCGATACCCTGCAGCCCAACCCGCGCCTGCGCCGCGCGCGCTGAGGCGCGGCCAAACCAGAGTATCAGCGCCCCAACAATCTGATTGCTTGGCAAGCGCCGGACGCGCTGCCATGCCGGGTGGATGACCGCCCCGACATCGCCGCTGGCCATACCGGACTATCGCCGCTTCTGGGCTTCGCGCTTCCTCGCCTCGTTCGCGACCACCGGGATGATCGTCATCCTCGGCTATCAGCTCTACGATGTCGCGCGCAGCGATTATGTGATGACCATGAGTCAGGCCGCGTTCCAGCTCGGCATGTTCGGGCTGGTGCAGTTCGTGCCGATGCTGCTGCTGACCCCGATTTCGGGCCTGGTTGCTGATCGCAACGAACGCCGCACGGTGGCGAGTCTGGCCATCGGCGTCGATTTATTGATCGCGCTGGTCCTTGCCTGGGCAACCTGGAGCGATGCTATCACCCTGCCGCTGCTCTATCTGCTCGGCGTCATGCATGGTTCGGCACGGGTGTTTTTCGGGCCGTCTCTGTCCTCGATCCCGCCCAACATCGTCCCGGCCGAGCTACTGCCGCGTGCGATCGCGATGAGTTCGCTGTCGTGGCAGAGCGCGTCGATCGCCGGGCCGGTGCTGGCAGGGGTACTGTTCGCCAGGATTCCATTCGCACCCTATGCCCTGGCGGCGGCGCTGTTGGCGCTGTCGATCATCCTGTTGCTGGCGATCCGGCCGATCCATCCCCCTGCCGATAACCGCAAGACGCACCCCTACCATCAGGTCCTTGAAGGCTTCCGCTTTGTCCGGGGCGAGCGGTTCCTGCTCGGTTGCATCACGCTCGATCTGTTCGCGGTGCTGCTGGGCGGGGCGACCGCGCTGTTGCCGGTGTTCGCGCGCGATATCCTCCATGTCGGTCCCGAAGGGCTTGGCCAGATGCGCGCCGCAACGGCACTTGGCGCGGTTGGCACCGGGCTCGTCTTGGCGGTCAGGCCGATCGCCCACAACGTCGGCGTGAAAATGCTTGCCGGGGTTGGAGTCTATGGCGCAGCGACGCTGGCTTTCGGGCTGTCGCGCTGGCTGCCCTTGTCGCTCGCAATGCTCGCGCTGCTCGGCGCGGGCGACATGGTATCGGTGTTCATTCGCAATTCGCTGGTCCAGCTCAACACGCCTGACGCGGTCAGAGGCAGGGTGCAAGCGATCAGCAGCTTGGCCATTTCCGCCTCGAACGAACTGGGCGAGATGCAATCGGGCCTTGCCGCCGCGCTGCTCGGGGCAACCGGGGCGGTTGTCTTGGGCGGTGCCGGTGCGGTAGTGATCACGTTGTGCTGGGCGGTACTGTTCCCCGAACTGATCCGCGCCCGAACATTTGCGCCGCAATACAAGCAGGAGCCAGTCCCATGAAGGCCGAATCGATTCTCGCCACCATTGGCAATACCCCGCACATCCGCCTTGCGCGGCTGTTTCCCGATCACGAAGTGTGGATCAAGGCCGAACGCGCCAATCCCGGCGGATCGATCAAGGACCGCATCGGCCTGTCGATGATTGAAGCGGCCGAGGCCGATGGCAGCCTCAAGCCGGGGGGCACGATCATCGAGCCGACCAGCGGCAATACCGGGATCGGCCTGGCCATGGTCGCTGCGGTCAAGGGCTACAAGCTGATCCTGGTCATGCCGGAATCGATGTCGATCGAACGCCGCAGGCTGATGCTGGCCTATGGCGCCACGTTCGACCTCACCCCGCGCGAAAAGGGCATGAAGGGCGCGATCGAGCGCGCGCACGAACTGATCGCCAGCACCCCCAATTCGTGGATGCCGCAGCAGTTCGAAAACCCGGCCAATATCGCCGTCCACGTCCGCACCACCGCGCAGGAAATTCTGACCGACTTTGCCGACAGCCCGATCGACGCGCTGATCACCGGGGTCGGCACCGGCGGTCACCTGACCGGCTGCGCCGAAGTGCTCAAGGTCAAATGGCCCAGCATGAAGGCCTGGGCGGTCGAGCCGACGCTGTCCCCGGTCATCTCGGGCGGACAGCCCGCCCCGCACCCGATCCAGGGAATCGGCGCAGGCTTCATCCCGACCAACCTCCACACCCAGGCAATCGACGGCGCGATCCAGGTCGATCCTGCCGATGCCAAGGAAATGGCCCGGCTTAGCGCGACCACGGAAGGCATGCTGGTTGGGATCAGTTCGGGGGCGACCCTTGCCGCGATCAAGCAGAAGCTTGTCGATCTGCCGAAGGGCAGCCGCGTGCTCGGCTTCAATTACGATACCGGTGAACGCTATCTTTCGGTGCCGGACTTCCTGCCCGAATGAGTGAATTCGCAAAGGTCGCGTATCGCGACGGTGAGACCGCACTGACCGGGCTGCATCTGCGCCCGGTCGGGCCGGCGCGTGCGGCCGTTGCGGTGTTTCCCACCTTCATGAACGCCACCCCCGGGGTGGAGGACAAGGCCCACGCACTGGTCGAAGCCGGCTATGCTGTGTTCATTGCCGACTTCTACGGCCCGGACAGCCCCGCGACGTTCGAAGAAGCGTTCGGGGCGATGGCGCGGCTGCGCGCCGATCCCCGCGCGATGCGGACCCGGCTGCGCGCGGCGGTCGAACAGCTCGGCGTGCTCGAGCCCGGGTTGCCGCAACTCGCGATCGGGTTCTGCCTGGGCGGCCATGCAGTGCTCGAACTGGCGCGCGACGGTCAGGATCTGCTGGCGGTTGCCAGTTTCCACGGGCTGCTCGCCACGCCGCTACCCGCTGATCAAGCGATCAAACCGCGCATCCTGGTCTGCCATGGCGATGCCGACGCGCTGGTTCCGCGCAGCGACATAACCGGCTTCTGGGAAGAGATGGACCGGGTCGGGGCCAACTGGCACTTCCACAGCTATTCCGGGGTCGAACACGGCTTCACCAACCCGCGCATGCTCCATGGCGCGCTCAATTCCGCGTACAACGCCAGCGCCGACCGGCAGAGCTGGGCGGCGATGCTGGCGCTGTTCGACGAGGTGCTTGGCTAAGCGGTAGCAAAGGCCTCGACCGGCAGCGCCATCACGGCATCCGCCCCGCCCTCGATCTTGCGCCGCAGCGCACCAACGTCGGGCAGGAAGCGCTCGCCGAAATAGCGGCCTGTGGTCAGCTTGGCCTGATAGTACGCCGCGTCGCTCCCGCCCGCCGCCAGCGCCGAGAGCGCAGTTTCGCCCATGCGCAGCCACATCAGGCCCAGGGCAACGATACCCATCATGTGCATGTAGTGATGCGCCCCGGCCCCGACGTTGTTCGGGTTGGCCATGCCGTTCTGCATGAACCACATCGTCGCCGCCTTGAGCTCGCCATTGGCCTTCTCGACCTTTTCAGCCAGGCCCGCCAGCTCGGGCTTGGCCTTCGCCGCGGCGCATTCGGCGTCGATCAGCGCGAACAGCGTCTGGACCGCGCGGCCGCCGTTCTGGGCCAGCTTGCGCCCGACCAGGTCCATCGCCTGCACGCCGTTGGCGCCTTCGTAAATCTGGGTGATGCGGGCATCGCGGACGAACTGGCTCATCCCCCATTCCTCGATATAGCCGTGCCCGCCGAAGACCTGCTGCATGGTCACCGCGACGTCGAAGCCCTTGTCGGTGCCATAGCCCTTGATCACCGGGGTCAGCAGGCTGATCAGGTCGTCGGCCAGCTGGCGGTCTTCTTCGCTTGCCGCCTTGTGCGTCAGGTCGACCTGCAGCGCCCCCCACAGACACAGCGCCCGCATCCCTTCGGTAAAGGCCTTGGCGTCCATCAGCATGCGCCGCACGTCGGGGTGGACGAACAGCGTGTCGGCCTTCTCGCCCGGCTCTGCCGCACCGGTCAGCGCGCGGCCCTGGCGGCGATCCTGGGCATAGCGCACCGCGTTTTGGTACGCCGCCTCGGCCTGCGACAGGCCCTGGATGCCGACGCCGAGCCGCGCCGCGTTCATCATGATGAACATCGCGGCGAGGCCCTTGTTTTCCTCGCCAACCATCCAGCCCTTGGCACCATCGTAATTCATGACGCAGGTAGCGTTGCCGTGGATGCCCATCTTGTGTTCAAGGCTGCCGCAGGAAACCGCATTGCGCTCACCCAGCGAGCCATCGTCATTGACCAGTACCTTGGGCACGATGAACAGCGATATGCCCTTGGTGCTGTCGGGCGCGTCGGGGGTCTTGGCCAGGACGAGGTGGATGATGTTGTCGGTGAAATCGTGTTCGCCGGCAGAGATGAAGATCTTGGTGCCCGTGATGCTGTAAGACCCATCGGCCGCGGGCACCGCGCGGGTGCGGATCAGGCCCAGGTCGGTGCCGCATTGCGGCTCGGTCAGGTTCATCGTGCCAAGCCATTCGTTGGCGATCATCTTGGGCAGGTACTTGGCCTGCTGTTCGGGCGAGCCCTTGGCCAGGATCGCCGAGACCGCACCGTTGGTCAGCCCAGGATACATTCCCCAGGCCTGGTTGGCGCTGGACACGAACTCTTCCATGGCGAAGCCCAGGACGTGCGGCATGCCCTGCCCGCCCAGGGCTTCGGGCGCGGAGAGCGTGCCCCAGCCCGCCTCGCGGAACTGGGCATGGGCTGCCTTGAAGCCTTCAGGCGTCGTGACGCTGCCGTCGGGATGGCGGGTGCAGCCCTGCTGGTCACCCGCATAGTTTAGCGGCGCGAGAACTTCGGAGGTGAACTTCCCGCCTTCCTCGATCACCGCGTCGACCAGGTCGGCCGCCGCATTCTCGAACCCGGCGAGATTCGCATAGCTTTCGAGCTTCAGAACTTCGTTGATGATGAAGCGCGCATCGCGCGTGGGGGCCTTGTAGACGGGCATCTTGGGTTTCCTGTTTCGGGTTCAGGCTTTGAACGTGGCGGGATCGAGGCTTTCGATCGTCGCGATGAAATGCTTGAGTTCGGCAATCGCAGCATCAAGGTCGTCACGCTGCTGCTGCAGCCTGGCAACCTTGTCGCGGCACCGCGCGATCGTGACCCGGCGCTGCTGGACGCGGCCGTCGCCCAGATCGTAGAGATCGATCATCTCCTTGATCTCGGTCAGGCTGAAGCCGACGTTCTTGGCGCGCATGATCCACGCCAGACGGGCACGGTCGCGCTTGGAATAGATACGCGAGAGGCCGGCGCGCGCCGGCGCGATCAGTCCCTCGTCTTCATAGAAGCGCAGCGCGCGCGCGGTGACGTCGAACTCCGCGGTCAGATCGGATATCGTATAGCTGTCGCGCTGCAACGCGTCGGGGCGATCAAGATGTGCGCCGTCGTGGGGCTGAGCGGTATGACCGAGGCTGTCCATGGGGACATCGTTTAGCTTACCTTTACGTAAGCGTCAATTATCCCGCAGGGACCAGACCCCCGCCCTCGATCCGGCGATAGAAACAAGAGGTCGCACCGGTATGGCAGGCCGGCCCCGCCCGCTCGCAGATCAGGACCAGTGCATCCTGATCGCAGTCGACCCGGACCTCGATCACACGCAGGACGTGGCCGGATGATTCGCCCTTTTTCCACAGTCGGCCCCGCGAACGCGAGTGAAAGTGGGCGAACCCGGTGTCGAGCGTCGCCGTCACGGCCTCGGCATCCATATAGGCCAACATCAGGACGTCGCGGCTGGCCGCGTCGATCGCAATGGCCGCCAACAGGCCGTTTGCGTCGTATTTCGGCATGAAGGTCGCACCGGTTTCGCGGTCATCGCTGGACATTGTCATGCCGGTTCCTTGTTGCAAGACTACCACATGTGTCGACCAAAAACTGGAAGAACACGACATAGCCCTTCCCTTTCGCTCATGATTCGGGGATTTCAACCCTCGCGGTCAACATCCGCCCGCCGAAGCGGCAGTGTCGAAAGATGCAGCGGCCAGGTTCAGGGAATGAAGTCCGAAACGGACAACCGCATGAGGGATTGAGCGAAGCGGTGCAAGGGGGCACCGCTGAACCGCAAGGCGCTCTCGAGTTTCGTCACGAGAACGCCCGGAGCTTCGGCTTCGGGCGTTTTCGTTTGCTCGGCTCAGGCGATATCCAGCGCTTCGTCCAGAACGCGGGCGAAGCAGGCCACCACGACCTCCGCAGCGCCGGCGCGCTGCAACACCCTGACGCAGGCATCCGTCGTGGCGCCGCTGGTCAGCACGTCGTCAACCAGAACAATCCTTGCGCCCTTGATCGCAGGCGCGCGGCGCGGGCTGATCGCAATCGCCCCGCTAAGCATCCGGTTGCGCGCGGTTCGTCCAAGCCCGCCCAGCGGCGGCGTGCGCTTCGCCCGGATCAGGGCATCGACCATCAGTTCGCCTCCGCGCGCCTTGGCAAGCTCACCGGCAAGCAGCGCAGACTGGTTGAACCCGCGGCTCCACAAACGCCAGCGATGCAGCGGAACCGGCACAAATTTCCAGCCTGCGCCGACTCGCTTGGGCAGGCGCGCCGCAATCAGCCGCGCGAGCATCGGCGCCAGAGCGATGCGATGGCCGTGTTTGAACGCCAGGACGAGTTTGCGTGACGCGTCGTTATAGAGAGTGCCAGCTGCGATGCCGTTATGGTGCGGCGGCGCGCTCAGACAGACGGCACAGTGCGAACCATGAACAACGCTTTCCCCGAACGGCCGCTGGCACGTTTTGCAGCTTGGATCGCCAGGAATGACCAGCTCAGACCAGCACGCAGCACACAGGCCGGCCTGTGCCGCCAGCCCCTCGCCGCACAGCGGGCAGCGCGGCGGGAATACCAGGTCGACGATGGGCGTGATCAGGGGGTGTAACTGCATGTCCGCTCATTCCCGGTGGGCTGATATTGGGCTGTGCAAGGTCCCCTGGCAGCGATGCCGATAGCGTTCGGGCAGACAGTCTTCTTACCCTTGGCAATTGCTTGGAACTAAAGTCTAGTTCGCCTTGCGCGCAAATGTATTTGTTACCAGCCCGGCGGTTTACTATCCTGTCCGGCGATGGATGACATTTTTGAACAGACCAAGGCGCTCGACAGCCTTACCGAAAAGCAGAGGGAAGTGCTTTCACTCGTTGCCGAAGGTATGACCAGCAAGGAGATTGCTCGGAAAATCGGCATCTCTGAATCTGCGGTCAATCAACGGATCGAGGTAATTCGCCAGCGACTGGGCGGCTTGCCCCGGACGCAAATTGCCCGTTTGTATCGCCGGATGAGTACGGTTGTCTTCACTGTTCCGGCTAGTAATCCAGTTACAGGTAAGTTAATCCAGCTTCTTGGTGACGGGATCGAAGCGCAGGCCTCCGAGGCGGAGGGTTCCGAGGTTTCTACCATGGCCTTTCAGCCTACGAGCCAAGTCGGGTCGCACCCCTCCGGTCTACGAACGACCTACGCTGCCAGCGCTCTCGACGGTCCGTCGGGGCGCTGGCTTCGGTTCGGCATCCTTGTTGGCGTCGGCTTCGCCGTTATCGCATCGGTTGCCCTGATCGTCGATATCGCCTCGGGCCTGCAGCACCTGCTGCGCGGAACACACTGATCTGGCTTCAGCGATGCTGCACAAATCCTGCAGGGCTTCGCGAAGAATGCACCATCGTCCGCTTGCTCCGCGTGGATGAATCGCTAGAGAGGGCGCAAACCGGCACAAGCTGAGTAGCGACAGGGATCGATATGGCGACCTTCACACTTCCCGCGAACAGCAAGATCAACGGCAAGGGCCAGCGGCACCAGGCGTCCAGCGCCGGCCGGGTAAAGTCGTTCAAGGTCTATCGTTATGATCCAGACAGCGGTGAAAACCCGCGCTACGACACGTTCGAGATCGACCTCGACAACTGTGGCCCGATGGTGCTCGACGCACTGATCAAGATGAAGTCGGAACAGGATCCCACCCTCACCTTCCGCCGTTCTTGCCGTGAAGGCATCTGCGGGTCCTGTGCGATGAACATGAATGGCCGCAATGGACTGGCCTGCACCACCGCAATCGAGGACCTGAAGGGTGAGATCCGCATCACCCCGCTGCCGCATATGGATGTGATCAAGGACCTCGTCCCCGATTTCACCCATTTCTATGCCCAGTACGCCTCGATCCGGCCGTGGCTGCAGACGGTCAGCACCACGCCGTCGGGCAAGGAGCGCCTGCAAAGTCCGGAACAGCGCGAAAAGCTGGACGGCCTTTACGAATGCATCCTGTGCGCCTGCTGCAGCACCGCATGCCCCAGTTACTGGTGGAACAGCGACAAGTTCCTTGGCCCGGCGATCCTGCTGCAGGCCTATCGCTGGCTGGCCGACAGCCGCGATGAAATGACTGGTGAACGTCTCGATGAGCTGGAGGATCCGTTCCGGCTCTATCGCTGCCACACCATCATGAACTGCGCCAACGTCTGTCCCAAGGGCCTCAATCCCGCCCGCGCTATCGCAGAAATCAAGAAGATGCAGGCGGCCAAGCATGTCTGACGGACGCGGCAACTAAGTGGCTGACCAGCGCGGCTTCATCTACGAACCCGATCCGGACAATCCTGGCTGGCACCGCTGGGAACTGGCCGACGATACGCGCTTCAATGCCCAGACCATGGGCCGCATGCTGGTGCGTCCAGAAGATGCGCGCAGCTGCCGCGTTAGGATGTTTCCCGAACGGCGTCATTCGAACCTTCTGGACATGGTCCACGGCGCCGTCACGCTGGCGCTGATCGACATAGCGCTGTTTGCCGCAATGCGGACTCTTCTGCAGGGCGATGCGGGCGGTTCTGTCACGCTGGAACTGTCGAGCCAGTTCACCGGTGCCGGATCGCTGGGACAACCGCTCGACGCCATTGTCGAGGTGATGCGTGAAACCGGGCGCTTGGTGTTCATGCGCGGCGTCGTGGTCCAGGGCGAAGGCGACAGCCACCTGGTCGCGTCCTTTTCCGGTATTGTCCGCAAACCGACGGTGCGATGACCAGCGTAATCGAGCGGTACCATGCGCTCGTCGCTGCGGGCGAACTGCGCGCGGATCCCCAACAACGCGCTGCTGCGGAATTGCTCAGCCGGCTGCAGGCAAGGCTTGAAGCACCAGCGAACAGCAGTGTTCTGGGTCGCCTGTTCGGACGAAAGGCAGAGTCGCCGCGCGGGGTCTATCTGTGGGGCGGGGTCGGACGCGGCAAGTCGATGCTGATGGACCTGTTCCACGACAATCTGGCGATCACGGAAAAGCGCCGCGTCCACTTCCATGCCTTCATGTTGCAGGTCCACCAGGCGATGCGGATCTGGCGCGAAAGGGATCCTGGCGATCCGATTCCCAAAGTCGCGCGCGAACTGGCGCGGGATGTGCGCTGCCTGGCCTTCGACGAAATGGTCGTGAATAATTCGGCCGATGCAATGATCATGAGCCGGCTGTTCACTGCATTGATCCGGGACGAAGGCGTAACGGTGGTCACGACCAGCAACCGGGCCCCATCAGAGCTTTACAAGGACGGCCTGAACCGTGAGCACTTCCTGCCGTTCATCGCCCTGATCGAAAGCGAACTGGACGTCCTGCCGCTGAACGGGCCAATCGACTATCGGCTTGAACGGCTGGCGGGGATCGATAGCTGGCACACACCCATTGGCGAGGCCGCCACCGCCCAGGTGCGCGAGGCGTTTTTCCGGCTGACCGATTACCCCCCCGAAGACAGCGAGCACGTACCGTCAGCCGATCTGGACCTGGGCGGAGGCCGCACGCTCCACGTTCCCAAAAGCTTCAAGGGCGTGGCCGTCTTCAGCTTCAAGAAGCTTTGCGGCGAGGCACGCGGGGCGGCGGATTATCTGGCCGTCGCCCAGACCTATCACACCGTCATCCTGGTCGGCATCCCTTGCATGGGCCCCGATCAGCGCAACGAAGCGGCGCGCTTTGTGACACTGATCGACGCGCTGTACGAAAATCGGGTAAAACTGTTCGCCACCGCCGCCGCCGAACCGGAAGATCTCTATGCCCAAGGTGATGGACGCTTCGAATTCGAGCGAACCGTCAGCAGACTCAAAGAAATGCAAAGCGCGGACTATCTCGCCGCCGGACATGGCGAAGACTAAGGCTAGAGCTCCAGCCGCGCGGTCACGCGAATATCGCGACCGGCAAGCGGCGCATAATCCTTCAGAAACGAGGCGTGCCGCCGGGCATTGACGTCGAACAGGTTATTGGCCGTCAGTACGAAGCTCAGCGGGCGAGACTTGCCCCAAGGCCGCCAGCCCAGCTCGGCATTGACCATGGTGTAACCTGGCGTTGCGGTTTCAAACGGCGCAATGCGGTTCTGCGCGGTCACGCGCTCCACTTCGCCGCGCAGGTTGACGTGCGAGGATTCCAGGCTCAGCCCGCCCAGCATGCGCAGCGGCGGGATCCGCGGCGCCGGTCCGGAGCCATCGATCGTGGCATGGACATAGTCGGCCAGCGCATCGGCCTCGATCGTCCAAGCACCGAAACGCGCCAGCGTGACCTTGGCTTCCGCTTCAAAGCCATAGAGGCGGGCATTGGCCTGGCTGATCTGGAAAACCGGAAGCCCCTCTTCCAGACCGCCGGTCGCACGTTCGAAGATGAAGTTTCCGAACCAGCTATGATAGGCGCTCAGCTCAAAGCTGTAGCCGGCACCCTTCCCCCGCAGAATCGCCTCGACACTCAAGGCGTTCTCCTTGGCCAGATCGACGTCGCCGATTTCGAACGCCGACGTTCCGGCATGGGGTCCGTTGGCGAACAATTCCTCTGCTGCGGGCGCGCGCTCGGTCCGCGACAGGTTGACGCCGATGCGCCAATCCTTGGCCAATTCGAACGAGGCACCCAGTGCTCCTGAAAACGCGTCAAAGTTGCGTGACCCGCTGAAGAACTGGGTCTGATCCGGTGCGGGTTTCGCTTCCAGTGCGGCATGTTCCCACCGCGCGCCGGCTTCAACGCGTAGCGGACCGCTGTCGATCTGCTGCATGGTGAACAGGCCGAACTGGCCGGTTGAATTCCGCGGCAGAAAGGCCTCATCGCCAATCACGTCGAAATCCCGGCGAACAAATTGCAGTCCGCTGACTCCGCTCCAGGGACCGGACTTGCGCTGACGCAGTTCGAGCCGACCTTCCATGCCCTGGTTGAAGAACGTGGTGCCAACCGCCCCGTCTGGTCCCAGTTCGGCATGAACGTAATCGGCAAAGCCGAAGCGGAAGCCGATCTGATCGAACGGGCCGTTGTCCGGCTTGACCTCGGCCCGGGCATCGATCCGGTCCTGGCTTTGCTGCAACCGCGGCGCCTCCTGTCCCTGACCGGGCAAAGTGGCAAGGCGCAGCGGAACGCCGTAGAGGCTGTCGAAATGGCTGTAGGCCACCCCGATCGAGCCGCGATCATTGATATAGGCCAGTCCAGCGGCCGCACTCCAGGTTCGGGCGGCGGTGTTGGGCAGGATCCCGCGGACATTGGCATTGGCGGCGAAATCAATATCCGAGCCCGGCTCTGCCGGCAGCAGGCTGGAGGTCAGCGCCTGCGCGCGCAGGTCCGGAGTCAGGGCATAACCGCCGATCCGCATGTCCGCGCTCTTCAGGTAGCTGCCATCGACATGGCCAACCCAGCCACCGGAAAGCGGGACGTCAATACTGATCGATCCGTCACGCTCTTTGGCTGCCGTCGCATAGCCGGCCAGTGCCGACAGATGGATAGGCTCATCCGGAACGACGTTGGGAATACGCCCATCGACCACGTTGACGACCCCGCCGATCGCGGCCGAGCCATAGAGCAGCGACTGCGGGCCGCGCAGCACTTCGATCCGCTCCGCCAGTAGCGGATTGACCACCGGGGCGTGGTCGGCCGAGGTGTTCGAAACGTCGATCGAACCGATCCCGTTGGTCAGAATACGCACGCGCTCACCTTGAAGCCCGCGCAAGACCGGGCGTGATGCGGTCGGTCCGAAAGAGCTTGAACTCACCCCGGGCGTGTTCTTGAGCGTATCGCCGATCGACGGGCGCAGCGCAGCGGTCAGATCGGCACCGCCTAGAATTGCGACACCGGAGAGGCTGTCGAGGCGCTGGGTGCGCAGCGGTGCCGTAACGACGATTTCCTGTCCCGGACCTTGATGATAGGTATCGGCGGGCGAATTGTGGTCCTGTGGCACAGGCTGCGCCGGGGTTTCCTGGGCATGAGCGGGAAATGCTGCCAGCAGCGCAAGGACAGCAGAGCCAGTGAGCAGCGCAAGGCGGTTGGTCGTGGGCATTGGTTACCTGGATCAGGAGGGAATCGCGTTCGGCGCCTCCATATGACCTCAGCTGCGATGATACAACATTACTCTATGTATGCGCACACCCTTCCCCGCAGCCCTTGAACCGTTCGCCTCAAATCCCATCTTTGATCCATGCCGGCGGTCACACCCCGCCGAGGTGGAAACAATCATGATCGAAGTTCGCCCTTTTGCCAGTCTTGGCCATGCCGACCACGGCTGGCTTGATGCCGTTCATCATTTCAGTTTTGCCAATTACTACGATCCCCGCAGGATGAGCTGGGGTCCGATCCGCGTGTGGAACGATGACACAATCGCGCCAAAGAGCGGTTTCCCACCCCATCCCCACAGCGACATGGAAATCATCACCTATGTCCGCAGCGGTGCGATCACGCACCAGGACAGTCTTGGCAACAAGGGCAGGACCGGCGCGGGCGACGTTCAGGTGATGAGCGCCGGCACCGGTATCCAGCACGCCGAGTTCAATCTGGAAGACGAAACGACCACCCTGTTCCAGATCTGGATCATGCCCGACCGCGCTGGCGGGGCGCCTGGTTGGGGACAGCGCGCTTTTCCCCGCGGCGAGCGCGCCGGACGATGGGAAGTGGTGGCGAGCGGCGATCCCGAAGCTGACGATGCCCTGCCCATCCGGTGCAATGCCCGCGTGGTGGCGGCGACAATTCCTGCCGGAACGTCGATCGATTACCCTATCGATCCGGCGCGTCACGTCTATCTGGTGGCACCTGTCGGGCGCATTCGCGTCAACGGCGTGGAAGCGCAACCGCGTGACGGCATTGCCATCACCGGCGAAACCGGCCTGACCGTCGAGGCCATCGATGATGTCGAAGTGGTGATGGTCGACGCTGCTTAGGCAGCAGCGGCGGCAGCCGCGTC
The DNA here is from genome assembly GCF_042434435.1 of Novosphingobium aquiterrae. Classification (NCBI taxonomy): domain Bacteria; kingdom Pseudomonadati; phylum Pseudomonadota; class Alphaproteobacteria; order Sphingomonadales; family Sphingomonadaceae; genus Novosphingobium; species Novosphingobium aquiterrae. Next base: position 163,009 of record NZ_JBHLTL010000004.1, on the reverse strand, counting down.
GCGGGGAAGCTTCTCCTGCGCCGCGGCAAGCCGCTGCATGAGCTTTAGATCCTGCTCACGCAGATTGAGTGCGGCATTTGCCCAATGGTCAACGATGTCGCGCAGTTCCGACAGGCTGATGTCATCCGCCCGCTTGCTTGCTCGGCGCGCGCCGACCAGTCCGGCATGGCGCCGCTCTGACTTGCGCATGAAGTCTCTGACGGCGGCAACGCCTTGCCCTGGTTCAACCAGGGCCTGCACGATACCCATGTCGAACATCTGTTCCGCGGTGAATGGGACATCGCCCATGATGACCCGGTCAGCCAAGGCCGAGCCAATCTTGCGCGATAGAAAGGCGTGCGCGCCCATGCCGGGAAACAGACCGAATTTCACTTCAGGTAGTCCGAACACCGAACCACGTTCCGCAATGATGTAATCGAACGACAGCAGCGCTTCGAACCCGCCGCCAAGTGCCTGCCCCTGAACCAGTCCGATTGTCAGCACCGGCAGGTCGAGCGAATGCAGGTTGCGATGAAGAATCTCGACGCAGCGATAGCCATAAGCCGCCAGTCCATCGCGATTGCCTTCGCGGATCAGGGCCGCGAACAGTTCCAGGTCGCCGCCGAAACAGAACACCCCGGGCGAGCGGCTGCCGAGCACCAGATAGCGGAGCGGTACATGATCAGGGCCAAAATGGGCTCCGATCAATCGTTGCCAGTTGATGAAGTCACCGAGCAACTGCGGCGTAAAACTTGGCCTGCCCGATGGCCGCATGAATGACCAGAGAGCGGCCGGCTCCTCGTCATAAAAGACATCGAGTTGCTCCAATCCGAATAGTTCTTCGGGAATGGCCAGTCGCCGCTGCGCCTGGACCAGTAATTCCTCAGTCGGATTGGTGAACGAGATCGCGCCATAAGGCTGCGATTCAGCCGTTTCTTCCCGTCCGCCTAGATCGCTCGAAAGTCGATCCATATGCCCCTCTTGCTGCGACCTAGTAATTTGGCAGATGGACTTTTGCAGGCCCCTGTCTTTTTAGGAATCTAACTGAAGGTATGGTCACTTGGCAAAGAAAAATTTCCGCAATGCGATAGACCGAGTCTCGTTTCAGGTCATTCGCTGCGCCATTTGAGCAACAGGGTCGCGGCAACCAGCGCGGTCGAAGCCACGGCCAGCATCGGCATGATCTGCGCAAGAACAGTCTCGGCGGGGATCCCCTTCAGGAACAACCCGTGGCACAGGATAAGCATATGGCTGAGCGGATCGAGCCACGAAATGGGCTGAAGCCATGGCGCCATGGAATCGACCGGACTGGCGTAGCCCGACAGCAGCATCATCGGCACAATGACAAGAAAACCGCCAAGAAAGGCCTGCTGCTGGTTCTGTGCCAGAGTCGAAACGCTGAGACCAATGGCTGTTACCGTAATACTGAAGCATGCGATGGCCAAAATCATCAACGGGATCGATCCGACGAAGGGCACGTCCGACACCAGCGGAATGATCAGGATGTATAGCACCCCGTTGCACAGCCCGACCGTGAAAGCAGGAACACATTTTCCGGCAACGATTTCCCAATAGCGCATGGGCATGGCCATCAGTTGGTCCCAGGTGCCCGCTTCACGCTCACGGGCAATCGCCTGAACGGATACAGACAAGACCAATACCGTGGTGATCAATGTGATCATCCCCGGCAGCGTGAACCAGCGATATTCGAGGTTGGGATTGAACCAGTGCCGCGCGACAACCTGTGGCGCGGCGGTTACTGTATCGGGCCGCAGAGTTGCCCCGGTCTGCAAGGCAATGTCATTGAGGTAGCCCGCAACGATTTGCGCCGCATTGATCCTCCGCCCGTCCAGCAGCACGCCCACAGTGGCCGGTTCGCCGCGTGCCACCTTGGTTGAAAGATCGGGCGGCAACAGCACGCCGGCAATGACTTCCCGCTGTTCGATCGCGTCGGCAAGCGCCTGTTCGCTGGCGTAGAATTGCAGCGCGCGGACGTTGCGCAGCGCCCCGACGCCAGCGAGAAACTGTTCGGCAGCAACGCCGCTATCGCGGTTGACCACGCCGACGGTAATATTCTTCACTTCCAGCGTCGTGGCAAATCCGAACAGGATCAGCTGGATGATCGGGGAAATCACCAGCGTGGTCAGCACGCGCCGATCGAGTAGAACAACCCGCAGCTCCTTCAGCGCCATCGCGGCGATGCGGACCAGCGCCCCGCTCATGCGATGCGCCGCTTGATCGCGCGGGTCACCCGCAGGAAGAAAAACGCGCCGAAACCGAACAGGATCACGATATTGGGAATGAACAGGCGCCAGACATCACCGACCAGGAATACGCTTTGCAAGGACGGGATCAGGTACCGCGCCGGGACTATGTAGGTCAGCCACTGGATCGCTGGCGGCATTGAATCGATCTCGAACAGAAAGCCGGACAGCAGCAGCGACGGCAGAAATCCGGAGAGCAGCGCAAACTGGGTCGAGACAAACTGGTTCTTGGTTCCTGCCGAGATCAGCAGTCCCTGCCCCAGCACGGCGGCCAGAAAGGCCGAGGCAATCAGGAACAATGCCAGGATCGAGCCACGGAACGGCAGGCCGTAGCCATAGACCGCGACAAGCACGCAAATGCCGGTCGATGCCAGGCCGAGGACATAATAGGGGATCAGTTTGGACAGCACGAGCGAGGGAATCGAGATCGGCGTCGAGAGCAACCCCTCCATCGTCCCGCGTTCGTACTCCCGCGCCATGATCAACGCGGTCAGCAAACTGCCGATCATCGCCATGACAATCCCGATCGCGCCGGGGACAAGCATGTAGCGGCTTTGCAGGCCCGGGTTGTAGGTATAGCGCGGGACGATCTCGATCATCGGGCCGGCGCTGGCGCCATACTGGCTGGCGCGCGCTTCGCTCCACGCGCGCAGGGCCCCGCGCAAGTGTCCCGTCAGGAAGGTCGCAGTGTTGACCTGCGCGCCATCGGTGACCAGCTGGACGTCACGCGGCTGGTCCAGGGCAAGGCCTTGCTCGAAACCTTCAGGTATCGTCGCGATCCCCCGCAACGTGCCATCCTTGAGACCGCCTTCCAGTTCAGCAAGGGCTGGCCCTTCGACAACGGCAAAACTGCTGTTGTGGCGCAGCACCTGGACCAGCTCGCGCGATGCCGCAGTATGGTCGCGGTCAATCACGCCTAGCCGTGAGGCCTTGACGTCAAGGCTGACGGCATTGCCGAACAGGATCATCAGGATCAGCGGCATCAGCACGACCAGGCCGAAGGTTGACGGATCGAGCCAGACCTGCGCCCATTCCTTGGCCCGGATCGCACCGGCGCGCCGTCTGGCGTGCGGATCGCGCGCGCTCACGCTGCCTCGCTTTCGATGCGGCCCTGGGCCTCGATCAAAGTGATGAACGCCTGTTCCAGGGTGGGATCGGGATTATCGAGGACCGCGCGCTTGAGATCGTCAGGCGTGCCGCTGGCGATCGCCTGCGATCGGTTGATCAGCAGCAGGCGGTCGCAATTCTCGGCCTCGTCCATGAAATGGGTGGTGACCAGCACCGCCGTGCCGCGCGCAGCAATCGCGTTGATGTGATGCCAGAACTCACGCCGGGTAAGCGGGTCGACGCCCGAGGTCGGCTCATCCAGAAACAGCACTGGCGGCGTGTGCAGCACGGCCGCGCCAAGCGCGAGCCGCTGTTTGATGCCAAGCGGGAGCAGGCCTGCCATGCTTGCGGTGAACGCGCCAAGGTCCAAAGCGGCGACAGCCCTATCGATCGCCTGCCGCGCCTCCACGCCTCTCAGTCCGTAAGCACCCGCGACGAATCGCAGGTTGGCCAGCACCGAGAGATCGCCATAGAGCGAGAACTTCTGCGGCATATAGCCCATCGCCTCACGCGCCTGGGCACCGGCACTGGTCAGCTCACGCCCGGCAACGGTGCCATAGCCGCTGCTTGGGGTGGTCAGCCCGCACAACATGCGGAAGGTCGTCGATTTGCCCGCGCCATTGGGACCAAGCAGGCCAAATATCTCGCCTGGAAATACGGTGAAGGCGATGTCCTGCGCCGCGATAAAATCGCCGTACCGGCGGGTAAGGCCCAGAGCTGCGATCGCCGGCCGTGCCGGATCGGCCGTACGCAGGGGAAATGCCGCGGCTAGCGCGCTGGGCGGCAAGGGCGTGCCATCGTCCAGGATCGCGGAAAAGCCGTCCTCTGCGGTTGGCTGTGCCGGCTTCCACTGCGCGCCGGGTGCGCTCTTGGCGCGGCACACCGCTCGCAGCGTGCGCCCGGACATGGTCGCGCTGATCACGTCGGGGCGTTCAAGCACGGCCTGCAAGGCGTCCCGGCGGTTGCTGGCCGGCAAGGGCATGGCGAAGGTTCGTCCGGCTGCCCGTTCGGCCAACTCGGCGGGCGGCCCGTCATAAAGCACCTTGCCATGATGCAGCAGGATCGCGTCATCGCATTTGCCGGCGTCGTCTAGAATGCTGGTGGTCCAGACGATCGCACTGCCCGGCCCGGCCAGCTCCTGCGCCAGATCCCAGATCTCGCGCCGCGACACCGGATCGACGCCGACCGAAGGCTCGTCGAGCAACATCAACGGCGGCGCGGCCACCACCGCACAGGCCAGGGCCAGTTTCTGCCGCATCCCGCCGGATAGCCGGTTGGCCGCGCGATCCTTGAATGGTCCAAGTCCGGTTGCACGGTAAAGAACATCCATCCGCTCAGGGTTATCCTGCGGCTCAAGACCGCGCAGGCGTGCATAAAGTTCTAGGTTTTGAAGGACCGTAAGCTCGCCATAGAGCGCTCCTCCCTGCGGCATGTAGCCGATCAGGCTGCGATCAAGCTCCGCGACCGGACGCCCCATTACTTCGACGCTGCCGCTGTCGGCCTCGACCAGTCCGGCAAGAATGCGCATCAGCGTGGTCTTGCCGCCAGCATCGGGCCCGACAAGTCCGAGCGAGTGCCCCGGTAACAGTGTCAGACTAATCCCGTCGAGCGCCTGTGTCCCCGCCGCGCCGCGCCGCGCTCCCTTGAAACGCTTCGCCACGTCGATCAGCCGGAGGAGCGGTGCCTCCGCCATGGCAGGTCAATTCCCGCCCGCACTGTCGGGTAGCAGAACCGTGACCGGGGCACCCTGACGCAAATCGCCCTGTGGGTCATTGACGGTCAGCCTGACGCGATAGACCAGATCGGAGCGCAGTTGCTCGGTCTGGACCGTCTTCGGCGTAAACTCGGCCACGGGTGAGATGAAGCCGATCGTGGCGGGCCATTCCCTGGCCGTCCCATCGGCCCTGACCCGGACGGCCATGCCCGGCCGGATCCGGTGCAGATCGGGTTCTGCGACATAGGCCCGCACCCGCACTGGCTGGGTCAGCGCGACGGTCAATACGGTTTGTCCGGCGCTGACGATCGCTCCTGCTTCCCGCGCGCGGGTCAGCACCTGGCCCGCTTCCGCAGCGCGGATCACAGTGTCACTTATATCGGTCTGAACCGCCTGGCGTTCAGCCACGGTGGCTGCGCGGTTGGCCTGGCTGGTCGCCTGATCCTCCACCCGCGTGCCGGCCAGGGCGAGCGACAGCCCGGCCTGAGCCTGGGCAAGCCGCGCCTGCGCGCTGCGCAGTGCGGCGTCTGCCGTCTGGAGGTCTGCCTTGCTGATGAAACCCTTGTCCACCAGCGCCTGGCGGCGCTCGTACTGACGCTGCGCCTCGGTCATGGCGGCTTCAGCGGCAGCGACTTCGGCACGGGCTTCACCGATTTGCTGCGGACGCGATCCGTTGGCATCGCGTGCCGCAGTTGCCGAAGCGGCTTCCACGCGCGCATCGGCTCCGGCCAGACGATCCTCGAACGGGCGGGTATCCAGCTCGGCCAGAACCTGGCCCGGCGTCACTCGATCACCTTCATCAACCAGAAGCCGCGCGATCCGCCCCGGCACGCGGAAACCAAGCTGAACTTCCCGGATTTCGACATTGCCGTAGAGCCGCAGATGACCATCGTCCTGCTTGCCCCACCAGCCCATCGCGCGCCCGCCGAACCACAGCGCTGCCGCAATCACGGCAATGACAAGAATGCCGCGCAATCGCTTGTTCTTAGGCGATGAAACGTCTTGCGACCCCATGAATACTCCCCCGCACCGCTTCAGGTGCCTGGGCGATAGCTAGCCCAACTGCAAGCGGGGTCAAGAACTTGTCAGGCGTTTAGGCCCAAAGTCGACATGGAACGATCAAGCATCAACAATTGCCATAACAGGCGGCCATGATCAGAGCGTCCGCTGATATGTGCTTCGGCCACGCCATTAAGTGCCTGCGAATTGAACCAGCCGGTTCGCGCCAGGGCGCTGCTGTTACCGATGGTCCGCGCGACATCTGCCAGCGGTCCTCGAAACCACTGCGAAATCGGGGTGACGAACCCCTGCTTCGGACGGTAAAGAATCTCGTCGGGCAGATAGCGCTGCATGGTCTTCTTGAGCAGCCACTTGCCCTCGCCCCACCGCACCCGCAGCCCTTCGGGCAGGTTGGCGGCGAATTCGATCAGGCGGTGATCGAGCAGCGGCTCGCGCGCTTCCAGGCTGACCGCCATGCTGGTGCGATCGACCTTGGTCAGGATATCGCCGGGCAACCAGAACTTGAGGTCGGCATATTGTGCGCGGTCGAGCCCGGACCGCGCCGGGGCGTTGCGCATCAGATTGATCAGCGGCTCTTCCGCGCGGTAGTCGCCGCGCAGCGCCAGATAATCGGGCGAATAGAGAGATGCGCGCAGCTCCGGCGGCACGATCCCAATCGCGCTGGCATAGCCGTCTTCACTGGGCAAGCCGAGCGCTTGCAGCGTCGCTTTCGCGCGCAGCGGCCGCGGCGCCCAGTCGGCCTTTGGGTAGACCGCGCCAAGCGCCCCGAACAGCGGACCGCGCAGCGCCTGCGGCAGGGCGCGACGCAGGCGGTCCTCGCCGTGCTGGAAGACATGGCGGCGATAGCCCGCAAAGGCTTCGTCCGCGCCGTCGCCGGAAAGGGCAACGGTCACCGTTTCACGTGCTAGTTGGCAGACTCGCCAGGTCGGTAGCGCCGAAGCGTCGGCAAACGGCTCATCGAACATCGTTGCCAGGGTATCCACAAGGGCGAAATCGTCTGGCGAAACCGTCCGGGCGCGGTGATCGGTGGCAAAGCGCCGGGCGATCTGGCCGGCATATGCACTCTCATCGAGTCCGGCGACATCAAATCCAATCGAGCAGGTCTTGACCGGATCGCGGCCAGCCTCGGCCATCAGCGCCACCACGCTGGAACTGTCGACCCCGCCCGACAGGAACGCGCCCAAGGGCACGTCGGCGACCATCCGCGAAGAGACCGCCTGGCGCATCAGGTGCAGCAGTTCCGCTTCCAGATCGGCAGGCTTGCCGCGGCGCCGCTCGGCAAAGGACACGTCCCACCACTGCAGTGGTGCAGGCAGCGGCGCGCCGTGGCGCAGCAACAGCGAATGCCCGGCTGGCAGTTTTCTGACGCCCGCCAGGATCGAGCGATGATCCGGGACATAGCCCCAGGCAAGATAGTCATCGATCGCCAGCGGATCGACCTCGCGCCGCAACAAGGGATGGGCCAGCAGCCCCTTCAGCTCTGATGCGAAGGCAATGCTGCCATCACTCAACGGGGCGTAGAACAGAGGTTTCACCCCCAGCCGATCGCGGGCGAGGAACAGTGTGCGTTCGGCCAGGTCAAAGATCGCGAAGGCAAACATGCCGTGCAGGCGCGGCAGGCAATCCTGGCCCCAGCGCTGCCAGGCGGCAAGGATCACCTCGCTATCGCCGTCGGTATGGAATTGCGCCCCATCGCCGCGCAGTTCCTCGCGCAGTTCGCGGTAATTATAGATCTCGCCATTGAAGACCAGCATGGTGCGGCCATCGCTGGAGGCCATCGGTTGCGGCGATCCGGCGACGTCGATGATCGACAAGCGGCGATGTCCCAGCCCAACGCCCGGCGCGGTCCACACCCCGGCGCCGTCCGGTCCGCGATGCGCCAGGGCATCGCACATTCGCTCGATCCGCAGCGGATCGACCGGCTTGGGCGTGGCAAGGTGATAGATTCCGGCAATTCCGCACATCGGTCCGGTCCCTAGCGGCCCGATCCGATGCGGTCCATCCATTGCCCGACAGGGCCGATCGCGGCGCGAAAGGCCGCCAGATCGGCTGCTGCATCCCGGCCGGGATGCAGTTCACTCGACAGGATCAGCAACATCGTGGCGCGCGGCCGCAACAGCACCCGGTCGCGAATGACCGCGAGCTTGAGCTCGCCATTGCTGCCAGTGAGCAAGGCTCCGGTGCGATAATAGGTTTCGGCGATGCGCTCGGTGCCCTGTTCGGCGCGAAGCCGATCGGTGCGCGCCGATGGCATGCTGGGCCCGTTGCCCCGCCAGGACCATCCGGCATTGCTCGGCAAGGCACCCTCGCCTGCGCCGCCGGCTTCCTTGCCTTCGCGCTGGGCCGCATATTGCGCCACAAAGACATCAACCTGGCGTCCGGCGGCGTTGCGATAACGCCCGATCCGGCGGTGGTCAGCACCCGCGGCGCGCGGCTGCCATGGGTAGGACGGCGCGTAATCGTCCCTTTGCCACCCCGGAACTTCGGGCAATCCGACCTGTGCCGGCAGCGGCGCGGTCAACTCGTCGGCGGCGCGGACCCACAGCAGCGATCCCGCCAGCGGCAAGGCAATGGCCAGCATCGCCGACCATGCCGGCGAAGGCGTCCCGGTCAGGCGCGCCAAAACCTTCGAACGGTCGATCGCCTGGGGATCAAGCATCGGATCATCGCCCGGCCGGTCGAACCAGCGCCAGGCGATGCCAAGCACCGCAGCAATAACAAGCGCGAAGAATACCCAGCCATAGATCAGGTGATCGATCCCGCCGGCCTTCTCGGCGCCCACGTATTGGGCTGCCAGGATCGTCCCGAAGGCACGCAAGCCGTTGGCGAGGATCGGCGCGACCACACACAGCGCCATGAACAGGGCGCGGCGCCATGGGCTGCGAAAAGCGACATGGGCGACAAACGCGCCTAATGCGATCATGGCGATCAGGAACTTAACGCCTGAACAGGCTTCGGCCACTTCGAACAGACCCGCCGGCGTATCGATGAACACGCCGTCGATCGAAGCCGGAATGCCGCTCAGCCGGACCAGTGCAATGGTCAGCGTCGCGGTGACCATTTGCAGCGCCGGGACAAACTCATCGCCGAACGGCACCATGAAAGCCATAAAGCAGAGCGGAAAAAGCAAGCCGGCAAAGACTTTGGGGCCGAGCAGAACGAGCAGCGTTGCCGGAAGCAACGCGACGACGGCGCTCTGCCGCAGAAGGTCAAGCCCGGACACTGCACCCAGAACCCAGATCACCAGCACGCCCATCACGGCCAGGATGCCGCGCGCCCAACCCTGCGGGTGTAGCTGCAGGATCTCGGTGCGGCGCTGATAGACAAGCCATGCAACCATGGGCGGGATCAGCAGCATGTGGCCATAGGTCGAGCTATGCCACCATTGATCGAATATGCGCAGCCAGTCAGCGGCGAAGACGGCGATCAGGCTGGCCCAGACCACGCCCAGGCGGATAAGCGCCGATTTCCAAACCGGGTCCAGCGCCCAGGCGCGCTTTGCGCCCAGGCTTAGCGCAAGATCAGGCGGCATGGCGCGGCTCGGCCGCAGGGTCGGAGACCAGATCGACCAGCGGTGCCAGCGCGGCCTGCCAGCTCATCTTCTCCACGACATAGTTTCGCGCCTCGTGCCCCAGCGTCAGTGCCTGGCGCGGGTGCGCCAGCAGCGCGGTCACCCGGTCGACCAGATCTTCATCGCTGTCGGCGATCGCCAGATGTTCACCATCGACTGCGCCGATCCCGGTGGCAGCCTGGCTGGTAAGTACCACCGGCAGGCTCATCGCCATGGCTTCCAAAACCTTGTTCTGCACCCCGCGGGCGATTTCCAGCGGGATCAGCGCCAGATCAGCTGCGGCCAGATAGGCGCGAATATCGTCCACCCCGCCCCAGACGAATACCCCGTTCTTGCCATGATATTCGACCAGCTGTTCGTCGGGATTGCGCCCGACGATATGGAACGTCGCCTTGGGCAGCGTCTCGCGTATGGCAGGAAGCAGGCGGTCGATCACCCGCAGCGCGGCCGTTACGTTGGGCGCATAGTCCATCTGGCCGACAAAGATCAGTCGCGGTCCCGGGCTGGCTGCCATCGCCGACGCGGCGCTGACGATCGCCGGATCGAAGAAGCGGCTGTCGATGCCGTTACGCAGAGTACGCACGTCGCAGTCCGCGGCCTGCTCGGCCGGCAAGCGCAGGCGAAACAGGGCTGCCTCTTCGGACGAAACCAGCAGGCTGACGTCGGATCGCGCGGCGATGCGCGCTTCCTCATGCGCAAGCAGGCGCCCCTCGCGCTCGAACAGCCAACGCCGAATGCCGCTGGCCTCATCGGCATAGGCTTCGAACTTGGCCGAATCGACGTCGACGAAATCGAAAACAACCTTCCCGGTAAACGACGCCGGGATGAACTGTCCCATCTGTCCGGAAAATGCATAGATCATCGAGATCGGATGTTCGGCCAGTACCGCGGCAACGTATTTGGCAATCTCTGCGCTCGAAAAGGCCGGAACGCTGACTGGCTGCCGCCGCATAAGCGATTGCATGCCCGCCACGATCAGGGGCTTGACCCGGCGGACCAGACGATAGCTGCGCGCGATCGAAGCGAGTTCCACCTCTTCCGCGATATCGCGCTCATCGTCGGCAAAGGTTGCAACGTGGACCGGGGCCAGCGTCGCAAGCTTGCGCAGCACATGGTGCGAGCGGATCTTGTCGCCGCGATCCGGCGGGAACGGCATGCGGTGCGACAGAAAGAGGATCTCGCCGCTCATCCCAGCCCCCGCGAAATCCACGGACCGAGCAGATTGGCGACGGGCAAGGGCAAGCGCTTCCACAGGTCGATCTTGGCGCTGTGGCTGCTGCTGGTCGGGTCCGTGTTGCGGGGCTGGGCGCCGGGGGCAGTCCAGGTTGCATAGCGCAGCGGCTCAGGTTCGAAGCCCCAGTTGCGCTTGAACTCATAAGGCCCGCTGCCGGTCTTCGACCGCCCGAAATCGAAGCGGTTGCAACCGCGCCGACGGGCATGGAGCATCAGTTCGTAATACATCCGGTCGTTGGCGCGCAGGCTGCGGGCGTTGGGGGTTCCCCCGCCCCAGTAAGGCAGGACCGCCCCGGCGTGATAGAGCGACAGAACGCTCGCCACGGGCTGTCCGTTGTGCCGGACGGTCAGGATATCGGCCTCTGCGCCGAACGCGTCCAGGACTTCGCCAAACAGGCGGCGCGGAAAGACCGGCGTACCCAGGTTGCGCACGCATTCGGCATAGACGGCATAGTGCGCGGCGCGGTCTGCGCGGGACGTACCGATCTCCACCGTCAGATCGCCGGCCAGGCTCTTGCGGACTTCGGCGCGTTGCTTGCGCGGGATTGCGAGCAGCTGCGCCTCGTCATCGTCGGCCAGCGGACGGACAAACCCGCAATGGGCTGCGGCGGTAACGGACCACGCCTTGCGCGCTTCGGGCAGGTATCCGCCGCGCAGTTCAAGCGACGGACAATGCGTGGCCAAGGCCAGCTCTTCCGCCTCGGCGATCAGACTTGCGGCGACCGCATCGTCATCAGCCAGAACCCCGCCGCCCACGGCGAAACCGTTGGAGACCAGGGCACGCCCGAACAGCCAGGAGGCGATGTCGAGCAATGGCAGCAGGCCGACGACGTCGGTGCCGCGTTCCGCAATTAGCGTGCGCGCCGTGTTGCCGGTACCTTTCGCCGCGGCCAGTGTCCAGGCCGGACGATGAAAGGCTGTCCCGTGCGGATGTCCGGCTACATAGGCCTCCAGCCGGGTGCGCTCATCGCGCTGGGCCAGGTCGCAGGCACGAACCGTCACGGTAACAGGGCGAAACGGTGCGTTCACGCTGCCAGATCCGCCGCGAGCGGCGCTTCGCGCAGTGCCAGAACATCCATCCGCCCCCAGGCGAATTCACCGATAAGCTGCTCAAGCTTTTCGCCCAAGACCGAAAGGTTGGTGTAGTGCCGCAGTTTCGAGCGGAGTGACGCGCCGGTGACGCGCGGCTGTGCCGGATCGATTTCCCACGGATGGAAATAGAATACCGCCGGGCGGCGATCCTGATCGTTGACCTGGCGAATTGCCCAGCGCGAAAAGGCATAGGGGAGAACACGAAAGAATCCCCCCCCACCTGCCGCCAGCCGTTTTCCGGCGAACTGCGCAGTGGTTACCGGAATTTCGACCAGATCGGCCCACGGCAGCGGCTTGAAGGCAAAGCGCGGTGCGTCACGCCAGCCATAGTGATCGTGGGTGATCGGCGCCACGCTGGAGCTGTAGGCAAAGCCTTGTTCGGCCAGCACCATGTAGGCCCACGGTGTGCGCTGGTCGATCGAGAAGCTGGGCGCGCGATAGCCGGTGATGGCCACGCCTGAGGCATCTTCAAGCATCTTGCGGCTTTTCTCGATGTCACGGGCAAATTCAGCGCGGTCCATGCGGAACACCCGGGCATGATCCCAGCCGTGACTGGCCAGTTCGTGGCCCTCGGCGACGATCCGGCGCATCAGCGCGCCGTGACGCTGGGCGACCCAGCCAAGCGTGAAGAATGTCGCCTTGACCTCGGCCGCGGCGAACATGTCGAGGATCATCTCGCAGTTGCGCTCGACCCGGGAGCCAAGCGAATCCCAGTGATCCCGGTCGATAACCCCTTCAAAAGCGCCGACCTGGAACCAGTCCTCGACATCGACCGAAAGGCCATTGACCAGCTGGGATTGCACGGCGACCTCGCGTTCCCGTTCGATCAGGCGGCTGCGCGGCCGGCGTCGTCGGCCTCGATCCACTCGATCAGCATGGTCAGGGTTTGTCGGATCGTCCGCTCCTGCTCGAGCATCTTGGCTTCGAGCGCGGCGAACTTGGCCTCAAGCTCTTCCATCGCTGCGTCGCGGCCCGGGGCGTCCACGCTCACCGCAGCAGCGGGCGCTTCGCGTTCGTTGGCAAGCTCGATCACGGCCTGTTGCAGTTCGGTGATCTGGGCATCGCGTTCGGCCAGCAAGGCCTGAACCTGGGCCATCGCCACAGCATCGACCGGCAAGGGTGCGGCGACGGGGATTTCGGCCACGGCAGCAGCAGCGTCCTGCATCCGCTCGGGCGTCTTGAGCTGCATTGTGCCGTCAGTCTCAAGTTCTTCCAGAACCTGGCCCAGCATTTCGCTGTCGATATGGGTGCGCTGCTCGATTGCGCCCAGCATCATCAGGCGGTTGCACACCTGGTTGATCCGGCGCGGCACGCCGCCGGACGCTTCATAGATTTCGGCGAACACGCGTTGATCGAACGCCGGGTTGCCGTCCCAGCCAACTTTCTTGAGGCGGTGTTCAATGTAGGACTGAACCTCATCCCGCTCCATTGCTTCAAGATGATGCGCGGCAATCACGCGCTGGCGCAGCTGCTCCAGCTGCGGGTGCTCCTGAATGGTGTCGCGGAATTCGGGCTGGCCGAGCAGCAGGGTCTGCAGCAAGGGATGCGCGCCCAGCTGGAAGTTGGACAGCATGCGCAGCTCTTCCAGCGCCTCAAGCTCAAGGTTCTGGCTTTCGTCGACCACCAGCAGGCAGCGCCGGCCCGAGCGGGCCTCGTCGTGCAGGAACGCTTCGATCGCGCCCAGCGCGCTGGCCTTGTCATGGCCTTCGACGATCAGGCCAAACGCCTGGGCGACGACATGGACCAGTTCCTCGCCGTCCAGCTTGCTGGTGACGATCTGCGCCGCGGTCAGCCGCGCCGGGTCGATCGTGGCCATCAAATGCGCGACCAGAGTGGACTTGCCGGCCCCGACCTCACCCGTGATCACCACAAAGCCTTCGCCCTGGGCCAGGCCATAGGACAGATAGGACAGCGCCTTCCTGTGCGTCAGGCTTTCGAAATAGAACGCCGGATCCGGCGTAAGCTGAAACGCCCGTCCGCTGAGCCCGTAAAAGTCGTTGAACATCCTAGCTACTCCAGGCTCAGAACTGATACCGCACGCCCGCCTGGGCCTGCGCTGTCCAGTAATCGGCAAGGTCGTCGCGGTTGACGCCGGTGATACCCACCGCCGCGGTTGCGCTCAGACGATCCCAGATCGAACGATTGTAGGACGCGGTTGCGCCAACCGCATTGCTATTGCCAGCCAAGGCGTCTCCGCTTTGGAACCAGTTGGCCCATACGGTGGCCCCCAGGCTGGATTTGGCGTCAAGCTGCCCGCTCATATAGGCGCCGACCCACCAGTTTTCGTCGATGGTCAGGTTGGTCACGCCCAGCACCGATCCCGGTACTGCGATGAAGCGGCGGCGGTCATAGCCGGCACCCAGACCATAGTTCCAGCGCCCGCCGGTAAGGCCCAGGCTGGCCATCACCCCGCGGCCGCGGAACACCGAGGAACGCAATGAGCTGAGCGCTCCGGTCAGGCAGCTGCCCTGCCCTGACTTGAGCGGACCCTGCGCCGCGACGCAGCCACCAAGATCGCCATTGAGCGGATTGCGCACGGCTTCGAATTCGGTCGGCAGGTCGGCCAGCGCATCGTTGAGCATACCGCCAAGGCTGGTGATGCTGTCATAGACCGAGACATTCAGCGACATGCGGCTGTTCGGCGCATAGGCCAGGCTGCCGTAATAGTTGGTATAGCCATAGCGCTTGCCGACATGCGCTTCGAGCGCAGTGCGGCGGCTGGGCCGCCACATAACGCCGGCATCCCAGATCAACCCTTCGCTTTCAAAGGCGATCTGGCGCGGCTGGGCCGTGTCCGTGGCATAGCGGCCATCGGTGCCGATGATCGGCAGGCCGGTGACCGTATCGCGCAGCGCGTCGCGATGCGAAACCTTGACCTTTTCCCAGCCCACGCCGCCGACCAGCTGCAAATCACTGGTCAGCGGAACGGCAACGTCGCCGCGCGCATGAAAGTCTTCGAGACGCTGGTCGAGATTGGAGATATCTTCGCGGTTATAGCCTGCCCCGGCACCGATCCCGACAGGCAATGGCTCGCCTGCCTTGGTTCCGACATGCAGCTCGGCATTGTGCCGGGTCGAGCTATCGAACAGGTCAACTGGGTTCTGTCCCGGAACCAGCACAATCGCATCGGGCTGTTCAACTTTGGTGTAGCCGAAGTAGTAGTGGCCATTGACGAACAGATCGCCGGTTCGGGTCGCGATGCTGGGTCCGGCATAGGCCGAATAGACCTGGCTGCTGTTGCCCAGTTCGACGCCGCTGACCGTCGAACCGTTGTTTTCGACTGTGCTGCGTGCGGCCATCGCGCCGACTTCGAAGTTGATTGCGCGCGGAACGATGGCGGTCTGGAACCGCGCCACGCCCGACAGCGAATCCGAATCGACCGTCTTGCCGCCCCAGCCGAAGCGGCGCTCATAACGAAGCGAGACAGCCCCCTGGTTGTTGCGCCCCCCAATGACCGCGTCGACGCCGGCGGCCAGGGTGGAATAGGTCACCGTGTCGTGCCCGGGCGAGAGCTCCGCCAGCAGCACCTGGCTCGCCTCGATGTAAGGCGAGATGGTGACATGTGGTGTGCGGACCCCGGTGCCCCCGTCTCCATCGCCATGGCCGGAATCGGCCTCTTCGGCGACATCGCTGTAAGGCAATTCCTGCGCGTGCAGCGCCATCGGCGCCCCAAGGGCCAAGACCGCAGCCAGCGCGACGCGGTTGAACTGATGCGACATCTTGGTCATCCCCCGTATCCATAATACGACCCGAAACGGCGACCGCTGGGGCTGAAATGGACGGCATTGAGAAGAAGCTGGATGTTCGGGCAGGCGCAGAGCAGCGAGATCGCGTCTTCGAGCGCCCCTTGCCCGGTCCGGTCGGCGCGGGCGACCAGCACCGCCTGTCCGACATATTTGGCAAGTTCGGCAGCCGGTGACGCGGCCAGCGCCGGCGGCGAATCGAAGATCACGAAGCGCTGCGGCGAACCCTGGGTCAACCGGTCGAGCACAGCGCGGGTGCGCGAGCTCGACAGATATTCGGAATCCGAAGTCGTTGCATTGCCCGCAGGCAGCACCCACAGACCGGGAATATCGGTGCCGATGACGCAATCGACAACGTCGAGATTCGGATCGGCCAGCGCATCCATCAGGCCCGGTCCGCCTGCCAGCCCCAGCGACGACAGCACCGATGGCTTGGCGAAATCGGCATCGACCAGCAGAACCTCTGTCTCTTTTTCCGCAGCGATCGCCAGGGCCAGATTAAGCGAGGTGTAGGTCTTGCCCTCGCCTGAATGCGGTGAGCAGACCAGCACGCGCTGCGCCGCCGGACCCATGCCCTGCTGGGCAAGTTGCGAGGCCTGCAGCAGGAGCTGCCGCTTGACGATGCGGAATTCCTCAAGGAGCCCGGTCACTGTGCCTTCGGGGACGATAAGCCCCTGATCGCGCAGATGGTGGCGGTTGACCGCCATGGCGGGGCCCTTGAAGCGGACCGGCTCGGGCATGGCTGCCAGCGCGGTCGACTCCTGCGGCGCAGGCGCCGCCACCACGACATCGGGTTCGATGACTTCGGGCTTTGGCTGGAAGGCTTCGGCCGGTTGCGGCGCGGCTTGCCGAGCCTCGGTGATCGGCGTGACTACGGCATCTTCGGCCTGGTCGGAGGCGCGGCTGTAGCGTCGACGCTTTGCCACGGGCGGGATCAGGTTTTCCGGAATCGGTGGCGCGCTGAGCTGAACCAGATCGTAATTGCGCACGACGCGTTCGATCAGGGTTCCGCCATCGCGCTTGGGCTGCTCGACCGGAATGTCTTCACCCTTGATCTTGGGGATGCGGATCTTGCTGTGCTTGGTCATGTCCGGTCCCTCACGCCACCAGCCCGCGCTGGATATATTCGGCGGTCAACAGCAAGGCGAAGACCACGGCCAAGGCCCCGCTGGCGGCATAGAAAAGCTTGCCCCGCTTGCGGCGCAGATCGCGCCCGCCATCGGTCAGCGTCGTGGTAATCGCACCCAGAACCGGCAGACCCAGCGCGCGCTCAAGCTTGGCCGTGGTGGCAAAGGTCGAACGCAGCTGGCCCATGGCAAAGGCTGCGGCCACACCGCCGCCGATCCCTGCGAACAGCACCGCGAGCAACATCAGCGGACGGTTCGGCCAGACCGGACCGCGCGGCGTGGTCGGCGGATCGATGACCTGGAACTTCACAGCACTGTGCTCGGTCTGGACCTGCCCACGCAGGCGCAGCTCTTCACGGTCCTGCAGCAGCTTGTCGTATTGCTGCTTGAGCACGTCGTAATCGCGGTTGATCCGCTGCTGCTCGGCCACAACCTGTGGATTGGTGATCTGCTGCGAGGTGATGCGCGACACATCGCCCTGCACTGCGGCGCGGCGGGCGGTCAGGCCCATCACGGTGGCCTGGCGATCGGCGCGGATCGATTCGAGCGAGCTGTAAGCCGGATTCGGCGTGCCGCTTGGCCCGCCCTCGCTTGACGCGGCAGCACGCAGGGCGTTGACCTGATTTTTCGCAGCGATCACGTCCGGGTGGTTCTCGGTCAGTCCCCGAGCGCGCATGGCATTGAGGTCGGCCTGGGCCTGGGCATAAGCGCCCTTGGCTCCGCCCGTCGATGCCATTCCGGGCAGCGTTTTGGGCGTCCCGGCAAGTTGACCGTTGATCGCCGCCAGTGCGCTTTGCGCCGCGGCCAGATCGGCATCGATTCCGCGCAGTTCGGCCCGGCTCGCTTCGAGCTTCTGCAGCACCGACAGGCCACCACCGGCGGCATCGGGATTCTGCGCTTCGAAGGCGAGACGCTTCTGCTCGGCCGTTTCCAGCTCCTTCTGACGAACCGCCAGCTGCTGGTTCATGAAGTCGAGCGAGGTCGTCATTTCGCCGCGGTTGCCGGCCAGGTTCTCCTCGCGGAAGATGTCGATCATCTTCTGGACGATGTCCTGCGCCAGTTTGGCGTTCTCGGCATCGGAATGGACGCCGTCGCCATAGCGGGCGGTGATCTCGAACAGGTTTTCCTGCTGGCTTTCGACCTTCACGGTCTTGGCCAGGCTCAGGATGGTGTTCTCCATCGCCTTGGGCGTGGTTATATCATTGCCCAGGCTGGTGCCCCGGATGACCTTTTCAAGGTTTACCGCGCTGGTCAGGGTCTGGCGTACGCGATCGATATCGCGCTTGCCGTCGGACGGCACGCCGGTGACATCGGCCAGCACGTCATCCAGCTGCACGAAAATCCGTGCACGCGATTCGTAATTGTTGGGAATCATCGCGACGAGCAGCCAGCCCACCATGCAGATGCCCCAGGCCACCGCCAGCGCCAGCCACCGGCGGTGCCAGACGCTGAATACTGCGGCGCGCGCTTCGTCGAAGATCGAATTCATCGTGTGCCCCCCAGCCCCGCGTTCAGAACGCGCTTTCGGGGATGATGATCACATCGCCAGGCATCAGCATGACGTTGGCCGAGCTATCGCCCTTCTTGAGCAGATCGCCCAGCCGCACGGCGAATTCCTTCTGCTTGCCCGATTCCTTGTCGAAGCGGATCAGCTTGGCGCGGTTGCCCGAGGCATATTCGCTCAGTCCGCCGACCGCGATCATCGCGTCGAGCAGGGTCATGTTGGCGCGGTAGGGCAGCGACGCCGGCTTTTCGGTCGCGCCGACGACGCGAACCTGCTGGCTGAAGGTGCCCGCGAACTTGTTGACGATCACCGAGACCAGCGGATCCTGGATGTACTGCGACAGCTGCAGGGTGATGTCGTCGGCCAGCATCTTGGGCGTCTTGCCCACGGCTGGCATGTCGGTGATCAGCGGCGTGGTGATGCGTCCGTCCGGGCGAACCTGGACCTTGGCGCCCAGTTCCGGATTGCGCCAAACGAAGATCGTCAGCTCGTCGAGCGGACCGATGACATATTCCTCACCCGGGCCTTCCTGCATCGCAACGAACGACGCCGGCGGCAACTGCGGGCCACTGCTACCCGCAGCACAGCCGGACAGCACCAGGCTGATCACGGCACTGCCAGCAAGAAGTCGGGTAACTCGGTCGATCGGCATCGGGCATGTCCTTTTCACGCACCGGATCGCCGCGCTGGGATGCCCACCCCGCTTGTCATTCCGGTCGTTCGCGTCCGGCTATCGGCAAAAAGGGTGAATATTGCGTTAGCCTTGAAGCCAACTAGCGGGTTTGCGGAGGGAATTATTCCAGCAGTCCCAAACTGAATCGGCCGCGCGGACCGGCGCTAAACCAACATCTCGGCGGCCGGCCCGTGTCCGAGAAACTGCGCCGGACTGGCGCTCGCGCCATAGGCTCCGGCGCAAAAGACGGCGATCAGATCACCAACGTCGGCGCGCGGAAAACCGCCCTTCTCGGCCAGACGATCAAGCGGTGTGCACAGGCAGCCCACGACGCTCGCCTCTTCCTCGACAGGAGCATCGAAGCGCGAAGCGATGGCGACGGGATAGTTGCGACGCACCACGGTGCCGAAATTGCCAGATGCGGCGAGCTGATGGTGGAGACCGCCGTCGACTACCAGGAAAACCTCGCCGTGGCTCTCTTTCCTGTCGACGACTCTGGTCAAATAAACTCCCGCTTCACCAACCAGATAGCGCCCCATCTCAAGGCAAAATCTCGTATTCGTAAGGGCATCGGGCAGTTGCGCGAATTGCTCCGCCAGCTTTGCGCCTATCGCCCTGAGATCGACCGGCTTGTCGCCAGCGAAATAGGGAATCCCCAACCCGCCGCCCAGATTGCAATGCGGCAGGGCAACGCCGCTTTCCGCGGCCAGACGCGCGGCGAGATGCAGCGCTTGTCGCTGGGTTTCACTAACTGCATCGCTGTCCAGCGACTGACTGCCCGCAAAGATATGAAACCCGCGCCACTCGGCCCCGGACGCGATGATTCGCCTGGCCAGTTCGGGCACACGATCGGCATCAACCCCGAAAGGCTTGGCCCCGCCGCCCATTTTCATGCCGGATCCCTTCAGGTCGAAGTCCGGATTGACGCGTATCGCCAGTCGCGGGGTCACGCCCAGTCGATCGGCGATCGCCATGGCCCGGTCCGCCTCGCCCGCGGATTCCAGGTTTAGCGTGACGCCGGCCAGGATGGCAGCTTCAAGCTCAATTTCGCGCTTGCCGGGACCGGCGAAACTGACCCTGTCCGCAGCCAGTCCCGCGGCCTGCACCTGGGCGAGCTCCCCCCCGGATGCAATGTCGAACCCGTCGACCAGCCCGTCCATCAGCTGCAAGACCGGCCGGAACGGGTTGGCCTTGACTGCATAGTGCAAAGCGAGACGTGACGGAATTGCCTCGCGCAATTCGGCCACCCGGCGGCAGATATGCTGCGCTGAATAGACGAACAGCGGAGTCGATCCCGCTTCGGCCACCAGCGCGCTGGCCTTACGCCCATCCACGGCGAGTTCGCCGTCAATCAGCGCGTAGCCGGAGGGGATCGGACCAAGCGGCTTCATGCGGCCAGTTCTTCGGCCAAGGCGACCCGGTCGATCTTGCCATTGGCTGATAGCGGCAACGCCTGGCGCCAGTGAATCTGCCGCGGCTGCATGAAATTGGGTAATTCCTGCATCAGGATACGCGGCAAGTCTTTCATCGCCTGTGAACTATCTGCCTTGACCCGCACGATCAAGTGCACCGCCTGACCAAGCCGCTCGTCCTTGACACCCAGCGCAACGGCCTCGGATACAAGGCCGGTGGCCAACACGGCTTCCTCGATCTCTTGCGGACTGATCCGATTTCCCGCGCTTTTGATCATCGCATCGCGGCGCCCGACAAAGTAAAGCAGGCCATCGGGAGCGCGACGCACCCGGTCGCCGGACCAGACCGCCATTCCCCCATAGCGCGACGACGCCGGTGCGGGACGAAAGCGCTCGGCCGTGCGTTCCGGGTCCTTCCAATAGCCTTGGGCGACCAGCGGACCGCAATGGACAAGCTCTCCCTCGGTGTCGTCGGCGGCGATTGTCCCGTCGTCCGCCACGACCAGAACCTCGGCGTGCGGGATGGCCTTGCCCATCGAGGTCGGAAAGGCATCGACCAGATCCGGATCGAGATATGTCGAGCGAAAGGCCTCGGTCAGCCCGTACATCGGGAACAGGCGCGCCTGCGGGAAACGGCTGCGCAGCGCACGAACCAGATCCAGCGTCAACGCACCGCCACTGTTGGTAAGGCGCCGGAGCGGACGGATCGCTTCATCCGGCCAATTCAGTTCGACCAGTTGCACCCACAGCGGCGGCACAGCAGCCAATGTCGTCACACCGTGCCGGGCGATCGCCTTGATCACGTCGCGCGGCGTCAAATAGTCGAGCGGAACGGCGCTGCCCCCCGCGTACCAGTGCGACAGCAGCTGGCTCTGTCCGTAATCGAACGACAGCGGCAGCACAGCCAGTGCCCGGTCATCGCGGCCAAGGCCCAGATATTCGGCGACGCTTACTGCGCCGAGCCACATGTTGGCGTGCGTCAGCATGACGCCTTTGGGCCTGCCGGTCGATCCGGAGGTGTAGAGGATCGCCGCCAGATCTTCCGGCTCGGCTTCGGACTGGTCGATTGGCGCGGCATGACCCGCAATTGCTGCACTTTCCTCGAACGCATCGCAGCGCTCAGGCAAGTCGCCCGGTTCAAGACTGGCAAGCCGCGCCTTGCTGGCGATCAGCAACGCAGTGCCGCTGTCGGCCAGAATATGCGCGACCTGCGTGCGCTTCAGCAGCGGGTTGATCGGCACGTGGACCAGCCCGGCGCGGGCCGCGGCCAACGGCATCAGGCTGGTCAGTTCGCCCTTGGCCGCCCAGGTGGCAACGCGCGCGCCTGCTGCCAGATCCAGACTGGCAAGCCAGCCCGCCAGGGTCGCGACACGATCCCTTAAGTCCTTGAAGCTAAGCGTGCTGTCGCGCAGAACCAGTGCCGGATCGCCATCGCGGCCCCGCAGTGCAAGTTGGTCCAGTGTCCGGATCGGCGAAGACGGCAAGGCAGGCACCAGGGTTTCGGGGCTCCAGAAGGGGGAAAGCGGCGTGGTCGTGGTTAACTATCACGATGATCTTAACGAAGTGCAAGGCGACCCCGTGCTGGCCGCCCTGCTTTCCGCGCCCGCCGCAGCCGCGCCGTTCGATCGCATCGACTGGTGGCGCAATCTGGTGAAGAACTGCGATATCCTGCCTCTGATCGCCGTTGCCACAGACGGCACGCAGCGACTGGTGCTGCCATTGATGCGCCGGGCGCGCACCATCATTGCCCTGGGCAACTGGTACAATTTCCGGCTGACGCCTCTGGCCACAGCGGATGCCAACCGGCCGGCACTGCTGCGCGCCCTGGCCGAAGACCTCGCCGGTCAGGCACCGCGCATTATCCTGGAAAAGCTGTCGGAGAGCGACGCTGCCGAGCTTGCCGCGGCATTCCGCAGCACAGGCTGGTCGGTCTGGCAATCGGTCAGCGATATCAACCATATGCTCAAAGTCGGCGGCCGCAGTTATGCCGAATATTTGGCGGCGCGTCCTGGACCGCTGCGCACGACGTTGAAGCGCAAGGGCAGCAAAGTCGAAGTAAGTCTATATCGTAGCTTTGATCTTCAAGCCTATGAAGCATATGAAGATATATACGCCGCAAGCTGGAAGCCAGAGGAAGGGTCGCCGACATTCCTGCGGCGGTTCGCCGAAGAGGAAGGTGCCACTGGTCGGCTGCGCATGGCAGTTGCCCGGGTCGCTGGCAAACCGGTCGCGGCGCAATTGTGGACAGTCGAAAGCGGCACTGCCTTCATCCACAAGCTGGCTCATCGCGAAGATGCCAAGGCGCTGTCCCCCGGCACCACCCTGTCCGCTGCCCTGTTTGCCGAAGTGATCGACCGCGACCGGGTTGCCTTGATCGACTTCGGGACCGGCGACGATGCCTACAAGCGGGACTGGATGGAGCAGGTTCGCCCGCGCTACCGGCTGGACATGTTGCGGCCGCGCTGGCCGGGCAATTGGCCGATCATTGTGCGCAATGCCTTGCGCGCCGCGACCGGCCGCGGGTAATGCGCCCAGACCAAGACAAAATGGGATCGCAATGACCGTTTCGATTGATCAAAAGCTTCGCCGTGTCCTGTCCGACGTCCTTGGCCTCGATGCCGATCAGGTTGCCGCGTTCGATGCCGATACCGGTCTGTTCGGTCACTTGCCCGAGCTCGATTCGATGGCGGTTGCCGGCCTGCTGACCGAACTGGAAGATCGCTTCGACATCGTCATCGACGAGGACGAGATCGATGGTGAGCTGATGGAAACCTATGGCTCGCTGCTGGCCTTCGTGAAAGCGAAGCGCGAGGCCGCGTGAATCCGCGCACTTACCCATGCCCCCTGTCTGGCGGCGGGGACGCCGACGAGTATGCCCTTGCTTTCGACCGGGGGCGCAAGGTGCGCATTCTGGTCGTGCCGGCGTTGCTTGACGAAGCAAGCAAGCTGCGCCGCTTTACCGTCGAGGTCATGCGGCGGCTCGATGGCGCCGGTCTGGACTGCCTGCTGCCTGATCTTCCGGGGTGCAACGAAAGCCGCTTAAATCTGGCCCTGCTTGAGCCAGAGGACTGGGCGACCGCCATGCACGCTGCGGCCCGGCATTTTGCCGCGACGCACGTGCTGGCGATCCGCGGCGGCGGACTGATCCTGCCGCCTGGGCTGGGGGGCTGGCACTATGCGCCAGTCAAGGGTGCCAGCCTGCTCAAGACGCTGCTTCGCGCCCGAGTAATCACCGCGCGCGAGATGGGCCAGGAGAAGAGCGTCGACGGACTGCTCACCGAAGGCCTGGAAACCGGGCTCGAACTTGCCGGATACAGTCTATCGGCGGAAATGCTGCGACAGCTTCAGGCACTTGTGCCGGCACCGCGTCCGGGCCTTGCGCTCATCGAACAGGACATGATCGGACCTGGCCCATTATGGCTGCGCGCCGAACCGGATCACGATCCAGCCCAGGCAGACGCTTTGGCCGCGGCGATCGTCATGGGTGTGGCGGCATGACCCGGCGGCACTTCAACTTCAATTGCCGCGGCGCCATGCTCGTCGGGACGCTTGATCATGCTTCCTCAGCAACAGGCCTGCTGATCGTCAGCGGCGGCAACGAGGTGCGCAGCGGTCCCTGGGGCAGTCAGGCCATGCTGGCAGAGCGAATTGCCGCCGCGGGCTTCCCGGTCATGCGCTTCGATCGCCGCGGCGTGGGCGACAGCGAGGGCGAAAACGCCGGTTTCGAGGCCTCCGCACCCGATATCGCCGCAGCGTTGCGGGCATTCAAGGCGCAGGTTCCGTCGCTGCAGCGCGTCGTTGCCTGCGGCAATTGCGACGGGGCAAGTGCGCTGATGCTGGCTGGTGGGGAAGGTTGCGACGCGCTGGTGCTGGCCAATCCATGGACGTTCGAGGCAACGCCGGCACCGGTCAAGCCACACGCCGAGACAAGGCCCGAAATGACTCCGCAGCGGCTGCGCGCGCATTATCTGCGCCGGATCATGGATCCCCGGGCCTGGCTTCGCCTGCTTAGTGGCAAGGTCCGGGTCGGCGCGCTTGCCGACAGCCTGAAGGGTGCATCCGCGCCGCCCGCCCCGCCCACTGCCCTGGCTCAGAAGATCGCGGCGGGCCTGGCCGCTTTTTCAGGACAGGTGACAATCCTGATCGCCGAGCGTGACCGCACCGCGCAGGCCTTTCTCGATCATTGGGACAAGGCAGATCCGCGGTTGCAGCACTGCCCTGAGGCGAGCCACAGCTTTGTCGAGCCGCAGGCGCGGACCTGGCTGGAGCAACAGATTCTGGCAGCGCTCCGGGCTCAGTAGGCCGCGGACTGCGCCGCTTCATGATGCCGCAGCGCGACGAACCGCTCGGCGTCAAGGGCCGCCATGCAACCGGTGCCGGCAGCCGTCACCGCCTGGCGATAGGTGTGATCCATGACATCGCCGCACGCAAACACGCCGGAGATCGCCGTTTTGGGCGTGCCCGGCTCGACAATCAGATAGCCGCCGTCATCGACCGGTAGCTGGCCCTTGAACAGCTCTGTCGCCGGAGCATGGCCGATCGCCACGAAGGCGCCTTGGGTCGGCTCAACCGAGCTTTCGCCGGTCACCGTGTCGGTCAGCGCGACCCCGCTCAGCCCGCCCTCGCCGCCGACGAAGTGATCGACAGCCTTGTTCCACAGCACCTTGATATTGGGGTGGGCGAACAGCCGGTCCTGCAGGATCTTTTCCGCACGCAGGCTGTCGCGCCGGTGGATCAGGGTGACGTCCTGCGAATGGTTGGTCAGGTACAGCGCCTCCTCGACCGCGGTGTTGCCGCCGCCGATCACCACCACCTTCTTGCCGCGATAGAAGAAGCCGTCGCAAGTGGCGCAGGCCGAAACGCCCTTGCCCGACAGCTCCTGCTCACCCGGCACGCCCAACCACTTGGCCTGAGCACCGGTCGCGATCACCAGGGTTTCGCCTTCATAGACATCGCCGCCATCGCCATAGGCGCGGAACGGCGGGCCCGACAGATCGACCCGCACGATGGTGTCCCACAGCATCCGCGTGCCGACGTGTTCGGCCTGGGCCTGCATTTCCTGCATCAGCCACGGCCCCTGGATGACATCGCGGAAGCCGGGGTAGTTCTCGACATCGGTGGTGATGGTCAACTGTCCGCCGGGTTGCAGCCCCTGGACCACGATCGGCTCCAGCCCGGCGCGCGCGCCATAGATCGCGGCGGATAGCCCTGCCGGGCCCGAGCCGATGATGAGCATCTTGGTGGTATGCGTGGTCATGATGATGTCCCGAACTGCTTTGCTCCGCATGTAGGAAGCCACCGCACGATGCGCAAATCGCGCCTGCGCGTTCCCCACAAGTTGACGCGGAGGCCGCTTCATCGCAAAGCCCTGCGCCATGAACGTGTACGGACCGACCTCGAACAGCTTCATCTCGCAGCGGCTGCGGCTCCACTATGTCGACTGGGGCAGCCCCGATAAGCCGCCGCTGATCCTCCAGCACGGCGGGCGCGACCATTCGCGCAGCTGGGACTGGGTGGCGGAAGAGCTGGCGCGCGACTGGCACGTCATCGCGCCCGACCTGCGCGGCCATGGTGACAGCGCTTGGGCCCCCGACGGCAATTATGACATCAACGCCTTCGTCTATGACTTCGCCCAGCTGGTCCACACCCTGGGCCACGACCAGGTGACGATCATCAGCCACTCTCTGGGCGGCAATGTCGCGACGCGGTTCACCGGGCTCTATCCGGAAAAGGTCCGCAAGCTGGTCAATATCGAAGGGCTTGGACCCTCGCCCAAGGTGCGCGCCGAGCGTGAGGCGGCGGGTTATGCCAACCGCTTTCGCAAATGGATCGATGATCGCCGCGCTGCCTCGGGCCGGATTCCGCGGCGCTACCCAACGATCGAGGCAGCCTATGCCCGCATGAAGGAAGAGAACGGCTTCCTGACCGACGAGCAGGCCCGCCACCTGACCATCCACGGCGCCAGCCGCAACGAGGATGGCACGTGGAGCTGGAAGTTCGATCCCTATCTCAACGTCTGGCCGTTCGAGGACACGCCGGAAGAGCGCACCGCCGAACTGTGGAGCGCGATCACCTGCCCGATACTGTTCCTTTACGGTGCCGACAGCTGGGCCTCGAACCCCGAGACGGACGGAAGGGCGATGTCATTCCAGGATTACCGCGTGATCGAATTCGAGAACGCCGGGCACTGGTTGCACCACGACCAGTTCGATCGCTTCATGCGCGAAGTGCGGGCGTTCCTTTAGCTTTCGAGGTACAGCGAACGCAGACTATCGCGTTTCGCAGCATCGATGCCGAGCACCCGTTCCAGATAGGTTTCAACACTTCCCGAACGGTCGGCGATAGCGGCGAAGGACTTGTCGAGATAGGCCGGTTCAACCCCCCACAGCGCGCGCACCGTATCCGCATCGAAAGCGGCATAGCGCGGCATATCGCGGAAAGCGCCTGAGGCGATTCGCTCATCCAGCCGGCTGGCGGAATTCGTGGCAAGGTAATCGCCGACGATGTCGTCGTGATGCACGCCCAATGCCGATTGCAGCATGGCAACGGCAAATCCGGTCCGATCCTTGCCCGCAACGCAGTGCACCAGGCTGGGCTCGGCAGAGCGGCCGAGCAGCTCGAAGTAGACCTTCAGCATCGGCACCAGGTTTTCGCGGTAACCGATACCTTCATAGAGCCGCAGCATCGCCGCGCGCGCGTCTGCCAGGGTAAACGCGCCGTCAGCGGCTTCGGTATGGAGCGCCAGGCCTGCGGTTTCTTCAGGATGAAACCGCACTTCGGCATTGAATTCCGGGTGACGGCGGCACGGGCTGGCGTCACGCTCGCTCGGACCGCGCAGATCAATCACCCGGGTGATGCCAAGGGCATGGATCGTGTCGAGATCGGCGTCGCTGGCCTCACCATGCTGGGCCGAGCGCCACAGTAGGCCGGTCTTTACACGCCGACCGTCCGCCCCGACGTAACCGCCATAGTCGCGAAAGTTGTTTACGGCTTCGAGCGGCAGGACACGGAGATCGTTCATTGGGGCGCGTTGGCAGTTTGCGTGCGCCCGCGCAAGCGATCCGATGATCGGATCAGAAAGTCAGTCGGGTACCGTCCCATGCAAACAGCCCGCCACTGTCACCTGGGCTCAATCTGCCCAGCACGTCCAGCAGGTATCCAGCCGATTGATCTGGCGAGAAAAGCTTATCGGGCGCAACGCCGCGCTGAAACGGCGCGGACAATCCGCTGTCGACGGTCCCCGGATGCAGCGCGACTGCCAGCGCCAGCGGGTGACTGCGCGCCAGTTCGATGGCGAAATTGCGCATCAGCATGTTGAGCGCGGCTTTGCTTGCCCGGTAGGAATGCCACCCGCCCAGGCGATTGTCACCGATCGATCCGACCCGCGCCGACAAGGCCGCGAAGACCGCGCGGCGGTCGCGCGGAAACAGGGGCAAACAATGCTTGGCGAGCAGGGCCGGGCCAATTGCATTTACCACGAACACATCTGCCATTGCCTGCGCGTCGATGCCGCGCCAGCTCTTCTCAGGCGCTACCCCGCAGGCATCGTTGTGCAGCATGCCCGTCGCCACGAAGACATGGTGCAGCGGCAGCTCGATCTTGCGCAACGCAGCGGCGATCGAAGCCTCGTCGGCCAGATCAAACCACAGCGGAACTGCGCCTGCGAGGTCGGTCGTGCCGCTGCGCGATGCTGCAAATACGCGCGCGAATGTGCGCTCTTCAAGCAGCCGCGCAGTCACTGCCCTGCCGATCGCGCCGGTCGCACCGAAGACGATCGCGGCCCCCGTCCCGGTCACTTTGCCAGCACAGCCTCTGCCGCTTCTACGCCGGCCCAGTTGCCGATCATCCGTTCGACAAGTTCCGTGCCCGCGTTCCAGGCCCCGCCGACATCGGGCGCGGCGCACCAGTCACCGCAGGCACCAAGGCGCAACTGCGCATTCCAGAGTGGGCGGGCGGCATGGCCATGCGGCGCCGCAAAGCGCCAGCGGTGGGCCTTCAGAAAGGTATGCGGCGGCAGGGGCGCCGCACATTGATCGGCAAAGGCTTCAAGCAGCGCTTCGGCGACCCAGCCCGCATCCCGCTCAAGATGCGCGGCCGTCCAGGCTGCATCGGCCTGGATCACCCAGCATTCGCTGTCAGCGCGGCCGGGCTTCGAGCTGTCGCGCGCCGCCAGGGCCAACGGCGGACTATCAGCCACCACATCGGGCGCAGAAACGCGTTCAGAAAAGGCAGCCATCACCGTCCAGCACGCCCGTGACCGGATTGCTGCAGCCTCACGCGCCATCGACAGGTCGTGGAGGGACAGGAGCGGCGCGGCCTGCTCGGCGGGAATTGCCAGCACAAGCGCATCGAATGGGCCGTCATCCAGCCCCGGACCACCAAGCTGCCAACCCCCTCCAGTTCTGGTAAGCCTGGTGACCTGCGTCGCAAAGCGAACGTCGTGGTGCGCCGCCATCTCTGTTACGAGACGTGCCATTGTGGGCACCCCGACCAAGGCCCCGGGCGGTCCCGCAGGCCATGGTTCGATCACGCCTGCCTGGCGCCAATTGGCGATCTGCAGCGCAAATGCCCCTTGCCCCTGTTCGATGAACTGCGCGCCAAAGTCCCAGGTCCGACCATCCAACTGCAACGTCGACAACCGCCCTCCCGGACGCTTGCCCTTGTCGTAAAGCGCAACGCCAATGCCCTTTTCGGCAAGGCGACTGGCGCAGGCCAGGCCCGAAATCCCGGCGCCGACAATTCCGACTTTCATGGACTTGGCCCCGTTCGGTTCAGCCATGGCCCATCAATGACAGCACTTCCTTGCGGCTGCTGGGATCGTCACGAAAGCAGCCGAGTACCTTGCTGGTGATCATGTCGACCCCGTGGGTACGAACCCCGCGACCGGTCATGCAGCCATGCTGCGCCTTGATCACCACGGCGACGCCCAAGGGGTGCAGATTCTCCCAGATGCACTGGGCGATCTGGGCGGTCAGTCGTTCCTGGATCTGCAGGCGATGGGCAAAGCCGTGAAGCACGCGTGCCAGCTTTGAAATGCCGACGACCCGATCGGTCGGAAGGTAGGCGATCGACGCCGTTCCGACGATCGGGGCCAGGTGATGCTCGCAATGCGAATGGAACGGAATGTCGCGCAGCAGCACGACCTCGTCGTATCCAGCAACCTCTTCGAAGGTCCGCTGCAAATGCAGTGCGGGATCTTCGTCGTAGCCCGAACAGTATTCCTTCCACGCCCGCCCGACTCGTGCCGGCGTATCAAGCAAGCCTTCGCGATCGGGATCGTCGCCAGCCCAACGCAGCAATGTGCGCACGGCGTCCTGAACCGCATTCGGCACCGGCAACTTTCCGGCATCGTGATCGGACTGAAAATCGCCGTGGATCGCATTCATGGACGTGGTCTCTCTCTGGAAGGTTGGCCGGCTGCCAATGGGAGGAGGAAGCAAGTTGGCAGCCGACTTCTTGCGTCTATGCTTTCACGCAGCAGTCTGCGATATGGCCATACGGGTAGTACCATTAAGGCTGCAGTTAGAATGACACCGGAAGACCTGATCGATCATAGCCACGTTGCCGCGGTGGTCAGCGACCCACGCCTTCCGGACAATCCGATCATCGCCTGCAACAGCGCCTTCATGCAGCTGACCGGCTATTCCCGCGACGAGATTGTCGGCCGCAATTGCCGCTTTCTGCGCGGCGAGCGAACCGAGCCTGCACAGACTGCCATGCTCCGCGATGCCGTGGCCCAGCGGCGCGCGGTGATGGTCGAGCTGATCAATTACCGCAAGGATGGCACCGCGTTCCGCAACGCGGTGATGATCGCCCCGCTGTTCGACGATGACGGGGAATTGACCTATTTCCTCGGCTCGCAAATGGCGATCGATGATGATGGTGCCAATCGCCACGACCGGGCGCGTGAGAAGATCGCTACGCTGACCACGCGCCAGCACCAGATCCTTGAAGGACTGGCCAAGGGGCGGCTGAACAAGCAGATCGCCTATGATCTTGGTCTGACGGAGCGGACGGTAAAGATGCACCGCGCTGCCTTGCTGAAGACGTTGGGGGTACGCACCGTGGCCGAAGCGATCCGCATCGCGATCGAGGCGGGCTACTGATTGCCCGTCGCACTTCCGTCCCTAGGGACAGGTTGTTCCAATCCGCGCGAACCCTAGGTGCCGCAACATGAATGCCAAATCGTCTGCGATCGTCATCGGCTCGGGCTTCGGAGGACTGGCGCTGGCCATCCGCCTGCAAAGCGCCGGAATCGCCACAACCATCGTCGAAGCCCGCGACCGGCCCGGCGGGCGCGCCTATGTCTGGAAGCAGGACGGCTATACCTTCGATGCGGGACCCACGGTCATTACCGATCCTGCCTGTCTTGAGGAACTGTGGACCTTGTCGGGCAACCGCATGGCCGATGATGTAACTCTGCTGCCGGTGCATCCGTTCTATCGCCTGCTGTGGAACGACGGAACGCGGTTCGACTATTCGAATGACGATGCCCAGCTCGATGCCGAGATCGCCAAGCTCGATCCGGCCGACGTCGCGGGCTACAAGCGGTTCCTGGAATACTCGAAAGGTGTCTATCAGGAAGGCTACATCAAGCTGGGCGCAGTCCCATTCCTCGACTTCACATCGATGCTCAAGGCCGCCCCCGCGCTGGCCAAGTACCAAGCCTGGCGCTCGGTCTATTCGATGGTCTCAAGCTTCGTCCGCAACGACAAGCTGCGCCAGGCGCTGTCGTTCCACTGCCTGCTGGTCGGCGGCAATCCGATGAACACCAGCAGCATCTATGCGCTGATCCATCAGCTGGAAAAGCTGGGCGGGGTGTGGTTTGCCAAGGGCGGCACCAACGCGCTGGTCAATGGCATGGTGGCGTTGTTCGAGCGCCTTGGCGGGACCCTTCTGCTGGGCGAAAAGGTTGCCCGCGTAACGCATCACGACAAACGCGTGACCGGTGTTGTTACCGAAGCCGGCAAGACTCTGTCCGCCAACATGGTCGTCAGCAATGGCGATCTGGTCCACACCTATGGCCTGATCGAAGGCTCGCCCTATGCCGCTGGCAAGGTGCGCAGCCTGCGCCGCAAGCGCTTCTCACCCAGCCTGTTCGTCGTGCACTTCGGACTGCACGGATCCTTTCCCGAGATTGCCCATCATTCCATCCTGTTTTCGGACCGTTATGGGCCATTGCTCAACGACATTTACAAGAGCGGAACGCTGGCCAACGATCCGTCGCTTTATCTTCATCACCCCAGCATTACCGATCCGGACATGGCCCCGGCAGGCAAGTCGGCCTTCTATGCCCTCGCCCCCGTCCCCCACATGGGCACCGCCCCGGTCGACTGGGCAGTCGAAGGGCCGCGTTATCGTGACATCGTGCTGGGCCGCATCCGCGATCTGCTGATCCCCGACCTGGACGACCGGATGGATACCTGCTTCCACTATACGCCGCAGGACTTTTCCGACGATCTTGGTGCACACCTGGGCAGCGCCTTCAGCCTTGAACCGGTGCTGACGCAAAGCGCCTGGTTCCGCGGGCACAACCGCGACGATCATTTCCCCAACCTCTATTTTGTTGGCGCCGGCACCCATCCTGGTGCAGGGATTCCCGGCGTGGTCGGCAGCGCCAAGGCGACCGCCAGCCTGATTGTCTAGAGGTCCGCATGCACTGGGTCGAACTCGCCCTGATTTTCCTGGCCACCGTCGCGGCGATGGAACTGTTCGCCTATGTCATGCACCGCTGGGTGATGCACGGACCGGGCTGGTTCCTGCATGAAAGTCACCACCGGGTTCGTCATGGCCTGTTCGAACTGAACGACCTCTATGGCGTGATTTTCGCCCTGCCCTCGATCGCTTTGTTATGGCTGGGCATCCGCGGCGGCTGGGGCGATGCGACGGCCGCCGTTGGCGCGGGCATTGCCGGTTACGGTGCGATCTACTTCGGCTTCCACGACTGGATCGTCCATCGCCGCCTGCCCCACCGGATCGTTCCGAAAAGCGCTTACTTCAAGCGTATTGTCCAGGCGCACCGGCTGCACCACGTGGTTGAAAGCAAGCATGGCACGGTCAGTTTCGGCTTCCTTTGGGCGCCGCCAATCGACGTCCTCAATGCGCAGCTGCGCGAATCGAAGGATGCGGTTCTGCGCGCGCCCTCGGTTCAGGATTGACCCGGCCGGGTCCAGAGCCCGGCGCGTGACACGTCTGCCGGCCGGCGCAAGCCGCGGATAACGGCAAGGCAGACATGTCCAAGCTTGCCTGCGCCGCTCACCCGAACACGCTGATCCCAGGCCTGGCCACCCAGTTCGGCGACCTGTTTGCCAATCGCCCCATAGATTCCGTCGGCCGAAAGCACTGCCAGGCGCGCGCGGAACGGCAGTCGCGCCGCGCCGACCCGTGCCGATCGCCGGTAAGGCCGGGCCAGACTGACCAGACGACCTGCCATTGCCGCGACCGCCAGACGGTTGGCGGGATCGGCCAGGGCATCCTCGCGCAGGCCGTGCAAGGCCAGCCAGTGCGAAGGCAAGTAGCACCGTCCGACCAGGGCATCGGGCACGATATCCCGCGCGATATTGGCAAGCTGGAATGCCAGGCCAAGATCGCAGGCGCGGTCCAGCGTCTCTTCGTCGTTGGGCGACACGCCCATGACCACCGCCATCATGCAGCCAACGCTGCCGGCTACATGGTAGCAATAGCGCAGCAAATCGTCCTGGTCGCGCGGCCGCCAATCCGCCGCATCCAGGGCAAATCCGGCCAGATGATCGGCAATGAAGCCGCGCGGCATCGCGGTTTCGCGGACAACCTGACGCAGCGCGGCAAATGGCAACGGCACCGCCTCATCGCCGTCAAAGGCGGCCCAGGTCAAAGCCTCAAGCCGGCCTTGCACAGCCGTTGAGGAAGAATCGATCGTGGCGCCATGACCCAGTTCCTGCCCGTCGGTCATGTCATCGGCGGCGCGGCACCAGCTGTACAGCAACCAGGCCCGTTCGCGCATTGCGGGCGCGAACAGCCGGCTGGCCGCGGCGAAACTTTGCGAGCCTTTGGCGATCGTGTCGCGCGCCGCCGCAACCAGAGCAGTCCGGTCGGTCATCCGCGCAGCAGGCTGGCCACGGCTGCCCCGATCGGCACTGGCGGCCGCCCCGAAAGGATCCGCATCCGATCGCTCAGCGTCGGCGTACCGGCATAGAATCGCAGAACCAGATCGATCGGCAGCCGGTAGAAATGCTCGAACACCTTGTACCGCTCGTCGGGCGCTGCGGCGTGGAACAGCATGCGGTTGAGCACGCGGAAAAAGCGCATCTGCCGCCAGTGCTGCGTGAAACGGTCGCGCGTCCAGCTGGCCAGGCTGGCGCTGTCGAAGGCGCCGTTGCGCTCAGCCAGAGCGGCGGCGGTCTGCAGGGCCAGGCCGAAGGAATAGCCGGTCGTGGCATGAAACACTCCGGCACGCAGGCCAAGCCGAGGGATCGGGTCCGACTCGGGCCAGAACCTGTCCGGATCGCCGCCGATAAGAATCGGCAGTACGCCGCTTTCCTGGCGCATTTCGGGCCCGCTCAGACCACGCTCCGCACCGAGCACACGCACCCGGTTCGATATCGCATCGACATCCAGCGTCGCACTGCTGCTGTAATAGGTGTCTTCCACCAGCACACGGTCGGCCGCCATGGGCAGCACATAGACGAAGCGATAGCCGTCGCATTGCGGAATGGTCGCGTCCATCACCGTGGCACAGTCTGGCTCAGGCGCTTGTGCTGCAAATTCGATCCCGACGAACTTCTGCCAGCCCAGCTCAAGCCCCGGCATGGGACCGTCCGGTCCGCGCGCATCGATCACGCCGCGTGCCGCGATCCGCTCGCCAGAGCGCAGCACGACATGATCCGGCGCGATGGTCGCGACAGCAGTATCGAGCCGCCAGGAGCCTGCGGGGAGGCGCGTCCGTACCAGGCGATCCAGCGCGGGCGCGCCGATTGCGTTGTAGGCACTTTCGAACATGCGTTCGCGCAGCGGAAACCGCACCCGGTGCCGGGCCCAGCGGACCGGTTCGAGCGACTCCACAATATCCCGCGTTGCCGACGGAACGTCGCTGTCGAAAAACGACCAGGTGTGATTGCCGCCAAAGGTCTCGCCCGCT
The DNA here is from genome assembly GCF_042434435.1 of Novosphingobium aquiterrae. Lineage (NCBI taxonomy): Bacteria > Pseudomonadati > Pseudomonadota > Alphaproteobacteria > Sphingomonadales > Sphingomonadaceae > Novosphingobium > Novosphingobium aquiterrae. Next base: position 128,454 of record NZ_JBHLTL010000004.1, on the reverse strand, counting down.
TCGAGAAGCAGCAAGGGCATGTCGGGCTGCCGCTGCGCCAGGCACAGCGCGGCGAGCGAGCCGGCAAGTCCCCCACCAATGATCACCAGGGGCTTGTCGTCTGCCATCGTCTTGCGCATAGCCCAGCCCGGCGCGCCGTTACAGTCTCATTAAGGATATTTCGGCAAGAGGGATCGGCCTTGGATACGAAAAGGCGCGGCGCTCATGATGTTTTTGAAAGCGGGGGTTTAGTGCGTTTCAAACTGATAACGGCTGCTGTTGTGGCCATCGGCGCCGCATCGGGATCGAGCATGGCAACGCCGCTGGGCAGCAACGCGCTGCAGATTACGGTCAGCGGGATCAAATCGGACAAGGGCGTTATCCGCATCGCAGTGTGTCCGCCCCAGGCGGGCTTTCCCGAGTGCAAGGCTTCAGTAGCCCGGACCGCCTCACTCAAGATTGTCAACGGCACTGCGCATGCCGTGCTGGATGGCCTGCCCGCCGGGACCTATGCGGTAAGCGCATTCCATGACGCCAACGACAACGGCAAGCTCGATACCTTCGTCGGCATCCCCAAGGAAGGCTATGGCTTTTCGCGGAACCCCGCGTTCAAGCCGCGCGCGCCCAGGTTCGACGAGACCGAAATCACCATTACCAGCAATTCGGCCACGGCGATCAAACTGCGCTATCTCCTCTAAAGCTCTAGCGGACCGTGCTCGATGTGCGGCAGGACATAGCGGGCGAACATGTCGGCTTCCTGCATGTGCGGATAGCCTGACAGGATGAAGCCCTCGATCCCTTCGGCCTGATAGGCGCGCAGCTTGGCCAGGACCTGATCAGGTGTGCCGACGATCGCCGCGCCGCAACCGGAACGTGCCCGCCCGATACCGGTCCACAGATTTTCTTCGACAAAGCCATCGCCATCCGCCGCGCCGCGCAGTTCCTGCTGACGCTGCACGCCGTAATTCTTGGCGTCGAGCGACTTTTCGCGGATCGCCTTGCCCGCGTCCTCGTCCAGTTTCGAGAGCAGCCGGTCGGCATAGAGCCGCGCCTCGTCCTCGGTCTCGCGCACGATCACGTGGACGCGGTAGCCGAACTTCAGGCTGCGGCCCTTGGCAGCGGCGCGGGCCTTCATGTCGCCGATCGTCTCGCGCACCTTGTCCATCGTGTCGGGCCACATCAGGTAGACGTCGCAGGCCTCGGCCGCGCATTCGCGCGCGTCGTGGCTCAGCCCGCCGAAATAGAAAGCCGGGCACTTGCCCGACAGCGTCGCGATCCGCGGCGGATCGAGCTTGAGGTTGTAGAACTCGCCTTGGAAATCGAGCGACTGCCCATCGAGCAGCGTACGCACGATCTTCATGATCTCGGTCGCGCGGGCATAGCGCGGGGCGCTCTCGATCTTCTCGCCCGGCATGTCGGACGAAATGATATTGACGTTCAGCCGCCCGCCGGTCCCCGCCGCGTTGGGGCCAAGGATGCGGTCGAGCGTGGCGATCCGCCGCGCCAGCTGCGGCGGCCAGTCCTCGCCCATGCGGGTCGCCCACAGCAGCTTGATCCGCCGCACCTGGGTCGCCACCGCCGCGGCAAAGGCGGTGGTATCGAGGCCCAGACTGTAGCCCGAGGGCAGCAGGATGTTGTCGAACCCGCCCTCTTCGGCGCGCATCACCAGGCTGCGGCAATGCTCCCAGCTCGACTGGAGATAGGGGTCGGGAACCCCAAGAAACTCGTAGTCATCGTCGCACAGGGCTGAAAACCAGGCCACTTCGCATTGCTGGGTCATGATCAGGGCAACCTTTCACCACGCGCGGCGACCAGCACCGCATACCAATCCGTGCGGGTCCAGCGGACCTTGAGCGCGGCCGCACCTTCGGCGATCCGGATGGCCTGCTGCGAACCGATGATCGGCACGATTCCGGCCGGATGGGCCATCAGCCAGGCATAGGCCGCCACCGTGCGCGACACGCCGTGCGCGGCCGCCACCACATCGAGCGCTGCAGCGACGGCCAGATCGCGAGCGCTTTTGGGATCGGCCAGCCGGCCCCCGCCCAGCGGCGACCAGGCCAGCGGGGTCAGCCCCAGCATCATCGCCTGATCGAGCTCGCCGTTTTCAAAGCAGTCGATCCGCAGCGGGCTGATTTCCGGCTGGGTGCTGACCAGCTTGTGCCCGAGGAACCGGTCGAGCGCGGCGATCTGCGCCATGGTGAAGTTCGACACGCCCAGCGCGCGGACCTTGCCCGCTGCAACGGCATCGTCGAGCACGCGGGCCGTCTCTTGCGGGTGCGCCAGAATGTCCGGGCGGTGGATCTGCCACAGATCGATCTGCTCGACCTGCAGGCGGCGCAGCGAAGCCTCGATCGCCGCGCGCAAATAGTCGGCGCTTTGATCATAGGGCAGCGGCGGGAGGATCCCGCCCTTGGTCGCCAGAACAATGCGGCTGCGCAAGGCAGGCTCGGCCGCCAGAACCTGACCCAGTAGCGCCTCGGCTTCGCCGAACCCGCTCTTCCCATCGAAGCCATAGATGTCGGCGGTGTCGAGCAGGGTGATCCCGGCGTCGAGTGCAGCATGGACCAGATTGGCGGCCTCAGCGGCGGTGCGGCCGTCCTCGGCCAGTCGCCACATGCCCCAAGCAATCGGGCTTATATTTATGTCGCTGGCACCAAGGGTGCGGGTCGCGGGCGGAAGAGGCAGTTCGCTCATGGGTTTTTCCTGGCTGGTGGCGCGACGGAAGCACGCTCGACGAAGGTATGGGGCAATCGGCAGTGGGTGATGTCGCCCCCTGCGGTAAGAATTTCGGTCGCTGTCCGGGCCAGTTCGACCATCGGCTGGTGGATCGTGGTCAGCGGCGGCCAAACGGTGCGCGCCAGCGTGGTATCGTCGAAGCCGACCACCGAGATCTGGTCCGGCACGTGGACCCCGCGGTCATGGGCCAGGGCGAGCACGCCGGCGGCCATGTCATCATTGGAGGCGAAGATCGCGGTCGGCGGGGCATCGCTGTCGAGCAGGAAGGCGCCTGCCCTGACCCCCGAATCGAAATCGAATTCGCCGTCGCAGACCAGGCTCGGCTCGAACGAAATCCCCGCCCGGTCGAGCGCGCGGCGATAGCCGAACAGCCGTTCGTCTGACGCCATGTGGTTGGGATGGCCCTTGATGAAACCGATCCGGCGGTGGCCGCGGTTGATCAGGTAGGTGGTCATGTCGTCCGCCGCCTGAGCATCGTCCATGAAAACCGAACTGGTCAGCGCATGATTGGTCCCCGGCGAAATGCGAACGAAGGGGATGTCCATCGCTTCCAGCGCGCGCAGCACCGGATCGCAATCGGTGACCGGCGATGACAGGATGATTCCATCGACATGGGTTTCCGTGACCAGGCCGCGGACCTGTTCGCCGACTTGCGGATCGGCGACGTCGACCGGCTGGGCAAGCAGGCGGATGCCCTTTTCCTTGCAGGCCTCCCAGCAGCCCTTCTGGATTTGCGACATGTAATAGGGGCTGTGGTTGTCATAGATCAGCGCGACCTGGTTGCTCTTCGCCCCCGACAGGATCCGCGCCGCAACGCTCGGGCGGAAATCGAGCGTGCGCATCGCTTCCTCGACCCGCGCCTTGGTATCGGCGCTGACATAGGGGTGGCCGTTGAGAACGCGGCTGACGGTTTTGACCGCAACCCCGGCGTGGGCCGCGACATCGCGGATATTGGCGCGTTCGTTCATGCCTTTGCCACCTCTGCCAGACCGGCAAACAGCGCAGCAAAGCCACTGTCCGGGCGATAGTATACCGGCGGCCTGCCGATCGGCGCGGCCACCGTGTGCACGCCGGGTGGCACAAGTTCGCCGGTCCAGCAATCCTGCCACGGCGCGATGCCCGGCAGCACGACGTTGCGCGACACTGCACCGGCCGCGATCACCGGCGCAACCAGCAGATCGGCGCCGTAAAGGAACTGGTCTTGCACTGCGAACAGCGCCGGTTCGTCGGGATAGTGCAGGAACAGCGGTCGCTGCGCCGGCAACCCGCTGGCCTGCGCCTCGTCGCACAGGTGCCGCACATAGGGCGCAAGGTGCGCATGGACCCGGCTCCACCGGGCGAAGCAGTTCAGCAGCTCCGGCGTGCTGTCGTATTGTAGGTTTTCGTCGGGACGATTGCCTTCGTGGCTGCGCATGACCGGGGCGAAGGCGGCCAGCTCGCACCAGCGTATCATCAGCTCTTCGGTCCGCACATTGCCAAGCATCGAAGTGTAGCCGCCGCAGTCCGAATGGCTATAGGCGTTGCCGACAAGACCCGCCGAAAGTGCCGCGGTGATCACTGTGCCGATCCCGTCGTGGCGGGTGAAATCGACCGACTGGTCCCCCGCCCACAGCAGCGGGCAATGTGCCTGAACCCCGGAAAATCCCGCGCGCATGAAGAACACCGCATCGCCGGTGCGCCCGCGCGATTCGACGGCCTGCGCGTTGACTTCACCCCACAGCACTGGCCAGCGGTTGTGCGCTTCCATCGGATTGGAGCCGTCGGCCAGGCGGACGTCGGTCGGGAGATACTCGCCGAAGTCGGCCATCCAGCCGCTCATGCCGATGTCGAGCATTTCGCGGCCCAGCACCTTTTCGGCAAACCAGTCCCGCGTCTCCACGCGGGTCAGATCGATCACGCCGCAGTCGAACTCGCCGAAGTCGACGAGGTAAGGCTCGTCGCTGTCTTGGCGCAGACAGAAGTGGCCCTCTGCCCTCGCTTCTTCAAACAGGATGCCATCGACCGCAAGATAGGGATTGGCGTAACCCAGGAAGCGGATCCCGCGGGCCTGCAGCGCGGCAATCCGCTCGGGCAAATCAGGATAGCGTTGCCGGTCACGACGCCAGTCCCAGAACAGGCGGCGGCCAAAGCTGGTTTCGCGGATTCCGGCCCAGTCCTCGCACCACAGCCCGGCAACCGCGGTGCCGGCCTTGAGGAACGCGTCGAGTCGCTCGAAACTGCGCGCGCCGTCTTTCAGGCCCAGGATCGCCCCGCCGATCGCCCAGTCGGGCAGCGGCGGCTGGCGGCCGAAGCGGGCCGACAGATCGCCGACCAGCGCCGCCGGACTGTCCGCGGCGAAGATCTCGAACTGGGCTTGCGCCGCCCAGACTTCGACCCGGTGGCGCGCCGGATCGGTGAAATCGAGCACGCTGTAGGCAGTGCTGCCGCAATGAACCGCCAGCCAGCGCGAGGTCAGGAAAGTCGGCTGGGGGTAGTTGGTGTTCCAGTAATCGCCCCCGGCCATCCCCGATTCGTCCATCGCCCGGGTCAGTTCGGTCGACTTGTCGCGGCCTACCCCCGGTTCGCTGGTCCACATCGGGAAACTGCGGTCATTGAGCGCCAGATAGCTCATCTGTTCGCCCCCGCCCCAGACCGTTTCGCCCGGCTCGGCATGGAAGAACAGGTGCAAGCGATCGTAGCCGGGGCGGAGCAATTCGACCGTGATCGCGGCATCCGCCAAGGTCAGCCGCGCGGCAAGCCCGGCAGCGTCGCTCAAGGTAACCGAATCGCCTTCGATCACGAAATCCGGCGGCGTCACCAGGTCGGCAGGATTGTCTTCGATGCGAAAGTTGCCGCGGTACATTTCGACAGCAGCATTGCCGAGGGCCATGGCCAGGGCGGGCCGATCGGCGCGGTGCGACAGGATCGTCCGGCCCGCCATCAGCAGGTCGAATCCATCCCGACGTTCGGCCACTCGGATTTCCACCCTGCACCTCTCCATATCACCCGACCGCGGCACGCGTTTGCCGCGCCTTGCCGCATATGACACCGCTTGACATATCGAGCGCGCAGCAGCATTGCAAGCAGCACAGACAGGGAAGATCCGTGGGCGCATTGCCGCGCTCTCTGTCGCAAAAATGATCGGACAGGGTTCGCCTGGGTCCGGCTTGAATTGGGAGGAATGCCATGAAATCGGTGCTTTACGTATCCGTCGCCGCGCTTGCTCTGGTGAGCAGTGCCACCGCTGCCCTAGCGCAGGACGCCGCCCCTGCCGACGCTGCCGCTGATGAGCAGGCGCCCGGCGAAATCGTGGTGACCGCGCAGAAGCGCTCGGAATCGCTGCAGAGCGTTCCGGTCGCGGTGTCGGTCGTTTCGGGCGATTCGCTCGCCGCCGCCTCGCGCCCCAGCATCGAGAGCGCGGCGCAGCTGGTGCCCTCGCTCAACTTCCTCAAGTCGGGCACCACGCTCAACCAGACGATCTTCCTGCGCGGGGTCGGCACGGCGACCTTCTCGATCGCCGGCGAACCGTCGGTTTCGACCGTGGTCGACGGCGTGGTCTATGCCCGTTCGGGCGAAGCCTTCTCCGACATGGTCGACATCAACCAGATCGAAGTGCTGCGCGGACCGCAGGGCACCCTGTTCGGCAAGAACGCCTCGGCCGGGGTGATCAACATCACCACCCAGATGCCCAGGCACGAACTGGGCGGCTCGGTCGAAGCGAGCTATTTCGACCGCAACGAATACCGCGTGAAGGGCATGGTCAATGCCCCGCTGGGCGAGAACCTGGCCGCGCGTTTCACCGGCTTCTACGGCGAGTATGACGGCAACATCCGCAACACCGCGACCAACCAGTGGGTCAACGGTTACAAGCATTGGGGTGCGCGGGCGCAGTTCCTCTATGATCCCAGCAGTGATTTCCGGCTTTACCTGACCGCCGACTATCACCGGAACGACGACGATTGCTGCGCCGACATCATCGCCACCCCGCCGATCGTCGGCGGCACCGGCCTGCCGACCACTGGGCTGAGCACGAGCGCCCTGCCCGCCCCGCTCGGTGCCAATACGCGCGCGGTCAACCAGAACCTGGTCACCGCCACCAAGGAAGAAGGCTGGGGCCTGTCCGCCCAGGCCGACATCGCGCTGGGCGAGAATACGCTGACCAGCATCACCGCCTATCGCAAGTGGGACAACACCGAAATCCGCGACGGCGACTGGCTCGACAAGGCCTATGTCGGCTACAACCAGCTGCACGACAATGGGCCGCAGACCTCGAATACCTTCACTCAGGAACTGCGCCTGACCTCGCCCGGCGGCAAGGAGCTGTCATGGGTGGTCGGCGGGTACTTCTCGCGCGCCTTCTCGGAACGGGTGTTCACGCGCAACGATGTGGTCTGCACCGCCGCGGTCGGCGCGCCGACCGGGGTGCTGATCCCTTGCGGCAGTGTCAACGCCAATGCCTCGACCCTGCCTTCGGCGACGGCCGACTTCGGATCGACCTTCAAGAACTACGCCCTGTTCGGACAGGCCACTGTCCGCGCGAGTGACGCCTTCCGGGTGATCGCCGGGATCCGCTACAGCCATGACGAGCTGAACGTGTTCCACAAGCGCGTGACCACGCTGACCGGACCGGGCATCCAGCCCAGCTTCGACCAGGGGGTTTACGACGAATACGTCCGTCTGGTGAACCTTGGCACATCGCCCACCACCGCGGCCACGAACGCCGCCGCGCTGGCCAACGGCGTGCCGTTCCGCACCGGCACCAAAAAGGACAACGTCTCGGGCAAGGTCGCGATGCAGTACGACTTCAGCCGCAATATCATGGGCTATGCCAGCTTCGCGCGCGGCTACAAGGGCCCGGCCTACAACATATTCTTCAACCTAACCGGCACCGGCACCAACGTGATCGAAGCGGAAACCTCCGATGCGTTCGAACTGGGCCTCAAGAACCGGCTGTTCGACGGCGCGATGACGCTGAACATCGCCGGGTTCTATGCCAAGTATCACAACTTCCAGGCCAACAACCCGGATCTGGTGTCGGGAGTGGTGGTGACCCGCTTCACCAATGCGGGCGAGGTTTCGACCCGCGGGGTCGAGGTCGATCTCAACTGGCGTCCGGCCAGGGACCTGTCGGTCGTCGGCGGGGTCGCCTATACCGATGCCCACGTCGATGCGTTCAAGGCCCCGGCCGGCGGCGCGGCGATCCCTGCGGGCACCCCGCTGGGCTATGCGCCGAAATGGAAGGGTTCGCTTTCGGCCGATTACCGGGTCCGCACCGGCGGCTTTGCCGACGTGTTCCTGGGCAGCCAGATGAACTTCCAGTCGAGCCAGCTGTCGCTGTTCGCGGCCAATGCGGTGCAGCGCCAGCTGGGCACCATTCCGGCCTATGCCTTGCTCAACCTGCAGGCCGGGATCGGCGATCCGGAGGACCACTGGAAGCTGATGTTCCAGGTCCGCAACGTGTTCGACAAGGCCTATCCCGCGGCGATCATCAACGGCGGCCCTGACGGTGCCTACCGCTATCAGATCCCGCGCGACGCGGACCGCTATTGGGGCGTGACCGGCAAGGTCAGCTTCTAAGACCCGAAGCGGTTCGGATCGCACCGAGCAAGGCCCTCTCGCCATCGCGGCGAGAGGGCCTTTGCTTTGGCCGGGTGCTATTCGTTCTCGGCAACGATCCGCGGCACCAGCAGATGGATCCACAGCAGGGCGAGCAGGTAAGCTCCGGCGGCCGCATAGAACAGCGGGGCATAGCCGTAACCGCCCGTCAGCAGCCGCCCGGTCGCTTCCTGGATGCCGAAACCGGCCAGATTGCCCGCAATTGCCCCGATCGACATCACCGTTGCAACACGGGCTGCCGGGATGGCATCGGCAGCAAAGCCGAAGATGTTGGTCGAAAAACCCTGATGCGCGAACAGGGCCATGCCGATGATCGCGGCGGCGGTCCACGGGCTGGCCGCGGTCAATGCCAGCGGGATCGGCAGGATCACCAATGCAAACAGCAACATCGCCGTCTTGCGGGCGCCGTTCACACTCTGGCCGCGCGCCAGAAGGCGGGGAAACAAGGCGCCCCCGCACAGCGCGCCGACGGCGGCCAGCGTGAAAGCGAGCGCGGTCGGGCCAACCAGCTGCGACTGGCTGAGCTGAAAAACCTTGTGGAACAGGTCGGGCAGCCAGAAGGTGAAGAACCACCAGAACATGTCGGTCAGCGCCTTGGCCCCGGCAATCGCCCAGGTGCGGCGGTCGCTCAACGCGTCGCCGACCGCCAGTCCCTGCCCAGTACCATGCCGCGCCACGCCGGGCAGCGGCTGCAACCTGCGCGTGCCCACGATCCACGCCGCCAGCCAGACGAAGCCAAGTGCGCCGGTCACGATGAATGCCGCCTGCCAGCCGAACACGGCAGCAAACGGGATCACTGTCAGCGGCGCGAGGATATTGCCCAGATTGGGCGCGGTGTTGACGATGCCCACGGCCATCGACCGCTGCTTGATCGGGAGGAACTGCGCCGCCGATTTGACCGCGGCAGGCGTGTTGACGGCTTCTGCTGCAACCAGAACGACCCGCGCGGCGAGGAACTGGGTGACATTGGCGGCAAAGGCATGGGCGATCCCCGCCAGGCTCCAGATCGCCACCGCCGCGCCATAGGCGACCCGGACCCCGAAGCGGTCGATCAGCCAGCCGACGCCGATCAGCGCCAGAGCAGCCGCCAGCTGCGACATCGAGGCGAAGTGGGCGAATTCGGCGTCACCCCAGCCATAAGCTGCCTCAATACTGGGCTTGAGCAGCGACAGCACTTGCCGGTCGACATAGTTGATGATCGTTCCGGCAAAGAGCAGACCGATCAGCAATCGGCGGGTCCGCACCGTTGCCGCTTCAGCCGCATTGCTTGCTTGCCCGTCCATCGCCTGCTCTCCCGCTGTCTTGTCGTTGCCGGAACCTAACGGCTTTGCCTGCGATGGAAAGCGTCTTGTGACACCGCAGGACATCGCTGCGCACGAACGAGTCTGCAACGCTGGAAAAGTTCCCGCATCAGGTTGAGACTTTGGCTGATCCGGTGCACCAATCCGGGAAGGCGCAGTCGGCCGGCCAGCGCTGCGGAGGACACCTGATGATCATCCAGCTTGCAGTCGCGCTGCTTATTACTGCGCTGATCGGCTATGCGACGTGGCGCAAGGTGAAGAGCGCCCACGCTGCCCATGACGGCAGCGGCAAGGACGTCTTCCTGGCCGGCGGCGGGCTGAGCTGGCTCTACGTCGCCGGATCGATCACCCTGACCAACCTGTCGACCGAACAACTTGTGGGCATGAACGGCAACCAGATGTTCCTGCTCGCCTGGTGGGAGCTGGCCGGGTTCGTCGGCCTGCTGATCCTGGCCGGCGTGTTCGTGCCAATCTATTACCGCAACCAGTGCACCACGGTGACCGAGCTGCTCGAGCGGCGTTACAGCGGCAGCAGCGTGCGGACCATCGTGGCCGGGATCTTCCTGGTCGGCAGTGTGCTGGTCTACATCCCGGCGGCGCTTTATTCGGGCAGCCTGTTCCTCAAGACCATGCTGGGCTTTGACGGCTCGCTGCTGGTCTTCGCCCTGCCGATGGCGGCGATCGCCGCGCTTTACACAATTCTGGGCGGGCTGCGCGCGGTGGCGGTGATGGACACCTATTCCGGCATCGGGGTGCTGGCGATCGCCTTGCTGGTAGTCGTTCTGGCGCTTAGCGCCATTGGCTGGGATTTCAGTGGAATTCCGCCCGAGCGGCTGAGTATGATCGGGGCGACGGACTCGCCGATCCCGTTCCACACACTCTTCACGGGCATGCTGTTCATCCAGATCTTCTATTGGTCGACCAACCAGAACATCACCCAGAAGGCGATGACCGCGCCCACCGTGCGCGAGGCGCAGAAGGGCGTACTGGCAGCCGCTGCGGTGCGCATCCTGATCGTGCCGCTGATCGTCGTCGTGCCGGGGGTGGTGGCCTTCAAACTGTTCGGATCGCTGGGCGATGCCAGTTATGGCCGGATCGTCGCCCATGTCCTGCCCGGCTGGCTGTCGGGTGCCTTCGCGGCAATGATGGCGGCGGCGGTGATCGCCCACACCGCGGCAATCCTGAACGGCGCAGTTGCGCTCTATTCGGTCGATTTCCACGATCGTTTCATCGCCAAGGTCAGCGATCACTGGCGCCTGGCGATGAAGGCGACGATCGTCATGGCGGCCGCCGGAGTGGTGCTGGTGCCGCTGTTCGAGAATGCCAAGAGCATCATCAACACGCTGCAGCAGCTCAACGGGCTGACCTCGATGCCGATCCTCTCGGCCTTCATCGTCGGGCTGCTGTTCAAGGGCGTGCGCGCCTCGGCCGCGTCGGCAGCAATCGTATTCGGGGTGCTGTTCTATGGCTTCCTGACGTATCAGCCGCACGCCTTCCTGCCTGGCTGGTTCCACTATATCGACGCCATGCTGGTCACGCTGGTGGCCTGCGTCGTGGTGGCGCTGGCGGTCAACAAGGCGCTTGGCGGCGAAACTGTGCGGGATAGTGCTTCGTTATGAATGAGTTGATTGCCCTTCGCGGCACGCAGACGTCACTGGTGCTTGAACGTCAGGCGCAGGGTGCGCCGCTGTGGCGCTATTGGGGGCCGCGGCTGGCGGATGACTTTGCCGCCGGCCCGGCGCTGGCCGATGAGCCGTGCTTCAAGGGCTTCCTGCTCGATCAGCCGCTGCGGCTCGACGTCTTCCCCGGCGCCGGGCTCGGCTGGTTCGGGATGAGCGCACTCGAAGCGCACCACGAGGGTCGCGACTTCGCCTTTGCCGCCACGACGACCGCGATCGAGCGGACCGAAAACGGCCTGATCATCCAGCTGAACGATGCCGTGGCGAAGATCGCCGTGGCCTTGCGGCTGAGCCTGGACCCGGTCAGCGATGTCCTGACCCAGTCGAGCGAACTGACCAATATGGGCGATACCACGCTAGACGTGCAGTGGCTGGCCAGCGGTGTGCTGCCCCTCCCCGCCAACTGTACGCAGGTGCGCCATTACGCCGGGCGTCATGCCAACGAATGGGTGCTGCAGGAAGACCCGCTTGGCCGGGCGACCTGGCTGCGCGAGAACCGGCGCGGACTGACGTCGCACGACACCTTTCCCGGTGCGGTGGTCATTGCCGATGGAACGACCGCCCATGCCGGTCCGGCCTATGCCGCGCATCTCGCCTGGTCGGGCAATCACCGCCAGGCGATCGACTGGATCGGCGATGGGCGCTGGCAATGGCAGATGGGCCTGGGACTGGCTCCTGGCGAGCTGCGACTGGCCCCCGGCGAAAGCATCACGACGCCCGACATGCTGGCGACCTGCTCAATCCAGGGCTGGCAAGGTGCGGCAAGGAACTTCCACCAGGCCATGCGCGACCGCATCGATTGGCCAGGCGGCGCGATGGAGCCGCGCTCGGTCCATCTCAACACCTGGGAAGGCTATTACTTCGACCACGATGAAGCCGCGCTGATCGCACTGGCCGATCGCGCCGCCGCGATCGGGATAGAGCGGTTCGTGCTCGATGACGGCTGGTTCCACCGCCGCAACGACGATACCGCCGCACTGGGCGACTGGTGGTGCGATGCGGACAAATATCCAAGCGGGCTGCTCCCCCTCGCCCAGCACGTGCGTGCATTAGGGATGGAGTTCGGGCTGTGGATCGAGCCGGAAATGGTCAATCCCGACAGCGACCTGTACCGCGCCCATCCCGACTGGGCCCTGCACATCGCCGGGCGAGCGATGCAGACCAGCCGCAACCAGCTGGTGCTCGACCTGACCCGGCCAGAGGTTAGTGACTACCTGTTCGATTCGATCAGCAAGGTCATCGCCGACCTGCCGCTGGCCTACCTCAAATGGGACCACAATCGCGATCTGGTCGCCGCTGCGGACAGCACCGGGCGTGCAGCCTACCGCCGCCAGACACTGGCCTATTACGATCTGCTCCGCCGCTTTCGCGCGGCTTTCCCGCAGGTCGAGATCGAGGGCTGCGCAGGCGGCGGCGGGCGGATCGATGCCGGGGTGCTGCCCCACGTCCACCGGTTCTGGACCAGCGACTGCATCGATGCCCTGTCGCGCCTCCGGATGCAGCAGGGCTTCCTGCAGTTCTTTCCGCCCGAGGTGATGGGATCGCACATCGGCACGGCCCCGGCCCACACCACCGGACGCAGCCAGGGTCAGGCGTTCCGCGCCGCCGTGGCTTGTCAGGGCCACCTAGGCGTGGAGCTCGATCTGCGTACCCTGAGCGAGAGCGATGAAGCCGATCTTGTCCGCTGGATCGCATTCTACAAGACCTGGCGCGGCCTGCTGCATCGCCAGACCTGGTCAGGATCTGCCAGCGACGGCCTTGTCTGGCACGCTGCCGGTTCACCGCAGGAATGGCTGCTGTTCGTCTATCGCACCGAACCAACCGCCCAGCACTTCGCGCCGCCCCTGCAACTGCCGTTCGTTGCATCCGACGCCCGCTTCGCCGTCCGGCGGATCGATCCGGGCCATGACGGAAAAATCGCGGCCTATGACGCAAGCTGGCTCCACCACGGCGGACTTTCAATCCCGCCCATGCTGGCAGAGCGTGCCGTGATCTTCCACGGCATCGCCGCGGACACCGGAGGCGCTGCACATGGCCAAGCTTGAAGGGATCACAGTCGTCGATCTGACCCAGTTTCTGCCGGGTCCGATGCTGAGCGTGATGATGGCCGACCACGGCGCGCGGGTGATCAAGATCGAGCCGCCCGGCGGCGAACCGGTTCGCGATCAGGGGCCATTCGAAAATGGTCATTCGGTGTGGTTCGCCAACCTCAACCGAGGCAAGGAAAGCCGCGAGATCGACCTCAAGTCGCCCGACGGCAAGGCTGCACTGCACGCGCTTATCGCCGGTGCCGATGTCTTCCTCGAAGGCTTCAGGCCGGGCGTCATGGCCCGGCTGGGCTTTTCCTACGCCGACGTGAGCGCGATCAATCCGCGCATCGTCTATTGCTCGATTTCCGCGTTCGGCCAAACCGGCGCGCTGGCCCACCACCCCGCCCATGACATGGCGGTACAGGCGCTGGCCGGGTTCCTGTCGGTCAACGATGGTCCGGACGGCACGCCGGTGGTCCCCGGCGCGGCATCAGCCGACATGGCCGCCGGGCTGACCGCGCTATCCGGGGTGCTGATGGCGCTGCTCGCGCGCGAACGGACCGGCCGCGGCGATTATCTCGACATCGCGATGTTCGACAGCTTGCTGCCGTGGTGCGCGCATACTGCCAGCGGTGCCATCGCCGGAGGACCGGCACCGCGCTCGGCGTCCCAGCGCTCGCTTGGCGGCGCGGGCTTCTATCAGGTCTACAGGACCAGCGACGGCAAGCATGTGGTCCTTGGCGGCCGCGAGCTGAAGTTCGCGCGCGCGCTGCTGACTGCGCTAGACCGGAGCGACCTGCTTCCTTTCGTGGAAGCCGAAGCCGGCGAGCAGGGTCCGCTGATCGCTTTCCTGCGCGAGACATTTGCCCAGCGCAGCCGCGAAGAATGGGTGCAGTGGATGGCCGACAAGGATGTGGCCTTCGCCCCGGTGCTGGACTTCCGCGAGGCTTTCGACCAGCCCCACATCGCCGAACGCGGACTTATCATCGAAGCCGACGGCCGCCATCACATCGCCCCGCCGATCCGCTTTGCTGGCGAAGCCCGCTGGCAACCGGGCGCGGTGCCGGAACGCAAGACGAAGCCTCGCTGAAAAACGGAGTTGCAATTGGAAGAAGTGGTAGCGGAGGAGGGACTCGAACCCCCGACACGCGGATTATGATTCCGCTGCTCTAACCAGCTGAGCTACTCCGCCATACCAAGGCGCGTCACCCGGTCGGCGGGGGACAGGCGGCGCACATAGGGTGCGGGTTTCGCGGGGTCAAGGCCTCGTTTGACCGCGGAATGGCCAAATAGCCACGCGTTCCCAATGCGGGTTGCAATAGAGGTGCAGCCCCAACCCGGTGAAGGCAAACCGGCGCAGTTCGATCTGCGGGGCCAGGTCCTGCTGCAGCGCAACTGCAGCCGCGCGCGGCACCTTGTTCTGCACCGTAATGTGCAGCTTCTTGCCGCCGCGATCCTGGGCGGTCAGCATGTCCCAGAAATTTTCGGCGATCCGGTTGCGCAGGGCGATCATGCCTTCGCTTCGCAGCGCGATGGCGGTGCCGCCGCCAAGGTCCATAAGTCCGCTTACGGCCACTTCCGGCGGCGCGAATTCTGCGGCCAGTCTAGCGAGATAGCGCGGCAGTTCCTCGCGCAGGGAGGGCGCAAAGGCGTGAAACAAGGTCACGTGCGCCGCCAGATGGTTGCGCTCGGGCGGGAAATGCGCGCGGCGCAGGCTGTCGGCCCATGACATGATATCGCCGGGCATTTCGGCCGTAACGATGAATGGTGCGGACGACGACCGGGAGGGAGGGATTGCGGCCATCGCCCGCACCTAGTGCAGTTGAACCGTGCGGGCCAGTCAAGGTTCCCTTGCATCGCAAGAAAAGCGGCGACACTCTGCATCGCAACGGGAGGAATCATCGATGAGACTGCACGCCCTGTCTGCCGGTCTGCTGGTCAGCCTGGCCGCCGCGCCCGCCCAGGCCAATCCTGCGCCACAGCCAAAATCGGCCAGTCCAGCGACCGCAGCGCGCCAAGCTGAGGTTGCCGGAGCCCTGCCGGCCGAAGATGGCCGTGATGCCGACTTTGCCGCACGCGGCTTCATCGCGACGCGCACCGACCCGCTCATCGTCAATGCCAAGGGCCGACAGGTGTGGCGCAGCGATGCCTATGCCTTTGTCGAGGGGGCCGCGCCGGCAACGGTCAATCCCTCGCTGTGGCGCGAAATGACGCACCTGAAGCGGTCGGGCCTGTTCAAGGTGGCCGATGACGTGTGGCAGGTGCGCGGCTTCGACGTGTCGAACATGACCGTGGTCAAGGGTGCAACCGGGTGGATCGTGATCGACCCGCTGACCACGCGGGAAACCGCAGCCGCAGCGATGGAACTGGTCAACGCGCAACTGGGTCAACGCCCGGTCAGCGCGGTGATCTACAGCCATAGTCACGCCGATCACTTCGGCGGGGTGCGCGGCGTCATCGACGAGGCAGACGCGGCGGCGCGCAAGGTGCCGATCCTTGCCCCTGCCCGCTTTCTCGAGGAATCTGCGTCGGAAAACATCATGGCCGGGGCCGCGATGGGCCGCCGCGCCAATTACCAGTTCGGTGCCGGGCTTTTTCCCGGGCCGACAGGCCAGATGGGCAGCGGTATCGGCATGGGCGTTGCCGCGGGCGAAATCACCCTGATCGCCCCGACCGACACCATCGCAAATACCGGTGAGACCCGGACGATCGACGGTGTGCCGCTGGAATTCCAGATCGTTTCGGGCAGTGAGGCACCGTCCGAACTCAACGTCTATATCGCTCCGGCCAAGGCGTTCCTGTCGGCCGAGATGTCGACTTGTTCGCTGCACAACATCCTGACCCCGCGCGGGGCCAAGGTGCGCGATACCCACGCCTGGGCCGGCTATCTGGACGAGGCCTTGCGGCTCTATGGCCAGCGCAGCGACGTCGTGCTGTCGAGCCATTGCTGGCCGCGCTTCGGCCAGGCCGAGGTTGCCGGGATGCTGGCGTCGCAGCGCGATAACTATCGCTATCTCCACGATCAGACCGTGCGCCTGATGAACCGCGGCGAGACGATGGTCGAGATTGCCGAGGACCTGAAGCAGCCCGCGTCATTGGCCGCGCAGTGGTACAACCACGGCTACTACGGCACCTACAGCCACAATTCGAAAGCCGTCTATCAGTTCTATCTGGGCTGGTACGATGCCAATCCGGCCAACCTCAATCCCTGGCCGCCAGCCGAGCGGGCGCGCAAGAGCGTGGCGGCAATGGGCGGCGCGAAGAAGGTGCTGACACTGGCGAAGCAGGCGATGGGCGCGGGCGACTATCGCTGGTCGTCTGACCTGCTGAGTCAGGCCGTCTTTGCCGATCCGGCCAATTTGGCCGCGCGCGCGATGCTGGCCGACAGCTTTGAGCAGCAGGGCTATCAGGCCGAAAGCGGGATCTGGCGCAACCAGTTCCTCTCCGCCGCGCGCGACCTGCGCGAGGGGTACAAGGCGGGCGCAACCAACACCCAGAGCGCCGACCTGATCGCCGCGGTGCCGACCCAGCTATTGCTCGATTCGGTGGCGACGCGGTTCGATCCGGCGCGCTTTGGCGGGCGCAAGCTGGCGATCAACCTGGTGATGCCCGAACGCAAGGAAACGGCCGGGGTCGAACTGACCGGGACAACGATGATCGCGCGGATGGAACCCGCCAGCAATGCCGGGGTTACCATCACCGCACCGCGGCGCTTGCTGCTGGCGCTGCTGTTCCTTAAACTTCCGCTCGAGCAACTCGAAATGGGCGGATTGAAGATCGAGGGCGACCGGGCCGCGGCCCAGGCCTGGCTCGACGCGCTCGATCCGCTTACTGCCGGGTTCAACATCGCCGAACCCTGACCCTGAAAGGCCATTCAATGAAAACGCGCACACTCGGCAAGAGCGGTCTGAACGTTTCCGCCCTCGGGCTTGGCTGCATGGGCATGAGCTGGGCCTATGGCGCCGCGCCCGACAAGGCGGCGATGATCGCGGTATTGCGCCAGGCGGTCGAACTAGGGGTGACCTTTTTCGACACTGCCGAGGTCTATGGCCCCTTCGCCAATGAGGAGCTGCTCGGCGAAGCGCTGGAACCGCTGCGCGACGGGGTGGTGATTGCCACCAAGTTCGGCTTCGACCTGACCGCCGATCCCGCCCAGGGGCCCAAGGCGGACAGCCGGCCTGAGCATATCCGCGATGTCGTCGATGCGTCGCTCAAGCGGCTGCGGACCGACCGGATCGACCTGCTCTATCAGCACCGGGTCGACCCGGCAGTGCCGATCGAGGACGTCGCCGGCACCGTCGGCGAGCTGATCCGCGCCGGCAAGGTCAAGCATTTCGGCCTGTCCGAGGCCGGTGCCCAGACCATCCGCAAGGCCCATGCGGTGCAGCCGGTAACCGCCCTGCAAAGCGAATATTCGCTATGGCAGCGCGAGGTCGAGGGCGAAATCCTCCCCACCCTGCGCGAGCTGGGCATCGGTTTCGTGCCCTACAGCCCGCTGGGCCGCGGCTTCCTCACCGGGGCGATCACCGCCGACACCGTGTTCGACAAGAACGATTTCCGCGCCCGTCTGCCCCGCTTCCAGCAGGACGCGGTGGCGGCAAACCAGGCACTGGTCGATCTGGTGCGGGATATCGCCGGGCCGCTGGGGGCAACCTCGGCGCAGGTCGCGCTGGCGTGGTTGCTCGCCCAGGGCGAAGACGTGGTGCCGATCCCCGGAACGACCAAGCTGGCGCGGCTGGAGGAAAACCTCGGCGCGATCGAGCTGTCGCTCAGCGCGGAAGACCTGACCGCGCTCGATACCGCGAGCCGCGCGGTCGAGATCGTCGGCGCGCGCTATCTTCCGGCAATGGAGGCGATGACCGGGCGCTAGAAGTCGCCGCGTTCCTTGCGGATCGTGTACCACTTCTCGACGTTGGCATTGTGTTCTTCCAGCGTGGCGGCAAAGGCGTGGCCGCCGGTGCCGTCCGCCACCATGTAGAGCGCGTCGGTCTTGGCCGGGTTGAGCACCGCGGCGATGCTGGCCCGGCCGGGGTTGGTGATCGGCCCCTTGGGCAGCCCGACCATGGCATAGGTGTTGTAATCGTTGACCGCCTGGATTTCCGACTGGCGGATGCGGCGGCCCAGCGGTTTGCCCTTGGTGATCGGGTAGATGATCGTCGGATCGGCCTGGAGCATGATCCCCTGCTTGAGCCGATTGGAATAGAGCCCGGCAACAATCTCGCGCTCCGACGGCTTGCCGGTTTCTTTCTCGACGATCGAGGCCAGCGCCAGCGCGGCTTCGGGCGTTGCCACGGCGGTGCGGTCGCTGCGCTTGGCCCATAGTTCGGCCAGGGTCCGCTGCATCGCGGTCTGCATCCGCAGCAGCACGGCCTGGCGGCTCTCGCCCTTTTCGACTTCGTAGGTGTCAGGCAGGATCGAGCCTTCGGCCGGCACCTCGATGCTGCCGGTCAGGTTGGGCTGGGCCATCAGCCGTTCGTAGACCATGATCGAGGGCATGCCTTCGGGCACGGTGACGAAGCGGCGCAACACTTCGTCGCCCTGGATGATGCGCAGGATCTTGCTGGCGCTCGCGCCCTTGGGCAGCAGGAATTCGCCCGCCTTGATCGGCGCGCCGCCCGACAGGATCCGCGCGCGCAGCTTAAAGGCGCTGGCCGATGAAATCGCGCCTTCATCCTCAAGCTTGGCGGCGACTGAACCCAGGCTGGCCTTGTCGGGCACGATGAAGGCGGTGTCCTTGGCCAATGGCCCCGCAGCATACCAGCCGCCGAAGAACCAGCCCAGCGCGCCCAGCACCAGGACCGCGGCAAGGATGACCGGCAGGCACCCCCGCCGCGAACCAAGCATTATTCTTCGAACGCCTTGACGATTACCGCGGCATTGGTGCCGCCAAAGCCGAACGAGTTGTTGAGCGCGGCACGCACCTGACGCTTGCGCGCCTTGTGCGGGACCAGGTCGACGCCTTCGGTGCCCTCGTCGGGATTGTCGAGATTCAGCGTCGGCGGGACAATCTGGTCACGGATCGCCAGGATGCAAAAGATCGTCTCGACCGCGCCGGCCCCGCCCAGCAGGTGACCGATCGCCGACTTGGTGCTGCTCATCGAAGCGCCGGTCAGGTCATCGCCGAGCACGCGCTTGACTGCGCCGAGTTCGATCGTGTCGGCCATGGTCGAGGTGCCGTGGGCGTTGACATAATCGATGTCGCCCGGCCCCATCCCGGCCTTTTTCAGCGCCATCCGCATCGCCAGTTCCGCGCCCCGCCCTTCCGGATGCGGCGCGGTGACGTGATAGGCATCGCCCGACAGGCCGTAACCGACCACTTCGGCATAGATCTTCGCGCCACGGGCCTTGGCGTGTTCGTATTCCTCAAGCACCACCACGCCTGCGCCTTCGCCCAGGACAAAACCGTCGCGGTCCTTGTCGTAGGGACGGCTGGCCTGTTCGGGCCGGTCGTTGAAGCTGCAGTTGAGCGCGCGGGCCTGGGCGAAACCGGCCACGCCAAGCGGGTTGATCGTCGATTCCGATCCGCCGGCCAGCATGATGTCGGCATCGTCGTCGCGGATCATCCGCGCGGCATCGCCGATCGAATGCGCGCCAGTCGAGCAGGCCGTAACCACGGCGTGATTAGGGCCCATCAGGCCATAACGGATCGAAACCTGACCACTGATCAGGTTGATGATCCGGCCGTGAACAAAGTGCGGGCTGACCCGCCCCGGGCCGCGCTCGTGGAGGTTGACCGATTCGAGTTCGATCCCCGGCAAACCGCCGATCCCGGCACCGATCGACACACCGGCACGCTCACGCGTCGCTTCGTCCATTTCGGTCAGCCCGGCATCCTCGATCGCCTGTCCGGCGGCATCCAGGCCGTAAACGATGAACGGATCGACCTGGCGCTGGATCTTGGGGTCGACCCGCTTGTCGGGATCGAAACCGAATTCGTGATCCTTGCCTTTCACTTCGCAGGCAATCGTCGCCTTCTGGTTCGAGGCATCGAAGCGGGTGATCTGACCCGCGCCACTCTTGCCCGCGATCAGGTTGGCCCAGGTGGTTTCGACGTCACCGCCCAGCGGGGTGACAAGACCAAGTCCAGTTACGACAACACGGCGCATTCGCATCTCCAAGGTTCAAAAATGCAACAGGCCCAGCCCGTTATGGGCTGAGCCTGTCAAAGGCCTTTAAATCCGTCAATCGCCAGGCCACGGCTTGGCGAAACAGGATGGCCAAAGGCCAGGGCGATCAGCCCTTGTTGTCGTCGATGTACTTGATCGCATCCGAAACGGTGCTGATCTTTTCAGCTGCATCGTCGGGGATCTCGACGCCGAATTCTTCTTCGAAGGCCATGACGAGCTCAACGATGTCAAGGCTGTCGGCGCCCAGATCGTCGATGAAGCTGGCGTCTTCGGTGACCTTGTCGGCTTCGACGCCAAGATGTTCGACGACGATCTTCTTAACGCGGTCGGCGGTGTCGCTCATGGTGTGTCCCTTCGTGAACGGCAGATAAACGGTTGTTGCCAAGCGCCCTAGAGAACGGCGCGGACTAAGGCAAGAGGGGGGCGATCAAGTTACCCTTTGGGCGGCTCAACGATACGTATGTGAAGCTCGCGCAGCGCCTTGGGTTCGGGCAGCGACGGCGCGCCCATCAGCAGGTCCTCGGCGCGCTGGTTCATCGGGAACAGCGTGATTTCGCGCAAGTTCTGCACCCCGCAGAGCAGCATCACCATACGGTCGACGCCTGCAGCCATTCCGCCGTGCGGCGGCGCGCCGAACTGGAACGCGCGGTACATCCCGCCAAAGCGTTCCTCGACGTCGGCCTGGCTCAGCCCGGTCAACTCGAACGCCTTGACCATCAGGTCGGGGTGCTGGTTGCGGATCGAGCCCGAGGCAAGCTCATAACCGTTGCAGACCATGTCGTACTGATAGGCCTTGATCGTCAGCGGATCCTGCGTCTGCAGCGCTTCCAACCC
Source organism: Novosphingobium aquiterrae (assembly GCF_042434435.1). NCBI lineage: Bacteria > Pseudomonadati > Pseudomonadota > Alphaproteobacteria > Sphingomonadales > Sphingomonadaceae > Novosphingobium > Novosphingobium aquiterrae. The sequence continues at coordinate 107,170 of NZ_JBHLTL010000004.1, read as the reverse complement.
GCCCTGCGGCATCGAGAACGGGTTGTGGGCGAAATCGACCTTCTTGTTGTCCTCGTCCCATTCGTAGAACGGGAAGTCGATGATCCAGCAGAAGCGGAACGAATCCTTGTCGATCAGGTCAAGCTGCTCGCCCACGCGGCTGCGCGCTGCCCCGGCCAGCTTGGCCGCCTGGGCTTCGTTGCCGGCGGCGAAGAACGCGCCGTCGTCCGGGCCAAGGCCGAGCGAATCCCACAGCGCCGCCATCTTGTCGGCGCCGTGGTTCTTGGCGATCGGCCCGCCGAATTCACCGGCCTTGCGCGTGGCATAGCCGAGGCCGGCGTGGCCTTCGCTGCGCGCCCATTCGTTCATGTCGTCGAAGAACTTGCGGCTGAGACCGGCAGTGTTCGGCGCCGGGATCAGGCGGACCACCCCGCCCCCGCCAACGATCTTCTCGAACAAGCCGAAGCCTGAGGTCGTGAATTCGCTGGTGACGTCACGGATGATCAGCGGGTTGCGCAGGTCGGGCTTGTCGGTGCCGTAGTCCAGCATCGCCTGGGCATAGGGAATGCGCGGGAACTGGCCTGCGGGGGTCACCGCCTTGCCCTCGGCAAAGGTTTCGAACACCCCGGCCATGACCGGCTCCATCGTTTCCCACACTTCTTCCTGGGTGACGAAACTCATTTCCAGGTCGAGTTGGTAGAACTCGCCCGGCAGACGGTCGGCGCGCGGATCCTCGTCGCGGAAGCACGGGGCGATCTGGAAGTAGCGGTCGAACCCGGCAACCATCAGCAGCTGCTTGTATTGCTGCGGGGCCTGCGGCAGCGCGAAGAACTTGCCGGCGTGGATGCGGCTCGGCACCAGGAAGTCACGCGCGCCTTCGGGGCTGGACGCGGTCAGGATCGGTGTCGAATATTCGGTAAAGCCGATCGCTTCCATCCGCTTGCGGGTTTCGGAAATGATCTTGGTGCGCTTGACGATATTGGCATGCAGCGTCTCGCGCCGCAGATCGAGGAAGCGATAGCGCAGCCGCACGTCTTCGGGATATTCCTGCTCGCCCGCCACCGGCAGCGGCAGTTCCTCGGCCCGGCTCAGCACGGTCGCGCCGCGGGCATAGACCTCGATCGCGCCAGTCGGCAGGTTGGGATTGACCGTGGCCTCGCTGCGCGCCTTGACGTCACCGTCGATGGTGACAACCGATTCCACCCGCAAGCCTTCCAGGATCGCCAGCGCCGGGCTGTCGGCATCGGCGACGATCTGGGTCATGCCGTAATGGTCGCGCAGGTCGACAAACAGCACGCCGCCGTGGTCGCGCTTGCGGTGAACCCAGCCCGACAGGCGGATGGTCTGGCCGACTTCGGCGGCGGTAAGCGCACCGCAGGTGTGCGTACGATAAAGATGCATCGAAACTCTTTCCAATCGCCCCGCATTGGTGCAGGGGGCCATTCACTGAATGGCGCGGCTAACAGGCGATGGCCGCGTTTTTGTCAAGCCGCGGGCTCGCACGGGCCCATACAGAAAAGACCCATGAAGATACACCCACTGATTACGACGTCTGCACAGCTGGCAGACCTCTGCGCCCGGTTGTCGAAAGCCGATTTCATCTGCGTCGATACCGAGTTCATGCGCGAGAACACCTATTGGCCCGAACTGTGCCTGATCCAGGTTGCCGACGAGCATGAGGCCACGGCGGTCGATCCGCTGGCCAAGGACATCGACATGTCGCCCCTGCTCGACCTGCTGGTCGACAACGAGGACGTGCTCAAGGTGTTCCACGCCGGCGGCCAGGACGTCGAGATCGTCTACAACCTGACCGGGCGCACCCCGCACCCGATCTTCGATACCCAGATCGCGATGATGGCGATCAGCCAGAGCGAGCAGATCGGCTATTCCAACCTGGTCGAATCGTGGCTGGGGCTGCAGATCGACAAGGGCGCGCGCTTTACCGACTGGTCGCGCCGCCCGCTGTCCGAACGGCAGATCGAATATGCCATCGGCGACGTGACGCACCTCGCGAAAATATTCCCCAAGATCCTGAACCGGCTCAAGAAAACCGGACGCGGGGTGTGGCTCAACATTGAGATGGAAAAACTCGCCGATCCGGCCGGCTACCGCAACGATCCGGCGCTGTCGTGGCTGCGGATCAAGGCCGCCGGGCGCAATCCGGCGATGCTTGGCCGCTTGAAGGCGATTGCCCAGTGGCGCGAGATCGAGGCGCAGGACAAGAACATCCCGCGCGGCCGCATCGCCCGCGATGAAACCCTTGCCGATATCGCCAGCCACCCGCCCAAGAAGCAGGAAGACCTGGCCAAAGTTCGCGGGCTTTCCCCGGGGTGGAAGGATAACGAGATCGGCCGCCGTCTGATGCAGGCGATCGAGAATTCGGTTCCGCTGTCGGACGACGAACTGCCGCCGCGCACCCCGCGCGGCGCGCCCTTGGGCAAGGAGGGCGCGCTGGTTGCCGACCTGCTCAAACTCCTGCTCAAGATCCGCAGCCGCGAAATCGACGTCGCCGCGCGGCTGCTGGCGCGCAGCGAAGACCTGGAACTGCTGGCCGCGGGCGTGCGCCAGTTGCCGATGCTGGAAGGCTGGCGTTTCGAGGTATTCGGCAAGGACGCGCTCGATCTCGTCGAGGGCAAAATGGCCTTCGCGGTGGTGAACGGCAAGCTGAAGATGACTCACGTCGATGACATTGTCGAGGAGCCGGAGAGCGCCGGGTGAACAATTACCTGCCCACGCTCAAGCAGTTGCAATATCTGGTTGCACTGCACGAACATGGGCATTTCGGCCGCGCCGCTGACGCCTGCTTCGTTTCGCAATCGACGCTATCTGCAGGTCTGCGCGATCTGGAAACGCTGCTCGGCGTTGTCCTGGTCGAACGCACCAAACGCACGGTGCGGTTTACCCCGCTGGGCAACGGTGTAGTCGCCAAGGCGCACCGCGTGCTGCGCGAGGCTGAGGAACTGGGCGATATGGTCCGCTCGGCAGGCCAGCCGCTGTCCGGCGAAGTGCGGATGAGCGTCATTCCGACGATCGCGCCGTTCCTGCTCCCCCGCATGCTGCCGCGCCTGCGCCGCGAACGGCCGCAGCTGAAGCTATTCCTGCGCGAGGAAACCAGCGCGGCGGCAATCGAATCGCTCCACCACGGGCGCAGCGATTGCGTGCTGCTGGCCCTGCCCTTTGCCACCGGCGAGGTGGAGCGCGAGACGATCGAACTCGATGCGCTGTGGGTCGCTTTCCCCCGCGACGATCCACGCGATCCACCCGAGGAAATCAGCCCTGACCTGATCGACGAATCCCGCCTGCTATTGCTGGAAGACGGTCACTGCCTGAAAGAGCACGCCCTGGCTGCGTGCAACCGTCCCGAATTGCGGGCGAGTGCGACAATGATCGGCACCAGCCTGCACACGCTGGTGCAAATGGTCGACAACGGCCTGGGCCTGACCATGCTGCCCGAAATGGCGATTGACGCCGGCATCCTCAACGGCACCAATGTGGTCGCAAGGCCGCTCAAGAGCAACGGCGCCAACCGCGAGATCGCCCTGGTCTGGCGCAAGAATTCGCCCCGCAGCGACGAATTCAGACTGCTGGCCGAGGAATTGCGCGCCGGATGAGCGATCGACGACCCGCCAACCTCACCCGCAACGATGTCAGGGCTTGACCGTCGATCCGAACCATCCGCCGGCGTCATGGACCTCGGTGCGGCTGTTGCTGCGCTTGAACACGCAGATCTTGCGGTGAAAGCGGTTGGCCGAATCGTACCCGCGAACCAGACGGATCTCGACGCCGAGGGTGTCACTGGTCCTGATCTTCTGAGCCAGCACCTGCGGGCGAGCCAGTCCGCTCATTGCGATGCAGGCCCGGTTGACCCGCGTATCAAGGTTAGCCCAGCTTTCCGGCGTCGAGGCCCAGGCCGGCACCGTTGCAGCAAAGAGCGACGCTAAAACTATCATGGGACGTGCAAATTTCATGGTAGGCATTCCTCTGCTGGAAAGTGGCCGGGCAAGCTTGGGCTTCAGGTTGCGCGCTCATACCTGCACAAAGGGGAAGCTGGCATGATCGGAACGGTTCCGTTGGTTCTGCTCGGCATCGTGCTGATGGCCGCGATGCTGCTGGCCTATGAGGGCGGCTTGCGGCTGCATCGCTCGATTTCCCACCGCGCCGACGGCGGCAACAGCGAATCGAGCGACGAAGGCTATGTCCTGTCGGGGGTGTTCGGCCTGCTGGCGCTGCTGATGGCTTTTGCGTTCAGCCTTGCCCTGGGCCGCTTCGACGAGCGGCGCGCGCTGGCGGTGGCAGAAGCAAATGCCATCGGTACCATGGCCAGCCGGCTAGCACTTGTCGGTGCAGATCAGCAGCAGCCCTTGCGCCAGGCGCTGAGCGACTATGCCAGCGCGCGGGTCGCGACCGGCACGGCCGCGGACACGGCGCGCTGGGACCGACTTGGCCGGGATGCCGGGCAGCTGCATGACCGCTTTGGCAGCCGGCTGTACCAGGTCATCGCCAGCGGCCCGGCCGATGCGCGCACCACCTTGCTGGTCCAGGCCTATGACGATCTGGGCGATACCGCTGCGCTCCGGCGGTCGGCGCGCGCCGCCAGACTACCCGAGGCTGTGCTTGCGCTGCTTGCGGTCTACTGCATGGTTGGCGCGGGTATGCTTGGCTACACGATCGCGGCGAGCAGAGCGAAGCACCGCATCGCTTCGGGGATCTTCTTCCTGCTGCTGACCGCTGCCTTTGTCACCGTGCTCGATCTCGATCGTCCGCGCGGCGGGACCATCGTCGTGCCGCAAACCGAACTGGAAGACGTGGCACGGGCACTGGCTCGCCCGGCCTGATCAGATCGATCGGCATGAACTCATGGCGGCCTGGCCGGCAAAGCGCGCGGCAATCCAGTCAAGTGTGGGACCGGCGCTGTCGCGGGCGCTATGGGCATGGTCACCGCCGGGCAGGCTGAGCCACTGCACCCGGGTACCGCGCTGGCACAGCTTGCGGGCGAAGGCCCGTGTCACCGACGGGGCCACCACCGGATCGGACACACTCTGCGCGATGAACACTGGTCCCGGCACCTGCGCTGCACTGATGCTGTTCGACGCAGCAAAGCCCGACCACGGCGCCCGCGACCCGAAGTCGACTTTCTTTAACGCATTGCGCAGCGTGACGATGCCCAGGATTGTCCCCAGCTTCGGGCTCTTGTTCAATTCCACGCAATTGTTCTGCGCCAGGCGCGTGATGACGCCCTGGGTCGACTTGTTGCCCAGCGAGGAGAGCGGCGCGCCATAGTGTTTTGACCAGCTGTAGGAGGCATAAGCCGTGAGCATCGTGCGCACATTGGCGTCGCTCCCCAGCTTGAGGTTGCTGGCAAGATCGGTCGGCGGTGCGGCTGCGGCAATTCCTACCAGTGAGAGATCCGGGGCATAGCGGCGGGCGCGAATGCCCGTCCACAGCGCCGCGTGACCGCCCTGCGATTCGCCCCACACGGCAAAGCGCGACCCGGCATAGGCGCCGCTGATGCTGCGCGCGGCGCGGACCGCATCGAGCACCGAATTGCCGGTGTCGACGCCGACAAGATAGGGATGCGCGCCGCTGCTCCCCAGCCCCGGATAGTCGGGAGCGACAACCACGAAGCCGCGGCGGACCATATCGGTCAACCCCGGCGTGAACGTGAAAAAGTCGCTGCGCGCCGACAGCCCGCAGCGCTCGACAACGCCGGAGGTGCCGTGCGTCCATGCGACGACGTTGCGCGGCGCGGCAGGCTGGGCTTCGCGCGGGGCGACAACCATGCCCGTCACAGTTCGCGGCCGGTTGGCTGCATCGGCGGTGACATAGGTCACCCGCCAGGCCTGCAAGCCGCCGGGCGTATCGACGACAGGATCGGCCGAAACAAGCGTGCCGGCGGTTTGTGCAAGACCTGCCGAAGATGTTGCCAGGACTGCGCCAGCCAGAAACAGGCGAAATGAAGTTCGTGCGCGGTGCGACATGCTCAACCTCAACAGTTCGGTCGAACACAACAGCACAGAAGTGCCGGAAGCCCAATGCGTTCCCGCGCCGACTTCCCTTTAGTCCATATGCTTCAGGCCGACCCGCAGATAATCCCAGCCGGTAATCACTGTCAGCACCGCAGCGGCCCACAGCGTGGCCAGACCGACCGTGTGCGGCACATTCATTTCCAGCCCGCCCAGCTCCACGTTCCACCACGGCAGCGCATGGCCCAGAATCAGCGCACCCAGACATACCATCTGGAACGTCGTCTTCCATTTGGCCAGACGGCTGACCGGGACCGAAACCTGCAACCCGCCCAGGAATTCGCGCAGGCCCGACACCGCGATTTCGCGCGCCAGGATGATCAGCCCCGCGATGACATGGAGATCATTGACATAGGGGCCCGTCAGAACGCCCTGCGCAGCCAGGACCAGAATGACCGTGGCGACCATGATCTTGTCGGCAATCGGATCGAGAAACTGGCCCAGCTTGCTGACCGCGCCATAGGAGCGCGCGACATAGCCGTCGAAATAGTCGGTGATCCCCATCAGGCAATAGAGCCCGAAAGCCATCAGATAGCCCCACTCCCACTTCGGCCACCACAGCAGGAATGCCAGCAGTGGCAAGGTGACGATTCGCGACAGCGTCAGGATATTGGGCAGCGAGAGCATTGCGGCGGACCTTAGCGGCACAATGCCCCGTGCAAAAGAGTGCCAAGCCCTCTTGTCCGCAGGCCAAGTGCCGCTAGGGTCCGCGCCAGTGCCGGGCTGCCGCAAAGCGAGTTCATGACCACCCAGACCCATCTGATCCACAGCCGGCGCTTTCTGCCGCTGTTCGTGACGCAGCTCCTTGGTGCCTTCAACGACAACCTCTTCAAGAACGCGATGGTGCTTTACGTTGTCTACAGTGTCTATCAGTCCGAGAAGGCCGAAGGGCTGTTCAGCGCGGTCGCCTCGGGTGTGTTCATCCTGCCGTTCTTCGTGCTTTCGGCCATATCGGGACAGCTCGCTGACATGCGCGACAAGGCGCAGATCATCCGCATCGTCAAAGCGGCTGAAATCGGCATCATGATCGTCGGCGCTGCCGGTCTGTTTCTGGCGTGGAAGGGCCTTCTCGTCACCGGGCTTGCCATCCCGCTGATGCTGCTGGCGCTGTTCGGCATGGGCGTGCATTCGACATTCTTCGGGCCGATCAAGTACGCGATCCTGCCGCAGCATCTGCATGAGAACGAGGTTCTGGCCGGCACCGGGCTGGTCGAAGCGGGGACCTATATCGCGATCCTGGCCGGCACGATCGTCGCCGGATGGATTCCGGTCGAATGGGCCGCTGCCGGAGTCATCCTGACAGCATTGATCGGCTACATGGTCAGCAGGCAGGTACCCCCGGCCCCGCCCTTCCACGCTGCGGAACCGCTCGACTACCACTTCATTCGCGCCTCGATCACGCTGGTCCGCAACACCGCCCACGATCGCCGGGTGTTTCTGGCGATCATGGCAATCAGCTTTTTCTGGACCATCGGGGCGGTGCTGTTCATCCAGTTCCCGCCGCTCGCCAAGAACGTGCTGACCGCCAGCAAGGAAGTCGCCAGCCTGTTTCTGGTCATCTTCTCGATCGGCGTGGCGGTCGGCTCCCTGTCGGTCAACGCCTTGCTCAAAGGCACGGTCTCTGCCCGCTTCTCGCCGCCGTCGGTTATCCTGATGGGGGCCTTCGTCGCCGCATTCTACTTCGTCTGCCGGCAATGGGTGCCGCATCCGGAAAACGGGCTGATGGACGTGAACCACTTCATTTCCCAGCCGCTCGCGATTCCCTTGATGCTGGCGCTGCTGGGGATCGCCGTTTCCGGCGGGATGTTCGTGGTGCCGCTCTATGCCTTCCTGACGACCTTCGTCCACAGGTCGCAGACTTCGCGCACGATTGCCGCGAATAACATCGTCAATTCAGGAGCGATGGTGCTGGGTTCGCTGATCGCCACCGGGCTTTCGCTGGCCGGGGTGGCAATCGTCAACCAGCTGCTGCTAAGCGCAGCGATGTGCCTGGTGTCAGCCTGGATCGCCGCGCAACTGGTGAAGGCCGAACGCGCAGCGCTCTGATCTCAGGCGATGAACACACTGACAGCGATAAACGACGCGCAATAGGTCGCGGCCATGTCGCGGAGCATGGCGCGTGACAGGCCAGGCCAGCGCGGACGGCTGATAGCCGCCTCGTCGGTCAGACGGACATGGGCCGGAAGGCTCGCCAGGAACGGGTGCCGGGCGGCTTCGTCGGAAAGGACAAGTGCTCTTCTCATGGGCGTGAAGTTAAGACTTTCTTCACCATGCGCCAGCCGGAAAATCGTGGTTAATGAAAGGTTTCCCAGGCTGGGACAGTAACCATCCCCGGTCATCAGTTTTACGCCGCGTTGCTCCGCGGCGGCGCACTGGCTAAAGCGGCTGCATGACCCAAGCCAAGACCCTTACCGGCGGGCGCCTGCTCGTCGATTGCCTGATTGCCCAGGGCTGCGACCGGATCTTCACGGTGCCCGGCGAAAGCTTCCTTGCCGTGCTGGATGCGCTGCACGACAGTCCCGAAGTCCAGACCGTGATCTGTCGCCAGGAAGGAGGCGCCGCGTTCATGGCCTGCGCTGATGGCACAATGACCGGGCGGCCCGGCGTGTGCTTCGTCACCCGCGGGCCGGGCGCAACCAACGCCAGCATCGGGGCCCATGTCGCGTTCCAGGATTCGCAGCCGATGCTGCTGTTCATTGGCGACGTCGATCGCGGGATGAAAGACCGCGAGGGCTTTCAGGAGGTCGATTTCGGCCAGATGTTCGCCCCACTGGCCAAGTTGGTCCTGCGCATCGACGATCCCCGGCGAATCCCGGAATATGTCGCGCGGGCCTGGGCTACGGCGATTTCCGGACGGCCCGGTCCGGTGGTCATCGCCCTGCCCGAGGATATGCTGCTGGAAGAAGTTTCCGGCATCGTGCCGCGCCCTGCGGTCCACCGCCCGGCACAGGCGATGTGTCCCGATGCGATGGCCACGCTGATGCAACTGATCGGCGACGCCGCGTCACCGGTCGCGATCGTCGGCGGCGCGGGCTGGCACGCCAAGGCGCGCGAACACTTCACCACATTTGCCGAGCGGATCGGCTTGCCGGTGGCCGGGGCCTTCCGCCGACAGGACGCCGTTTCCAACGCCAGCAAGGTCTGGGCTGGCAATCTTGGCTACGGTCCAAATCCCAAGCTGGTCGAACGGATCAGGCAGGCCGATCTGGTTCTGGCAGTCGGCGCGCGGCTGGGCGAGGCGACGACCGACAGTTACACGCTGCTTACGCCCGATCATCCTGGCCAGATCCTGATCCATGTCCATCCCGATCCCGCCGAGCTCGGCCGGGTCTATCGCCCCGACCTGGCGATCTGCGCCGACATGGGCGAATTTGCCGAGATGGCCGCGCTGTGGGACGACGACGTGGTGCCGTTCGATGCCGGTGAGGCGGCGCATCTCGAATGGCTCGACTGGACCACGGCCAAGCCGGCCTTTTTTCCGCTCGACATGGCCGCCTGTGTTACCGCCATGCGCGAGACCTGGCCCGACGATGCGATCATCTGCAACGGCGCCGGCAACTTTTCAGGCTGGTGGCACCGTTACTGGCGCTACAACGGGTTCCCGACGCAACTGGCGCCGACCGCCGGCGCGATGGGCTACGGCGTCCCCGCTGCCGTTGCCGCAGGATTGCGCCATCCCGAGCGCCAGGTCGTCGCCCTGGCCGGTGACGGCGATTTCCTGATGAACGGCCAGGAACTGGCGACTGCGGTTCAGTATGGCTGCGATCTGACCGTCATCCTGATCGACAATGCGACATATGGAACCATCCGGATGCACCAGGAGCGCGAGTTTCCGGGCCGCATCTCGGGCACGGCGCTGCACAATCCCGATTTCGCTGCCCTGGCCCGCGCCTATGGCGGCTGGGCCGAGCGGGTCGAAACCACCGATCAGTTCAAGACTGCGCTGGCTGAATCGAGGGACCGCAAGGGCCTGCGGCTGATCCACGCGCTGATCGACGTCGAGCAGCTCAGTGCCGGCGGCGCGACCGTGTCGGGGTTGCGAGCGAAAGCGAAGGGTTAGGTAGGGCGTTTCGCAAGTTCGACGATATGCGCCCATTCTTCGGGTTTAACCCCGGATACCGATAGCCGGAACTTGGTGAGCAGTTCCATGTCGGCCAGCGCTGGATCGGCCTTGATTTCCTTGAGGCTGACCGGCCGCTTGAGTTTACGCACTGGCTTGACCTTGACCGAGGACCAACGCTCGGTCGGGTCGGTTGGATCGGGGAATGCCGCTTTGGATATCTTCGCGATACCAACGATTTCAAGCCCGATGTTCGAGTGATAGAAGAATACTTCGTCGCCCACCTGCATGGCCCGCAAGTTGAGCCGTGCGGTATAGTTGCGCACCCCGTCCCATGTGCCTTCGCCTTCTGCCACCAGGTCATCCCAGCTATAGACGTCGGGTTCCGATTTCATCAGCCAATAGGATTTGATTTTGGTCATGCCAGCACCCGCAAAAGCGTCTATGCGCGCGCCATAGACTGATTCTTACGGACCCGTCCACCATGGCACTAACCTCCCTCCCCGTTCTTTCGCTGGCCGATGACAAGGCCAGCTTTTCGCAGGCAATCGGCGAAAGTTTTCGCACCTTCGGATTCGCGCTGGTCAAGGATTTCGACATCGACCGCGGCCTGATCGATCAGGCCTGGCAGCTCTCGGAGCAGTTCTTCGCCCTGCCCGAAGCGGAAAAGCGCAGCTACCACGATCCGGCAATCGGCGGCGCGCGCGGCTACACGCCGTTCGGCGTTGAAATCGCCAAGGATGCCAAGCATCACGACCTCAAGGAATTCTGGCACATCGGCCGCGACTTGCCCGAAGGCAGCCCGCTGGCCGATGCATCGATGCCGCCCAACGTCTGGCCGGCGCGTCCCGACGGCTTTCAGGACGTCTTTTCGGAGCTTTACCGCCAGTTCGACGCGACCGGCGCGACGATCCTGTCGCGCATTGCGGTCTATCTCGGGCTTGACGAACACTGGTTCGATCGGGGAATCGAGGACGGCAATTCGGTGATGCGCCTGCTGCACTACCCGCCCCTCGAAAATGTCGAGGGCGAGGCGATCCGGGCCGGAGCGCATGGCGACATCAATCTGATCACCTTGCTGCTTGGTGCCGAAGAGGCCGGGCTAGAGTTACTGGGCAAGGACGGCAGCTGGATCAATGCGTCACCACCTGAAGGCGCCATGGTCATCAATGTCGGTGACATGCTGGAACGGCTGACCAACAATTACCTGCCCTCGACCATCCACCGCGTGCGTAATCCCGATGCCACGCGCGCCGCGTTCAGCCGCTATTCGATGCCGTTCTTCCTGCACCTGCGCAGCGATTTTCCAATCCGCACGTTGCCGCAATGCGTCTCGGCAGAATGCCCCGATCGCTATCCGGTTGCGATTACGGCGGACGATTTTCTGCAGCAACGGCTGCGCGAAATCGGGCTGAAAAAGTAGCGATAAGCAATAGCGCATCCCGCTCCAAAGCGGCCTTAACGCTAATTTCAGCAAACCTGTGCCATTGTGCTGTCTTGCGACAGGCAGGGGCAGAGAGCGCATGTCAATGATGGGGCCGCAGACTGGCGGACACCAAATCGATCGGACCGCAGAGCAGAGTAGCGCCAGCCGCGACCTGCTGACGCTCGGAACGGTCTTCGCCGCGTTGATGCTGTTCATCAGCACCGGTGGGACTGTGCTTTCGCGCACGATCGCTTCGATAACCGGGCATGGGCTGGGTCCGGACAACCTGCCCGCCACGGCCTTGCTGCTCAATATCGCGCTGATCGTCTTTGGCTGGCGTAGATACCGCGATCTGATGAGCGAAGTGCGTGAGCGCCGCGGTTCCGAGGCGCAGGCCCGGCTTCTGGCCGAGACTGATCCTCTGACCGGATGCCTCAACCGCCGTTCGATTGGCCCGGCCACCGATCAGCTGATTGCCGAGGCCGCGACGCGCGGCGAGGTGGTGGCCTTCCTGATGTTGGATCTCGACAACTTCAAGCAGGTGAACGATGTCCATGGCCATGCTGCGGGCGACAGACTGCTCAATGAATCAGCGCGGCGTATTGCAGCCGCCTTGCCGGGCGATGCCTTGCTGGCGCGTATCGGCGGCGATGAATTTGCCTGTGTCCTGCCTTTTGCGCCAGCGCGTCCCGATGTGGTTGACCGCCTAGCCGAGCAACTGATTGCCGCCGTTGCCGAGCCGGTCACCTTTGATGACCTCTCACTGGAGACCACGATTTCCGCCGGGGTGACCCGGAGCGACGCGAATGGCGGCAAGCAAAGCGCCCAGACCCTGATGCACATGGCCGATATCGCCATGTATCATGCCAAGAAGCACGGGCGGAATCGCCACTTCTGGTTCGAACCGGCAATGGAAAGCGAACTGCGCTTTCGCAGCGAGCTGGAAACCGGCATCCGCCGCGGGCTGCACCACGACGAGTTCGTGCCCTATTACGAAAAGCAGATCGACCTGGCGACGGGTGAGCTGGTCGGATTTGAAATGCTGGCGCGCTGGCACTCGCCAACGCTGGGCACGGTCAACCCCGATCTGTTCATCCCCATCGCCGAAGAAATCGGCGTGATCGCCCAACTCTCAGAAGGGTTGATTCGCAAGGCGCTGATCGATGCGCGTGCTTGGGCTCCCCGCCTGACCCTGTCGGTCAATATTTCGCCAGTGCAACTGCGCGATCCGTGGTTCGCGCAAAAGATCCTCAAGATCCTGGTCGAGGCCAATTTTCCGCCCAGCCGCTTCGAGATCGAAGTCACCGAAAGTTGCCTCCACGAAAATATCGGTCTGGTCCGCTCGCTGATTACCAGCCTGAAAAACCAAGGCATTCGCGTCAGCCTCGATGACTTCGGAACCGGCTATTCCTCGCTGTCGCAGCTGCGCTCGCTTCCGTTCGACCGGATCAAGATCGATCGCAGCTTCGTGACCTCGCTGCCCGGCAACAAGGAAAGCGCCACCATTGTCCAGTCGATTGCAGCACTGGGCGAAGGCCTTGGCCTGCCGATCACAGTTGAAGGGGTCGAGAACGAAGCCGTACTGCGGGAGTTGGAGCAATTCGGCAAATTCAAGGTTCAGGGCTATCTTTACGGCCATCCCGAGCCGGGCGATCGGACGGCTGCCGAATTGGGCCAGCTCAACCTGCTCCTCGAACCGCAGGTGCCCACGACCAGCGTTGTTTCAGGCAAGCGCAAGGCCGCTGGCTGAGCCGCTGAGACTGGACGCCGCGCGCGCCGCAGCCTAGAGCGCGGCCATGCGGATCGCCTTCACCAAGATGCACGGCCTGGGCAACGATTTCGTTGTGCTCGACGCGCGCGCAGCGCCGCTTCCGGCGATTACCCGCGGCTTTGCCCAAGCTCTTGCCGACCGCCGCACAGGTATCGGCTGCGATCAGTTGATCGTGCTGGAAGACGCGCAAGTCGCTGACTTTCGCATGCGCATTTTTAACGCCGACGGGGGCGAGGTCGAATCCTGCGGCAATGCCTCGCGCGCGGTTGCCTTGCTGCACGGCAAGCCGGCGCGGATTGAAACCGCTGGTGGCATGATCGAAGCGCTCCCTACCGACGCCGGGATCGCCATCGACATGGGCGAGCCGCGCTTTGAATGGAACCAGATTCCCTTGGCCTATGCCATGGATACCCTGTCCATGCCGGTCGCCTGGGAACTGCTCGACCAGCCCACGGCGGTTAACGTCGGCAATCCGCACGTGATCTTCTTCGTCGAAGATTGCGACCGGGTCGAACTCGATCGGCTGGGTCCGGAAATCGAGCATGACCCGCTGTTCCCCGAGCGCGTCAACGTCAACGTCGCCACTGTCACGGGCCGCGATGCAATCCGTCTGCGCGTCTGGGAACGCGGTGTCGGCCTGACCCGCGCTTGCGGCACCGGCGCCTGCGCGACCGCGATCGGCGCGATGCGGCGCGGCCTGGTTGACCGAGCGGTGACAGTAACCCTGCCTGGCGGGCCCCTGCGGATCGAATGGAACCGCGCGGGCCGCATCATCATGACCGGCCCTGCTGCCGAAAGCTTTCGCGGGACTTTCGACGCCCGCGACTTCGGGGGCTGAGGCGTGGCCGAAGTGGTGTCACTGGGCTGCCGGCTCAACCTGTCGGAAAGCGAAAGCCTGCGGGCCATGCTTTCGGGCAACGATGACCTTGTCGTGGTCAACAGCTGCGCCGTCACCGCCGAAGCGGTACGCCAAACCCGCCAGGCGGTCCGCCGCCTGCGCCGTGACCGGCCGCAAGCACGGTTGATCGTCACCGGCTGCGCCGCCGAAGTGGAGCGCGGCAGCATTTCCGCGATGTCCGAGGTCGACGGGCTTGTCGCCAACGCGGCCAAGCTCGATCCGCGCGCCTGGAACGTCGCAACGCCGCCTCCCGTTCTCACCCAAGAGCGCCACACCCGCGCCTTCGTCGCGATCCAGAACGGCTGCGATCACGCCTGCACATTCTGCGTCATTCCCCAGGGACGGGGCCCGTCGCGTTCGCTGACCATTGCCGAAATCATCGTTCTGGTGGCGCGCCATGTCGAAGCCGGGGTGCAGGAAATGGTGCTGACCGGCGTCGACCTGACCAGCTGGGGAACCGACTTGCCGGGCGGACCGCGCCTGGGTGATGCGGTCGCGGCGATTCTGGCAACGTTTCCCGACCTGCGCCGGCTGCGCCTGTCCTCCCTCGACGGGATCGAGATCGACCCACTGTTGTTCGAGCTGATCGCCAGCGACTGCAGGGTCATGCCACATGTCCATTTGTCGTTGCAACACGGGCATGACCTGATTCTGAAGCGAATGAAGCGCCGACACCTGCGGCGGGATGCCGTGGAGCTTGTCGCCGCCCTGCGTGCCCGGCGCCGGGATCTGGCGATTGGGGCCGATCTGATCGCCGGCTTCCCGACCGAGGATGAAGCGGCCCACCGGGCCAATCTTTCGATCATTGCCGAACTGGACGTGGTCCATGGTCACGTCTTTCCCTATTCGCCGCGCCCCGGCACCCCGGCAGCGCGAATGCCGCAGATCGATCCGCAAACGATCCGCCAACGCGCGGCAGACCTGCGCGCAGCCGTGGCGCAAGCGCGCAGCGCGTGGCTGGCATCGCTGCTCGGCCAGCCGCTCGAAGTGCTTGCCGAACGCGACGGGACCGGCCATGCGCAAAACTTCGCCCGGGTGCAGTTGCCCCCCGCCACACCTGCCGGAAGCATCGTGACCGTTACCCCCACCCGTATCATCGAAGGCCTTCTGGCATGAGTGAGGAAACCTGGTCGGACCGCGTCTTTGGCGGCCTTCGCAAGACGTCCGAGCGGCTGAGCGAAAACCTGTCCGGGATCGTCAGCAAGACCCGGCTTGATGAAGGCCAGCTCGACGATCTTGAAGATGCGCTGATCCTGTCCGACCTGGGACCGCGCGCCGCGGCGCGGATCCGCAACCGGCTGGCGTCGGAGCGCTTCGAACGCGGCGCGGACGAACTTGCGATCAAGGAGGCTGTCGCTTCCGAAATCGCTGCAATCCTGCGCCCGGTGGCCAAACCGATCGACGTGGTCGCCTTCCCGCGCCCGCAAGTGATCCTGGTGATCGGGGTCAACGGATCGGGCAAGACCACGACCATCGCCAAACTGGCGCACCTGTTCCAGGAACAGGACTATTCGGTGATGCTGGCGGCGGGTGACACGTTCCGCGCCGCCGCGATCGACCAGCTGGGCATCTGGGCCGAGCGGATCGGCGTGCCGATCGTGTTCGGCGACGAAGGCGGCGATCCCGCCAGCGTGGTGTTCGATGCGGTCCAGGCTGCGACCGAGGAAGGCACCGACGCGCTGATCGTCGATACCGCCGGACGACTGCAGAACAAGCGCGAACTGATGGACGAACTGGCCAAGATTCGCCGCGTGCTTGGCCGCCTCAACCCCGAAGCGCCGCACGATGTGGTGCTGGTGCTCGATGCCACCAATGGACAGAATGCGCTGCAGCAGATCGAGATATTCAAGGAGGTTGCCGGGGTCACCGGGCTGATCATGACCAAGCTGGACGGCACTGCGCGCGGCGGGGTGCTGGTCGCCGCGGCCGAGCAGTACGGCCTGCCGATCCATGCCATCGGCGTGGGCGAAAAGATGGAAGACCTGCGCCCGTTCGATCCCGATCTGGTGGCGCGCGTGATTGCCGGAGTGGTGTGATGAACGATGTTGTCCGACCCGTACCGGGCAAACCCAAAACGGGCTGGCTCAACCTTGTCGTCGATTACGGCCCGATCGTGGTCTTTTTCCTGACCTATCGGTTCTATTCTCCCAAGGATCATAACAGCCTGGCCGAAGTGGCCACGGTCATCCGCGCAACCGCAGCCTTCATGGCCGCGGCGGTATTGGCGCTGATCGTATCGAAGTGGAAACTCGGCCGGATTTCCCCGATGCTGTGGCTGTCGACCGCGATGATCGTGGTGTTCGGCGGGTTGACAATCGTCTTCCAGAACGCCGCCTTCATCCAGATCAAACCGACGCTGATCTACTTGCTGTGCGGGCTGGCGCTGCTGATCGGGGCGTGGCGCGGCAAGGCGCTGCTCAAGGTATTGCTCGACGCCGCGTTCGAAGGTCTGGACGATGCCGGTTGGCTCAAGCTGTCGTGGCGCTGGGGCGTGTTCTTCCTGGTCCTCGCCGCCCTGAATGAGGTGCTGCGCCATTTCTACAACCAGGCCAACGGCAATCTGGAAACGTGGATCGGCATGAAGCTGTGGCTGTTCCTGCCGCTGACCTTCCTGTTTACCTTCACCCAGATCCCGATGTTGCTGCGCCACGGCCTGGCCCAGGAAGCGGAAAAGGACGTGCTCAGCGATCCGCCGCACGAATGAGCACAAGTCGGCAAAAGGGTGTGACAAACGGCGACGTTTGCGGGTAAGCTGGTTGCGCTGCCCGGACGCGGGTAAGGGTCGGAATTGAACGCTTCGAACAAGACAAGGGGGAAGCAATGGGCAAGTTTTTCGGTAATCTGCATCTGGTTCTGGCGACCGGCGTGGTCGCGGCCATCCTGGTGATGTGGCACTTCGGTGCGTCGGCACCAGTCGATGCTAATTCGGTGCTGCGCTGGCTGCACGTGTTCTTCGGCATCGTGTGGATCGGCCTGCTCTATTACCTCAACTTCGTCCAGGTGCCGACAATGCCGGCAATCCCGGCCGAGCTGAAGGGCGGCGTCACCGGCTATATCGCCCCCAAGGTGCTGTTCTTCTTCCGCTATGGCGCTCTGCTGACGGTGCTGACCGGGCTCGCGATTGCCTTCGTCAACGGTTACGGCCACCAAGCGATGACCTTTAGCGGTGAAGGCAACGTCAACCTGATCGGGCTGGGCATGTGGCTGGCGCTGATCATGGCCTTCAACGTGTGGTTCATCATCTGGCCCGCCCAGAAGAAGATCCTCGGCATCGTCGAGGCGAGCGCCGAAGAAAAGGCCGCCGCGGCGCCGCGCGCCCTGTACGCCAGCCGCACCAACGTGCTGCTGTCACTGCCGATGCTCTATGCGATGGCCAGCGCCAACCTGGGCTGAATCATCCTGCAAATGCAAAAGGCGCGGTGCCCGTAGCGGGCGCCGCGCTTTTCTTTTGGCGGCGCACTGACTAACCCCGACGCATGACTGCACAGATCGAACCATTCCAGACCATCGCGATCAGCTTGCTGGCGCACCGATTAAAGGCCGAGGGCAGCTCGGTGATCCACATGGAATTCGGCCAGCCGTCCACCGGAGCGCCCAGCGCCGCGATAGCGCGGGCCCATATGGTTCTGGACAGCGATGCGATGGGCTATTGGCAAAGCCCTGACCTAAAGGAACGGATCTGCCGCCACTACGCCGAAAGCTATTGCGTTTCGGTAAGCCCTGAACAACTGGTGCTGACTTGCGGCGCTTCGCCGGCGCTGGTCCTGGCATTATCGGTGCTGTTCGATCCCGGTGCGCGGGTCGCCGTCGCCCGGCCGGGCTATGTCGCCTATCGCAACACGCTGAAGACGCTGCACATGGAACCGGTCGAGATCCAGTGCGGCGCAGCGGAATATTTCCAGCTGACCGCGGAGGCTCTGGCCGCGATCGATCCCGCCCCCGACGGGGTGATCCTGGCCAGCCCGGCCAACCCGACCGGCACGATCATCCCGCGTAGCGAACTGGCCGCGATTGCCGCGCTGTGCCGCGCGCGCGGCATCGCGATCATTTCGGACGAGATCTATCACGGCATTGCCTATGGCCACGAAACGCCTTCGATCCTTGAGGTCGAGCCCGATGCCATGGTGATCAACAGTTTCTCGAAATATTTCAGCATGGCCGGTTGGCGGCTCGGCTGGTTGGTCGCGCCGAAGGGCAAAGCCGGCGCGGCGATCGCGCGGATGAGCAACCTGTTCCTCACCCCGCCCAGCCTGTCGCAGCATGCTGGGCTGGTCGCAATGGACAGCCGCGCCGAACTGGACGCGAATGTCGCGACCTATACCCGCAATCGCGAATTGCTGCTGGCGGCGCTGCCTGGCTTGGGTCTGGCCAAATTCGCGCCGCCCGATGGGGCCTTCTACATCTATGCCGATGTGTCCGAATATACCGACGACAGCATGGCCTTCTGCACCGCACTGCTCGAAGCAACCGGCGTGGCCACGGCATCAGGCGTCGATTTTGATCCAGTCGAAGGCCACCATTACATCCGGGTCAGCTTTGCCATCTCAACCGAGGAGACAGAAGAGGCGATCCGCCGTATCGGCGCTTGGCTGGCGACGCAAAAGCGCGAAGCCTAGATCTCGACCTGGCTGCCGAGTTCGACCACACGGTTGGTCGGTAGGCGGAAAAACTCCATCGCGCTGGCGGCGTTGCGCAGCATCCACGCAAACAGCTTTTCGCGCCAGATCGCCATGCCCGGCTTGGATGAGGCGATCAGCGTCTGGCGGCTGAGGAAGAAACTGGTCTTCATCATCTCGAATGGACCGCCGCACATGTTGGCCGCAGTCAGCGCGGCCGGGACGTCGGTCTCCTCCAGGAAGCCGAAGCGCAGGGTCAGGCGCCAGAAGCCCTGCCCCAGGTCCTTCATCGTGCACCGCTCCCCCGGATCGACGAAGGGCACATCCTGAATCGCCACGGTCAGGATCACCACGCGCTCGTGCAGCACCTTGTTGTGCTTGATGTTGTGGAGCAGCGCAGAAGGGACGCCCTTGCTGCTGCTGGCCATGAAGATCGCCGTGCCGGGCACACGCGTGGCGCTGGAATGCGCGCTCTTGGAAAACACCTCCATCGGAATGGTGCCTTCGGTCATCGACTGGCGCATCAACTGGCGTCCGCGCGACCAGGTGGTGAGGAAGGTGAAAATAATCAGACCCATGGCCAACGGCACCCAGCCGCCATCGGGGATCTTGGTAAAGTTTGCCGCCAGATAGGCCGCATCCAGTGCAAAGAACAGGACCAGCAGCGGAACCGAGAACCACGGCTTCCACTTCCACATAGTGAACAGCACCACCGCCAGCAGGACGTTGTCGATCGCCATCGCCCCGGTGACGGCGATGCCGTAGGCTGCGGTCAGGTTGGACGATTTCTGGAACATCAACACCAGCAGGATCACCGCAACCATCAGCGCCGTATTGATCACCGGGATATAGATCTGCCCGGCGTTGACGCTGGTATACTTGATCGACATGCGCGGAATGAAGCCCAGCTGGATTGCTTGCTGGGTTACCGAAAAGGCGCCGGTGATCACGGCCTGGCTGGCAATCACCGCGGCCATGCTGGCAATGATCAGCAGCGGCCACTGGAACCAGTCGGGCGCCAGGAAATAGAACGGGCTTTCCAGCGCCGCCGGGTTGCGTGACAGCAGCGCTGCCTGGCCCAGGTAGTTGCAGACCAGCGCCGGCAACACGATCGCCAGCCACGAAACGCGGATCGGATTGCGGCCGAAGTGGCCCATATCGGCGTAGAGCGCTTCGGCCCCGGTTACGGCCAGCACGGCCGAACCCATGGCCAGGAACCCGCGAAACGGATCGGCCAGGAACATCTGGGCGGCGTGATGCGGGCTAAGCGCCCAGATAACCTCGGGCGATTGCGCAACCGACAGCAGACCCAGCGTGGCAATGACCGCAAAATAGGCCAGCATCACCGGGCCGAACAGCCGCGCCACCTTGGCCGTACCGCGGCTCTGGATCATGAACAGGAAGACCAGAATGCCGACCACCATCGGCACGACAAGGTGGGTCAGTTCGGGCTTGTAGACCGCGACACCCTCGATCGCGCCAAGCACCGAAACGGCCGGAGTGATCATCGAATCGCCATAGAACAGGGCGGTCGCGAAGACGCCCAGCAAGATGATCCCCGATGACCAGCGCTTGCCCGGGCTGTTCTGGTTGATCAGCGCCAGCAGGGCCAGGCTGCCGCCCTCTCCCTTGTTGTCGGCGCGCATGATTACCGAGACATATTTGACCGTCACGATAATCATCATCGACCAGAACATCAGGCTGATGATCCCGAACAGGTGCAGCTGATCGAGCGGCAGGCGGTGGTGCCCGGCAAACGTATCACGCATGGCGTAGAGCGGGCTGGTGCCAATGTCGCCGAACACCACGCCGATCGCCCCGATCGCCATCGGCACCAGCGAACCGTTGTGATGGCCGTGCCCGCCAAGGCCGCCAGCGACCTCCGCCGGCTCGCTGACGACGGCCTCTGCGACAACCTCTTTGCTCATTGACTGTCGCCCTTACTCGGAAGCCTGCCGCAGCATTCCCCTAAGGGAGCGGAATCCGGCTTGCGATTAGCAGTTTGGATGAGGCCCGGCAATGGATCAGCGCGCCTGATCTGTGCGGCTCTGTGCGGCGATGTAGTCGTCCAGCCGGGCCAGACGCTGCTCCAGATCGGCGCGCCACGGCGCGCCCTTGGGCGCGCGGGCAAGCAGCGCCGCCCAGGCATCGCGGCCTTCGTCCAGCTTGCCATTGGTCGCCAGTGCCAGGCCCAGGAAAAAGGCTGGGCCAGGATGCGCCGGATCGGCCTTGGCGGCGCGGTCATAGGCATACTGCGCCGCGGGGGTCAGCGTTCCGTCAGCATGGGCGACGAGATCGTTGGCCATGGCCAGCCAGGCATCGGCATTGCCGGGATCCTTGCGCACCGCGCCCAGCAGCACCCCGGCTGCGTCACTGTAGCTGCCGTTGCGGGCCAGGGCATCGGCGATGATCGCCCAGCTGTTGGGCTGGTTCTCACCCTGTGCCGACAGCTGTTTGCGCGCTTCGACCAGTGCTGCGCCTGCAGGCCGCGAAACCTCGGCGGCGGCCTTGGGCGCGCCGGACTGCGCCGGTCGGCCTTGCCAGGCAAAGCCTGCGGCGCCGAACATCAGGGCCGCGCCAACCGCTTCCCAGCCGGAGCGCGGAACCTTGAACGCAAAGACAATTGCCGCAAAGGTCAGCCCGGCCAGCGCCAGAACCGCAACCCAGGTCATGACACGTCCTTTCCGGCAAACCGCCTGCGCAGCAGCAGCCCAGCAATCAGCAGCAACATAACCGGCGCGGCGAAGAGCGGCCAGGTCAGCGCATCGATCTGCGGCTTGTAGCTGACATAGTCACCATAGCGTTCCACCAGCCAGGCACGAATTGCTTCGGGATCCTCGCCCTGCGCGATCCGTAGCCGCACCTGGTTGCGCATGTCCCCCGCAATGGGTGCATCCGAATCGGCAATCGACTGGCCCTGGCACTGCAGGCAGCGCAGCGTTTCCATCAGCGCCTTGGCCCGCGCCTCGGCAGTGGGATCGGCCAGTTGGCGATAGGCATAGGGAGCCGGGGGCAATTTGTCCTGAGCGGCGGCAGGCAGGGCCAGGATCAATGCCAGGACTGCAAGCATGAAGCGGATCACCGGTCCGCCTCCCGGAGTTTCGCCAAGATCATCGGCACCTGATCGGCGCGGATATCGCCGATGTGCTGATAGCGGATTACGCCTTTGGCATCGATCACGAAGCTTTCGGGGACACCCGATGAACCGATGGCAAATTGCACCGCGCTGACATCGTCGGCACCGATCCGGGCATAGGGATTGCCGTTGCGAGCAAGGAAGCGCTGCAGATCGGCGGTCTTGTCGCGGATGGCCACACCGTTGACCTCTACCCCGGCGCGGCGAAGCGCTTCCAGCTGCGGTGCTTCCGCCGCGCAAGGCACGCACCAGCTGGCAAAGACGTTGAGCAGCCGCGGTTTCCCGCCTTGAAAGTCGCTGGTGGACAGCGCTGGCCGCTCGGGCACCGCTTGCTTCAGCGCAAATGCCGGGAGCGGCTTGCCGATCAGCGCGCTTTTGACTTCCCGACTGGCCGGACGAAACAGTCCGATCATGACCAGCGCGACAAAGCCTGCAAACAGCGTCAAGGGCAGCCACAGCGCCCAGCGCGGTGCCTTGGCCGGGACAGAACCTGTCGTGTTCATCGGCCCTGCCTCTGGCGGCGGTAGGCAATCTTGCCGGTGGCGATCAGACGCCGCAGATCGCTGGCGACACGCCCGATCAGCGCCAGCACACCGCCCAGCGCGATTAGCACGCCGCCCAGCCATATCAGCGTCACGAACGGTTTCCACCACAGGCGCAGCTGCCAGCGGCCATCCTCGGCCTGCTCACCCAGCACGGCGTATAGCTGCCCGTTCCAGCGCGTCAGCAGGGCGGATTCGTTGGTCTGCTGCGGCGGTGACCAGAAGCTGCGCGATTGCGGGCGCAGCACCGTCGGCGCGCCTTTGCCATAAGAGGCTGCCAGTGCCCCCTCAAGCGCGGTCCAGTTCGGCCCGGCCACGGGCTCGATCGCGCGCAGGGTCACTTGCCACGGCCCGACTTGCGTCGCTTCACCCAGCTTGACAGCAACAAGTCGTTCCTGGGTGAAGGCGCTGTCCGCAGCCATCCCGAACAGCGCAACCCCTACGCCGAAATGCGCCAGCACCATGCCCCACAGCGGCAGCGTGACCGTGCGCAGGCGGCGCCCCTGCAGCGGCAGCAAGGTCGCCACCACCAGACCTGCGGCCAAGGTCATGCCCAATGCAGGCAGCACGCCGGTGCCGCGCGTGACCATGAACAGCAGCGCACCAAGAGCGGCCAGCAGCGGCAGGATAAGCCGTTTGCCGACACGGCTGAAGGCATCGCGCCGCCAGCGCAGCAGCGGGCCGATCGCCAGAACCACAAGCATCGGCAGCAGAAATACGGCCGTCATCGGATTGAAATAAGGCGGTCCGACCGAGACCTTGCTACCCAGCGCCTCGGCCAACAGCGGGTACAGCGTCCCGATCAGAACTATGCCCAGGATCGCGGTCAGCATCACATTGTTGAACACCAGCGCGCCTTCGCGGCTGGTCACGGTAAAGCGCTGCCCCTCGGTCACGGTGGCCGCGCGCAAAGCGAACAGCAGCAAGGCTCCGCCGATATAGATCGCCAGCAGGGCCAGGATGAAAGAACCGCGGGTCGGATCGACGGCAAAGGCATGGACACTGGTCAATATGCCCGAGCGGACCAGGAACGTGCCGACCATCGACATCGAGAAGGCGACCACCCCGAGCATGATGGTCCAGGCCCGCAGCGCATTGCGCGAAGCGAGCACGCTGACCGAATGGAGCAGCGCAGTCGCCGCCAGCCAGGGCATCAGGCTGGCATTCTCGACCGGGTCCCAGAACCACCAGCCGCCCCAGCCCAGCTCGTAATAGGCCCAATAGGAACCAGCGGTGATCCCCAGGGTCAGAAAAATCCATGCCCCCATCACCCACGGCCGCATCGCCCGGGCGAAAGCGGGTGAAACCTCGCGCGTCAGCAGCGCCCCGACAGCGAAGCTGAAAGCAATCGAAAGCCCGACATAGCCGATGTACAGCGTGGGCGGATGGAATGCGAGGCCGGGGTCCTGTAACAGCGGATTGAGCCCCTGGCCCTCTGGCGCAGCCGGATCGAGCCGCTCGAACGGGTTCGAGGCGATCAGCAGGAAGGCATAGAAGCCCAGGCTGACGAAAGCTTGCGCAGCCAGGGTGGCCAGCATGGTCCGCTCTGGCAAGCGCCGCTCAACCAGCGCGACGAAGCCACCCGCCAGGCCCATGACGGTCACCCACAGCAGCATCGAACCTTCGTGGTTGCCCCAGGCTCCGGCGAACTTGTAGAGGAACGGCTTGGCCGAATGCGAGTTCATCGCCACCAGTTTGACCGACAGGTCGGTCTGGCAGAACACAACGATCAACGCGGCAAAGGATATGGCGGCCAACGCGCCCTGGACGACTGCAACCGGGCGAACCAACACGGCCAGCCCGGGAATGTCGCGGCGCAAGGTCAGCCCGCCGGCCAGCAATTGCAGCACGGCAAGGGCTGCGGCGAACCACAGCGCGGCAAGGCCAAGGTTGGCGATCACCGGGTTTCCTGCACGGTCTTGCGCGCTTGCGCCGCGGTCATGTCCTTCATTTCGCGAGGCACGTATTTCTCGTCGTGCTTGGCCAGCAGGTTGTCGGCAACGAAGGTCCCGTCAGGCCCGATCCGTCCTTCGGCGACCACCCCCGATCCTTCCTTAAACAGATCGGGGACAATGCCCTTGAACCGCACCGGAACGCGCGCCGTGCCGTCACCGACAATGAAACTGAGCGTGACGCCATCGGCCGCGGTCTTGAGTGACCCGGCTTCGACCATCCCGCCCAACCGCACCGCGCGGCCTGCCTCGGGCGGATTGCTGGCCATCTGCGCCGGGAGGTAGAAATAGCTCGCCTGGTTGCGCAGCGCCCAGGCGGCGAGCAGGCCGGCTCCGATCAGCGCGGCGAGCGCGATCAGCACCAGAACCAGTCGCTGATGCTTGGCCTTGATCGCCGTGCTCATCGTTCACGGCTCCGGTCGCGCCGGGCTTCGGCGCGTGTCATCGCAAGCCACGACCACCCGGCCAGCACCGCCGTCACCGTGATGCCGACGGCATAGGCGGCAATGACGAAGGTCCAGTGGTCCAGCCCCTCACGCATCGACCGCCTCCATCGCGCGGCGGCGCAGTCGCGCCTCGGCCTGTTGATCGGCCAGAATCGCCCGCATCCGCGCCAGCACGACCCCGCCGAAGATCAGCGAAAAGCCGACTGTCGCCGCCAGCAGACCAAGCAGGAAGGGCGCTGCCATCTCTGATTTGCCCATAGCGATCGACGGCGGCTGATGCAGGCTGTTCCACCACAGCACGGAAAAATGGATGATCGGAATGTTGACCGCACCGACCAGGCCGAAGATCGCCGGAATGCGCGATTGCCCCTGCCCGTCGCGCGTCGCCGCATCGGCGAGGGCGATATAAGCCAGGTAAAGGAACAGCAGCACGAGCATCGAGGTCAGGCGTCCGTCCCAGACCCACCAGGTGCCCCAGGCGGGGCGCCCCCAAAGCGATCCGGTCACCAGACACAGCGCCGCAAAAACCGCGCCAGGCAAAGCCACTGCGCGCGCGGCTATTCCGGCCAGCGGGTGGCGCCAGACCAGCTCGGTCAGGCTGGCCACGGCAATCGCGCTCCACCCGCCCATGCCAAGCCATGCCGCAGGCACGTGAATGAACAGAATGCGGACAGAATCGCCCTGCAGAGCCTCGGCCGGCGCGCCAAACAGGCCCCATGCCAGCGAGAGCCCGGCAATCACCAGACCGCCCACCAGCAAGGGTGCGGTCAGCAACCGGGCGAGGCGCAAAAAACGGGCGGGATTGGCGTAGCCGTGCATGGGTGCGGTCAGTCGAACTCCCCCGCCCTTTGGCACTGCCGCGCTGCTCGGGCAAGGCAATTGCGCAGCCCGCCTGACGCCTTGCTGACAGCTTGACTAGCGGCCGATCAGCCGCTGCGCCATGGTATCGGCAACCTCGTCGCTGGAGCGGCCCGTTCGCGCGCTTTCCTGCCAGATCGTGCGGAGGCGGCCAGGGATCTGCTCGATCCGTTCGCGCACATCGGCCAACGAACTGGGTTTGCCCTGCTCGCGCGCCAGGTATTCCAGCGCCACGGCGATAATTCCGCCCGCGTTGATGACATAGTCGGGGGCATAGAGAATGCCCCGTCCGGCCAGCATCGCGCCATGCTCGGGCCGGGCAAGCTGGTTGTTGGCGCCACCCGCGACGATTGGCGCCTGCAACCGCGCGATGCCTTCATCGTTCAGGACCGCGCCCAGGGCATTGGGGCTGAAGACGTCGCAAGCCGTGTCCATGATCGTTTCAGCCGGAACGTGCCGCGCGCCAAGTTCGGCGGCCAGCGCCGCGGCACGATCGGCATTGACGTCGGCCAGGGTCAGCCGCGCACCGTCAGCGGCAAGCTGGCGGGCAAGACCGCCGCCGACGCTGCCCGTGCCCTGGACTGCGACGTGGACCCCAGCCATGGAATCCTTGCCCAGCTTTTCCTTGACGGCGGCCTTCACGCCCAGAAAGATGCCATAGGCGGTGAAGGGGCCCGGATCGCCTCCGGCGCTGCCCTCACCCGCAACCGGCAGTCCGGTAACGTGGCGGGTGCGCTGCGACACCGCGACCATATCGGCTTCGCTGATTCCGACATCTTCAGCAGTTACATAGCGCCCGCCAAGCGAGCCCACCGCATCGCCGAAAGCCGCAAGCATCGCAGCCGTCTTGGTGCCGTTGGCATCGGCCAGAATAACGGCCTTGCCGCCGCCCATCGGCAGGCCCGCCATCGCGTTCTTGTAGCTCATCCCGCGCGACAGGCGCAGCGCATCGCACATCGCCATGGCCGGGTCGACATAGTGCCAGAACCGGGTGCCGCCTGCGGCCGGTCCCAGATGGGTCGAATGCAGCGCGATGATCGCAGTCAGGCCACTGGCGCGGTCGCGCACGAAGTGGACCATTTCGTGATCGTCGAAATCGGGTTCTTCCCAGAAAGCAGGCACGCGCGTCTCCCGTTCGGGGCACGTCGTGCGGGGGGAAGCTGGGGCGATCGATGGGGTTCGAACCCACGACCTCCGGTACCACAAACCGGCGCTCTAACCAACTGAGCTACGATCGCCACACCCTCGCGCACGTGCCGAGACGCGGCGCCATAGGGGGCGTCAGCAGTGCCCGCAAGCGCTGTCCGACGCAGGCGCGGCCTCTTGCACAGAGGCATGCAAATGGGAAGCGAAAACTGCGCCCGCGTGTGCGACACGTAATATTGTTGCGCAGCTCGCGAGAGGCCGCGCGACGCCTTGCGAATCTCAACCGTCCGGATTCTTGCAGCGTTTGCTTAACCAACGCCTGCTAGCACTTAGGCAACATTCCGGTGCCGGGGGATAAATGGCGGTGGGAAAAGCAAAATTGCAAGAGCGGTTGGGGAACGTTGGGCGTCCGTTGACCCGTCGCGGAGAACGCCGCGCTGTCAATGCGGAGGTTATGGTCGAATCATCGCACGGGATGCGCACCACCGCACGAATCAATGACATTTCGACGTATGGGTGCAACGTCCAGACTTCTGCCGACTGGCTGCGCAGCGGGCTGTTTCTTTCGATCCACCTGACCGAGGAGCACACCGTTCAGGCCATTGTCCGCTGGGTCCGCGATGGCAGCGGCGGGGTCGAATTCCTGCGACCGATCCCCTATGCCGAGGCCGAAGCGCTTGGCGCGGCCTGGAACGGGTAACAAAAAGGGCGGCCCCGGGGCCGCCCTTTCGGTTTCTGGCAGGACAGCCGCAGGGGCCGCCGCAAGCCTTAGTTCTTCTTGAGCGAAAGCCCGCCGAAACGCTTGTTGAACTGCGCGACGCGGCCGCCCGAATCGAGCTGGCGGGTGCCGCCGGTCCATGCCGGATGCGAGGTAGGATCGATTTCCAGAACCAGCGTATCGCCTTCCTTGCCCCAGGTAGAGCGGGTCTCGAAGACGGTGCCGTCGGTCATCTGCACCTTGATCATGTGGTAGTCGGGATGGATTTCGGGCTTCATCGAACGATACTTTCGCTAGCGACCGGTTCCGACCGGTCTTGAATGGAAGCGGCGCGCTTAGCCGCGCGTTGCGGGAAAATCAACCCTCTGGCGGGTCGGCGACCATCGCGGTGAACTGGACGTCGCAAGTGACCTTGCCTTCGATCGAGGCCTTGCCCCAGAACTTGCAGACCCGGCTGCGCTTCTGGACGAAGCCGACTTCAAGGTCGAGCAGTACGCCGGGTTCGACCGGGGCGCGGAACTTGGCCTCTTCGATCGCCATGAAATAGACCAGTTTGCCCGATCCGGCGAGCTCAAGCGTCTCGATTGCCAGGATCGCCGCAGTCTGGGCCAGGGCTTCGATCTGCAGCACGCCGGGCATGATCGGCCTTCCGGGGAAATGCCCCTGGAAGAACTGCTCGTTGAAGGTCACCGCCTTCACCGCGTGGATCCGCTCGCCGATTTCCAGCGACTTGACCCGATCGACCAGCAGCAGCGGATAGCGATGCGGCAGGGCGTGGAGTATCTTCTGGATGTCGTAAACGGGGGCAGCCTGCGCTGCCCCCGCCTGTGTCGTTTCGTCAGTCATCGCTGCCCCCGGCGATGGATCAGCGGCTGTCGGGCTGCGGGCCGGCCGGACGCGGCGCGGCGGCGGCACCCGGTGTCGCGGCCTGCTGCGCCGCCTGCTGGGCGCGGGCTTCGCGGATCTGGCGCGGTTCCCAGCCAGCCGGCGGGCTCAGCGTCGCGCTGGGCAGGACGCGGTTGATCTCGTTGACGATATCCTGGCTCATGTCATAGGCGCTCGACGTGCTGAGGATGACCGACTGGGGAGCCAGAAGCAGCGACACGTTGCGGCGCGCCATCACGGCCTTGACCGCAGCGTCCATCTTTTCCTCGATCTGTTCCTTCACGTATTCGCGCGAATAGACCACGGGCTTGATGATGTTGTTGAGTTCGGCCTGGCCGGATTCCTGCATCTTCTGCAAAGCAGCGGCCTGCTGCTCCAGCGCAGCGCGATTGGCGCCAGGCGCCGCTGCGTCCTTCTGCAGCTTGGCGTTGAGCGCCTGGATCTGGGTCTGCAGCGCCTTGCCGCGGGCCTGGGCCTGATCGATCGTCGCCTTGTAGGTCACCGGACGCTGCTGCTCGCCCGTGCGGTACGCGCTGGTGTTGAGCAGAACCGCTTCGAGATCGGCCACGCCTAGCCCGGCAACCACAGTGCCCGAATTGACCGGAGCAGCGGCGGCAGGCTTGGTCTGAGCCTGTGCAGGCGAGGCGGCCAGCGCCAGGACAAGGGCGGCGCCCGCGATGGGCTTGAGAAGGGTTTTCATCAGAATTGCGTTCCTACGTTGAAGGTAAAGGTTTTGGTATCGTCGCCTTGCGCCTTGGTGATCACCTTGGCGAAGTCGATGCGGAAAGGACCGAACGGTGAGTTCCAGTTGACCCCGATCCCGATCGAGATGCGCGGCTTCATGGTGTTGCCATAGAAGAAGTCGGAGAAGGCAGGCGAATAATTGCCCTGCGGCGAGTTGTTCGGACTGGACAGACACGAAGGTGGCGCCGGGTTGATCGGATTGGTCACCGACGTCACGTCCCCAACCGCACTGCCCGGCGTGCAGACTCCGCCAACCAGCGTGGCGTTGTTGATCTGCGTGTATAGCGGCAGCCCAGTCGAATCGCGCACCGGGAAGAACAGCGTGTTCTGCACCGGATAGTTTTCGAGCTTCGGCTTGGTAATGCCCCATACCGCCCCGGCGTCCATGAAGATCGATGGACGCAGACCGAGGTCCTTGGCACCGGAACCCAGCGGAATTTCCAGTTCGGCACGAGTCAGGTAGTAATACCGTCCGCCGATCGAATCGTCCTGCCAGGTGTTGCGATCCTCATTCACGCTATCGGGATTGAGGAAGTTGTATCCCGTTCCGCAGGTTGTTCCGGCCGCGACAACCTGGCGGTCGGCAGGCGAGGTCGGCGTGGTCGTCACAGCCGGCTTGAAGCAGACATAGTTCAGGCCATCCACTGCGCCGTCGGCGTTGGTATCCTGATAATACTTGCGCACCACGCGCGGGCCAACGCCGCGGATATCGAAGCCGCGGATGGTCGGCTCGCCAAGATAGAAGCGGTCGGTCAGGAACACGCCGTCGATGCCATTCACGGTATCGCTCTTGCGGCCGAGCGAGGCGATAGCCCCGGCTTCACCCTTGACCGAGAAGATGAAGCCCTTGCCGACCGGCCAGTACTTGGCGGCGTTGAGGCGGACGCGGGCATATTTGACCGAACCGCCCAGGCCGGCGAATTCCGCCGTGACCGACGCCGATTGGCCGCGCGACGGACGCACCCGGTTGTCGAGCGAATCGTAGATCAGCGACATGCCGAGCATCGAGGTGGTGCGCTTGCCGATGGCGTCACACAGATAACGCCCGGCGATGACCGGGTCGCACTGAAGGGTCGGGCTGAGGCGGTCGGAATAATACTGGTTCTTGTCGACCGAGATATCGTCGAAGCTTAGCGTATAACTGCCCACCGCAGAGACATATTCGGTCAAGGCCAGGCCAGCACGAACGCTAAGCCCGGTCGAGGTGTTCTTGTACAGCGTGTTGCGGTTGCCGCCGCTGGTGAAGTTGAAATTGTTGTAGTCGCGGCGATAGACCGTGGCCCCCAGCGACACGTTCTTGTCGAACAGGTAGGGCTCGGTAAAGCTGACCTCGGCGCTTTTCGAATACTGCGAATAGCTAAGGCTGAGGCCGACCGTCTGGCCGCGGCCACGGAAGTTGCGCTGCTGCACCGATCCCTGGAAGATCAGCTTTTCAAGGCTGGAATAGCCTGCCGAAAGCTGCAGTTCGCCGGTCGGCTTTTCCTCGACATTGGCTTCCAGGATGATCCGGTCGGGCGCGCTGCCGGGCTTCTGTTCGACTTCGAACTTTTCCTGGAAATAGCCCAGCGAGTTGATGCGAGCGGTCGAGCGCTTGACCTGGATGGAATTGAAGGCATCGCCTTCGGCCAGACGGAATTCGCGGCGCACGACCTTGTCCTGGGTCAGGGTGTTGCCGTTGACGTCGATCTTCTCGACATAGACGCGCGGTGCCTCGGCAATGTTGAAGGTCAGACCCATGGTCAGGTCTTCCTTGCTGCGGGCGTAGTCGGGCCGCACATCGGCAAAGGCGTAACCGAAAGCGCCCAGCGTGGTGTTGAGCTGCTCGATCGTGTCTTCGACCTGCTTGGCGTCGTACCAGTCGCCCTTCTTCATAGGGAGGTTCTTGGCCAGACGCTCTTCATCAAAGTCGCGCAGCTGGCTGATGACCTTGACGTCGCCGAACTTGTAGCGCGGCCCTTCCTCGACCACGTAGGTCAGGATGAAGTCCTTCTTGTCTGGCGTCAGTTCGGCCACGGCCGAAACGATGCGGAAATCGGCATAGCCCTTGGTCAGGTAAAACTGACGCAGCTTCTGCTGGTCGAAGGCCATCTTGTCGGGATCATAGCTGGTGCCCGAGCTGAAGATCTTGGTGATCCCGGCCTGCTTGGTCATCATTTCGCCGCGCAGTTCGCCATCGTCGAACTGCTCGTTGCCGATGATGTTGATCGCGCGGACCTTGGACTTGGGCCCTTCGGAAATTTCGAACACGATGTCGACGCGGTTCTGGTCGAGCATGACCATCTTGGGTTCGACATTGGCGGCAAAGCGGCCCTGGCGCTTGTACAGCTCGATGATGCGGGCAACGTCGGCGCGGACCTTGGAGCGGGTGAAGATCTGGCGCGGGGCCATCTTGATTTCGGGAAGGATCTTGTCTTCCTTGATCCGCTTGTTGCCCTCAAGGACGATGCGGTTGATCACCGGGTTTTCCTTGACCGCGATGGTCACGACGCCATCTTCGTTGCGGATCTGGACATCGGTGAACAGTTCGGTCGCGTACAGATCCTTCAGCGCCTGGTCCGCCGCCTGTTGCGAATAGGGCTGACCGACCCGCAGCTTGATATACGAGCGGATGGTATCCGCTTCGAGGCGCTGCGAGCCTTCGACATTAACCGCTTTGATCGCGACCGGGGCAGCTTCGGCCGGAGCCGGTGCCGGCGCTGCCGCCGGGGCCGCGGTCGGTGCTGCAGCTTGGGCTAGTGCCGCCGTGGGGAGGCTGGCCAGGAATGTCGTTCCCATCAGCACCGCAACCAGCGCGGGAGCCCGGCGGGCGGTTTCGGTGCTATGCTTGGTGTGGCAGATCATCGGTACGACAGTTCCCGTAAATTGTGCGTTACGCCGGCCGCAAGGACCCAGGTATCGGGACCACCGGCGCTCTACAGACATGTCGCCGCCCTCTGCCCGATGCTGACCCGTCGATCAAGCAAAGTCGCCACAGGGTCCACGGCAAATCCGCAGCTATTTCCCGTCCCTACAGCCTAGCTGCCGAAAATCGGCAGCGAAGCCAGATCATTGAAGGTGACGAATACCGCAAGCGCCAGCACGAAGGCCAGGCCGGCACGGAACGCCCACTCCTGACTGCGTGCGCCCAGCGGTTTGCGGCGGACTGTTTCCGCGGCATACATTGCCAGGTGCCCACCGTCTAAGGTCGGGATTGGCAGCAGGTTGATGAATGCCAAATTAATTGAGATCGTCGCGGCAAACAGCAGCATCGCCTGCCAGCCAAGCGACATCGTTTGCCCGGAATATTGCGCGATCTTGACCGGTCCGCCCATCTCCTTGGCAGAGCGTTCGCCGCTGATGATCTGGCCCAGACCGACGGCGGTCATCTTGATTGCCTGAAACGAGTCTCCGATTCCCGCCCCAAGCGCCTTTACCGGGCCGACAGTCTCAAAGGTCGGAAGCACGCTGCCTATGCCGAGCATGCCCTTCTTCGAAGAACCGCCGAAGCCGTCGGTTTCGGTCTGGCTGGCCAGGGTAACGGCGCGCGATAGCGGCTGGCCGTTGCGCTCTGCCACAATGGTGATCGTGCGCCCCGGATAGAGCAGGACCTTGCGGGCGATCTCGGTAAAGTCGCGGATCGGTGCGCCGTCGATTTCGACAATGCGGTCGCCGACTTGCAGCCCGGCTGCCTGCGCCGCGGAATTGGGCGCGAAGGATCCGATCACCGGCGGGGTGACGCGCACGCCATAAACCATGGCAAAGCCGGCAAAGATCAAGACCGCGATCAGGAAGTTGGTCAGGGGTCCGGCAAAAACGATCACTGCCCGCTGCCACAGCTTGGCGCCGGGGAAAGTGCCCTTTAGTGCAACGCTATCGGCGTCCTGCAACGCCGGATCGCTCTGCCCGGCCGGGTTCATGTCGCCGGCAAACTGGACATAGCCGCCCATCGGGATCGCCGACAGCTTCCACCGGGTGCCACGCTTGTCGGTACGCCCCCACAGCTCCTTGCCGAAACCGACCGAGAAGGCGTCGGCGCGCACGCCGAAAAGCCGTCCGGCCAGATAGTGACCCAGTTCGTGCAGCACGACCAGCGGGCCAAGCACCAGCAGGAAGGCCAGAACGGCAGTCAGGACAAAGGGAATCTGCATTGCGTCAAACCAGCTCCAAAATCGCTCGCGCCCGGTGCCGCGCCTCGGCATCGACGGCGATGACATCGCCAAGCAAGGTCGGCGCGGCAGGACCATAACGCGCCAACACTTCACCGACCATTACTGCGATTTGCGTGAATGGCAGGTGTCCGGCCAGAAAGGCGGCGACCGCCACTTCGTTGGCCGCATTGAGCACCGCAGGCGCCGCTCCGCCCGCTTCGGCCGCCTCGCGCGCCAGCCGCGTCGCGGGAAAGCGATCCTCATCGGGGGCACGGAAGGTAAGTTCGCCCAGCGCCGCCAGATCGAGCGGGGTGCACGGCGTGTCCATCCGCGCCGGCCAAGCCAGGCACGATGCGATCGGCACCCGCATGTCCGATGGTCCAAGCTGCGCCAGGGTCGATCCGTCACGATATTCGACCATCGAATGGATCACCGACTGCGGATGGACCACGATCCGCAAGGCACCGAGCCCGACCGGGAACAGGTGGTAGGCCTCGATCAGTTCGAGGCCCTTGTTGAACATGGTGGCGCTGTCGACGCTGATCTTGGCGCCCATGTCCCAATTGGGATGCTTGACCGCCTGCGCCGGGGTTGCCGCAGCAAGCTGGTCCGCGCTCCAGTCGCGGAACGGGCCGCCGCTGGCGGTCAGCGTGATCGAGCGGACGTGAGCGGGATCGTTGCCGGCAAGGCACTGGAAGATCGCGTTGTGCTCGCTGTCAACCGGCAGCAGCGTGGCGCCGTGACGGGCTACCGCTGCCATCATGACGTCACCGGCAGAAACCAGCGCTTCCTTGTTTGCGAGCGCGACGGTCTTGCCCTGCTCGATCGCCGCCATGGTCGGCGCGAGACCGGCACAGCCGACGATCGCGGCAAGGGTCAGGTCGGCACCGCGCGCCGCCGCTTCAACCAGGGCCGCCGCACCGCCGGCCGCTTCGATCCCCGATCCGGCCAGTGCGTCGCGCAGTTCTGGCAGACAGCTTTCGTCGGCAACGACCGCGAGTTTAGCCGAATGTTCGCGCGCCAGCCGGGCCAGGTCCTGCGCCTGGCAATTGGCCGTCAGCGCTTCGACGCGCCAGTTCCCTCGTTCGCGCCCGATCAGATCCAGCGTGGATGTGCCAACCGAACCGGTTGCACCAAGAATGGTAATCGAACGGGTCATGCCGGACTGGGCAGCAGCGAGCCGCCGCTGGTGAGCCGGCCGAGGATTACGGCGAGCGCGAACAATCCGATCACGAAATTTACTGCCAAGAGCCCGTCGACGCGGTCGAACAGGCCGCCGTGGCCAGGAATCAGCCCGCTCGAATCCTTGACCCCGGCGCGGCGCTTCATCCAGCTCTCGAAGAAGTCACCGGCCTGGGCAACCACCGCGGCCAGTGCCCCGGCCCCCAGCGCGAGCGGAAGATGACGGGTCATCGTTTCCAGCTCGCAGTGGCCGAACGCCGGATCATAGCACGACAGCCAGTAGACATAGGCCGCGATGATCAGGGTGGCGCCAGCCATTCCACCAAGCAGCCCTGCCCAGGTCTTTGACGGACTGATCCGCGGGGCTATCTTCGGCCCGCCGAAAGTGCGGCCGCTGAAATAGGCCCCCACATCGATGGCAATCACCACCAGCACAACCAGCAGGGTCCGGCTGATCCCGAAATCGTCCATCCGCAGCGCCAGTAGCGTCGTTGCGGCAACCGCGATGTAAAGGAAGCCCAGCGCCATCCAGGCGAGGCGCTGACCAGTGCTGCGCGCAAAACCGCGGACAAGGCCAGACCACTCCCAATAGACCCCGGTTGCAACGGCAGCGACAAACAACGCCCAGAAACCGCCGCCGAGCAGCAGCGCACTGCCCGCGACGGCGACCATGACCAGCGCCGAGACGGTGCGCGTGCCGAGGTCGGATTTCTTTGCTTCACCGTCCGCCATAGCGTCGCTCGCGATTGGCAAAGGCGTCCAGCGCCTCCTGCAGGTGATCGGGGGTGAAATCGGGCCACAGCACGTCGGTGAACCACATTTCGGCATAGGCGACTTGCCACAGCAGGAAGTTCGACAGGCGCACCTCGCCCGAGGTGCGGATCAGCAGATCGAGCTGGGGCAGACCCGCGGTATCCAGCGCGGCCTCGATCGTCTCGGGGGTGATTGCACCCTTGGCCGCGGCCTGCGCTGCGGCGCGGGCAATCTCGTCGTGCGCGCCATAGTTCAGCGCCACGACCAGCGTGGTCCCGTCATTGCCCGCCGTGCGCGCCAGGGCATCGTCCAGCAAAGCGACAATATCCGGCGCCAGCGCCTTGTAATTGCCGATGATTTTCAGGCGGACATTGTTCTCGACGAATTCCGCCAGATCTTCCTGGATATAGCGCTTGAGCAGGCCGAACAGCGCCGAAACCTCGTCTTCCGGGCGGCGCCAGTTCTCGGTCGAAAAGGCGTAAAGGGTCAGGGCCTGCAGCCCCATCGCGCGCGCCGCGCGGACCAGCCTGCGCACCGCATCGACCCCGCGCTGGTGGCCGACCGCGCGCGGCAGATGGCGCTTCTTGGCCCAGCGCCCGTTGCCATCCATGATGATGGCGACATGGCGCGCGCCATGGATGGCGCGCTCATTCGTCACCGGCCGAGGATTTCCTGTTCCTTCTGCGCGGCAACGGCGTCGGCATCCTTGATCATCTCGTCGGTCAGCTTCTGCACCTCGGCCTCGCCGCGCTTGCGATCGTCTTCCGAGATTTCCTTCTTGGTCTCGTCGGCCTTGAGGTTGTCGATCCCGTCACGGCGCACGTTGCGGATCGCGATCCGGGCCTTTTCGGCGTACTGGTGCGCCAGCTTGGCCAGCTCCTTGCGGCGTTCCTCGGTCAGATCGGGGATCGGCAAGCGGATGTTGTTGCCATCGTTGATCGGGTTGAGCCCCAGCCCGGCCGAACGGATCGCCTTTTCCACCGGAGTCACGTTGGCCTTGTCCCACACCTGGACCGACAACATCCGCGGTTCGGGCGCGGAGACCGTCGCCACCTGGTTGAGCGGCATCTTGCTGCCATAGACTTCGACCATGATCGGATCGAGCAGCGCGGTATTGGCGCGCCCGGTGCGCAGTCCGCCCAGATCGCTGCGCAGCGATTCGACCGCGCCCTTCATCCGGCGTTCGAGATCGGCCTTGTCGTACTTGGTCATAGTATCAGCCCTTTCTCACGATGGTCTGGGTCCCCTCGCCGCGCAGCACCTTGGCCAGGTTGCCCTTTTCGCGGATCGAGAAGACGACGATGGGAATGTCGTTGTCGCGGCACAGCGCCACGGCGCTGGCATCCATAACCTTCAGGTTCTGTGCCAGGACCGTATCGTAATCGACTGCATCGAAACGCTTTGCCTGCGGATTGGTCTTGGGATCGCTGTCATAGACCCCGTCGACCGAGGTGCCCTTGAGCAGCGCATCGCACTGCATTTCCGCAGCGCGCAATGCAGCACCGCTGTCGGTGGTGAAATAGGGTGCGCCGACACCGGCAGCAAAGATCACCACCCGGCCCTTTTCCAGGTGCCGTTCGGCGCGGCGGCGGATCACCGGTTCGCACACCTGGTCCATCTGCACCGCCGACTGGACCCGGGTTTCGACCCCCTGCTGCTCCAGCGCGTTCTGCATCGCCAGCGCGTTCATCACCGTGGCGAGCATGCCCATGTAGTCGGCCTGGGCGCGGTCCATGCCCTTGGCCGCCCCGGCCATCCCGCGGAAGATATTGCCGCCACCGATGACAAGGCAGATTTCCAGCCCGGTTTCCTTGGCGGTCTTCACTTCCCTGGCCAGCTCGGCAACGAATTCGGGATCGATCCCGAACTGCTGGTTGCCCATCAGCACTTCGCCTGACAGTTTGAGCAATACGCGCTTGTAGGCGGGCTTGGACATGATCGTTGGCATCGCTCTCAAGGGGTTCACGCGGCCTTATACCGCTGGTCGCTAGAAGCCAAGGCTCCGGACAAACGAAAGGGCGCGCCATCAGACGCGCCCTTCCATTTCATCTGACGTCGTTCAGCCCAGTCCGGCTGCAGCAGCGACTTCCGCGGCGAAATCGCTGACTTCCTTCTCGATGCCTTCACCTAGCTGGAAGCGGACATAGTCGGTCAGCACAATCTTGGTGCCGGCGGCCTTGCCGGCCTGCTCGACGACCTGGGCGATGGGGGTCTTGTTATCCATCACGAAGACCTGGCTTAGCAGGGCGTTGTCCTTGGCGAACTTGGCCACCGCGCCATCGGCGCGCTTGGCCAGGATATCGGCTGGAATTTCCTTGCCGTTCTTCGCCGCTTCCTCAACCGCCTTGTCCAGCGCGATCTTGCGTTCGCGTTCGAGCACAGTGGGGTCGAGATCGTCGGCCGAAAGCGCCTGCGGGAAAGCGGCGGCGATGTGCATCGCGATCTGCTTGCCCAGCGGTTCGAGCACGTCGGCACCAGCTTCGCTTTCGAGCGCGACCAGCACGCCGATCTTGCCGAGCATCGGGGCGGCGGCGTTGTGCATGTAGGGGACGACCACACCCTGCTTGACCGCAACGGTCTTCATCCGGCGGACCTGCTGATTTTCACCGATGGTGGCGACGTTGTTGGTCAGCTTGTCCGCTACAGTGCCGCCGCCGGGATAGGCCGCGCCCTTGAGCGCTTCGACATCATCCGAAGCAGCGCCCAGCGCGACTTCGGTGGTCTTGCGGACAAAATCCTGGAACTGCTCGTTCTTGGCGACGAAATCGGTTTCCGAGTTGACCTCGACCGCAACGCCCCTGGTGCCCGAAACGGCCACGCCGACCAGACCTTCGGCCGCGGTGCGGCTGCTCTTCTTGGCGACGGCGGCCAGGCCCTTGGCGCGCAGCAGATCGACCGCGGCTTCCATGTCGCCGCCGGTTTCGTCCATCGCCTTCTTGCAATCCATCATGCCGGCGCCGGTGCGCTCGCGCAGGTTCTTCACGTCAGTGGCGGTATAGGCCATTGCGCATATCCTTTAAGAAAATGAGTGGGCGGCCGGGCGGTTAGGCCCGGCGCGCTACAACTTCGTGACCAACAGCCTCAGGCTTCGGTCGCGGTTTCTTCGACCGAGACTTCGTCAGCAGCCGGGGCTTCGATCACGGCGTCTTCCACCGGAGCTTCTTCCATCGCGCCGATGTCAGCACCAGAATCGACCACGCCTTCGCGGTGGCCCTTGGTCGCGGCCGCGGCAACGGCATCGACGTACAGACGGATCGCGCGGCTGGCGTCATCGTTGGCCGGGATCGGGAAGGCGATGCCATCGGGCGAAACGTTCGAATCGAGGATTGCGACGACCGGGATACCCAGGACGTTGGCTTCCTTGATCGCCAGCTCTTCCTTGTTGGCGTCGATCACGAACATAACGTCGGGAATGCCGCCCATGTCGCGGATCCCGCCAAGCGACAGCTCAAGCTTATCGCGTTCGCGGGTCAGCTGCAGGACTTCCTTCTTGGTCAGGCCTGCGGTGTCACCGGCAAGCTGTTCTTCAAGCGTCTTCATCCGCTTGATCGACTGGCTGATGGTCTTCCAGTTGGTCAGCATGCCGCCAAGCCAGCGATGGTTGACGAAGTGCTGGCCGCAAGCGCGCGCGGCCTGGGCGATCGGCTCCTGCGCCTGGCGCTTGGTGCCGACAAACAGCACCTTGCCGCCAGCGCGGACGGTCGCGTCGACGAAGTCGAGCGCACGCGCCATCAACGGCACGGTCTGCGACAGGTCAAGGATGTGAATGCCATTGCGGGCGCCGAAGATGTACGGCTTCATCCGCGGGTTCCAGCGGTGGGTCTGGTGGCCGAAGTGTGCGCCGGCCTCGATCAATTGCTGCATGGAGACGACAGGAGCCGCCATAATCAAATTCCTTCCGGTTGTGCCTCTGGCAAGCTGGAACCGTGCGGTTCAGTCCCGCTGCGGCACCGGTGTGTGGCGCTTGCCATGTGGATTTGCCTGCGAGTCGCAATGCGCCGAAAACCGCCGAATTGCCTGCAGGCCGCGCGCCCTTAACCGCCGATTGCGGCAAAATCCAGTGCAAAATTGCGGCAGTCGAGCGCAGGGCGCACGCGGGCCCTGCATTTTTCCGCTTGACGTCACAGAACAAATAGAGAACAAATGGCGTCAACGGGCCGATTTGAAACTAGTAGCCCGGAAGACAGTTATCCACAAGCTATACACACCCTGTTCACACGGTTTTGAGCAGGGGCGCAGCGAAGGACGGACCCATGCTGACCTATGCGATTGCCACTCTGTTTGCATTGACTGCGACCGCTGCCATCGCGGTTATCGCACAGAGCCTGCTGCGCGCTGCACCGCAGGTCGCGGCGCTGCGGACCGAACTGGGCCGGTGCAGTGATCGCGCTGAATTCACCTTTTGCATTGCAGAGACCGTGACCAGCGTGGACGACGGCAAGATCGTCCGTTTGCCGGTCAGGGCGCGTCTGGTTGCACCGCAGGCGCTGCGCGCCGCCGCCTGACCCGGGCATAGGCGATCCAGCCGATCGGGATGATCGCCAGATAGACGGCGCAGATCCCGATCAGCACCAGCCATGGATCGGTCAGGGCTGCGGCCCCGACCAGGCCAACCAGCACGATCACAGCAAGGCGGGCACTGCGCGGCGGGCGCAATTTGCCCCAGGACAGCGTCGGAAGGCTGGAAATCGCCAGGAAAGCGATCAGCACCAGCCAGATCGCGACCAGCAGCGGATTGTTGAAATTGGCCAGATCGGTCGCGAAAGACAGGTACATCGGCAGGAACGCCAGCCCTGCCCCGACCGGTGCGGGTACGCCGGTCAGGAAGCCGGCGGTCTTGTGCGGTTCGTCGGGCAGGTCGATCCGCGCGTTGAAGCGGGCCAGCCGCAGCGCCATGCAGACCGCAAAGGCCAGCGCGGCAAACCAGCCGAAGCGCGGCACGTCCTTGAGCGACCACATGAACAGCACCAGCGCCGGCGCAACCCCGAACGAAACATTGTCGGCCAGACTGTCGAGCTCGGCCCCGAAGCGCGACTGCGCCTTGAGCAACCGGGCGATCCGGCCGTCGATCCCGTCGAGCAGTCCGGCCAGAACCACGGCCGCAACCGCCATGCGGAACTCGCCAGTGATGGCGAAGCGGATCCCGGTCAGACCGGCGCACAGGGCCGCCGCGGTGATTGCATTGGGAGCCAGGGCGCGCAGGGTCAGGCCGCCAGGCAGCCGCTGTGGTGTCACTGCGCGACGCCCTCGATCAGGGGCTGTTTGCCGACTTCGGCAAGAATCGTCTCCCCCGCGATCGTCTTCTGGCCCATCAGCACTGTCGGTTCGGTTCCGGCGGGAAGATAGACATCAACGCGGCTGCCGAAGCGGATCAGCCCGACGCGCTGCCCTGCGGCCAGCATGTCGCCCGGCTTGACGAAGGGCACGATGCGACGCGCGATCAGGCCAGCAATCTGGGTGAAGCCGACCTTCAGGCCATCACCGCGTTCGACCAGGATGTGCTGGCGTTCGTTTTCTTCACTCGCCTTGTCAAGATCGGCATTCAAGTACTTGCCGGGAATATAAACAACGCGCCTGACTGTGCCGGAAACCGGGGTTCGGTTGATGTGCACATCGAACACCGACATGAAGATCGAAATGCGGGTGACTTCGTCCGCCTGCATGCCGGGAACGCCGCTGCCGTCATCAACCTGCAGTTCGCGCGGCGGCGCGGTCTTGGTGATCAGTGTCACCAACCCGTCGGCGGGCGAGACAATCAGGTTGTCGCCGCGCGGGGTGACGCGCTGCGGATCGCGAAAGAAGGCGCCGATGCACAGCACCAGCACACCGAGCGGCCAGGCCAGCGTCTCCCATGCCATGAAGGCGCAGGCAGCCGAAGCAGCGGCGGCGATGAGAGCAAATTTGCGGCCTTCGGGGTGGACGCTGGGCCAGGTCCAACCGGCCTGGCCGCGGCCCCGGTTGTCGAGAACTTCGTTAGACATCGGCCCCATCTAGGCACTTGGCCTTGCCCCCACAAGCGCGGCGTGCAGGCGTCCGATCATTAACCGGATCGATACCATGAAACGCCTAGGTAATCTGCCATGTACGCCGCGTTACACCTACAAGGGAACGAAAGCCTGCTGGCGCGTCTGGCACAGCGGGTGCGCAGCGACTTGCCAGTGATCGGCATCACTCTGTTTTTGTTTCAGATTTGCGCAATTGTCCTGGCCACGCGGGGGATGCATTATCAATCCGCAGCGCTGAGCCTCAACGCCCAGCTCTATGTCTGGGCGATCGGCGCCCTGATGGTGCTGCACCTTGGCCGCCTGATGGTCCGGCACCGGCCGCGCAGCCCGTTTGCCCTGATCCGACAGACCTATTTCAGCGATCAAAGCTATTTCGAACGATTTCTCGGCGGCATCCCGATTCTGTTGATGCAGATCAGCCTGCTGCCGTTCTTCTCCGCGATCAAGTCGGCGATACCGACGCTGCACCCCTACAACTGGGATACGACCTTCATCGCACTGGATCGCATGCTGTTCTTCGGCAACGATCCGTGGCGCGTGCTCCAGCCGTTCATTGGCTATGCCCCGGTTACCGCCGCTCTGGCCTTAATTTATACCGCCTGGCTGGCGCTCAACTATGTCGGCTGCGCCTGGCTGCTGTTTGCCAAGATCAGCAACAACCTGCGCCGGCAGTTCTTCCTGTGCTTTGCCCTCAGCTGGAGCGTGATCGGCGGGGTGATGGCAACGCTGTTCGCGTCATATGGTCCGGCCTTCATCGGCCCGATGATGGGTAATTCGCACTATGTCGTGCTGCGCGCCTATCTGCGCACGGTTAACCAGGAGCATTTTCCGGTGGTGACGCTGTCGGTGCAGAATTACCTGCTGTCGCACTTTCGCGACAACGACAACGGCCTGGGCAGCGGGATCAGCGCCATGCCATCGATGCACGTGGCGATCTGCTTCCTGTTCTATCTGATCGCGCGCGAACTTTCGCCGCGACTCGGCCGGCTGTTCTTCGTCTTCTTCGTCGTAATCTGGATCGGTTCGGTCCACCTCGCCTATCACTATGCCATCGACGGGCTGGTTTCGATCGTCACGGTGTGGCTGCTTTGGAAAGTCTCCGGCCGCTTCCTTGCCTGGTGGGATCGCAAGAACGGCCTGGCGCCAATCTAGGCAACCTTGCGCACGAAGACAGTCCCGGCCGAATAGCCCGCACCGAACGAGCAGATCAGTCCGGTATCACCGTCCTTCAGATCGGCCTGGTTGAGGTGGAAGGCGATGATCGAGCCAGCGCTTGAGGTGTTGCCATAGGTATCAAGCACCGTCGGGCTTTCGTCTTCGCTGGCCTCGTGCCCCAGCACCCGCTGCGCGATCAGCCGGTTCATCCCCTGGTTGGCCTGGTGCAGCCACAAGCGCCGCAACGACGCCGCATCGATACCCAGCCTGGTCGCCTCCTCGACGATCATGCTGGCAACCATCGGCACCACTTCTTTGAAAACCTTGCGACCTTCCTGGACGAACAGCTTGTCGGCCGACCCCGCGGTTTCGGGCGTAGCGCGGTTGAGGAAGCCGAAATTGTTGCGGATGTTGTTGGAAAACACCGTCTTCAGCTTTGTCCCGACAATCTGCCAATGCGGATGCGGAGCAATGTCCTCTGCCTCGACCAGGACGGCGGTGGCCACGTCACCGAAAATGAAATGGCTATCACGGTCGCGCCAGTTGAGATGGCCCGAACAGATTTCCGGACTGACCACCAGAACCGAGCGGGCATGCCCCGCGCGGACGTAATCGGCAGCGGTCTGGATCCCGAAAGTGGCGGACGAGCACGCCACATTCATGTCGAAGCCGAACCCGTCGATCCCCAGCGCGTGCTGGATTTCGATCGCCATCGCCGGATAGGCCCGCTGCATATTGGAGGCCGCGCACAGCACCGCATCGACATCCTCTGCCGCGCGG
This sequence comes from Novosphingobium aquiterrae, assembly GCF_042434435.1. Lineage (NCBI taxonomy): Bacteria > Pseudomonadati > Pseudomonadota > Alphaproteobacteria > Sphingomonadales > Sphingomonadaceae > Novosphingobium > Novosphingobium aquiterrae. The sequence goes on along the minus strand of NZ_JBHLTL010000004.1, from coordinate 63,968 downwards.
CCGGCGGCACGCAGCGCATCCTCGGCCGCCTTGACCCCAATCTCGGCCAGAACCGAGATCTCGTCGTTGGAGCGCTCGGCCCAGCGCGGGGCCATGATTGCGGGATCGAGGATCGGCGCCTTGCTGATCACATGCCGCGCCTTGATGCCGCTGGCCTTTTCGATGAATTCGACCGAACTGGGGGCCAGCTCGGCTACCGCGCCCGCTGCAATCTGGTCAGCGTGCTGCGCATTGAACTGCGCGACGTAAGTGTTGAAGCTGGCAACCAGCTCGTCGTTGGTGATGACGTCGGGCGGCGTGAACAGCCCGGTGGCCGAGATTACGGGTGTGATCATGGTCATGTCCGTCGTCTAATCCGACGCGATTGCGACGACAAGAGATGGTGGTGGACAGGGGTGGATTCGAACCACCGTACGCTCTCGCGGGCAGATTTACAGTCTGCTGCCATTAACCACTCGGCCACCTGTCCACACCAGCTTGCCGGTGACGGGTCGCCCCGAAATGCGGTCCCCACTGGGAACCTCCGGCCGAGGGAAGCGCGCCAATGCCGAATGGACCCGCCTCTGTCAACAGTTGCGTCGCGGCGCACGCACTGGCAGGGAGCGGCCATGCCAAGGGAAACAATCGGATGAGCCGCCCACGCGACGGAAAACGGGCTTTGCGCGGACGCGCAGGGCGGATGGAGGGTGGCCGCGGCTCGGGCCGGGCCAGCACAGGCGCGGTGCGGCTGTGGGGCCGCCACGCGGTCGAGGCCGCGCTCAACAACCCGGATCGCAATCACCGCAAGCTGTGGGCCACGCGCGAAGGGGTGGAATCGCTCGACGGCGAACTGCCCGCCAACTTCCCGCTGGAATATGCCGCCCCGGCTGATCTGGCCCGGCTGGTCGCGCGCGACGCGCCACACCAGGGGCTGGTGCTGGAATGCGACGCGCTGGAAGACGTGTTCCTTGCCGACGTGCTGGACGGCGATGCCGCGCGGCCGATTGTCGTGCTCGACCAGGTGACCGATCCGCACAATGTTGGCGCAGTGTTGCGCTCGGCCGCAGCGTTCAATGCCTGCGCGATCGTCACCCAGGATCGTCATGCCCCGCCCGAATCCGGAACGGTCGCGAAAAGCGCTTCGGGTGCACTGGAAGCGGTGCCTTGGGTGCGGGTGGTCAATCTTGCCCGCGCGCTCGATGAGATTGCCGAGGCCGGATACTGGCGGATCGGGCTCGACGGCGACGGGACCACCACGCTGGCCGAAGCCCTGCCTGAAGGCCCGGTCGCGCTGGTGCTCGGCGCCGAAGGGGAAGGCATGCGTCATAATGTCACGCAGCACTGCGACGCTGTTGCGCGGCTGCCGATCACCCGAACGATCGAAAGCCTGAATGTATCCAATGCCGCTGCCATCGCGCTCTATGCGGTCGCCACGCGCATCTGATCCGATCCTGAGGGGGACCGAACGATGACCAACCGCCTTTCGCTTCGCCAGGTTGCCGCTGCCGGGCTGGTGGCCGGGATGAGCCTGCTGCTGGCTGCCTGCCTGCTCTCGCCGGGCAAGTTCGTGTCGGCGCTCGACCTGCGCAAGGATGGCCGGTTCAGCTTTACCTACACCGGGCAGATTTCGATGCTTGGCCTGTCCAAGCTGGCCGAACTGGACCGCAAGGACAAAGGCGCGTTCGTGGCGGACAAGTGCTTCGACGAGGACAGCGAAGAGGACCGTCCCTGCACCGCTGCCGAGATCGCCGCGCAGAAAGTCAAATGGGAGGACGACCGCAAGGCCGCCGCCGAAAAGGCCAAGAAGGATGCCGAACAGGCCAAGGTGCTGTTCGGCGGGATCGATCCGACCAGCCCCCGCGCGGCCGAGGAAATGGCCGAGCGGCTGCGCAAGCAGGCCGGCTGGAAAAGCGTGGTCTACAAGGGCGACGGGCTGTTCGAGGTCGATTTCGCGATCGCCGGGCGGATCGATCACGACTTTGCCTTTCCGACGATCGAGCGTTTCCCGATGGCCAATGCCTTCCTCGTGCTCAACCGCCGGGCCGACGGATCGGTGCGGGTCGATGCCCCCGGATTCGGCCCGTCGTCGGGCAGCGGCAACGCGATGAGCAACCTTGCCGCGATGGCCGCGATGGACAAGGTCAAGGGCGATGGCAAGGTGCCCATGCCCGAAATGGACGGCACCTTCACCATCACCACCGACGGCCAGATCCTGGCCAACAACACCGACGATGGCCCGGCCAAGGGCACAGCAGGTCAGATTCTGAAATGGATCGTCACCCCGCGCAGCAGCGCCGCACCGACGGCGCTGGTTATGCTTGGTCATTAGGCGAACGACCATGACTCACGCCGTCTCTCCCCTCGCCCGGCCCTTTCCCGTGATCCCGCCGATTGCCGGCGTTACGCTCCGTGTGGCGCGCGCGGGGTACAAGGACTGGGGGCGCTGTGACCTGACCTATGTCGAACTGGCGCAGGGGACCAGCGTGGCCGGGGTGTTCACCCGCAATGTCTGTTGTTCGTCCGAAGTCGAACTCGGTCGCGCCAACATCGCGCAGGGACAGGCCCGCGCGCTGGTGGTCAATGCCGGCAATTCCAACGCCTTCACCGGCTATCGCGGGCGCGAGGCGGTCGAGGCGATCATGGACCAGATTGCGGCGCATCTGGGCTGCGCGCGCGAGCAGGTATTCGTGTCCTCGACCGGGGTGATCGGCGTCCCCCTGCCCAAGGACAAGGCACAGGCCGGCGTCGCCGCCGCGCTTGGCGCCGCGCCGTGCAGCTGGCAGGACGCCGCCGACACCATCGGCACCACCGATACCTTCGCCAAGGGTGCGATGGCGACAGCGATGGTCGGCGGCAAGACGGTAACGCTTGGCGCGATCATCAAGGGCAGCGGGATGATCGCCCCCGACATGGCAACCATGCTGGGCTATGTGTTCACCGACTGCGCGGTTGCGCCAGCGTTTCTGCAAGACCTGCTCAGCACCGCCAGCGCGCGCAGCTTCAATTGCATCACGGTCGACAGCGACACCTCGACCAGCGACACCGTGCTGGCCTTTGCCACCGGAGCGGCAGGCAACGCACCGCTGCATGGCTTTGACAGCCCTGGCGCCGATGCCTTCGCCGCAGCGCTGCACGACGTGTGCCTGCAGCTGGCCCACCTGGTGGTCCGCGACGGCGAAGGCGCGCAGAAGTTGATAGCCATTTCGGTCAGCGGCGCGGTCAGCAACGACAGCGCGCGGCGGGTGGGACTGGCGATTGCCAACTCGCCGCTGGTCAAGACCGCGATTGCCGGGGAAGACGCCAATTGGGGCCGCGTGGTCATGGCGGTGGGCAAGGCCGGCGAACCGGCTGACCGCGACCGGCTGTCGATCGGCTTCGGCGGCATCTGGTGCGCGCGAGAGGGCCTGCCGCTGTCCGATTACGACGAAGCCCCGGTCGCGGCGCATCTCAAGGGCCAGGACGTCACCATCGAGGTCGATCTGGGTCTGGGTCAGGGCCGCGCCACGGTGTGGACCTGCGACCTGACCCACGGCTACATCTCGATCAACGCCGATTACCGTTCGTGATCGCCGATGCCCTGACCCGTGCGGTCTATCCGGTGATCATCGATGCGGTCGAGCGGGCAATCATGCCGCGCTATCAGACGCTCACTGCCGGCCAGATCGAGGACAAGGGCGGCAATGACCTGGTCACCATTGCCGACCGCGAGGCCGAACTGATCCTGGCCGAAGGTCTGGCGCAGATCCTGCCCGAGGCGACCATCGTTGGCGAAGAGGCGGCAAGTGCCAACCCGGCGCTGCTCGAGCGGCTGGGCGACGACCTGTGCTGGATCATCGATCCCGTCGACGGCACCAACAATTTCGCGTCGGGCAAAGGTCCGTTCGGCGTGCTGGTGGCACTCAGCGAGCACGGCGAGACCAAAGCCGGGTGGCTCTACGATCCGCTCAGCGGGCGCTTCTGCCATGCAGTGAAGGACGGGGGCGCCTTCATCATGGGCGATCCGGTCTCGGCCAGTCCGTCGGGGCGGCAAAGGCCGGTCGCAGCGATCTCGCTGGTGTTCATGGACCCGGCCAAGCGCGAGGCGATGCGCCAGCACATCGCGCCGCATTACGAACTGGTCGATATTCCGCGCTGCGCCGCCGAACAGTACCCGCGCATCGCCTTTGGCATCAACGACGTCTCGATCTTCGAGCGCACCCTGGCCTGGGATCACGCGGCCGGGGTGCTGTTCGTCAACGAGGCGGGCGGCAAGGTCGCGCGTCCGGACGGGCGGCCCTACCGCGTCGACGAGGCGCACTTGCCCGGCCTGATAGGCGCGGCGAGCCCGGCCCTGTTCGACCAGCTCGCCGCGCGCTTGGCAGTGCTTTAGAGCTCGCTTTCCAGCCAGCCCTTGAGCTGGCTCTTGGGCGCGGCACCGAGCTTTTGCGCGACCGGTTCGCCGTTCTTGAACAGCACCATCAGCGGAATCGACTGGACGCCGTACTTGGCCGCGGTGTCGGTACTTTCCATGATGTCGACCTTGGCGATGGTGACCTTGTCGGCCAGTTCCTCGCTGATTTCTTCAAGGCTCGGTCCGATCATCTTGCACGGACCGCACCAGTCGGCCCAGAAATCGACCAGAACGGGCTTGTCGCTGGCCAACACGTCGGCGGCGAAGCTGGCATCGGTAACGGCTTTGGTGGCCATGGGAATCTCCTGTGTGGTTGCACCCAATTTAGGTGCCGGGGCGCGATTGGCAACGCCCGCATGGGCAAAGGATTGCTAGGCTGTGGGCAAAGCCTGCTTGTGCATCGCCAGCAGATCTGCGGGAATGACCAGCAGCTGCGGGGTCTGGGTATAGAGCAGCGCGGCTTCGACCGTGCGCCCCGGATAAACCGCCTGCAGCGCCGCCGCATAGGCGGCCATCTGGCGCAGGATCGCCACCGGCACTTCGTCCAGGCTGGCTGGCGGTCGCCGCGCGGTCTTGTAATCGACCAGGCGGATCCGCTGTCCATCGATCGCCATCCGGTCGATCGTTCCGGCGATGACCTGCCCGCCAACCGTCGCGGCGATCGGCACTTCGGCCAGCGAGCCCGGCCCGAACAGGTCAGCCCAGGCCGGGTCGGCCAGAACCTTTACCGCGGCAGATGCCATGTTTACGCGGGCGTGCTGGTCAAGATCCTGGGCAGTTCGCCCCAGCCACGCCTGCGCTGCGGCCAGCCGCTCTGTCGGCGGAACCTCGGGCAGGCGTTCGAGCAATTTGTGGAGCAGCACCCCGCGTCGCGCCGCCGCGGCGCCCGCACCTGGCGGATACGGCGGATCGGCGCCCTGATCCTCGCCCAGCGCCGATGGCGCCAGCGGGCGTGGCGGCCGGGGTTCGGCCGGTGGCTCGCGTTCCAGCCAGGGTTCCAGCAAAGACAATTTCTGCACAGTCGCCAGGACCGGAGACAACGCCGCGTCGGTCCGCGCACCATATTCCAGCCGCGCCCCCCACAACGGATCACCCAGCCAATCAGCGCTTTCGAACAGACCTTCGAGGCGCGCAAACCAGCTGTCCGGCGCAGGATCCTTCTCCTTCGGCCCCAGCGCGCCGGCAATGAACAGCGCTTCTTCCGCCCGGGTCATGGCGACGTACATCAGCCGCCAATGCTCTTGCCGCTCTTCCGTCTTCGCCTTGGCATCGGCTTCGGCCATGCGCCCGACCCGTTCCGACCGGCGCAGCGACGGCAGCGGGATCGCGCGCGGTTCGCCGCCCAGTTCGCTGGCCGGATCGACCAGTTCAAGCGGACTGCCGAGCGAGCGGTCGGGATTGTCGGCCGCATCGGCCAGGATCACGATCGGCGCCTGCAGGCCCTTGGCGCCATGCACGGTCATCACCCGCACTTGATTGCCCTGCTTTCCAGCCTCGCGCTTAAGCTCGCCCTCGCCCGCGTCGAACCAGCGAATGAAGCCCTGCAGGCTCGGCACTTCACCCGTGGCATAGGCGCTGGCCGCATTGAGCAGTTCGTCGATCGGATCGTTGGACTCTGCCCCCAGCCGCGCGACAAGCTGCCGTCGGCCCTGCCACGGTCCGGTCAGGACCCAGTGGAGCAGCGCAAGGGGCGGTTCGAAATCGGCAAGGCGCAAGAGGTCGAGCAACTGCGCCATGGTCTGTTCGACCAGCGGTGCGCGGCTGCGGCGCAGGTGCTCCCACAGCAAGACCTTGTCCGGGCGATAACCGTGTTCAAGCAAGTCTTCCTGAGACCAGCCAAGCAATGGTGAGGTCAGCAGGCAGGCCAGGTTGAGATCGTCAAAAGGCTGTGCGGCAAAGCGCAGCGCCGCCATCAGGTCGCGCACGGCCAGCGGTGCGGCAAGACGCAGACGGTCGACCCCGGCCACCGGCACGCCGGCCGCGTGCAGCCGCCCGACGATCAGCCCGGCCAGTTCCTTGCGCTTGCGCACCAGCACCATGACGTCACCGGCCTTAGCGCGACGGGCAGTGCCGGGCGCTTCGCCCTTGACCAGCGGAAAGCCCTCGTCGAGCCATTGCCGCACCTGAAGGGCGATGCGGTCGGCCAGGCGGCGGTCGGAGCGGGCGAACCAGGTATCCTCGCCCTCGTCGTCCTCGACCTCATCCTGTTCGCTGCTACTAACCACGCGCCACATGGTGACCAATCCCGGGCGGTCCTCGCCGACGTGCGGCGGCGGCTCTTCGCTCAGGCCGAAGCTGGCGTGTCCAATCCGGCCGATCGCCAGATCGACGAATTCCAGAACGCGGTGCGCGCTGCGAAAGCTGGTGCCCAGACCAAGCTCCTGCAATTCGCGTTCCCGGCGATTTGCGCGCAATTCGACGACGTTCTCGGCCAACCCCCGCATCGCGTGACGGATCCGGCGGCGTGCCCGCTCGAAGTTCTCGGGACTGGTCCCCTGAAAACGGAAGATCGCCTGCTTGTAATCGCCGACCACGAAGAGCGTGCGCAGCACTTCGCCGCGTGCGCCCTCGCCACTGAAGAAATCGCTGACCAGCGCGTCGATGATCTGCCACTGCGCAGCATTGGTATCCTGCGCCTCGTCGACCAGCACGTGGTCGAAACGGCGGTCGAGCTTGTAGCGGATCCAGTCGGCCAGTTCGGACTGGTGCAGCAGGTGCGCGGCCTGGCGGATCTGGTCGTCGAAATCGATGTACCCGGCGCGGGTCTTGGCTTCGTCCCAGGCCAGGGCAAAGCGGCGGCCAAGCTCCAGCGCGGGGGTCAGCCAGGCCGCCAGTGCGACCAGCGCCTGACGTTCGCGCACCGCCAGAACCGAGCCGAGCACCGCCTCGGCGGCATAGACGAAACTCTCTTCGAACTTGGTCAGCGACGCGGCGTTCTTGACCGTGTCCTTTTGGGTGAACAAGACCTTCGACAGGTCCGGCAGACGTTCGAGCCGCTGCGCTGGCGCAGCGCCAAGCCAGTCGGCAATCACCGCCCGGCCATCGACCCCGGTCTTGGCCGACCACTGGGCATAGGCCGCCAGGCAGCAGCGCAGTGACTCGACATCGAACACGTCGTCATCGCACAGCGCCGCAACCGAAGCTTCATCGGCATCGGCGTCGAGACCGATCAGACGCCGCACCGCAGCATCCATCGGGGGTTGCCAAGCCCCGGCCCCGAACCATGCCTGGCGCGCTTCGGCGCAGCGCAGCAGATAGCCTTCGACCGCGTCCGGGCCGAGCCGCTCCGACAGCGTCGCCACCGCCTCGAGCGTCGCCGCATCGTTGCCGCGTTCCGCCGCGAGCAGCAGATCGGCCAGCACTTCGCGCAGCAGCAGCTGGCGATCGCGGTCCTCCATTGCCCGGGTGCCGGGGGTCAGTCCGGCTTCATGCGGGAAGGCGGCGAGCAGCCACTGGGCGAAGGCGTGGATCGTATCGATCCGCAGCCCGCCGCCAGGGCAATCGAGCACTTCGGCGAACAGCGTGCGCGCGCGCGCCTGCGCATCGGGGCCGGAGGGCGCGCCGATCGCTTCCAGATCGCGGAACAGCTCGGTCGGGCTGGCCCGCACCCAGCGCGCCAGCACCTCGTTGATCCGGGTCGCCATTTCCGCCGCGCCGGCCTTGGTGAAGGTCAGGCACAGAATCTGCGACGGGCTGACGTGGTCCTGCAGCAACAGCCGTAGCACCCGCGCCGACAGCACCTGGGTCTTGCCGGTCCCGGCTGAGGCAGAGAGCCACACAACTTCGCCGGGATCGACGGCGGGGCGCTGTTCGCCGGTCAGGGGGTAGACCCGGCTCATGGCGTCATCGCCCAGGCATCGGCGCGGGTCTGCCATTCGTCGAGCCGCATCAGCTGGTCGAAATCGTTGTATCCGCCGATATCGGGATTGAGCCGGGCGACAAAGGCCTCGTCCCCCTTGATCCATCGGGCAATGGCTTCGCGCAAAAAGCCTTCGATGGTGTCAAGAAATTCGCCGCGCGGCAGGCCCGATTTTTTCTGCCCTTCCAGCACGGGCTCGCTGACATAGCCGAACTGATCGGTATTCGCCTTCTTGCCCAGCGACCAATACTCGAACCCGTCCGGCTCGCCCGCAATTCCGGAAAAGCCGCCATCGCGCGCGATCAGGGCGAGCACGCCAAGCTGCAGCGCAAAACCCCGCTCGACCATGCGCGGCGACGGCGGCGCGCCGGTCTTGTAGTCGACGATCACCAGCTTGCCATCGCCGCGCGTATCGATCCGATCGGCCCGGCCGTGGACGCGGACACCGTCGACCTGCATCGCGCCAGGCTCTTCGGTACGCAGGACCTGGCGCCCCTCCGCTTGTTGCGCCGCGATCTCCGCATCGATCCATTCGAGCGCCTTGGCCAATCGCGGCCACCACAGCGTCCGCACCAGGGGGTGTGCCTGCATCGCTGCCAGTTCTTCGGCTGCCAAGGCGAGCAATTCACCCGCGCGCCCGCCGGCCTTGTGCCAGCGATCGAGCACGGCGTGGACCACCGTGCCTTTCCACGCCGCGCTGGGCTCAGCGTCGAGCGGGTCGAGCGCGCGCAGCCTGAGGATGGCGCTGGCATAAAACTGATAGGGATCGGACCGCAGCCGGTCGATCGCGGTCACCGCCAGTGCCACGTCGCGCTGCGCGGCCGAGGGCGTCGGCGCGGGCCGCGGATAGGGCGGTGCCGGACTGGCCCGGTCGATCGTGCGCGCCAGTTCGACTGCGCGCCGTTCGCGATGATTGTCGGCCAGTTCGCCCAGCAAGGCTTCGACCCGCAATACGAAGCGGCTGGGAATGACCGGTGCGCCTTCGTCGCGATTGGCCCAGCTCAGCACCACCTCTGGCGCGCCCAAAGCCCCGGCCAGGTCATGCGCCGCCAGCCCAATGCGGAACTCGCCCGATGGCACGCCCAGTGCGCGCAGGACAGCCGGCGGCAACAAGGGCTCGGCACCGGGGCTGGCCGGCCAGGCACCCTCGGTCAAGCCGCCGCAAATGACCAGATCGGCGCGGCTCATCCGCGCCTCGAGCAGGCCGTAGATCGCCACGCGCGGATGACTGCCCCACGGCGGGCGAACCGCAATCCGGTCCATCGCATCGCGCAACACGGTGGTAATGTCATAAGCGGCGAGCGTGGTACCGACCTGATCCGCGGCATTGCGCAGATCCTCGACCAGCGCCGACAGTGCCCGCCCATCGGCATTGCCCCACAGTGCGGTCCCGCAGAGCGCTTCGGCCGCGACCACCAACCGGTCGAGGGCATCGGACAATGGCAGGGCTTCGGGCCAATCGAGCAGCGGTGCCACGATGCCCTCGACCTCGGCCCACCACGCCTGCACCCCCTCACCCAGCTTCGCCGCCGCCGCGCGCAGCGGCGGCAGGCCCGGCAGCGGGCGCGGACCGCGCAGCGCCAGATCCAGCTGGCGGGCATGGTCGAGCCACGCCGCGCGCGCCTCACCGCGACGGACCAGCGGGTGTTCAAGCAGCGCTAGCAGCGGCACCGGCGCCGCGCCGCTGGCGACGATTTCGGCCAGTTGCAGCAGCACCCGCCCCGCTGCGGTCTGCGGCAACGGCAGCCCGGCGGTATCGTCGGCGGCGATGTTCCAGCGGCGCAGGTGGGCGACGACGCGCGCCGCCAATCCGCGATCCGGAGTGACCAGCGCCACGCGCCGCTCGGGAACTTCCAGCGCCTCACGAATCAGGATGGCAACGGCCTGCGCTTCCTCGCCGGGATGCGCGCTGTTCATCAGCCGCACCCCGGCCAGGCGGCGCTGCGCAGCGGGCAGATCGACCCAGCGCGCGCTGGCGCTTGACGGCAGGAACAGATTGGAAATGGCGCGGCTCCGCTCGGGCGGGGCGGCGGCCAGACCGGCTCGATGCCACTGATCGACTTCGCCGCGGTTCACCCCCATGCGGTTGAGCAGCAGCTTCAAATGGAATTGCGGATGGGTCAGCGCGTCACGCTCGCCAAAGGGCGGATCGTCCGGCCCGGCAGGGGCGCCAGCCGTGCCAAGCAGTTCCCAGGTTTCGTCGTCAAGCGAGAGATCCAGATCGGGCAGGATCACCGCCCCGCGCGGGATTTCGGCCACTACCCGCAGCAGCCGCGCCAGAGCCGGCGATGCGCTGGTTATCCCGGCAGCGACCAGCGGCGTCTCCGGCGGCGTCTCGCGCCAGCGCTTTGCCGCATGATCGAACAGGCGATTGCGCCGCTCCGGCGGATCGACTTCGCCGCGCGCGGTCAGCTCGGCCTGCCACTGCGCCAGTACCGTCGCAAAGGTCCGGGTCGAATCGATCCAGTGCCGGGCCTGGTCGCCAACGATTCCGGCGATCCGCTCCTCGATCAGGTTGTCGAACCCCAGTCCCTCGATCGCCAGCCGGTCCATGGTCCGCCCGGTCTCGAAGGCGAGCCGCAGCAGCGCCGGGGTCGGTGGCGGATCGGGCATGGCCCCGCGCAACAGTTCGGCCAGGCGAAACAACCGCCGGGTCGGATCGGCGGCAGGCGGAATATCCGCGCCTGCCCCCAGAGGATCGAGCAGCGGCCCCAATGTTTCGTCAAGGTCGAGGTCGCCAACCACGGCCATGCGCGGCAGCAGCAAGCCGCTGCCCGACAGCCGCACGAACGCCTCGGTAACGATCCGCTCGGCGCGGCGGCTGGGCAGCAGCAGGGTCAGGCGGGCCAGGCCGAGCTCCGGCTCGGCGTATCGCGGGATCAGCCCGGCGACGAGGGCATCGGCAAAGCCGCGGTGCGCCGCGATCGAATAGACCTGGGGCCCGCCGCGCTCAGCCACCGGCGATTGCGGCCTGGGTCATCGCGATCGCTTCAGGATAGCCAACGTCGAACCATTGCCCGTCGTGGACCAGCCCGTGACAACGCCCCTCGGCGATAGCCCGATCCCAGAACACATTGGTCGAAAAGATATCGGACGGCGGATCGGTGACGATTTTCTGCGCCAGCAGTTGAATGCCGGTCCAGACATAGGGGCGTGGGCGTTTGCCACCTTCGCGGGAGAGCCTGCCATCGTCCGCCAGATCGAAATCACCCTGGCCCTGAGTGTTGCCGGCCATGGCCATTGGCACCACCAGCATCAGCACGTCCATCAACGCTGGATCCCAGGCGGCGGCCATGCGGTGCAAGGCGTGCTCGCTGGTATCGGCAAACCAGTTGTCGGCATTGATGCAGAAGAACGGATCATCGGGGATCAGCGGCAGTGCCTTGATCAGGCCGCCGCCGGTGTCGCGCAGCAACGCGCGTTCGTCCGAAATAGCGACGTCGAAATCGTCGGCATTGGCCGCCAGGTGGGCTTCGATCTGATCGGCAAGATAATGCACATTGACCACGATCCGTCCGATCCCGGCACCACGCAACAGGTCGAGCACATGATCCAGCAGCGTCGTCCCGGCGACTTCGACCAATGGCTTCGGACGATGCATCGTCAACGGCATCATCCGCGTGCCCCTGCCCGCGGCCATGATCATTGCCGTGCCAGGCATTGTGATCATTGCGTGAAGGTGCCGCCGCCCGACTGGCGCAGATCGTCAGGGATGTTGGCTTCAAACCAGGCGCGCACCGGCTCCATCGCCGGGTGGGTCAGATCGCGTTCCATTGCCCCCCAGACGCGGGGGATCAGATCGAGATAGCGGGGCTTGCCGTCGCGCTTCCACAGCCGCACGAAGATGCCGACGATTTTGGCATTTCGCTGCGCCCCAAGCCGGGCGTAGTCGGCCAGAAAATCGCTCCCGACCCCGGTCTGCGCGACGTAATAGTCGAACATCTCGGTCTCAAGCTGCGGCGAGACGTCACGGCGGGCATCTTGCAGCAGCGAGACCAGATCGTAGGCCGGATGGCCGACCAACGCGTCCTGGAAATCGAGCAGGCCCTGCTTCTGCAGCGATCCTAGCAACATGATATTTTCGGCATGATAATCGCGCAGCACGGTCACACCGGGGCGCTGACGCGGCAGCAGCTGGCTTATAACGTCTTCCCACGCCGCATCATGGCCCGCAGCATCGACGCGCAGCCCCTGTGCAGGACAATACCATTCGGTGAACAGCCGCGCCTCGCGCAGGTATTCGCTCAGCCCGTAAGTGGTGAACGGCCCCGGCGGCAGACGGTGCAGGCTGACCAGAGCGTCGATCGCGCCGCGATAGACCTCGGCCTCGTCCTGCGGCCATTCGTCGAGGTAATCGCGCATCCGCACCTCGCCGAAATCCTCGAGCAGAACCAGTCCGCGCGCCGCGTCCTCGGCCAGGATCAGGGGCGCGCGCAGACCATTGGCGTCAAGCCACTTGGCCGCTCGCAGAAACGGCGCCGGATCTTCGTTCGGAGGCGGCGCATCCATCAACATGGCCGACGCATCGCCCCTGCGGATGCGGAAATAACGCCGAAACGAAGCGTCGCCAGGCAGCGGTTCGATTGCCGCGCCAGCCCACCCGGCCCGGTCCAGAAAAGTGTCGACGTCTTCGGGCAATTGCTCGGTCATGGCATCCGCCCTAGCCAATCGGACCCGCCCTCGACAATGGCAATCCGCCCCGTTTCCGCAGTTTCAAGACGGAGCGACAGGCAGCCCGGTTCGTGCGCGAAGCCGCCGGCCTGTTCGGGCCATTCGGCGATCAGCGCGGCCCCTTCGCGGTAGTCGTCGAGACCGATCTCCTCGGCCTCTTCCGGCCGGTCTAAACGATAGAAATCGGCATGGACCAAGGGCAGTCGGACAGCGGGCGGATCGTATGTCTCGATAATCGCAAAGCTGGGTGAAGGAACCTCACCCTGATGGCCCAAGGCGGCGATGATCGCGCGGGCCAGCGTGGTCTTGCCCGCGCCCAGCCCGCCCGACAGCGCCACGACGTCGCTTGGCCGCAGCTGTGCGGCGATGCGCGCGCCAAGCTCCGAAGTCGCGGCAAGATCGGGCAGGTCGATGATCACGGCAGTTCGACAATGGCGGCGGTGCCCTGCCCCGGCTCCGACAGGAGTTGCACGGTTCCGCCATGCGCTTCGATCAACTGGCGGGCCAGCGGCAGGCCCAGGCCCTGGCGGCGTTCGATGGTCTTGCCATCGGCGCTGACTTTGATCCCTTCGAGCGCGCGGGCCAGCGTCGCCGCATCCATCCCCGGGCCGTTGTCGGACACCACGATCTGCGCCTTGCCCTTGCGTCCGGACAGCTCGACCAGAATGCGCCCGCCCGGCGGCGTCGCGGCGATGGCATTGTCGATGAGGTGACCGATGGCGCGGCCCAGCCGGCGGCGGTCGCCGGTCAACCGGCCCGCGCTGCGATCGCCGCGCATATCGAGCGCGATGTCGCCCGCCTTCACGGCGGCGCTGCGTTCCTCGACCAGCTTGGTCATGAACGGCAGCAGGTCGATTTCCTCTTCGGCCAGCGGCAGCATCCCAGCCTCGCTTTGCGACAGGTCGAGCACGTCGTCGATCTGTTCGCCGAGACGTCCGACCGAGGTCAGGATGGCATTGACGTAGTCGTTGCCTTGCTCGCTCAGTTCGCCGCCCAAGCCGGCCTGGAGCAGTTCGGCAAAGCCGCCGATCGAGGTTAGCGGGGTGCGGAATTCATAGCTCATGGTGGCAAGGAAGCGGGTCTTCATCGCGTCGGCTTCTTCCAGCGCGGCATTGCGCTGCTTCAGCGCTTCCTCCGCCTTCTGGCTGTCGGTGATGTCGAGCACCGTCAGCAGTCCGTTGCCGTCGGGCAGCGGCACCCCGGCAAACTCCAGGGTGCGCCCGTCGGCCAGCGCGGTGCGTCCGCCGGTCTGCTTGCGATCGAGCGTCGCGGCGCGGATCGCATCGCCAACCTGTTTGACCCGGCCCGGATGGACCAGGCTCTGCCCGATCCTTTCAAGCAGCGTCTCGATCCTGGGGTGTGTATCGAGGAAGGCGTCGTCCAGCCCCCAGTCAGCCGCAAAGCGGCGGTTCCATAGCTGCATCCGTCCGTCGGGGGCGAACACCGCGACCGATTCGAACAGGCTGTCGAAGGTTGCCGTACGGGTTCGCAGCAAGGTGTCGCGAACTGCGGACAGGCGCAGCTGCTCGGTACGGTCCTCGGCGATCAGCATCATCCCACCATCGGGGAGCGGCTGGGCGACCACGCGCAGGTGCGTGCCATCGGCCAGGGTCCAGCTTTCTTCCTGCGGGGTGGTTGCCGTAAACCAGGCGGTACGTTCGCGGCGCCAGGCCGGAAAATCACGCGCTTCGGGCACGCGCCCGGCATCGCGGGCAATGTCGAGCAGCCGCTCGAACGGCGGCGGGTCGAGCATCGTGGCGGGCTTCAATGCGAAGATCCGCTGGAACGGCTGGTTGGCAAAGGTCAGCTGACGCTTGGCGTCGAACTGCGCGACCCCGGTTGAGAGTTGATCGAGCATGGCGCGCTGGGCATCGCGGAAGGCACGGAAATCGCGGCTCAGTTCCTCCATGTCCTCAACATCGACGGCATAGCCCGCCACGCCTTCGCTACCCAGCGGCAGATCGGACACGCGCAGCGCGCGGCGCTGGCCGTCGATCGTGGCTGATACCATCCGCTCGATCGGCAGCTTCCTGGTGAAGGCCTGCAACGCAACCTGGCGCGCGGTCAGGCCATCGACCGCTTCGACCAGTTCGGTCCCGGCATCGGCAACCGCGCGCGCGTCATCGCCGCCGACCGCGCGGACGTAGGCCTGGTTGACCAACCGCAGATCGCCGTCGGGACTGCGGAACCACATCGGCATCGGCGCGGCTTCGATCAGCCCGACCAGCGCCGCAAAATCGCCGCGGGCGCGGGCCGCATCGTCGCGCAACTGGACCAGCTCGCTCTCGCTGTCGGAAAAATCGAACACCCAGACCAGCGCGGCGCCGCCGGGCGAAACCTGCGGGTCGGCCAGGTGGCCGCGCAGCGCCAGGCTGCGGGTCGAGCCGCGCGGGGTGGCGACCATGCGGAACGGCGCGGCCGAGCGCTGGGTGCGGCGCACCGCTTCGGTAAGTTCAGCTAGCGTTTCCGCGGTCAGCCCCCCGCCCCCGCCATCGATCCGCCCGCCGTCAAGCTCGGTCAGGAATTGCGGGACCTTTTCCAGCCCAAGCCAGTTTGCCAGACGTTGCGGTGCTTCGATCTTGCCGTCGACCCGCACCAGCAGCGGCAGCGCCGGGCTTTCGTCGACCATCCGGCCAAGCCGCCGGGCATGACGCAGGCTGGCCTCGGCGCGGCCCTGCCGTCGCCGCGCGGCCAGAATTGCCCAGCCCGCCGCGATGGTCCAGGCCGCCAAAAGCAGGCCAAGCAGAACCGAAGCGGTGGAGGACAGCGTCATGCCCCCCAGCTATGCGCCGGGGGACACTATGGCAAGGTGCGGAACGCGCCTTAGTAGCGGTAATGATCCGGCTTGAACGGACCCTGCTGCGGCACGCCGATATAGTCAGCCTGCTTCTTCGAGAGGGTGGTCAGCTTGACGCCCAGCTTTTCGAGGTGCAGCGCAGCGACCTTTTCGTCGAGGTGCTTGGGCAGCACATAGACTTCGTTCTTGTACTGCTCGTTGCGCGTGAACAGTTCGATCTGCGCCAGTGTCTGGTTGGTGAAGCTGGCCGACATCACGAAGCTGGGGTGGCCGGTGGCGCAGCCAAGGTTCACCAGGCGGCCCTTTGCCAGGATGATGATCTGCTTGCCGTCGGGAAATTCGACCAGGTCGGTGCCGGGCTTGACCTCGGTCCACTTGTAGTTGTCGAGCGCCGAGATCTGGATCTCGCTGTCGAAATGGCCGATGTTGCTGACGATCGCCATTGGCTTCATCGCCTTCATGTGTTCGGCAGTGATCACGTCCTCGTTGCCGGTGGCGGTGACGAAGATGTCGCAGCGGGTCACCGCTTCTTCCATGGTGACGACTTCATAGCCTTCCATCGCCGCCTGCAGCGCGCAGATCGGATCGACTTCGGTGACCATCACGCGGGCGCCGCCCTGGCGCAGCGAAGCGGCGCTCCCCTTTCCGACGTCGCCGAAGCCCGCGACGCAGGCGACCTTGCCGGCCAGCATCACGTCGGTGGCGCGGCGGATCGCGTCGACCAGTGATTCCTTGCAGCCATAAAGGTTGTCGAACTTCGACTTGGTGACGCTGTCATTCACGTTGATCGCGGGGAAAGGCAGCTTGCCGTCCTTGGCGATCTGGTAGAGGCGGTGGACCCCGGTGGTGGTCTCTTCCGACACGCCCTTGATGTGCGCAACCGACATGGTGAGATAGCCCGGCTTCGCCTTGATGAATGCCTTGAGCGCGCGCTGGAATTCGATTTCCTCGGCATTGGTCGGCTCGGGCATGGTGTCGCCCGCTTCTAGCCGCGCGCCCCACAGTGCGAACATCGTGGCGTCGCCGCCATCGTCCAGGATCATGTTGGCGGTGCGGCCGGTGCCGTCATCCCAGTCGAAGATCCTGCCGACATAATCCCAGTAATCGGCCAGGCTTTCGCCCTTGATCGCGAAGACCGGAATGCCGGCTGCGGCGATCGCCGCGGCGGCGTGATCTTGGGTGGAAAAGATGTTGCAGGTTGCCCAGCGCACCTCTGCGCCAAGCGCGGTCAGCGTCTCGATCAGCACCGCGGTCTGGATCGTCATGTGCAGCGATCCGGTGATCCGCGCGCCCTTGAGCGGCTGGGCTGCGCCGAATTCCTCGCGCAGGGCCATCAGCCCCGGCATCTCGGTTTCGGCAATGCGGATTTCCGCCCGGCCATAGTCGGCGAGGCCGAGATCGGCGATGACGTAATCCTTGACGGCAATATCCGCTGCGCTGGCCACGGGGCAAACTCCTTGAAATCGATCCGATGAAAGCGCGCGCCGGACAAGCGAAAGGCGGCGCCAATGATGACGCCGCCCTTAGCCTCTCATCTTTGGAGAGGCAAATATAAAGATATCTTTATATGCCTAACGAGAAGGCGCGGGCACGACCCGTTGCCCGCGCGCTCCCGGCTGCCCCCAGCCAACCCCCCGGTTGAATCGCTTAGCGGCGCGCCCAGTTGTAGCCGCTGCCACCCTGGCTATCGCCCAGCAGCTGGTCCGCCGCCTCGACCAGCGGTGCGCTGCCCTTGGCTGCAGCGAGGCTGCTGGCCACTTTCTTGAGTTGATCGCAGCCCAGCCACGGATGGCCGTTGCCGTAATCGTTGGCCATGGTCACGCTGATCTTGTCGAGCGCGCGATTGGCACCGGCGGCACCATAGCGCTTGGCCAGGCCGGCCTTCATCTCGCGGCTGGCAGCGTTGAGTTCGCCAATGTGATTGGTGGTGAACCGGCCGTAATCGGCCTGGAAATTGTACTGCGTCGTGCGGCAGCGCAGTCCGGTCACCATCAGCATGATGTCCAGACGCCGCAGCTTTTCGGCCGAGCTCATGCCCGCGGCCTGGGCCGGAACCGTAAACAGCATCGACACGGCGGCAAGTCCTGCCGCGACCCCCTTGACGTTCATTGTGCAGTCTCCCCACGAGTCTCTTCTCGCCCCTGCACAGTCGCCGATCGGGTTTACCCAAAGTTAAACCGGCCCGGTAAAGACAAATTAACCATCGCCGTCCCGCTTGCCCTGTCCGCGCCCCGCCCTATATCCAGCGGGCAATTCGCAACGCGCGCACAGGCGCTCATCCAAGGAGACGGACAATGACGATTTCGGTAGGCGACAAGCTGCCCGACGTGAAGCTGGTCAAGGCGACCGACCAGGGTCCCGAAGCAGTGCAGAGCGCCGACTATTTCAAGGGCAAGCGCGTTGCGCTGTTCTCGGTCCCCGGTGCCTTCACCCCGACCTGCTCGGCCAAGCACCTGCCGGGCTTTGTCGAAAAGGCCGAAGACCTCAAGGCCAAGGGCATCGACGAGATCGTCGGCACCGCGGTCAACGATCCCTTCGTCATGGGCGCGTGGAACAAGGCGGCCGGTTCGGACGCCATCACCATGCTGGCCGATGGCAACGGCGATTTCGCGCAGGCTGTTGGCCTGACCATGGACGGCAGCGCCTTCGGACTGGGCACGCGCGGCCAGCGCTTCTCGATGGTGGTCAACGACGGTGTCGTCGAACAGCTCAACGTCGAAGCGCCGGGCGAATTCAAGGTGAGCAGCGCCGAGCACATGCTCGACCAGCTCTGATCCGATGATGTGGGGGCAGCTGGCGATCAAGGCGGCGCTTTCGGGCGTCGTGATCGCCGCTGCCTCCGAACTGGCGCGGCGCAATGTCGGCTGGGGCGGTTTCGTCGCCAGCCTGCCGCTCACGACATTGCTGGCGCTGGCCTGGCTGTGGCGCGATGCGCCCGACCCGGCCCGCGCCGCCGACTTTATGACCGGCACCGCGCTTTACGTGATCGCCGCCCTGCCATCGTTCCTGGTCATAGCACTGGCCCTGCGCCGCGGCACCGGATTGCCGCTGGCCCTTGCCGCAGGCAGCGCCACCGCGATTGGCGGTTATCTTGTGTTGATGTGGTTAGGCCGGCGTTTCGGCCTTCCGGTCTAGTAACCCATCAGGCTCAGCACTTCCTTGCGGCTGCGGTTGTCGTCAAGGAAGCAGCCCATCATCCGGCTGGTGACCATGCTGACTCCGGGGGTCTTTACCCCGCGCCCGGTCATGCAGCCGTGCTGGGCCTCGATCACCACGGCAACGCCCTGGGGTTGAAGGTTGTCCCAGATGCACTTGGCAACCTCTGCGGTCAGGCGCTCCTGAATCTGCAGGCGTTGGGCGAATCCGTGGAGCACGCGCGCCAGCTTCGAGATGCCGACAACCTTCTGGTGCGGCATATAGGCAATAGCCGCCTTTCCAGTGATCGGCGCCATGTGATGTTCGCAGTGCGACTGGAAGGGAATATCCTTAAGCAGCACCAGTTCGTCATAGCCGCCGACTTCCTCGAACTGCCTGGCCAGATGATGTGCCGGATCTTCGCCGTAACCCAGGCAATATTCCTTCCACGCCCGCGCCACGCGCGCCGGGGTATCGAGCAAGCCTTCGCGCTGCGGATCGTCGCCCGACCAGCGGATCAGGGTGCGGATCGCATCCTGGACATCGTCGGGAACTGGCAGCTTGGCCATCGGACCGGCATCGCCGCCATCGTGATCACAGCTCATCGTCGTCGCTCCTTCAGCGCGGCTTGCGCAGCCAGCCACCACGGCGGAAAAGTCCGCGGCGTTTTGAGAGTGGTTCGAACATTTCCTCGGGCCGCTCTGGATCGAGCAGCGCGTTGTCCGCAACCGATTTCTCCGTATCGGTCAACGCGCGCAAGGCAAACGGTTCCAGTCGCTTACCCTGGCCCGGAGCGCTGGCGATCAGGTCGATCATCGAATCGCCCCTGTCCAGTGCCGCCGCCACCGCATTGACCGGCAAGCCGGAATGCTCGGCCAGCAGGCGCGCCCGAATCCTGCGGATTACCGGGACGACGTGATCGTTGCCCGGTCGCTCTGCATCGATGAACATGTCGCATTCGCTGTCGAGGCCAAGCGATCGATTGTTCATGTTGGCCGAACCGATCCGCAAGATCTGGTCATCGACGATCATCATCTTCGAATGGACGTAGATCGCCGTACCACCGGCGGTATAGGGAATGAAGATGCGGAACTTGTTGCCCGGATCGTGTCGCCCGATGGCATGACACAGTTGAATTCGTGCCCCGTCCATCGCCGCCTGTTCCAGCCAGCCCTCCGCCGTTTCAGGATTGATCAGGACGATTTCCGGCGGATCGGGCTGCGCCATCTTGGCGGCAATCGCCTCGGCAATCACCCGTGAGGCGAAATACTGGCTTTCGGCATAGATAAAGCGCTTGGCGCGCCGAATATGCTCAACGAAAAGCGCTTCGATCTCGCGCACCTCGGCAGTATCCCGATAGGCGGCCCGGGTGCGGGCGATGCCGACCTCGACATCGTGAAACTCGGCATCCAGCTTCGCCGGCCAGGCGCTTTTGTCCTGCGGTGCGCACGGCGTCAGCGGTTCGCCGCCGGCAACGTTCCAGCGATTGCGGCCCAGGGCAGCCAGGGCTTGTGCTGCATCGCCTTCAACCATCATCGTCAGATCATGCCAGGGGCCGTAAAGCTTGGTTCCGTTGGGCCGCCGCCGCCGCGGGTCGTTATCGATGTGTTCGGGGGTGTCCCAGCGGTCCGAAGTCATGTCGATCCCGCCGCAAACCGCAAAGGTATCGTCGATCACAGCGATCTTCTGATGGTGACTGCACCCCAACGGATGGGCCGCGTCGAATTTGAAATCGATCGACGGGTTCATGTACCAGCGGATCAGATCGAGGACCATCGAACCGCGGAAGACAAATTTCAGCGCCCCGAAATTCCACTTGAGCACGCGCACCTGCAGACCCGGGCTATGCTTGCAGAGCCACACGACAAAGGCTCCCAGGCGGGCCGGATGACTCTTGCGACTGGGCCCGTTCCACCACCGCCGCCCCGTCCCTAGCCGGGCCCGCGTATCGAAATCCCAGCCGATGAGATGAATCCGCTGTCGTGCCGCAAGCATCGCTTCCTGCATCAGGGAGAAATAGGCCGCAGCGTCAATGACCACATGGGCCCGGCTCGCCTTGGCAAAGCGCCAGGCTGACCGTGTTACCGAATGATCGTCGAATTGCTCTGCCTGCATGCCTACCCCTGTCGGCCGATCGCCGGCCACACGCTGCGGCCCTCGGCATCTGCCCTGCTGGCCTGGCTTTGCCACGCCAAAGTCAGCATGCAAAACGCATTCCGTGCAAATGTGTTCCTATGGCTGTCCGCCTTGGACCGGGCGGCGATCAGGACAAGGATCGACGCCTCCGAGGTCCGCCACATGTCAAAAGAGCCACCCTTGCGGATGGCTCATTTGGTATGTGGCGCGCCCGGAACGATTCGAACGTCCGACCCTCAGATTCGTAGTCTGATGCTCTATCCAGCTGAGCTACGGGCGCGTTGGAAGGGCGCACATAGGGGCGTCGCCAACGCTTGGCAAGCGGCTAATTTCACCTTTTGAGTGACCGGTGCAGCGCGCACGCCAGGGGCTGATCCAGCGGCGGCATGGACAGCGCGGCCAGCTCGTCGAGCGAGAACCAGCCGATCGCGCTCGCCTCGATCGCAGTCGGCACACCGTGCCATTCCCGACAGATGTAAAGCAGCACGACATGCGGCTGTTCGGGCCGCGCGGCAAAGCTCAAGGGCTCGAGCGCGTCGGGATCGAGCCCAATCCCCAGCTCTTCCTCGATTTCGCGCAGCAAGGCGGAAACCAGCGTTTCGGCGGTTTCGACCTTGCCACCGGGAAATTCCCACAGGCCGCCATGCGCCTTGTCCGGCGGCCGGCGCTGCATCAGCACTTCGCCCCCATCGTTGATCAGGGCGACCGCCACGACAGGAATCAATGTCGGATTATTTTGCACTTTGCGTTCCCGTGTAAACTTTTTGGTAAGGCTCGGCTGCCATTTCTTCGTCGGGACACGCTGATGCGGGGGAAGTCGAAGATGTTCAAGAGCATCATACAGAAGCTGGCCGGGGACGAACAGGGGGCCACGGCAATCGAATACGGCCTGATCGTCGCTCTGGTGGCGCTTGGCGCTGTGACGGCGATGAGCAGGCTGGGCGGTTCTTCGCAGGGCGGCCTGCAGGCAACTGCCGACGCCATTTCCCGGGCCATCGCCCCATAGGCGTGGCGACAAACCGTTAAGGAATTTTCAAGAACTGCAAGTTAACCCGGTGTCGTCCTTTCCGGGGTTCAAAGTTGAAGGGGCGGGTAAGTGAAACTGCTTAAAACTGGAGACCTATCATGAAGTTCATCAACAAACTGATCCGTGACGAAGCCGGTGCGACTGCCATCGAATATGGCCTGATCGCCGCTCTCATCGCCGTTGCTGCGATCGTGGCCATGCAGAACATGGGCAAGAACCTGCAGAACACCTTCAACACTGCTTCGAGCAAGCTGGACTGCGCCAAGACGACTTCGTGCTAAGCGCGTCCGAAGCCTGATCGCTTCGAACAGGAAACGGGGCGGCGGAGAAATCCGCCGCCCTTTTTCTATGCCCGAAGGGACCGCTCGGCAGTCCCGCGGCACTGCGATCAGGATGTTGAATTTTCAGTCGAAATTAACCCCAAATCGCCTGTGCTATTAACAGGTTGGCAAGACTTCCAAGCTATCCCGGTCTGGTCCTCTCCTGGGGTTTTTACGGAGAACGGGCGGGTAAGTGAAACTGCTTAAAACTGGAGACCAATCATGAAGTTCATCAACAAGCTGATCCGCGACGAAGCTGGTGCGACCGCCATCGAATATGGCCTGATCGCTGCCCTCATCGCGGTTGCTGCGATCGTTGCCATGCAGAACATGGGCAAGAACCTGCAGAACACCTTCAACACTGCTTCGACCAAGCTGGACTGCGCCAAGACCACGTCTTGCTAAGTCGGCTCGAAGCCTGAGGGTTTCGAACACAAGACCGAGGCGGCGGAGCAATCCGCCGCCTCTTTCTTTGTGCCGGCTGTCGGTGCGCGATGCACCGGTTCAGTAAGTCACTAGCTTGATTTTCTGACCGGCGGTGATCCGGCTTGATGCAGTCAGTCCGTTCAGCACCAAGAACCGGTCAAGCTTTGCGTCGGTATAGGCCATGCGCTGCGCCAGCGTGTTGACGGTGTCACCTGACCTTGCCGTGATCACCAGAAGCTTGCGCGGCTTCACCGCAGCGGCCTCGGTCGCAGAAATCCGCCGCATCGATCCGTACATCGAATTGAACACGGCCGCGCCGCCTGCCTGGGTGATGGTCAGGAAGTGATAGGCGTGTGTCGCGTCGAACTGATAGGCGAAGACCGTCACATCGACCTGGCTGCCGGCATTGTTGACCCGCGCAGTCGCATAGGCCGCAGGGATCCCGTTGACGGTGGTCTTGCTGATCGTGCCTGGATCGATTTTCGGCTGGTTGGCCTCGGTCAGGCCGGCGAAGGCCGCCCGGACATAGGCGTCAAGGTCGCCATTGTATTGCGCGGCCGTAAACTGCCCCTTGCCCGACTGGCCCGAGATATTCACTGCCTGGGTCCCATTGATCATGAAGAAGCCGTTGGGCGCCTCGAACCCCAGACGCAGATCGGGATGCGTAAACTTGCGGCCTTCGACCACGCCCTGCTTCGGATCATCGCCATAGGTCAGTCCGCTGATCCGGGTCAGGAAGGTATCGCGGTTGGTAATCCCCTTGGCTGCTGTACCGGCATAGGCCAGCGCCGCTCGGACACGCGACGCCGGATCCGGGTGCGTCGATGCCCACGCTGGAACCTGGTTCGTCGAACCCATCAGCCGCGCATCGAGGGCGTTCTGGTTGGCCAGGCTGGTCAACACGGTCGACATTGCGCGCGGATCGTAGCCGGCACGCTTGAGGTACGTGATGCCCAGCTGGTCCGCCTCGGTTTCCTGCCCGCGCGAATATTTGAGCGTAAGCAGCTGCGACCCTTGCAGAAAACCCTTCTGCAGCAACTGTCCGGCCTGGCTGTTGCCAAGCAGTACGCTTGACAACACAGTGCCTAGCACGCCGATGATGGTGTTCTTGGTGGCTGCACTTTGCCGCTTGGCGGCGTGACGCGCGGCAACGTGGCCGACCTCATGGCCCAGCACCCCGGCAAGTTCGGCCTCATTGTTCATCAGCGCGACGAGCTGCCGGGTGGTGTAGACATAGCCGCCAGGGATCGCGAAAGCGTTGTTCACCGGGCTGTTGAGCAGGGTCACGGTGAAATCGCTGCGTGCGCCGGACAGGCCCGATTGCACGGCAATGTTCTTGCCGATCGATTCGACATAGGCGGCCTGCGAACCGGTTTCAGCACCGCCGAATTCGGCCAGCAACTGAGGGTGTGCCTTGGCTCCGGCAGCCTTGTCGGCAGCACTGATCGTTTGGACTGCGCCGCCACTGGTCGCCGCCGTTTGCGCGATCGCGACGACAGGAAGCGCCATCAGGGAAACGCCGCTGACACAGTTGATAAATATCCGGGTGTACCGCTTCATTTGTTCCTCCTCGCGCATGGCAGGCATGCTAACCCGATCCAAACGAGGGGGAAACCGATAAGTTCCCGCGTGTTAACCCTGCATGACGCTGAAACCGCGTCAAACCTGACCGATTTTAAGGAACCGCTCTTCGCGCATTGTCCGCAGTTCGACCGGCTTCATCCGGCTCAACTTGTCCAGTTCCTCGCCGATTGCCTTGCCCACATCCAAAGCAGCCGCTTCGGGGTTGCGGTGGGCGCCGCCGACCGGTTCCTTGATGATCCGATCGATCACGCCAAGCGCCAGCAGATCTTGCGCGGTGGTCTTCATCGCTTCGGCCATTTCCTGCGCCTTGTCGGCCGTGCGCCACAGGATCGAAGCGCCGGCCTCGGGCGAGATCACCGAATAGACCGCGTGCTCCAGCATCAATACGCGTTCTGCGCTGGCCAGCGCCACGGCCCCGCCAGAGCCGCCCTCACCCACGATCACGGCAACCATCGGCACCGGCAGACCCAGGCACGCCTCGGTCGAGCGGGCGATGGCTTCGGCCTGGCCGCGCTCTTCCGCCTCGACCCCGGGGAACGCGCCCGAGGTATCGACCAGGGTCACGACCGGCAGGCCAAAGCGCCCGGCCAGTTCCATCAGGCGGATCGCCTTGCGATATCCTTCGGGCTTGCCCATGCCGAAATTGTGCTTGATCCGGCTTTGCGTATCGTTGCCTTTCTCGTGGCCGATCAGCATCACCCTGCGGCCGTTGCCATCAGGCCCCAGCCGCGCAAAGCCGCCGATGATCGCCTGGTCGTCACCGAAATAGCGGTCGCCGCCCAGTGGCATGAAATCGGTGAAGGCCGTGGCAACAAAGTCGACGAAGTGTGGGCGCATCGGATGCCGCGCGACCTGGGTCTTCTGCCACGGCGTCAGCGCGGCATAGGTGCTGGCCAGCAGATCCGCGCTCTTGGCTTCAAGCCGGCGGATCTCGGCGGAAATGTCGACATCGCCTGTGCTGGCGGTCTGGCGCAGCTCGGCAATACGGGCTTCCAGCGCCGCGACGGGCTTTTCAAACTCAAGGTAGGAAATCATCGCGCTGCGCTAGCCCTGCTTGGGCCGTACCGCAAGAGGATGCCGGGCATTGACCAGGGCAACCAGCCGCGCGCTGTCGACATGGGTATAGATCTGCGTGGTCGCGATATCGGCGTGGCCCAGCAGGGTCTGCAGCACCCGCAGGTCGGCACCGCCTTCCAGCAGGTGGGTGGCAAAGGCGTGGCGCAGCACGTGCGGGCTGACCTTTTCCGGATCGAGACCGGCACGCCCGGCGAGCGCGCGCAGCAGCTGAAACAGCCGCACCCGGCCGAGATGCCCTTGCGCGCCGCTTGACGGAAACAGCATCTTGCCGCCCGTTCCGCGCAGCGCCAACCAGCGCGACAGCGCCTGCCGCGCCCGGCCGCTGACCGGGACCATGCGCTGCTGCCCGCCCTTTCCCGTAACTGTCAGAAACGGCGCATCGCGCGGCACCGCGCTGAGCGGAAGCGAGACCAGCTCGGTCGCGCGCAAGCCCGAACCATAGAGCAGTTCGAGCAAGGCCAGCATCCGGACGGCCTCGGCCTGGTCGCCTTGCGCCTCGGCCTCTGCATGGCTGAACAGTGCGGCAAGGTCCGCATGGGAGAGCAGCCGCGGCAGGGGACGGCGGCTCCGCGGCCGCGGCAAGGCGGGCGATGGATCATCCTTGCGCCACCCTTCATCGACCAGAAATCCAAAGAACTGGCGCAGCGCCGAACACTTGCGCGCGACGCTTGATGCGGCCAGGTCGGACCAGGCACTGCCCAGCGAGGCAAGGCCTGCACCATCGGCCTTTACCAGATCGCCCAGTGCCGCTTCGGCACTCTCCAAATCGCGGCGATAGGCAGCCAGCGTATTGCCAGCCGCACCGCGTTCAGCGGCAAGCATGGCCAGAAAGGAATCGATCGCCGCGGACAGCGGCCTTACCCCCGCGCGACGGCTTCGGCCGCGATCATCTGGGCCTCTGCCGTCATGCCGACGCGGTTCAGGGCGCTGACGATGTGGAACAAGTTGACGCTGGTCATCTTGTCCCAGCCATCACCCTGCATCCCGACCCCGGCAAGAAAGGCAACAAGCGTCTTGTTGTCTACCGCCGCAGCCTGATCGATCAGGGTGGTCCAGCGGGTCTGCCGTCCGGGATCAATCCCCAGCTTGGCGGCAAAGTCCCGCGCTACGCCGGCATCCACCCGGCCCAGGCCGGCCAGCCCGGCAATCAGGAAGCGCGACTTGCGATGGGCTTCGCTGGTGTCGCCGTCATAGAAATCGTCCAGCGCGCCGCGATCGACCGCGGCCTGTCCATTCGGCGCAACCAGAACGAGCTGGCCCCAGGCGAGGCCGCCCTTCTGTGCCTGCGGCAACCAGCGCAGCGCATTGCGGTCAAGTCCGGCTGTCAGCATCGAGGCGACCAGATCACCCGAATCCTGGGCGAATGCGCCATCCGCCGGCATGCGCGCGGCGGCATAAGCCGTCAGCACCTGACGCGAATAGCGCGCCCGCGAATCCGAGCCGGTGTCCCACAGCGATCGGATCGCGGTCATCCGGTCCTGCGGCGTTGCACCGGTATAGGCAGTACGCAGCGAGTCCGCGCGATCAGCCCAATCGCCTGTGATATCGTCCTGCGCATAGATCTGGCTGTAAAGATCGACCATCGCCGCGCTGGACAAAACACCGAAGCCCGCGGCCAGATCAGCGGCTGTGGCGCGGCTGGGCAAAGGCAGCATCGGTGCCGTCGCGGCGATCAGGCTATAACGCGGTCCGGCATCGCGCATCAGATTGGCAGGCGGCTCCAGCCCCACGGCGGTTGTCAGGGCATAGCGCCATGGCGTCATCCCCTCGACATTGTCCCATTCGATCTTGACCGCCTGGCGCGACTTGCCCGCAGCGCCGGCATATTTGCGCGCCAGCAGCATATCGATCCGCGGCCAGACTCCGCCGCGCTCAAGCTGACCGAGCTGGGCCATGCCGGCCGCGCCATCGCCCTGAAAGGCGGCGCAGACCGAACGAATGACCCGCCAGTCGGCGTCCTTGCGCACCCCGCCGTGGACCGCGATCACCGGGCACATCCCGGTAATGTCGGCCGTCGCGGCATAGGCATCCATCGCGGCCTGGGTCATTGCCGGGGTATAGTTTCCGGCATCGACGTCCTGAACCAATGCACGCGCAGCCTCACCCTCGCCCATGCGGACCAAAAGGGCAGCGCGCGAAGCGGCGAAATCGGCAGGGTTCATGCCCGCCGGCGCATCGAGCCGCGAGGCCAGCGCACGGCGCAGCAGGATATGGCCCCAGCGCGATACAAGCACGCCCTTGTTACCGTCGAGCGCCGCGCGGACCAGGTTTGCCGGCTGGCGCGCAACCGACTGCGAAGGCAGGCCGCCTTCGGCGCCCGATAATACCCCCACCCGGGTCACAGAGCGGCGCGCGGCCCCTGGCATGTCGAACTTCGGCTTGAGGCCGAGCAGTTCGTCCAATTGATCGGGCGTCATGGCCTCAAGCTCGCGCAGCGTCGGAATGCGCGCGCCCGAGGGCAGGG
Organism: Novosphingobium aquiterrae; assembly: GCF_042434435.1. Taxonomy (NCBI): domain Bacteria; kingdom Pseudomonadati; phylum Pseudomonadota; class Alphaproteobacteria; order Sphingomonadales; family Sphingomonadaceae; genus Novosphingobium; species Novosphingobium aquiterrae. Next base: position 36,103 of record NZ_JBHLTL010000004.1, on the reverse strand, counting down.
TTGGCGCACGCGTCACCGTTCCAGCGCCGGAACTGCTTCCGCCGGGAATGGGTTGTACCACCGGAGACGAGGTTGCGTTCGGCGCAGAGGTGTCTGTCTTGGGCGCAGGCTTCGGCTTTTCAAAACCCGGCGGCAGCAGCGATTCCGGCGAATCCTGGGCAGCGGCCCAGACCGAGGTCAGCGCCAGCGCGGTACCGGCGATCAGCAATCCGGCACGCCTCATCGCGCTGCTCCGGGAAGGACGGCAGGCGCGGTCAGCGGGCGTACCGGCTCGATCCCGGCGTCCCGCCAGGCCAGGACCAGCACGGCAAGGACGGCGAGGCCGAACAAGACCAATCCCACAATCCATTCCCTGCGCAACTTCAACGCCACCCGTGACCTCTCATCCCTAATGCTTGCACGGTGGGTTAGCCTATCTATAGGCGAGACCGCAATGCAGTGCGATCAATCCACGCTTTCTCATGCCGAAATCGAGGCATTGGCACGTCGGCTCGACCGACCGGTCGTGCTGGTCGGCATGATGGGCGTGGGTAAATCGAGCGTGGGGCGCAAGCTGGCCAACCTACTGCACCTGCCGTTTATCGACGCGGACGAAGAGATCGAGCGCGCGGCGCAGATGTCGATCGCCGAAATCTTCGAACAGTTCGGAGAAGACTATTTCCGCAGCGGCGAGCGGCGGGTCATCGCCCGCTTGATCGACGGTGCCGATCATCGCTGCATCATCGCCACCGGCGGCGGTGCCTTCGTGAATCCGGAAACGCGCAAACTGATATTAGATCGCGCGGTCGTCGTTTGGCTCGACAGCGATGTCGACACGCTGATGGAGCGCGTTGGCCGCAAGGATAGCCGTCCACTGCTGCGTCAGGGCGACCCGCGCGAGATCCTGACCCGGCTGCGCAACGATCGCGCGCCATTCTATGGCGAGGCGCCAATTCACGTGAAAAGCACGCCGGGCCCGCATTCGCGCACGGTTGCGAAGGTTCTGAAGGGTATCGACGCATGGCTGTAATCCCTGTGGCTATCGCTGGCGCACCCTATGAGGTGCGGGTCGGCACCGGATTGCTGGTCGGCCTGGTCGACCAATGCCGCGGCAAGCTGCGCAAACGCCGGGTGCCGATCATTACCGACGCCAATGTCCATGCGGCCTGGGGCGCGGTGATCGAGAATGCCCTGCACGAGGGCGGTCACGAAGCGGTGTGGCGGATATTGCCCCCGGGAGAGGCGACCAAGGGCTGGGACCAGCTGGCCGCAACGCTGGACTGGCTGCTGGCCGAGGAAGTCGAACGCGGCGACCACATTCTTGCGCTGGGCGGTGGGGTGATCGGCGATCTGACCGGCTTTGCCGCTGCCGTGCTCAAGCGCGGCTGCCACTTCATCCAGTTGCCGACGACGCTGCTTGCCCAGGTCGATTCGAGCGTCGGCGGCAAGACCGCGATCAACACCTCGGCGGGCAAGAACCTGGTCGGCGCGTTCCACCAGCCCTCGCTGGTTCTTGCCGATCTCGCCGTGCTCGATACCCTGCCCCGGCGCGAACTGCTGGCCGGCTATGCCGAAGTGGTAAAATACGGCCTGCTCGGCGATGCCGATTTCTTTGCCTGGTGCGATGCCAATGCCGCGGCGATGCTGGCGGGCGATCCGGCGCTGCGCGAATATGCCGTGGCGCATTCGGTTGCCGCCAAGGCCCGCATCGTCGCCGAGGATGAGCGCGAAACTACCGGTGCCCGCGCCCTGCTCAACCTCGGCCACACCTTCGGCCACGCCCTGGAAGCCCAGACCGGCTTTTCCGATCACCTGCTCCACGGCGAGGCAGTGGCGCTGGGCATGGTCCTCGCGGCGCGCTTTTCCGCGACGCGGGGCCTGATGCCCATGGCCAGCGCCGAACACATCGCCGCACACTTGCGCGCATTGGGCATGGCGGCAGATATTTCCGGCCTGAGCCTCAATTGCGACGGCCGCTCCCTGGTGGCGCATATGCTCCACGACAAGAAAATGGATGCCGGGACACTGCCCTTCGTGCTGCTGCGCGGGATCGGCGAGGCTTTCCTGGCGCGCGACGTAGCGCTGGACGACGTCGCAGCCTTTCTTGATAAAGAACTCGCGCGCTAGCCAAACAACGCGATCGACTGCATGCCCACCGCGACCGCCTCGCCGCGAGTGTTCCAGATCGCCATGTCCTGGCTCGAACAGCCCTTTTCGGCATAGTTGCCCGCGGCGCGGAGCAGGAACCAGCCGTCGTCGGTCTCCGGCTGCGGAGTGAGCAAATTGACCAGCCAGGTCATCGAACTGATCGGCACCGGCCCGGTCAGCGGCATCACGCCGGGCGGCAGGGCATCGGCCAGCAGGATCAGCGCGACCATCGGATCGAGGCCCTCGGCATCGCGCAGCCGTTCCCACCAGCAGATCACCGGCTCCTTGCCCTCGCTTTGCGGCAGGGCAAAGCGGCGGTCGAAATTGGGGGCAAAGCTGGGCCCGGCGCGCAGCGGCAGCGGAACCGCCTGATCGAGCGGGATCAGGTCGCGCGGCAGCGGCACATCGTGCAGGTGCAGCGGGCTGTGTTCCACCGCGCCCATGAACACGAAGGTCGCGGTCAGGCCGACACCGGCCTCGGAAACGACCTGCGCGCTGATCCAGCTGGCATTGCGGCCGCGCCGGAGAATTCGCGCGCTGACCGAGACCTCGCCCGCCAGCGGCCCGACGAAGCTGACCTGGGCCGAGCGCAGTGGGGGCAAGTCATCCGCCAGGCGCTGCGCCGCATGGAGCGCCAGCGCTGCAGAAAACCCGCCATAGGCAGTGCGTCCCTGCATCCAGTCCTCAGGAATGGCGGCGGCAAATCCGTCGGCGGTCGGGCGAAGGGCGGCAAGGGCGCGGGGCAAGCTCATGCGCCTTGCCATTGACGTAAACGGAAAGCAGGTCAACACTCAGGTCATGACCCAATTCATCGATCTGTCGATCCCGATCACCACCACGGTGGTTTCCGACCCGCCGGTGATGCTCCCGCAGATCACCTATACCGACCACAGCGAGACCTGGCAGCAGATCGCGCTGTTCTTCCCCGGGCTGACCAAGCAGGACCTTCCAGACGGCGAAGGATGGGCGGTGGAGACGCTGACCCTGTCGACCCACAACGGCACCCATATGGATGCGCCGTGGCACTATCACTCGACGACTGACGACGGTGCGCGGCGTGCCCCGACCATCGACGAGGCCCCGCTCGACCGGTTCTTTCGTCCTGGCGTAAAGCTCGATTTCAGCCACCTTCCCCATGGCACCGTCGTGTTGGCGCCGCAGGTCGAAGCCGAATTGGACCGGATCGGCTACCAACTGAAGCCGCTCGACATCGTGCTGGTCCAGTCTGGCGCGATTTACGGTACCGACAATTTCACCGACCAGGGCGTAGGTCTGGGCGCGGAGGCGACGCTATGGTTGACCGAGCGCGGTGTCGAAGTGGTCGGCACCGATGCGTGGAGCTGGGACGCACCCTTCAGCCACACAGCCAGGCGCTGGGCCGAAAGCCGCGATCCGGCGATCATCTGGGAGGGCCACAAGGCCGGGCGCGTGCGGCCCTATTGGCAGATCGAGAAACTGATGAACCTGGCCGCCCTGCCCCCTCACGGCTTCACTTTCAGCTGCTTCCCGGTCAAGATAGAGGGTGCTAGCGCGGGCTGGATCCGCGCCGTGGCGCTGATTGGCTAAAACAGCCGCGATCCATTGGGTACCGGGCGATCCGGCGAGAACAGGATCACTGCGCCCTCGTTGTCGCCGAAGCCGAGCGTCAGCACTTCGGACATAAACTTGCCGATCTGGCGCGGCGGGAAGTTCACCACGGCTGCCACTTGCCGCCCCGGCAAATCCTCCAGCGCATAGCAATCAGTGATCTGCGCGCTCGATTTCTTCACCCCGATGGCCGGGCCGAAATCGATCACCAGCTTGTAGGCGGGCTTGCGCGCCTCGGGGAACGGCTCAGCCGACAGTACCGTACCGACGCGGATGTCGACCGCAAGGAATTGGTCGAAGGCTATGTCTTCGCCGCGCGGGGCATCGGGGGCGTGGCTCAGGTGCATGGTATTCAAGCTCCTCGATCAGCGTATGCAATTGCCGAATGCCGCTCGCACGGCGCTGACCTTCACGAGCGTGACGTCAAGATTAATCCGCGGCGCCGCTCCTGCAAGCCGCCAAATGGGTCGCGTAGACGTACCGGTGCACCGCGCAATATTGCGTCATGGTTGCAACAGGTGAAAGACGCACCCGAAGGGGACAATCATGCTGCAACGCTATCCATTCATCTCGCTAGACGCGTCCTTCGTGATTGCCCGGATCATGACCGCGATCTTCTTTGTGGCCCACGCGAGTGTCCGGATTGCCAGATGGACAATTCCCCAATTCGCCCTGTTCTGGGAAAATCTGGGTCTTTCGCTCAACATGGGGACTGTGATCGTCTGGGCGATCACCCTGACCGAACTGGCCTGCGGCGCCTTGTTGATCGCAGGCCGCCACGTTCGCCTTGCCACCATCCCGCTGGCCGCCATTGCAGCGGGCGGCATCGTGCTGATCCACGCCCGGCTCGGCTGGTTTGTCGGCGAGCACGGGACCGGGGGCAGCGAATACAGTGTGGCTTTGCTGGTCCTGTTGTTGCTTGTCGCCGCTCAGGACAAGGCAAAAGCTTGAGCCGCCCTGCCGATGGTATCCCGGTTATTCCAATCGCACTTTTCCGGCGCGCGGCCATTTCGAGGACTGGCGTGCAAAGGCGGCTGAACTTACCGATCAAGGCCAAGGGCACCTCAAAACCATGAAGTCCTTAGCTGCGGTCATCGCCGCCCTGGCTGCGGCCACCGCCCCAACGCCGATCGCTGATCCCGCGCTCGATCGACTTGATTGCCAATCTTTGCGCGTCGATTTCGTGCAGATGCTTCCCGAAACGATCCAGCCTCAGACCTTTCAACCGCTCGATCCGCACTTCAGTGATGCCGCACTCAATCAGCTGTAGCGCGCAGAGCAATTCGATCCGAACGGCCTGTGCCAATATCGCGATACCAACCGTTCTCAGGCTCCGACACACCAGACCGCGCGATATTCTTTGGCGATTCGATCACCGAATATTGGCCGATCGCGGATCGGCCAATGTTCAGCGGCGAAGTGCTTGGCCGCGGTGTATCCACGCAAAAAAGACGGTCAGATGCTACTGCGATTCCAGCAGGATGTGATCCAGCTGAAGCCGCGCGTCGTGCACATCATGGCTGGCTCAATGACGCAATGAAACCTGGCGATGCAACCGGGGTGCGCAGCAATATTGCTTCCATGGTTGAGCTGGCCAGGGCGCACGGCATAACCTTGATTCTGGGGAACTTGACCCCCGCCGACTCATATTGGCTGGCCCCCGGCGTGAAGCTGATGCCCTTCGTTGCCGATCACAATCGCTGGCTGCAAGCCTATGCCAGCCGCGAAAAGATTGCGCTGGTCGACTATCACGCAGCTCTGGCTGGGCCAGATGGGCGGTTTTTGCCGGGGCTGTCGAACGTCGGTCTGCACCCCAACCGGCTTGGTTTTGCCCGGATGGGGCCGCTTGCCGGCAAGGCATTACAAGCGGCGCTTCGCAACCGTCTACGGCAGCGCGCACGATAGCATCGGCTCACTCCAGCTCCAGGATCACCGCATCGACCGCCAGGCTGTCGCCCGCCTTGGCGTTGACTTTCTTGACCGTCGCGCTCTTTTCGGCGCGGAGGATGTTCTCCATCTTCATCGCCTCGACCACGGCGAGTGGCTGACCCGCCTCGACCTTGTCGCCTTCGGCCACGTTCAGCGAGACCAGCAGCCCCGGCATCGGGCAAATAAGGAACTTGGAGAGGTCAGGCGGGACCTTTTCGATCATGTGCTGGGTCAGGTGCGCGATGTGCGCGGGCAGCACGCGGACCTGGTGGATCGCTCCGCGTGTGGTCATCTTCAGCCCGGTGCGGGTGGGCTCGATCTTCACACCATAGGTGTCACCCTCGATATGGGCTTCGATCAGGCGGTCGCCGGGAGTGTAGTGAACCCCCATGTCGAGCGGCTCGCCATCGACCAGCACTTCGTCCTCAAGCGAGATGGCGAAAGTCTGGCCGCCGATGGTCACCACCCAGTCGTAGGGCGGCTCGAGCGCACCGTCGAGCTGGCCGTCGACCTGCCGGGCCCGGTCGGCGCGGGCGGTGGCGACGAACCCGGCGATCGCGGCAAGGTGGCGCTTGACCGTGTCGGAGGTCGCCGCGCCGTGGAACCCGTCGGGATATTCCTCGGCAATGAACCCGGTGGTCAGCTCGCCCGAGCGGAAGCGCGGGTGCTGCATGATCGCGCTGACGAAATCGATGTTGTGGCCCAGCCCCTCGATCTCGAACATGTCGAGCGCGGCGATCTGCTTGTCCGCCGCTTCGTCGCGGGTCTTGCCCCAGGTCACCAGCTTGGCGATCATCGGATCGTAGAACATCGACACTTCGCCGCCTTCGTAGACGCCGTCGTCGACCCGCACGCCGTCGACACCGCGGCGGCCGTTGGCCGCGCCATCGTCTTCCCAGCCGGCCACCGGCGGATCATAGCGCACCAGCCGCCCGGTGCTGGGCAGGAAGCCGCGGTAAGGGTCTTCGGCATAGACGCGGTTCTCGATCGACCAGCCATCGATGCCGATGTCGTCCTGCGTCATCGCCAGCTTTTCGCCATAGGCGACGCGGATCATCTGTTCGACAAGGTCGATCCCGGTGATCGCTTCGGTCACCGGATGTTCGACCTGCAGACGGGTGTTCATTTCGAGGAAGTAGAAGCTCTCGCCCGTCGGGTCCGCGCCCGAGACGATCAGTTCGACCGTCCCGGCGGAATAATATCCCACCGCGCGGGCCAGGGCGACACACTGCTCGCCCATGGCCTTGCGCATCTTGGGGGTGACGAAGGGCGACGGCGCTTCCTCGACCACCTTCTGGTGGCGGCGCTGGATACTGCATTCGCGCTCGTTGAGGTAGAGGATGGTGCCGTGCTGGTCGCCGAGGATCTGGATCTCGATGTGGCGCGGGTTGAGGATGAATTTCTCGATGAACACGCGGTCGTCGCCGAACGAGTTGAGCCCCTCGCGCTGGGTCGCCTCGAAGCCTTCGCGCACGTCCTTTTCGGAGTAGGCCAGCCGCATCCCCTTGCCGCCGCCGCCGGCGCTGGCCTTCATCATCACCGGATAGCCGATCTCGTTGGAGATGCGCACCGCGTGCTCGGTATCCTCGATCACCCCGACATAGCCGGGGACGACATTGACCCCCGCCTCCATCGCCAGCTTCTTGCTCTCGATCTTGTCGCCCATCGCGGCGATTGCGCCCACCGGTGGGCCGATGAAGGCGATGCCCTCCCTGGCCAGCGCCTCGGCGAACGAGGTGCGCTCGGAGAGGAACCCGTACCCCGGATGCACCGCCTCGGCCCCGGTCGCCTTGGCCGCGGCGATGATCTTGTCGGCGATCAGGTAGCTCTGCGCGGCGGGCGACGGGCCGATGTGCACCGCCTCGTCCGCCATTTGCACAAACGGCGCGCGGGCATCGGCATCCGAATAAACCGCGACAGTCTGGATACCCATCCGCCGGGCGGTCTTGATCACTCGACAAGCGATTTCGCCACGGTTGGCGATGAGGATTTTCTTGAACATCACTTCGTTCCTTATGCGTCAACCGGCGGCATATTGTGCCCGAGCAGCCGCAGCATGTCCGCCGCGCATTCGACCACGTTGCTGCCCGGCCCGTAGATCCCCTGGACCCCGGCATCGCGCAGGAAGTCGTAGTCCTGCGGCGGGATCACGCCGCCTGCCACCACCTTGATGTCGGGGCGGCCGGCGGCCTTCAAGAGTCGGATCAGTTCGGGGATCAGCGTCTTGTGGCCCGCCGCCAGCGACGAAGCGCCGATCGCATCGACGTCGTTCTCCAAAGCCAGCGCGCAGGCTTCCTCGGGGGTCTGGAACAGCGGCCCGCTGGTCACCTCGAAGCCCATGTCGGTGAAGGCGCTGGCGATCACGTTGGCGCCGCGGTCGTGGCCGTCCTGCCCCATCTTGGCGACCAGCAGCCGCGGTTTACGGCCAAGGCGGCGGGTGACAGCCTCGACCCCTTCGATCACCTGGCCATAGCGCGCGTCTTCGGCATAGGCCTTGCCGTAGATCCCCGTCACCGGGACCGGCTGGGTGCCATAGCGGCCGAAGGTTGCCTCCATTGCATCGGAGATTTCGCCCAGTGTGGCGCGCTGGCGCGCGGCGCGGACAGCGAATTCGAGCAGGTTTCCGCCCTGCTTCGCTGCGTGGGTCAGTTCCTTGAGCGCGGACTGGCAAGCGCTTTCATCCCGCGCCGCTCTTGTCGCCTTGAGCCGCGCGATCTGCGCATCGCGCACCGCGTGGTTGTCGATGTCGAGAGTGTCGAGGTGCTCTTCCTTGGCGAGCTTGTACTTGTTGACCCCGACGATCACGTCCTCGCCCTTGTCGACCCGCGCCTGCTTGGCGGCGGCGGCCTGTTCGATCCGCTGCTTAGGCATGCCGGTGGCGACCGCCTTGGTCATGCCGCCAAGGCCGTCGACCTCCGCGATCAGTTTCCACGCCTCGTCCACCAGGGTGCTGGTCAGCGCCTCGACGTAATAGGACCCGCCGAGCGGATCGACCACCCTGGTGATCCCGCTTTCCTCGGCCAGCACGATCTGGGTGTTGCGCGCGATCCGCGCCGAAAAATCGGTCGGCAAGGCAATCGCCTCATCCAGTGCGTTGGTGTGGAGGCTCTGGGTGCCGCCCAAGGTCGCGGCCATCGCCTCAATCGTGGTGCGGATCACGTTGTTATAGGGGTCCTGCTCCTGCAAGGACACGCCGCTGGTCTGGCAGTGGGTGCGCAGCATCTTGCTGCGTTCGTCCTTGGCGCCCAGCCCGTCCATCACACGGTGCCACAAGGTGCGCGCGGCGCGCAGCTTGGCCACTTCCATGAAGAAATTCATGCCGATGCCGAAGAAGAACGAGAGCCGCCCGGCGAAGGCGTCGATGTCCAGCCCCGCGGCCATCGCCCGCTGGGCATATTCCTTGCCGTCAGCGATGGTGAAGGCCAGTTCCTGCACCGCGGTCGCCCCGGCCTCGTGCATGTGATAGCCCGAGATCGAGATCGAGTTGAACTTGGGCATGTGCGCCGAGGTATAGGCGATGATGTCCGAGACGATCCGCATGCTCGGCTCGGGCGGGTAGATGTAAGTGTTGCGGACCATGAACTCCTTGAGGATGTCGTTCTGGATGGTCCCGTCGAGCTTGCTCTGATCGACCCCCTGCTCTTCCCCGGCGACGATGAAGAAGGCCAGGATCGGGATCACCGCGCCGTTCATGGTCATCGAGACCGACATCTGGTCGAGCGGAATCCCGTCGAACAGGATCTTCATGTCCTCGACCGAATCGATCGCCACCCCGGCCTTGCCGACATCGCCGACCACGCGCGGGTGATCGCTGTCATAGCCGCGGTGGGTGGCGAGATCGAAGGCGACCGACAGGCCCTTTTGCCCGGCGGCAAGGTTGCGGCGGTAGAAGGCGTTGCTCTCTTCGGCCGTGGAGAATCCGGCGTACTGGCGGATCGTCCAGGGCCGCCCGGCATACATGGAGGCGCGCACCCCGCGGGTGAACGGCGCGAAGCCGGGCAGGCCGGGATCGCCGGCGTCCTCGGCGGTGTAGAGCGGCTTGATCGGGAACCCCTCGGGGGTGTTCCAGGTCAGGTCCTTGCCCTTCACCTCCTTGGCGGCGGCGGCTTCCCATTCGGTGATCGTCGGTTTGGTCATATCGGTTCTCAAGCAGCCGCGCTGGGCCGGGCGGAGACGCGGGCGTGCCAAGCGCGCAGGGTGGAAAGTTCGTCGGGCATGGGCATGCCGATAAAGGTCGAGAAATCGAGCGTGGTCAGCAGCAGGATATCGGCCACGGTGTAGTCGCCGGTCGCCAGAAATTCGCGCCCGGCCAGCTGTTCATCGAAAAAGCGCATCGCGTCGCGAATGCGCGGGCGGTTGCTCTCGCCCCACTCCAGATTGCGCCCGGGCAGCGCAGCGGTGAACTTGTGGGTGTGGACCCAGACCGCGCCGATCGGCGGCATCAGGATCATCTCGACCCGGCGGCTCCACATCTCGACCAGTGCCTGTTCACGCGCATCGCGGCCGAACAGCGGCGGCTGCGGGTGCATGCCCTCAAGGTAGCGGCAGATCGCCACAGATTCGGCGATCACCGTGCCATCGTCGAGCTGCAGCGCCGGGGTCTGCCCGCGCGGGTTGAGCGCGACGAATTCGTCCGATTTGTGCTCGCGCGCCGGGATCGAAAGCTCGCGCGAAGGCAAGGCGATCCCCTTCTCCGCCGCGAAGATGCGGACCCGGCGCGGGTTGGGTGCCGGGTTCGGGCTGTCGAAGAACAGCATTACTTGCCCTGGAACGCCGGCTTGCGCTTCTGGATGAACGACAGGCCGCCCTCCATCGCATCGGCGCTCGCCCCGGCGACGCGCTGGCCCTCGGCTTCAGCCAGCAGCACCTGGCTCAGCGTGCCGTCGAGCGCGGTCTGGATGTTGGCCTTCATGGTCGAGTACGACACGGTCGGCCCTTCGGACAGGCGGGTGGCGAGCGCCATCGCCTCGTCCATCAGCGCTTCGTTCTCGACCGCCTTGTAGATCAGGCCCCAGTCCTCGGCCTGCTCGGCGCCGATCTTCTCGCCCAGCATCATCATTCGGGTGGCGCGGGCGCGGCCGATCGCGCGGGCGAGCAGCCAGGTCGATCCGCCGTCGGGCACCAGCCCGATGTTGACGAAAGCCTGGAGGAAATAGGCGCTCTTCGCCGCCAGTACGAAATCGCCGGCCAGCGCGATCGAGCAGCCGACCCCGGCCGCCGCGCCGTTGACCGCGGTCACCACCGGCACCGGGCAGCGCAGGATCTGCGTCACCAGCGGGTTGTAGAAGTTCTGCAGCGCGCGGTGGCTGCCGCCCTTCTGCTCCAGCGGGCTGCGCTCGCCCCGTGCCGCCAGGTCCGCGCCCGAGCAGAAGCCCTTGCCCGCCCCGGTGATCAGCACCGCGCGGGCACCATCGAGGTCATAGAACGCCGCGCCCAGTTCCTCGGCCAGCTGGATCGAGGCGGCGTTGAGCCGCTCGGGCCGGTTGAGCGTCAGCTTGAGCACATTGCCGACACGTTCGGCCAGGATGGTTTCGTATTCAGCCATGTCTCTCTCCAGTCAGATTTTGCGTGCCATCAGTTCGACCAGTGTTCCCCGGCCTTCGGCGTTTCCATGATTTCGGTGAGTATGCCGCCCATGTCCTTGGGGTGGACGAAGAAGATCAGCGTCCCGTGCGCGCCGATCCGCGGTTCGCCCAAGACGCGCTTGCCCAGGGCCTCGAACTCGGCCTTGGCGGCGTGGATGTCGGGCACTTCGTAACACATGTGATGCTGCCCGCCCGCCGGGTTCTTCTCGAGGAAACCCGCGATGGAGGTGTTGCCGGGCAACGGCTCGATCAGCTCGATCTGCGTGCCGTTCAGCGCGCCATCGGCTCCTGGCGTATCGACGAAGCAGACCTTTACGCCCTGCGATTCCAGATCGAACGGCGCATGGATCTTCGTCGCACCCATGACGTCGCGGTAGAAGACGATGCTATCGGCGATGGAGGGTGTTGCCACGCCGATGTGGTTGAGACGGCCTAGTTTCATCGTTCAGCTCCACATTTTTCACATCGAATTGACGGCGACTTGATCAAGTCGATGCCAACGAGTGAGTTTGCGCTCGATCCAACATGCCAGAAGGTGCTCACTCCGCATCCCGCGCATCTTGCTGAGCTAATTCGGACAGCAAGTCCTCCTCCAACTACCAAGCCAATTAGCGCCGTGGGCCAAGAAGCTAGATAGACCGAGATCAGCTTAACCAGACCAGCTACGAAGAATCCCAGCCGAAGCTGTTTTGCGGTGGTCAAACTTGGTGAAAAGCGTTGCATCCCAATCTCAATCACAGCGGAATGTTATCATGCTTCTTCCACGGATTCTCGAGGCTCTTGTTCCGCAGCTTCCGCAGCCCCAGTGCAATCCGCCGCCGCGTGTTGCGCGGGTGGATCACCTCGTCGATGAAGCCCTTGCTCGCCGCGACGAAGGGGTTGGCGAAGGCATCCTCGTACTCGCGCGTGCGTTCGGCGATCTTGTCGGGATCGCCGATGTCCTGGCGGAAGATGATCTCGACCGCACCCTTGGCGCCCATCACGGCGATTTCGCCGGTCGGCCAGGAATAGTTGAGATCGCCGCGCAGGTGCTTTGAGCTCATCACGCAATAGGCCCCGCCATAGGCCTTGCGGGTGATCACGGTGATCTTGGGCACGGTCGCCTCGGCATAGGCGAACAGCAGCTTCGCGCCGTGCTTGATGATCCCGCCGTATTCCTGCGCGGTGCCAGGCAGGAAGCCAGGGACATCGACGAAGGTCAGGATCGGGATCTCGAAGGCATCGCAGAACCGCACGAAGCGCGCCGCCTTCTTGCTGGCGTTGATGTCGAGCACGCCGGCCAGCACCATCGGCTGGTTGGCGACCACGCCCACGGTGCGTCCCTCGACCCGGCCGAAGCCGACGATGATATTGGCGGCGTGAGTCGGCTGGATCTCGAAGAAATCGCCTTCGTCCAGCACCTTGCGCACCACTTCGTGCATATCATAGGGCTGGTTGGCATTGGCCGGGATCAGGGTGTCGAGGCTGTCCTCGATCCGGTCATAGGGGTCGCTGGTCGGCCGTTCGGGCACGCCTTCGCGGTTGTTGGCGGGAAGGAAATCAATCAGGTCGCGCGCGGTCAGCAACGCCTCGATATCGTTTTCCAGCGCAAGGTCGGCGACCGAGGTCTTGGTGCTGTGCGTCACCGCCCCGCCCAGTTCCTCTTGCGTGACGATCTCGTTGGTCACGGTCTTGACCACGTCGGGACCGGTGACGAACATGTAGCTCGAATCCTTCACCATGAAGATGAAGTCGGTCATCGCCGGGGAGTAAACCGCCCCGCCCGCGCATGGCCCCATGATGAGCGAAAGCTGCGGGACGACGCCGCTGGCGAGCACGTTGCGCTGGAAGATCTCGGTGTAGCCGCCCAGGCTGGCGACGCCTTCCTGGATGCGCGCGCCGCCGCTGTCGTTGAGGCCGATCACCGGCGCGCCGACCTTCATCGCCGCGTCCATGATCTTGCAGATCTTCATCGCGTGGCGTTCCGACACGGCCCCGCCGAAGACGGTGAAATCCTGGGCATAGATATAGACCAGCCGGCCGTTGATCGTGCCGCTGCCGGTTACCACTCCGTCGCCGGGGATGGTCTGCGCCGCCATGCCGAAATCGACGCAGTTGTGTTCGACATACATGTCGACTTCTTCGAAGCTGCCTTCATCGAGCAGGATCAGCAGCCGCTCGCGCGCGGTCAGCTTGCCCTTGGCGTGCTGCGCATCGGTGCGCTTCTGCCCCCCGCCCATCCGTGCGGCGGTGCGGCGTTTTTCCATTTCGGCGATGTTTGCGGACATTCCAACCCTATCCCAATTGCCCAAGCCTGCGATCTGCTCCGCGCCGCGGGCAATGTCCAATGTGAACTTGCGAAGTTGCGAAGTGATAGTTTGCAAAGTAGGATGCAGCCATGTCCCAGCGCCGCCTGTTTGCCGGAGCCCAGCTTCGCGCCATTCGCACCGAACGCCGACTCAAGCAGGCGGAACTCGCCGCCGCGTTGGCGATCAGCACCTCGTACCTCTCGCAGCTTGAGAACGACGATCGCCCACTGACCCCGGCCCTGCTCGACCGGCTGAGCCGCGCTTTCCCGCTCGACTGGCGCGAGATCGGGGCCGGTGATGCCGAGACGCGGCTGGCGGCGCTGCGCGAGGCCAATGCCGATCCGCTGTTCCCCGAGCCGCTCGATGCCGGGCAGCTCGCCCGCTTTGCCGAGCAGCAGCCGCTGCTGGCCGAACGCTTCATCGCGCTGCATGAGGCCTATCGCCGCGGCGGGCAGCGGCTGGCCATGGTCGACGAGGCGCTGGCAAGCGAAAGCACCGGAACCGCGCGCCTGCCGTGGGAGGATGTGCGCGACTGGTTCCATCTGGAGAACAATTACGTCGACAGCCTCGACCGCGCGGCCGAGGCGCTGGCCAGGCGGCTTGGTGGTCTTTCGCCCGATACTGCGGCGATCGAGAGTTACCTGAAGGATGCCCTGTCGATCTCACTGATCTACTCAGGGCAAGCGGGCCTGCGCAGCTATGACGCGGAAATGGGCCACCTGACGATCGATCCCGGCCAGCCGACCGAAAGCCGCCGCTTCCAGCTGGCCCACCAGCTCGCCGCGCTGGCGCTGAAGGACGAGATCGCCGCGGTAATCGAGAACGCCGGGCTGCGCGCACCGGCCAGCCGCCAGCTGCTCTTCGTCGGGCTGTGCAACTATGCCGCGGGCGCGCTGCTGATGCCCTATCGCCGCTTTCGCGATGCCGCGCGTGCGGTGCGGCACGATATCGACCGCCTCTCGCAGCAGTTCGGCACCAGCTTCGAGCAGACCTGCCACCGCCTTTCGACCCTGCAGCGGGGCGATGCCAAGGGGGTGCCGTTCTTCTTCTGCCGGGTCGACATGGCCGGCAACATCACCAAGCGCCATTCGGCCACGCGGCTGCAATTCGCCCGCTTCGGCGGGGCTTGTCCGCTGTGGATCGTGCACGAGGCGGTGGCGATCCCCGACCGGATCCTGGTCCAACTGGCCGAAACCCCCGACGGGGTGCGCTATGTTTCGATGGCCAAGGGGCTGGTCAAGCCCAGCGGCAGCTATGACCGGAGCCCGCGCCGCTATGCCGTCGCGCTGGGCTGCGAGGCGGACCACGCCGGCGAATTCGTCTATGCTGACGGGCTCGACCTGGGCAGCCCGCGCGCGGCGGCGCGGATCGGCATATCCTGCCGCATCTGCCCCCGCCCCGACTGCGACCAGCGCGCCTTCCCGCCCAGCGACCGGACGATCACCGTCGATCCCGACCAGCGCGGCGTGGTGCCGTACCGGGTGGGGTAGAACACATATAGATCCTCTCCATTTTCGCGTATCGCAAATGGGGAGGTGGCGCGCCCACAGGGCGTGACGGAGGGGTATCGACGCCAGCCTGCAAAACCCCTCCGTCTCGCCTTCGGCGATCCACCTCCCCATTTGTGGCATTCGCCAAAAATGGAGAGGATCGTTTGGCGTCAGACCTTGACCACGCCCTTTTCGATCAGGCTGCGCGCGCAGTCGAGGATGCTCTCCTCGGGCGGACGCGGGCTCCAGCCGAGCACCGCCTGCGCGTGCGCCGAACTGGTCGCCCGGACCCGGCCCAGTTCGCCCAGCAGTTGCCGCGCCGGCGGCATCACCATGGCCAGCAGCCGCACGCCCCAGTTGGGCATGTTGCGGCTGGGCACCTTGCGCGCCTGGGGGCCCAGGTTGTCACGCAGGACCCGGGCCACGTCGGCGAATTTCTGGAACGGCCCGGACGAACCGATGAAGCGTTCGCCGTGGATCGTGGCGGCCGGGGCCTCGAGCGCGCGGATA
The DNA here is from genome assembly GCF_042434435.1 of Novosphingobium aquiterrae. Classification (NCBI taxonomy): domain Bacteria; kingdom Pseudomonadati; phylum Pseudomonadota; class Alphaproteobacteria; order Sphingomonadales; family Sphingomonadaceae; genus Novosphingobium; species Novosphingobium aquiterrae. The sequence goes on along the minus strand of NZ_JBHLTL010000004.1, from coordinate 20,587 downwards.
TGCAGATCGGCAATGTCGCGGACATCGACCACGCTGAAGCCCACGTTGGGAATCGCCGGAATCGAACCGTTGAGCAGCCGCTCGACGATCTCGATCGAGGCGGCAAAATCGCCGCTGGCAACCGGGCCCAGCACGGCAACCGGACAGACCGCGCAGTAATCCATTTCGGGCGCATTGGCAGCAACCCAATCGCGCGCGGCGCGCTCGGCGATGGTCTTCGACTTGATATAGGGTTGCACGCCGGGGGCATCGATATTGGTCCAGTCGCTCTCGTCGTACTGGCTCTTGCCCGGGGGGTGGCCATAGGCGATCGCGGCGGCCGAGCTGGTCATGACAAAGCGCCGGATCCCGGCAGCGTGGGCAAAGCGCAGCGCGCGCAACGCACCTTCGCGCGCCGGGACGATCAGCTCGTTCTCATCCTTCGGCACCGCCGAGGGGAACGGTGAGGCCATGTGGCAAACCGCGTCGCAGCCGGCCATCGCTTCGGCCCAGCCATGATCGCTGGTCAGGTCGGCGGCGAAGAATTTCAGGCTCTCGGCCGTGCCGCCCAGCTGCGCGCGCAGCTCGGCCTCGCGCGACAGGCTGCGCACCGAGGTGTGTACCGCCCAGCCCCGCGCCAGCAATTGGCGGATCGTTTCCCCGGCAATATAGCCGCTGCCGCCCGATACGAATACGGTGCCTGTCATCGCGTCTCTCCCCGTCAGAACCTGATCATGATCCGCCGCGCCAGCGCGGGCGAGATCGAATGGACCACTTGCAGCAGCTTGACCATGCCGACGTTGGCTTCATTCGCGTTCCGCTCCATCGCAACGACGAACTGGCGGGCGCATTCCTGCGGCGGCATTTTCTTGCTGTCCCGGCCCGCGGTCATCTTGGTCTCGACGACAGGCGGCAGGGCTTCGAGCACATGGATCCTGGTGCCCTTGAGCTGTTCGCGCAGCGCCTGGGTATAGCTTCTGAGGCCCGCCTTGGTCGCGCAATAGACCGGGCCGCCGGCACGCGGAGCAATAGCCAGGCCCGAGGTGACGTTGACGATCATCGCTTCGGGGCGCGACTTGAGCGTGGGCATCAACGCGGTAATCAGGTGGATCGGGGCATCGAGGTTGAGGAAGATCGCCAGGTCGGCAGCATCGGCATCGGGCGCTGCTTCACGAAAGTCGTGATCGACGCCCGCCGCGGCGTTGTTGACCAGGATATCGATCGGACGGCCCGCCGTGGCGGCGACAACGCTGGCCACCCCGGTGCGGGTCGAGAGATCGGCTTCGATCACTTCGAACCCGTCGGCACGGGTGGCGGCGCAGCGTTCGGGATTGCGCCCTTGGGTGATCACCGTGACGCCCTTGCCGCGCAATTGCCGGATCAGCTGCGCGCCGATCCCGTCGGTCCCGCCGGTCACGAGTGCGGTCTTGCCAGCCAGGTTCATCGCATGCTCCCCTATAGTTGTTGCGACGTATCTAGCCGATTGGTTGCGAATTGCAACCTAGCGCATCAAGACCAGCTCTTCCGCCATCGAGGGATGCAGCGCGATGGTATCGTCGAACTCCGCCTTGGTCAGTCCGGCGCGCACGGCAATCGCCACGGCCTGGAGGATTTCGGGCGAATCCGGGCCGATCATGTGGACCCCCAGCACCCGGTCGCTCGCCGCGTCGACCACCAGCTTGTAGAGCCCGCGCTCGTGCCGGCTGGCAAAGACGTTCTTCATCGGGCGGAAGTCGGCAGTGAAGATCTTGACGTTGCCGGCAAACATTTCGCGCGCCTGGGCTTCGGTCAAGCCGACCGAGGCGAGCGGCGGCTGCGAGAAGACCGCGCTGGGCACGGCGTCGTAATGGGTCTTGCGCAGGGTCCCACCGAACAGCGTATCGGCCACGGCATGGCCCTCGCGGATCGCGATCGGGGTGAGCTGGACCCGGTCGGTCACGTCGCCCACGGCATAGATGCTAGCGCAGGCGGTCTTGCTGTATTCGTCGACCGGAATCTCGCCGCCCTGACCGAGTGTGATCCCGGCGCTTTCCAGCCCGAGGCCGTCGGTCTTCGGGCGGCGCCCGGTGGCGATCAGCAGGACGTCGGCCGGGATCGGATCCTGATCGCCAACGCTGACCATCAGGCTGCCGTCAACCTGCTTCTCGACCAGTTTGATCGGGCAGTTGAACTTGTATTCGATCCCGCGCGCCATGGTGATCTGCAGCAAGCGGTCGCGCAGCGCGGCGTCATAGCCGCGCAGCATGGTCTCGCTGCGGTTGACGACGGTCACATGGCAGCCCAGCGCATTGAAGATCCCGGCAAACTCCATCGCGATATAGCCCGCGCCCTGGACGATCACCCGCTTGGGCAAACTGGACAGGTGGAACACCTCGTTCGAAGTGATGCAGTGCTCGTTGCCCGGAAAGTCGGGCATTACTGGCCAGGCTCCGACGGCGATCAGGATGTACTGCGCGGTGATTTCCCGGCCCGAGGCAAGCTTGACCGAATGCGGCCCGGTCACCGTGGCGCGCTCGTGGAAGTGGTCGACCTTGTTGTTGTCCAGCGTAGTCGTATAGGCCGCTTCCAGCCGGTCGACATCGCGCAGCACGGTATCGCGCAGCACGTTCCAGTCGAACGTCATGCCTTCGACCGACCAGCCGTAATGCGCGGCGTCCTGCAGTTCCTCGGCAAAGTGCGAGCCATAGACCAGCAGCTTCTTGGGCACGCAGCCGCGGATCACGCAGGTCCCGCCGATGCGGAACTCCTCGGCCACCGCCACCCGCGCGCCATGCGAGGCCGCGATGCGGCTCGCCCGCACCCCGCCTGAACCCGCGCCGATCACGAAGAGGTCGTAGTCGTAGTCTGCCATGTGCTGCTCCTGTTGCCGCGCGATATGGGGCGGCGGCGACGTATTTGCCAACCCAGTTTTGACCACCCGTGCACCACTCGACCTACCCGCGGGTATCCGGGCCGTTTGTGATTGCGATTATGCGCCTTGGCGACCATCCTTTGGCCATGGCTGCATTGCGTTACTGGGCCGGAATATTCGCGTTGGGATTTGCGCTCGGCGTGATCCGCACGCTGTGGCTGACGCCCTTGTTGGGTGCACCGCTGGCCGTGACCTGTGAACTGCCGATCATGCTGAGCGCTAGCTGGCTTTGGGCAAGGCACCTGGTCGCACGCCATCACGTCGCTGCAGGAGCTCCTGCCATCGCCATGGGCGTGCGCGCTTTCGTGTTGTTGATGATTGCCGAGTTCGTGCTTGGCGCTGTCGGCTTCGGGCAGAGCCCTGCCGATTGGTTCGCCAGCTTCGCGCAGCCGGAAGGCAAGATCGGCCTTGCTGGTCAGATGGCCTATGCCTGCCTGCCGTTCTTTGCCGCGCGGACCCGGCGCTAACGCCTACTTGATCCCCGCCTCGGCCAGCAGGGCTTCGGTGCTGGGATCGAAGCTGGCACTGCCGGCAACAATCGACTTGGCGATTTCCTTGCCCAGCTCGACCCCGAACTGGTCGAACGAATTGATCCCCAGCAGGACCCCGTTGCAGAAGGTGCGATGTTCATGAAACGCGATCAGCGCGCCCAGTGTGGCCGCGTTGAGGTCCTCGCATAGCATCGTCGCCGAGGGCCGGTCGCCGGGATAGGCGCGCGCGCCGTCCTTGCTGGCCTTGCCCGCCATCAGCGCCGCGCCTTGCGCAAAGCAGTTGGCCAGCAGGTTGCGGTGATGGTCGGGCGACAGGCTGTCCCCCGGAATGATCGCGGCGATGAAATCGACCGGGACTAGGTTGGTGCCCTGGTGGAGCAGCTGGAACACCGCGTGCTGGGCATCGGTCCCCACACCGCCCCAGGTGATCGGTGCGGTCGGGCGCCCGACCGGCTGACCGTCCAGCGTCACCGACTTGCCGTTCGATTCCATCTCGAGCTGCTGGAGATAGCTCGGCAGCAGCCGCAACCGCTCGTCATAAGCGAAGCAGGCCCGGGTCTGGGTTCCGCGCAGCTGCGTGTAATAGAGATCGGCAAAGGCGGCGCGCAGCGGCAGGTTGGCCATGCCCTCGGCGCTTTCGAAATGCCGGTCAATCGCCGCCGCACCGTCAAGGAACGCGGCAAAGTCGTCCCATCCCACCGCCAGGGCGATCGGAAAGCCGATCGAGGACCACAGCGAATAGCGTCCGCCGACCGACTCGGCGAAAGGCAGCACGCGGGTCTCGTCGACGCCCCATTCGACCGCCTTGTCGGGATAAGCGGTCAGCGCGATTACCCGGCCATAAGGATCGGCAACGCCGTTCTGGCCGAGCCAGTCGAGCGCCGAATGGGCGTTGGTCATGGTTTCGGTAGTGGTGAAGGTCTTGGACGCAACCGCGACCAGCGTGGTCGCTGGATCGCAGGCCTTGAACGCCGCTTCCAGTGCGCAGCCATCGATATTCGAGACGACATGGACGTCGACCAGCGGCTCGTCGCGGGCCAGCGCATCGACCGCCAGGTTGGGACCAAGCGCCGAACCGCCGATGCCGATGTGGATCAGGTGCCTCACCTCGCCCAGCGCGCCGGCATGGATCGCCTCGACCAGGCTCTTCATCCGCAGGTGCAGTGCGTGGGCCTCCTCGACGCTGGTCTCGCGGCCGACCCCGCGCAGGGCGGTGTGTTCGACCGCGCGGTCCTCGGTCACGTTGATATGCTCGCCAGCGAACATCGCGGCGCGGCGCGGCGCGAAGCCGGCGGCCTCGGCCAAGGCCGTGAACCCCGCGACGTGGGCACCGTCGAGATGGGTCTTGGACCAGTCGAAGCGGATCGTGCCGCCGGGCAGGTTCAGCTGGGTCGAATAGTCCGCCAGCCGGTCGCCCGCCGCGAACAGCGTATTGAGGCTCGGCTTGTCGAGCGCGGCCAGCGAAGCCCAGGCAGCATTGGTTGCGTCGGTCATGTCGTACTCCTTGCCGGGGCGAATCCGATCGCTGCTATGGCCGGTCGGCCGCGCCGCGCCAAGGCGGGAAACGTATGCACTGACGTGCCGATTGTCGTTAGTGCGGTATTCATATAATACACCTTAGGCCTTGACGCGAAGCCCCAGCACCAACATGGACAGCGCCATGACCGAAACGCCCACCGTCGTGCCAGGCGCCACCGCCGCGCCCGACAGCCCTGCCCAGATGCCGGAAACACCGACCAAACCCGCCAAGAAGGAAGACAGCTTCGGCGTCTTTCTGATCAAGCTGATCGTCTTCGTCGCGCTGTTCCGCAGCTTTTTCATGGCGCCGTTCTACATTCCCAGCGAATCAATGCTGCCGCGCCTGCTCGTCAGCGATTACCTGCTGCTGGCCAAGTGGCCCTATGGCTATTCGCGCAAGAGCCTGCCGTTTGGCGTGCCGCTGCTGCCCGAAAGCCGGATCTTTGCCCACCAGCCGCAACGCGGTGACGTGGTGGTGTTCAAGGCCCCGCCGGAAAACAAGGATGACTGGATCAAGCGCGTGATCGGGCTGCCCGGTGATACCGTGCAGATGCAGGGCGGCGTTCTGTGGCTTAACGGCCAGGCCGTGCCCAAGGTCCGAATTGCCGACTTCGAAGTGCCGGTATCGCCCAACACCCGCTGCTATTCGACCGAATTCGCGGCCAAGCGTGCCGATGGCACCGATGTGTGCCGCTATCCGCAATACCGCGAAACCCTGCCCGGCGGCAAAAGCTACGCCGTTCTCGACTTCGGCCCGCGCGACAATGACGATACCGATCCGGTCATGGTGCCCGAGGGAACCGTCTTCCTGATGGGCGACAACCGCGACAATTCCGCCGACAGCCGGGTTTCGTTCGATCGCGGCGGCTTGGGCGGCCCGGTCCCCCAGGACAATCTGATCGGCCGCGCCACGGTGATGATGTTCTCGACCGATGGCAGCGCAGATTGGATCAAGCCGTGGACCTGGTTCAGCGCGGCGCGCTGGAACCGCATCGGCGGCGGGTTCTAGCGCCGGTGCTGGGGAGCGACACCCACGCCTTCCTGACCGGTCTGGCCGGCCGCGCGCCCACTGACGAAGCGCTCTGGCTCGAAGCCCTGACTCACGGCAGTACCGGTGCGGCGCGCGATTACCAGCGACTTGAATTCCTGGGCGACCGGGTCCTCGGCATGGTCATCGCCGAATGGCTCTATGCGCTGGAAGACGCCGACGAAGGCCGCCTGTCGCAGCGCCTCAATGCCCTGGTCAGCCGCGCGACCTGCGCCGATGTCGCCCGCGCGATCGGCCTGGGTGAACATATGCGGCTGGGCAAGCAGGCCCGCGATGACGGCGGCAAGGACAGCGACAATATCCTGGGCGACGTCATGGAGGCGCTGATCGGTGCCAGCTTCGTCACCCACGGCTTCGACGCGACCCGCGACATGATCCGCCGCATCTGGGCCGACGCGGTCGGCGGCAAGGCAGGCCAGGCCAAGCATCCCAAGTCGGCACTGCAGGAATGGGCTGCGGGCAACCGCCGCCGCGGCCCCGAATACCGCCTGGTCGAACGCAGCGGCCCGGACCACGCGGCACGGTTCACCGTCGCGGTCGAGATCAAGGGCGTCGGCGAGGCCGAAGCCACCGGCACCTCGATGCGCGAGGCCGAGACGGCGGCGGCAGAAGCGTTTATGAAGAGGTTTGGATGACCCAGCCCAGCCCCACCCCCCACTGCGGCCTCGTCGCTGTCATAGGCGCGCCCAATGCGGGCAAGAGCACCCTGGTCAACGCGCTGGTCGGGCAGAAGGTGGCGATCGTCAGCGCCAAGGCCCAGACCACCCGCGCCCGGCTGATGGGCATCGCGCTGGAAGGCCCGGCGCAGATCATCCTCGCCGATACCCCCGGCCTGTTCGAGCCCAAGCGCCGGCTCGACCGGGCGATGGTCCACGCGGTGTGGGACGGCGCGGCCGAGGCCGATGCGATCCTGCTGGTGGTCGATGGGCGCAAGAAGAAGCTGGCCTATCTCGATCCGATCCTCGCCAGCCTCAAGGACCGGCCCGAGCGCAAGATCCTGGTGCTCAACAAGGTCGACGAGACCGCCAAGGAGCCGATGCTGGTCGCAGCGCAAGCGCTGGCGGGAGAAGGCCAGTTCGACGAGGTGTTCTTCATCTCCGCGCTGACCGGCGACGGGGTGCCAGAACTGAAGGCGCGGCTCGCGGCGCTGATGCCCGAAGGCCCGTGGCACTATCCCGAGGACCAGGTTTCCGACGCCAGTGAGCGCCTGCTTGCCTGCGAAATTACCCGCGAGCAGCTCTATCGCCAGCTCCACGACGAACTGCCCTATGACAGCGCGGTCCGCCCCGAAAGCTACACCAGCCGCAAGGACGGCTCGGTCGAGATCCACCAGCAGATCGTCATCGCCCGCGACAGCCAGAAGGGCATCGTTCTGGGCAAGGGCGGCTCAAAACTGAAAGCGATCGGCGAGGCGGCGCGCAAGGAACTTACCGAGCTGCTCGGGGTCAAGGTCCACCTGTTCCTTCACGTCAAGGTCGACGAGAAGTGGAGCGAGGACAAGGAGATCTATGAGGAACTGGGGCTGGAGTGGGTGAAGTAACTTAACGCAGCTTCGCGATCCCGATCCCGTCGATCTTCGCCCGCTCCTTGGTCGATTCCTCGCTGCGGCTGAGTGCCTTGGCGATTTCCTTGAGGCCCTTGCCCTTGCCCGCCAGGGTGCGCAGCTTGGCGACCTCGTCGGCCTTCCAAGGCTGTTTGTGCTTGGTGAATTGCTCGGCCATCAGCTTGCCGCCTTCTTCTTCGCCGGGGCCTTCTTCGCCGCGGCCTTCTTCTTCGGGGCAGCCTTCTTCTTGCCCTTGGCCGGGCCCTTGGCGGCGCGTTCGGTGATCAGGACCACCGCTTCTTCCTCGGTCAGGTCTTCGGGCTTCTTGTCGCGCGGCAGGGTGGCGTTGGTGGTGCCGTCGGTGACGTAGGGGCCATAGCGTCCGGCCATCAGCTTGATCGCCCCGCCGCTTTCGGGATGCGCGCCGAAGGTCTTGAGCGGTTCGGCCGCGGTGCGCGCACCCCTGCCCCCGCCACTGGCCGCCTCGGCCAGCTTGGCCACGGCACTGTTCATCCCGGTCTCGAAGATCTCGGCGGTGCCGCGCAGCTTGGCGTATTTGCCGTTGTGGGCCAGATAGGGCCCATAGCGACCAAGACTGGCGGTGATCGGCTCGCCGGTCTCGGGGTGCGTGCCGATGGTGCGCGGCAGGCTGAGCAGTTTTACCGCCCAGTCGAGGTCAAGCTCGCCAATGTCCTTGGGGATCGAGCTGCGCGCCGCTTCCTTGCCGCTGCCCATCTCGATGTAGGGGCCGAAACGGCCGACCTTGCGGGTGATCGGCTCGCCGGTCTCGGGATGCTTGCCGATCTCGCCGTCCTCGCCCGCGTCGCCATTGCCGCCGGGCTGGGCGAATTTGCGGGTGTACTTGCATTCCGGATAGTTGGCGCAGGCGACGAAGGCGCCGTAGCGGCCACCGCGCAGCGCGAGCCGTCCCCCTGTTCGCCCCTCGGCTTCGCACAGCGGGCAGCGGCGCGGATCGGTGCCGTCAGCAGTTGGCGGAAACAGGTAGTCGGAGAGGAATTCGTCGAGCGCCTCGGTCACTTCGGAGGGCTTGCGCTCCATGACTTCGTCGCTCTTGGGCTTGAAATCCTTCCAGAACTTGGCGAGCAGGTCCTTCCACGCCTCGCGCCCGCCCGACACGTCGTCAAGCTCGTCCTCCATCCCGGCGGTGAAGTCATAGGCGACATAACGCGGGAAGAAGCGTTCGAGAAAAGCGGTCAGCAGGCGGCCCGATTCCTCGGCGAAGAAGCGGTTCTTCTCGGTGCGGACATAGGCGCGGTCCTTGATCACCTGGATCGTCGCGGCATAGGTCGAGGGGCGGCCGATGCCGAGCTCTTCGAGACGCTTGACCAGCGTGGCTTCGGAATAGCGCGGCGGCGGCTGGGTGAAGTGCTGGGTCGCGTCGACGCCCTGTCTGGCCGGCTGGTCGCCGTTGTTGAGCACCGGGAGCATGGCGCTCTCGTCCTCGTCATCGCCCGGTTTGGCATCGAGCGTCTCGTCGTAGACCGCCAGGAAGCCGGGGAACTTGATCACCTGGCCGGTGGCGCGCAGCTCGTGCTTGCCGGTGCCGTCGCGCAGGGTGACGGTGGTGCGCTCGATATTGGCGCTGGCCATCTGGCTGGCGATCGCGCGCTTCCAGATCAGCTCGTAGAGCCGGCCTTCGTCGCCGCTGCCGTACTTGTCCTTGGCAAAGTCGGTCGGCCGGATCGCTTCGTGCGCCTCTTGCGCGTTCTTGGCCTTGGATTCGTAGATGCGCGGCTTTTCAGGCAGATAGTGGCCATTGCTATAGCGATCACTGATCGCAAGTCGCGCCGCAGAAATGGCGCTGGAATCCATCTGCACCCCGTCGGTGCGCATATAGGTGATTGCACCCGCCTCATAGAGGTTCTGCGCCACGCGCATGGTGTGGCTGGCGGAAAAACCCAGCTTGCGCGCGGCCTCCATCTGCAAGGTCGAAGTTGTGAACGGCGGATAGGGATTGCGCCGGGTCGGGCGGGTATCGACTTCCTCGACCCGAAACGTCGCGCCTTCAACGGCGGCCTTGGCGCGTTCAGCGCTGCCGGCATCGCCCAGTGTCAGCTTATCCAGCTTCTGCCCGTCGAACTTGACCAGCCGCGCCGGGAACTGCGTGCCGAGGTGCTCCATCCGCGCGATGACCGACCAGTATTCCTGGGGACGGAACGCCTCGATCTCGCGCTCACGCTCGACAATCAAACGCAGCGCCACCGACTGGACGCGACCCGCGCTTTTGGCTCCGGGCAGCTTGCGCCACAGCACCGGCGAAAGGGTGAAGCCGAACAGGTAATCCAGCGCACGGCGGGCCAGATAGGCGTCGATCAGATCCTGGTCGAGCTCACGCGGGGCCTTCATCGCCGCCAGGATCACATCCTTGGTGATCGCGTTGAAGGTGACCCGCTCAACCTCCTTGGGCAGCGCCTTCTTCTTGGCCAGCAGCTCGCGCACGTGCCACGAAATCGCCTCGCCCTCGCGGTCGGGGTCGGTGGCAAGGATCAGGCGGTCGGCGGTCTTGGCGGCGTCGGTGATCGCCTTCACCTGGCGCGCCTTGTCACCATAGAGCTCCCAGTCCATCGCGAAGTCCTCGTCCGGGCGGACCGAGCCGTCCTTCGGCGGCAGGTCGCGGACGTGGCCGAAGCTGGCGAGGACCTTGTAGTCCTTGCCCAGGTACTTCTCGATGGTTTTGGCCTTGGCGGGGGATTCAACGATGACAAGTTGCATGATGGTTTGTGACGGCCTTCTACGCGTATGTGTACACGCGCGAGGGTGAGAGCTTCGCTAGAGGCCCGTCAAGGGGCAGTCCGCCGCCAGGCAAGATAGAACCCCAGCCCCAACAGCAAATCGACCACGGCAAAGGCGGCAACCGGCCTGTTCACCGGATATCCTTGGGCAAACAGCGCCAGGCAGGGGCCGCCGAACACGACCTTTTCGGCCACTGCGGGCAGCATCAGCGCACGATAGCGCTGCGGATCGCTGCCGATAATCCAGAACAACGTCTGGAAAACCAGCGCCAGGCCGACGAAGCCGAGGAACACCTCACCACCCTGCGGCGGCAGCGGGGTGAAATAGAGCGGCAGCAGCACGATCACGCCATAGATCGCCGCCCAGCGGAACATGCGGGAAGGAAAGCTGCTCATTCTCGTTCTCCGTGCCCCAGTGTTACGATGCCAGACTGACCCGGCCAGCAGCGTGGCGTTGCAGCCGCCCCGACAGCTCCAGCTCAAGCAGCGCAAGCTGCACCGCGGCCGCACTCTCTCCACTCTGGCGGATCAGTTCGTCGATGGCCACCGGCGCTACCGTAAGCAGGCCGGCAATGTCGGCCGGACTGCTCCCAAGGTCGTCGGGCAGCCCGGCGAAATCACTCGCATCCTCACGGAAATGCGATCGCGGCGTGCCATCGAAACTGCTGAGCAGTTCGATCACGTCGGCGGCGGACTGGACCAGCACCGCCCCCTCGCGAATCAACAGATTGCATCCCTGCGAACGCGGCTCGAGCGGGGAACCGGGCACCGCCATCACCTCGCGCCCCGCCTCCCCCGCCAGCCGCGCAGTAATCAGCGATCCGGATTTCGGGGCCGCCTCGACCACCACAGTTCCCGCGCTTAGACCGGCGATGATGCGGTTGCGCGAGGGAAAGTGGCGCGCCAGCGGTTCGGTCCCCGGAGGCTGTTCGGCCAGCAACAGGCCCTGGCTTGCGACGGCTTCCTGCAGTTCGGTGTGTTCGGGAGGATAGGCAATGTCGATCCCGCTGGCGATCACGCCGATCGTCCCGCCAGAGAGCGAAGCCTGATGCGCGGCGCCGTCGATGCCGCGGGCCAGTCCTGAAACGACGACGTAACCGGCTTCGGCCAGATCGCCGGCAAACTGCCGCGCCAGCTTTACCGCGGCTGCCGACGCATTGCGTGCGCCGACGATCGCGACACAGGGCCGCGCCGCCAGCCCCGCATCGCCGCGAAAGGTCAGGATCGGCGGGGCGCTGTCGAGTTCACCTAGCAGCTGGGGATAGTCCGTCGCATCATGGAACAGATATTTGGCCCCGGATTTGCGCACGGCGGCAACTTCATCGGCAATCCGGCCCTCCGGTGCCACGCGGTAGCCGCCGCCCCCGCGCCAGGCGAGATCGGGCAAGGCTTCCAGCGCAGCCTGGGCATTGCCGAAGCGGCGCAGCAACTGGCGATAGCACACCGGCCCGACGTTGGGCGAACGCAGCAGGCGGATGCGGGCAAAGGCTTCGTCCTGCGACAGCACGGGCTCAGCCTTTCTGGCCGATCCTGGGTTCGCTTCCGGCGCGCAGGCGGGCGATGTTGGCGCGGTGCCGCCACAGCACCACCAGCGCGATCCCGGCCAGCGGGACAATCAATTCGCCGCGGCAAAGTGCCCAGGCTGCAAGTGGCCCGGCCAGCGCCGCAGTCATCCCGCCGAGCGAGGAAATCCGGGACACGGCGACGACAGCGAGCCACACGCCGGCGCAGGCCAGCGCGACCGGCCACGCCAGCGCCAGCGCGATGCCCAGCGCGGTGGCCACGCCCTTGCCGCCCTTGAAGCCGAGCCAGACCGGAAAACAGTGCCCGACGATTGCCCCGAACGCGGCAAGCGGCGCGGCGTGCGGCCAGCACTGCGCAGCAATCCACACCGCCAGTGCTCCCTTGCCGGCATCAAGCAACAGGGTGGCCGCAGCCAGCCCCTTGCGTCCGGTGCGCAGCACATTGGTGGCACCGATACTGCCCGATCCGATGCTGCGCAGATCGCCCGCACCGAACAGTCGGGTCAGGATCAGGCCGAAAGGGATCGATCCCAGCAGGTAGCCAAGCGCCAACGCGTAAACAGAATCCATCGCGGGTCCCTTCCCTTTACCGCTGCGTCGTAGCTACAAGGCGGCCACGCCGACAAGGGTCGATAGGGGGATTGCCACGGAAATGGATGCTGCTGCGCCGTTGCTGCTGTTCGATTCCGGCGTCGGCGGGCTGTCGGTGCTGGGCGAGGTGCGCAAAGCCCTGCCCCAGGCACCGGTCATCTATGCTGCCGACAACGGCGGCCTGCCCTATGGCACCAAGAGCGAGGCGGAGATTGCGGCGCGGGTCTGCGGCCTGCTGGGGCGGATGAGCGAGCGGTTTCGCCCCCGGCTGATCTGCATCGCCTGCAACACCGCCTCGACCATCGCGCTGGCCATGGTCCGCGACGTGCTGGCGGTGCCGATCGTCGGCACGGTCCCGGCGATCAAACCGGCCGCAGAGCAAACCCGCAGCGGCGTCATCGGCCTGCTCGGCACGGCGGCAACGGTGCGGCAGGGCTATGTCGACCGGCTGGAAGCAGAATTCGCCGCCGGCAAGTCCCTGCTGCGCTTTGCCGCCAGCGAGCTGGTCGGCGCCGCAGAAGCCAAGCTGCGAGGCGCACCGGTCGATCCGGCGATCATCTCTCGGGCCGTTGCCGGGCTGCGCAATCAGCCGGGCGGTGCACAGATCGATACGGTGGTGCTGGCCTGTACGCACTTTCCCCTGCTGCTTGATGAGCTGACCGCCGGATTTGGCCCTGGGGTGCAGTTTGTCGACGGTGCCGCCGGGATCGCACGGCGCATCGTTCATTTGACGCAAGGTCAGGATTTTGCGCGCCACGGACCGGATCTCGCGCTGTTTACCAGGGACGACCCCACCCTTCCCGCGCTGCAACCAGCCCTGGCACGTTACGGCCTTGACCGCATGGAGGTGCTGCAATGACCCGGCGGCTCAACTGGACCATCGCAATCGTGCTGCTGCTGTTCGCAGTGCCCTATTACTGGCTGCTGCTGGACAACCGACCTGGCGATGCGCAGGCCAAGCCCGTGTCGATCGCCCAGCTGCGGCAACTGGCCGACAGCCTGCCCGGCCCGCATCCGGCAAGCGTGGAAATGGAGCTGATCGGCTGGCGCCGCTTGCCGGGCAATCTGCTGGCCGCAGGCAGTGGCCTCAAGCGCCGGCTGATCGGGATCATGGCGTTCCGTCTGCCGGTTCCTGGTGGACGAGCGATCGTGATCGACAGCGGCATTACCCGCCAGGATGCCGATGCGATGGGCCTGGAAGCCCGACTTGCCGAACGCCAGGACAAGGTCGACCAGGCAATGAACCAGGCCGGACTGATCCTCATAACGCACGAACATCCCGACCATATCGGCGGCCTGATCGCCTGGGCCGGCCGGGATTCATTCACCAAGGCGGCGCTGAACGGGCCACAGAAAATCGAGGTGGGTAACCAGCTGCACGTCCCGGTGGCCGGTGCAGAGAAGACGGTTACCGGCCAGCCCTATGCCATTGCCCCCGGCGTTGTGGTGATCCCCGCACCCAGTCACACCCCCGGATCGCAAATGTACTTCGTCCGTTTGGCCAGCGGGCGCGAATACCTGTTCACCGGCGATATTGCGACGATGGACGTCAGCTGGCGCGAGCTGCGCGCCAGGTCCCAGCTGGCCGGATCGGTCATTGCACCCGAGGATCGCCGCGAAGTCTATGCCTGGCTCAAGACGATCCGCGCGCTTGCCGCTGCCGATCCCGGCCTGGTTGTCGTCCCCGGCCATGACACCGGCGCTATTCTTGCCGTGGACCGGCCCACCGGCATCCGCAACGGCTTCAATTTGTCACAGATCAAGGCGCCAACGCATTAATCACCTAGTTTCCGCGCAAGGCTTGGCGTATGGGGCGCCAGATTCTGCGTTTCGACTCCGGATGTCGGCGCAACGGAGGGCAAGACCCGCGTGAATTACGAACACATCTTCGATCAGGCGATCGAGCGTCTCCATGCCGAGGGGCGCTACCGCGTCTTCATCGACATCCTGCGCAACAAGGGTGCCTATCCCAACGCGCGCTGCTTTGCCGGGCACAACGGGCCCAAGGACATCACCGTGTGGTGTTCGAACGATTACCTGGCGATGGGCCAGCACCCCAAGGTGATCGCGGCGATGGAAGAGGCGCTGAACGATGTCGGCGCCGGTTCGGGCGGCACCCGCAACATCGGCGGCAACACGCACTATCACGTCGATCTTGAAGCCGAACTGGCCGACCTGCACGGCAAGGACGGGGCGCTGCTGTTCACTTCGGGCTATGTCTCGAACGATGCGACGCTGTCGACCCTGGCGCGGATCCTGCCGGGCTGCGTGATCTTCTCCGACGAACTGAACCACGCCAGCATGATCGCCGGGATCCGCAATGCCGGCTGCGAGAAGCGCGTGTTCCGCCACAACGATCTGGAACATCTTGAGGAACTGCTGGCCGCCGAAGACCCGGCCGCGCCCAAGCTGATCGCCTTCGAAAGCGTCTATTCGATGGAAGGCGATGTCGCCCCGATCCACGCGATCTGCGACCTGGCCGAGAAGTACAACGCGCTGACCTATATCGACGAGGTCCACGCGGTGGGCATGTACGGCCCGCGCGGCGGCGGGATCACCGACCGCGACGAGGCGGCGCACCGCATCGACATCATTGAAGGCACGCTGGGCAAGGCCTTTGGCGTGATGGGCGGCTATATCGCCGCCGACACCCGGATCATCGACGTGATCCGCAGCTATGCCCCCGGGTTCATCTTCACCACCAGCCTGTCGCCGGTGCTGGTCGCCGGCGTGCTGGCCTCGGTCCGCCATCTCAAGGCCTCGAGCGTCGAGCGCGAGGCGCAGCAGGCCAATGCCGCCTTCCTCAAGCAGGCCTTCCGCAGCGCCGGCTTGCCGGTGATGGATTCGACGACGCATATCGTCCCGCTGATGGTCGGCGATCCGGTCAAGGCCAAGAAGATCAGCGACATCCTGCTGGCCGAGTACGGCGTCTATGTTCAGCCGATCAATTACCCGACCGTGCCGCGCGGCACCGAACGCCTGCGCTTCACGCCGGGTCCGGCCCACACCCCGGCGATGATGACCGAACTGACCAGCGCACTGACCGAAATCTGGCAGCGCATGGACCTCGCGCTCGCCGCCTGAGCAAGCGAATCGTGATCACGGATGCGGCGGCGGTGAGCTGGCTTGTCCCGCCGCTTCGCTTTCCATGACCGAGATGCTAGGCTTCCAACCCTTGCCGGGATCGAGATAGCCGGCGTCATTGACGGTCCGGCGCGGCGCAACTTCGCCGTCAGGCAGCGCACTATCAGGTGCCGCGTCGCTGGCCGGATCGGTCGAAAGTGGTGGCGGAGCGACCAATTCCCCCGGTTCGGTCCCGCTATAGCGTGCGGTAAAGACTTCCCGCCGGCCCCATCCCTGCGGCCATCGATAGAACAGGTGCTGACCGACCACGGCGACTTTTTCCAGGCGTGGTGCCCAGACGGGATAAACGTAATCGGCATGATAATGCGTCGCCATGCCCACGGCCTTGTCGACCCGCCCCGCCAGCGCATCGCGCGCTTCGCGCAGCGTGCGTTCCCAAAGCTTCGGCAGCGGCGGCCGACTGCGCGCGCCATCACATGCGAAAGTGAACTGGCAGGTCACGTCAGTGCGCTGGTAGACGACGTCGCAGACACTGTGCGGAAACGCCGGATGCCGCACCCGGTTGAGCACGACCTGCGCTACCGCGCGGCGGCCCTGCTCGCCCTCAAAGGCGGCCTCGTAATACATTGCCTCAGCCAGACACTGCGCGGCTTTGTCCCGAATGACCGGATCGGACGCAGCGGCAAAAGGCGCAGCAGCCTCAAGCGCGCGAGGGACGACTGCAAGTGCGGCATTGGCCCGGCGCGCCGCATCGGCTTCGGAAATAATCGACCGGTTGTCGGCAGTCACTGCGATCAGTTCGCCAGTCGCAATGGGTACCGGCGCGGCGGAAGGAGGCTGGGCGACACCTGAACCCCGGTCGGGGCGGATCAACATCGCCATCGCGACAAGCGCAGCGATCATTGCCAAACCGAGGCCCAGCACTGCCACACTTCGCTGCTTCAAGCCTGCAATCACTCCGGCCCGTAGGTCCGCCTTTCCGTAACGCCGAGGAACTCGCGCAAGCGGTTCTCGCGGGCCAGCAGCGCATATTCCGAAAGCACTACGCTGGCCTTGGACGAAGCGCGCTCTCCCGAAGCGGCAAAGGCTGCACTTTGCGCGTCGAGCACGTCGAGCAACGAGCGCCGCCCGATGCCGAATTGCGCACGGTACGAATAGACCACGTCCTTGGCGATCTGCGCGTGCAGTTCCTGCTCGCTTGCCTTGGTCCGCCAGGTGCCGAGCTGCTCCCAGTCATCGCGCACCCCGCGTTCGCTGTCGCGCTGCGCCTGGATCAGGGCTTCCGCCGCTTCATAGCTCTTGCCCATGGCTTCGCGCACGCGCGCCGCGGTGACGCCGCCATCGAAAAAGCGCCAACGCATCGACACCATCGCCGAATAGTCGTTGGTCTTGCCGCGAAATCCGTCGAAGTCGTTGCCGGTCCGTGCGCTGCCCTGCGCATCGACGCTGGGCAGCCCGTCAGCCTTGGCGCGGCGGACCATCGCCTGGGTCGTTTCGACGTCGTGCCTGGCGCTGCGCACCTTGGGATCGAGCCGATCGGCATTGGCAATCGCCTCGTCCAAAGTCGGCGCGATCGCGGCGGCGGCGCTGGGCGGTTCGACCAGTTCGGTCGGCTCGCGTCCGACCAGCGAGAGGAACAGGTTCCGCGCGGTGCCCGCATCCTTTTCGGCATCGGCCAGACGGACCCGGGCCAGCTGGCGGCGCTCGTCGGCTTGCTGGCGTTCGGACACGCTCATCGCGCCCTGCGCCACGCCTTCGCGCATGTCGGCGGCCAGCTTGTCGTGAAACGCCATGTTCTCCTTGGCGTTGTTCAGCAGCTCCCCATAAAGCAGCACGATGACATAGGCGCGTGCGACCTGGAAAGCCGCTTGCTCGGCGGTTTGCTCGCGGTCTTCCTTCAGCGATTTGACCCGCGCCGACTGCGCCGCGATCGTGTTCTGCCGACGGCCCATGTCGTAGATCGGCTGGTCGAGCGAAATCCCGACGTAGAGCGGCTTTTCGTTCACTGCCGACAGGCCCAGGCTGTTCCGCGCAGAGTTTTCCAGGCGGCGAACGCCGATATTGGCTTCGGCGGTCAGCTTGGGCAGCCAGTCGCGCTTGGCTTGCGATTTCGCCGCCTCGCCCTGCATCACCCGGGCCTCGGCCTGTCCCAATTCGGGACTGCGCGACAGGGCAATCGCCGCTGCCTGCTGCAGCGATAATGGCTCGGCAATGGCTGCCGCGCTGCATGCGGTTCCGGCCAGAAGGACGGCTGCGCGGACAAATCGGCCCGATGGGGTCATCGTGGAGGTTCCTCTCGAATCCCGGTGTCGATCATTCAACCGTTTCGCACATGGACATAATATTGCCCTGGCCGATCCGAAGGAACGGTTGTTTTCACACCTGCCTACCAGCCAAAAGCGATTCGCGCCAAGCGAGTCATGACAGCCTCGCCCGCTGGTTGGTTAACTATGACACGCATCGCCGGGTGCGCAGCAAACCGTGGAATATGCTGGTAATCCTGTATTGACCGGTTTCCGAATCGTGTTAGTCCTTTAACCAACAAGGGTCGTCCTGCACCTGCCGAGTCGGCATGAAATGCAAGGGCGGAAAATTCCGCAAATCGAAATTGAAAGCTTCTCCGGAGCGGTCGTGCCGACTGCATCCGCGACAGGGCTTTGTGCTGGAAAGGATGTACGATGGCCACCCCGATCAATGTCATCAATTTTGACACCACGTTGGGCAATCCTGCTGATCCCTTGGCGGACGATTACAATGCCAGCGACGCGGGGTGGTACACTGCTGCATTCCTGAACATGCCGTTCTACCTAAAGCACTACAGTGTCGACGAAAGCCAGTTCATCGGCGCAACCGGTACCGGGTTGTTCAATCCGTTCCTCAATATGAACGGCGATTCAACGCTGCGCGGTTTCAACACCGACATCGATTACGCCAACAAGGATATCTCTGACGCGGGACTCGACATTTCGAATCCCAATACCGATTCCTTGCGCCTTGGTGACATTCCGATCGTTTACCGCGACCTGGACGGAGACGGCACAGCCGAGGCCTACTACCAGATCAATCTCGATATCAACGAAAACACCAACAGCCAGGTTTCGCTGGAACAACTGCAGATCTACACCTCGCACGCCTATGCGACGCTGCCCGACTATCATTTCGACGCGAACAACCCCGATACTTCGCTGGCCTTTGCCAACAATGCCGCCGATGCGGCAACCGACTTCGTCCTGCGCTTCAATATGCGCGCCACCGGCACCTATCTGATCCTGCGCGATGACGGCGCCGGCCAGGGCAAGCTGGACTATGCCTTCTACTTCCCGGTCGCGATGTTTGCCGGCGCGGCGCCGACCGATTTCGTCACCCTTTTCTCGCAGTTCGGTCCGACCCCGCCCGATGATGCCGGTTTTGCTGAATGGAACACGATCAACGCCGCCAAGATCACCGGGATCAAGTTCAACGATCACGACAATGACGGGGTCCGCGACAACGGCGACGAAGGGCTTGGCGGCTTCACCGTCTACATCGATCAGAACGCCAACAACAAGCTGGACTCGGGCGAGCAGTACACACTGACCGCGCCCGACGGCAGTTTCACCTTCTACAGCCTGCTGCCCAACAGCAGCTATACCGTGCGCGAAGTGCTATCGAGCGCCGACCGCGGCACCGGCTGGACCGATGGCGCCTGGACCGCCCTGCTCCCGCCCAATGCGGGCACCTGGTCGCAGAGCACCGATCCGCTTAACGATGGTGACCAGACCGTGGTCGTCGGCGCGCCCGGCATCTACACCGTGCTGGTCGGCAATCACGCGCTGACCCCGCACATCGCCATCGACAAGGTCTTCGTCAACGTCACCGACGGCCCCGACGTGTTGGGCGGCACGACCGTTATCAATGGCGTCGGCGATATCGCCAACTACACCATTGCGGTGACCAACGACGGCGAAGTCGCTCTGAACAACGTCAACGTCACCGACACGCTGGCCGATGCCGGCGCGGTTGCCGTGATCGTCGGCGGTTTCAACCAGGGTGACCTCGACCACGACGGCATCCTCGATGTTGGTGAGACGTGGTATTACACCGCGACCCAGACCGCGACGCAGGGCGATCTTGATACCCGCGGCGGCGGCGACAACGACAAGGACAATTCCGCAACCGTAACCGCCACGCCGATCGGCTCGGCCACCCCGGTCACGGCGACAGACGCTGCTGCGGCCCCGATAGTCGCGAATGCCTCGATCGCGATCACCAAGGTCTTCAACAGCTGGTCGGGCGGCGATGGCGATTCGCTGGGCGATCACGCTGGCGATATTGCCAACTATACCATCGTGGTAACCAACAACGGCAACGTCACCCTGACCAACGTCCGTGTGACAGATCCGCTGACCGGCAACACGTACGTCGTCGGCACGCTTGCGCCTGGTGCATCAAGCGCCCCGATCGCAGAAGCCTATACCCTGACCCAGGCCGATCTCGATTCGAACGGCACGGTCGAAGCGAACAACTTCCAGTCCGGCTCGATCGAGAACACTGCGACTGCCACCTCTAACCAGACAGGTCCGGCCTCGGCCAGCGCGGTCGCGCCGATCACGCTCGATCCGGCCTTCACCATCGATAAGACCATCGATTCGATCGTCGACGGCGCCGACTGGGGCGCGACGGGGCAGATCGACAGCGCCGGAGACCGGATCAACTACCGGATCGTCATCACCAACACCGGCAACCAGACGTTGACGCTGCAGTCGATCGTCGACCAGCTTGAAGCGCAGGGTATCCCTGTTGGCGCGTCGGACTTCCTCGAAAGCATTGCCGACAACAACAAGCTTGATGTCGGCGAAACCTGGACCTGGACCTGGACCGAAGAGGTCAATCAGACCGAACTCGACGCCATCTGCGCAACCGATGAGCAGATCACCAATTCGGTAAGCGCCACCTTCGTTTCTTCGACCGGCACAGTGATCACGCACAGCGATTCCATTACCACCGATGTTGCCTGCACCCCGGCGCTCAATATCCTGAAGGACGTCACCTCGATCACCGGCGGCGTGGGTGCGGGTGGCCTTGGCGGTGCCGACAGCGCGGGCGACAAGATCAACTACGCGATCACCGTCCAGAACACCGGCAACATCAGCCTGACCGGGATCAC
>NZ_JBHLTL010000003.1:0-1305 GCF_042434435.1 Novosphingobium aquiterrae | reverse complement strand
TCAATCCCATACACCAGGGCTTTACCCAAAACTCCTTCCTCGCCCTCCCTTAGCCTGCTTCAAGAGTTCTTGGGTGACTTCATAGTTGAGCAGGCGAACCAGGCCCCTCAGGAGCAGGTACGGACCATCCCTCTCGCTGGGCAGCCCCAGCTTGCCCCCGAGCTGCAAAAGAAACCCCTTGAACGGATCCCCCAACCGCTCAACTTCCCAAAGGAACACCGCCAGCCCCAGCAAAACCGCCACCACCTTCCGGATCCGGGCAAGCCCCCGCACCTGGAAGGTCTCAAGCCCCAGCCCCGTCTTCAAAAGCCGGAAGAACCGCTCCACCTCCCACCGCCTGCGGTACGCCTCCACCACCTGCGCCGCCTCCTCCCTCCCCCTCACCGGCAAGCTGGTCAGTAGCCACCACTCCCCACGCCGCCCCAGGGCTGGCACCCGGCAGACCACCAGGTGGAGCCGCCTCCCCTCCACCTCCACCTCCCTCCATCCGAAGTGGAGCCGCACCCGCTGGTACCTGCCCCCTACCCTCAGCTCCACCTCCTCCCCACAGGGAAGGGCCAGGGAAGAAGCCACCTTCGCCNCCCCCAGGGCCAGCACCTGCCCAAACACCTTCCGGTCGTCAAACCCCCGGTCCGCCACATACACCAGCCTCCTGCCCACGCCCCCCAATCGCTCCCGGGCCGCCTCAATGGCTCCCTCCACCTCCTTGGGCAGGCTGGCAAACCCCCTCTCCCCGTAGGCCACCAGGTGGGCGTACCCCAGGGCCAGCCGCCCCGCGGGGTCCAACCCCAGGGCGGTGAGGAGCTCGTACCCGGGCCGCCTATCCTTCCCCACCCGGGCTATCCCCTCCAGGGCCCGGGCATAGGGCTTGGCCACCGGGCTCAGGTCCAGGAGGACCAGAACCTCCTCACCCTCCAGGGCAGTCGCGCTCTCCTGATAGACCCGGTCAAGGAGGGCTTCTGCCTCCACCCGTGGGTTGGACAGGAAGCGGTAAAGGGCTTTGGCCTGGTGGAAGCGGTTCTGGAGGGGAGAAGGGAGCGAGGCCACCATCTCGCTCACCCGGGCTGAGCCTGCGGCCAAGGCGCCCCGCACCACCTCTTCAAACCGTCGGTGGAGGCGCTTATCGGGGGAAAACGCTCGCAAAACGGCCCGTGAACTCCTGGAGCCTGGCCTCGGCCACCTTGAGCATGTCCATGGATCACCCCCGGTACCAGATACGGGCTGCGCCCGCAAGGGGAGATTTACCACGAAACGGAGATGTGGGTAAAGTCCTGCTGCATGGCGCCTTGACATCCGGCATGACGC
>NZ_JBHLTL010000002.1:0-916 GCF_042434435.1 Novosphingobium aquiterrae | reverse complement strand
CCCCTTCGGTTATTCGCTCCGACACTATTCACGCCGCCACCCTAGCTACCCAGGCGATGGGTAAGGCAGCCCGAGCCAACGCTTGGGCTACGAAGGAAAAGGCCGTTACCACCGCCATCACCTGCCGGATGACCGCCTCCAGGCCCCGCACCCGCCCTACACAAGCCTCCAGGCCTAAGGGGCCCTTCAACAAACCAACCACCGTCTCCAGCTCCCACCTTCGTCGGTACAGCCCACGGTAGGCCCCACGCTGAAGCCGCCGCAAGTTGCTCTTCCTCCTTTTCCCCCTGGGCTTCCCCCGTCTTCGGTTGTGCCCAGAAAGGAGCAAAAGCCCCTTCCCCTCCGCAGCCTCAAAGAGAACCTCGGCATCGTAAGCAGAATCCGCAAGGAGCAGGGAGGGCTTTTCCCCTTCCAAAGGGGCCATCCCCCGCACCAGGGCCAGGCCCACCGGACCATCGTGCCGGTGGGCCGGGGTCACGGAGAGGGCCAGGACCTCCCCCGTGTCTAGGTCCAGGAGCAGGTGGAGCTTATACCCGTAGACCCATTGCCCCCTGGAATCCTTCCCCCACCGGGCTTCGGGGTCCGTGGCCTGGGCAGGCAGGGGGGTGGCGTCTAAACCCAGGACCCTTCTTTTGGCCCCCTCCTCTTCCCGCTCCCGCCTTTGCCAAAGCGCCCGCCAGGGCAGGTGCTTGCTCCGCTCGCTCACCGTGGCCCGACCGGGAACGCCGGGCAGGCCTAGCGCCCGGCGCAGGGAGGGGTCTCGTCGGAGTTCCCGGAGCATGCGTTCCACGGACCAGCCCATAAGGACCCGGTAGACGTGAAGGCGCAGGAGATGGGTGTCGGTGTAGGTTCTCGGGCGACCAGGTTTTGGGTTGGGCTCCGGGACCTGGAGGGACCGGACGAGGGTGCGCAGTTG